>NZ_MCZK01000001.1 GCF_002875945.1 Vibrio lentus
TTGAACATAATAGGAATAATCAACACCAAAAAAATGCGTATATTTTGCTTTCATGAGCGTGGGGTGTGTGAACTTTGTTCAAAGTATGCGTGTTGGTGCATTGCTGCTGGTGTTGTGCGTGTAAACTTGCCCTGCTCAAATTATGGGGGGAGTTAAAAAATGGATTTAGTTAAATATCACAAAACAAATTATAAAAAAGTAGTTGATTTATCTGAACAATCTTGGGAAGAGGCGCTGCAGCATAATATAACATCTATGAACGCATCTGTTTCTGGTGTTAATCAATATCAGTGCATGAATACAAACAATGTTTTTACTCATTTTTGTACAACGTCTTACTTAGGTTTAGAGTTTCATCCATCGATCATTCAAGGGGCAATTGATGGGGTTAACAATGTTGGTGTTCTGAGAATACCAAACTCTAGAAATCGCTTGAAGTTATCATATCTTGATGACTATGAAGAGAGGTTATCTTCTCATTTTAGATGTGAAGCTTTGGCTACATTATCTTGTAGTTCTGCCAGCTCAGGAATTTTACCTTTACTTGCATCTGGTGTAATGACCAATAATCAAGTCCCAGTTTTAGCCTTCGATAAATATTCACATTATTCAATGAATCACACAAAGGCAGCTTGCTCTGCTGAAACTGATATTGTGACTATTGATCATAATAATATGGAGCAACTTGAAGATTTGTGCAGGAGAGAAAAGTTTGTAGCCTATGTCGCGGATGGAGCCTACAGTATGGGTGGGGTAACTAAAATAGATGACCTCATGTATTTGCAAGAGAGGTATGGTCTTTTTTTGTATCTTGATGACTCTCATTCCTTATCGGCTCTTGGTAGTCAAGGGGAAGGCTTTGTTAGGAGTTGTCTAGGTGAAATGAATAATAAAACAATTATTGTTTCTTCTTTAGGTAAAGCTTTTGGAGCTAGTGGTGGTTTGGCCATGCTGCCAAATAATAGTATGAGAAACTTAGTTAATAGATATGGTGGTCCTTCTAACTGGTCTCAAAGTTTAAACTCTGCTGGGATTGGAGCTGGGATGGCGTCACTCGATATCCATGAATCTGGAGAACTTCAAGAATTACAGCGAAAGCTACAAGGTGTAATTACGTATTTTGATTCTATCTTCAATACAAAAGAAAAGGGAAACGTGATGCCAATTAGATTGCTAAGGTTATACGATGACTCTTTAGCTAATCGTGTGTGTTCATCTTTATTATCAGATGGTTTTTTCACGTCTTCAGTATTCTTTCCTGTTGTTCCTCGAGGGCAGGCTTCAATTAGAGTTACATTGAGAGCGGATATGACGCATTCTGATATTGATTCTTTTTATGCCTCCTACCAAAAAGCTCTCGATTTTGAGGCTCGGTAGTGTGGGTTATAGCAGCTGTATTATCAGCGTTTTTCTTATCAATAAGGGATGTATCAACTAAATCATCAAAAATCAATGGGTTAAAATCAGCTTACTTTACATTATTAATAATCCAACCACTGTCGCTTATTATTATTCTTTATAATGGATTTCAGTGGTTTGAGTTTAAATTGTTGAAGATCTTACTCATTGCTTCTTTGTTAGATTCTCTGGCTATCGTGGCTTATTCTTATGCTATTAAAGCCGGTAAAGTTTCAGCGTCAGCTCCGATTCTTTGCTTGATTCCAGTTTTTCAGTTGGGAATTAATTTCGGATGGTATGGAGAGGTTCCGTCATTTTTGAGCCTATCTGGGGTGGTGTTGTCAATTGTATTCGTAATGTATAGCTATAAATTTAATGTAAGGAATATGCTATCGAACCTAAGTTCATTACTCATGGTTTGTGTAGCTTTCTGTTGGGCTATTAGCTCAATATTTCACAAGAATGGAGCACAAGTTTTGGATCCAATTCTATGGACCTGTTTGGTAGTTAGTACTTCTTACGTGTTGGTGACTTTTTACATATTCGTATTTACAAAAGAGGATTTAAGTACTGAGGAAATACAAATGAACATAGTAACTTCTCTCGCTCACTTTATGACTCTAATTACATTCTATTGGGCTTCTTCTTTGGGGAATGTTGCGTTTGTTTCGGTTATAAGGCGACTATCGGCATTATTTTCAGCACTGTTTGCTACTATTTTGTTAAAAGAGACGGTCAGTAATAGGCAGTGGGTTGGTATTGTGGGAGTCATGCTTGGGGCATCCTTAGTTGTATTAGGGGCGTAACCTCGAAGATAGACTAAAACTTGGAGTTACCATTTATCGTAGTGATCAGTATTTGGATTTTAACCTCTATTTAACGTAACTGCACTTAGTGCGTAGTGAATGAACGATCATTCATTTTCCATAATTCACTTAGTGCGAAGTGCAGTGTTTCGGTAGAACAATGATTCTCGAAAGGTCGCGATAGCGGCCTTTTTTGTGCCTGAAAGCAAGAAAAGCGATGGGAAATTGCGAAGCAAGGTATTGAGGAGTAAGATAAACGCCAGATAAAACAAAGCCCTGAATCTTACTCAACTTGGCGGAAGGATAAGAAGTCAGGGCTGAATTTCTAAAGTGATTTTAACACATGAACAGACAAAGACAATCCACACGTAACCGCCATAAGCGCAGTTATGTGTGAAAGCTGAACAATCAAACGCACTTCAACTTGATCTAATCGAGACGCTTCCTCATAAGCCGTATTGCACCGATGAACTCGGTGTCACCCACATACGCCCCAAAAAAACAGCGATTAAGAAGAAGTATCTTCAAGTGAACCAACCGAAGTTGGTTACTTACCTGCTCTTTGATATTGACCGTCAAGGCGGTGTATTGGCGTGGTGCGACAACGATCTACCAACGCCATGCTGGACTTCAAAGAACCCAGAGAACGCACACGCTCACATTGCGTATCGCTTGAAAGTGCCTTTTTGTACGTCTGACATCGCACATAGCGAACCGATTCGCTACGCTGCTGCGATTGAGTCAGCAATGATAGAGCGTCTAAAGGCAGATCGTGGCTTTGCAGGGCTACTCACTAAAAACCCACTGCACCCACATTGGCAAAATGAATTTTGGACTGAGCACGAATACACGCTAGATGAACTGGCGGACTATCTAGATCTGAAAGGTCATCCGTTACGTGGTAGCGAAGTCTCAGGTCTTGGTCGTAATTGTGAGTTGTTTGATTCAGTGCGTCAATGGAGCTACAAGGCGATTAGAGAGTTCTGGGCACCCAACTATAAGCGTGACTGGAACTCGGCTGTCTACGACCACGTAGAAGCCCTTAACGCTCAATTTAAAGTGCCTTTGCCAGTGTCAGAAGTGAAAGCGATAGCAAAGTCTATCGCTAACTGGACGTACAAGCATTTCACGCCTCAAGCCTTTAGAGAAAGCCAAGCAAGGAAAGGTGCAAAGGGTGGCACAGTATCGACAGGTGGTAAGATTTCAAAAGGAGGCGGTCGTCCTACTGGAACTATTAAAGCTGATTCTATCGCTCAGGTGAAACCGTGGGAAAACTTAGGGATCAGTCGCGCTACTTATTTCCGTAAAAAGAAAGCTGGCCTCCTTGAGTGAGACTGAAAACAACAGCCTTATCAGATAACAGCCCTTTTTAGGGTTGTTTGAGTTTCTATTTTTCTTAGGTTTCCCTATGACTCATCTTATGCACATCTCTCATGCTGTCCGTCGAGGACAAGATAAGGAACGTATTGTTTTACGTTTTCTAGCTCTCGAAACTTTCACTGACTTTGAGACTCTTTGCTTTCTGCTCCAGTCCGCTAAATCTAATACTTCTACGTTGCTTAAAAGAATGGTTGCGAAAGGCTTTTTGATTAAACGAACGGTGATGTTGAGCTCTCGAAAGGTCAACCTATGGGGGATCGTTGATGATGGGGCTATTTTTCTTGGTGAGGGTGATACGTTCTTACGAAGTTTTAAAGGTTTGCGATTTAGTCCGAACACTCTTGACCAAAAGCTTTTATTTCAACGTACTTCTATTGCATTTTCTCATTTAAGTTGGGCTACATTTCATCAATCTAACTATGATTCAGACTTTAGAAAACGCTACAGCTTAAATCACTATCCTGATGCACTTGTTACCTCAAAACATAATGGTGAAACTTTGGCGATTGAGGTCGAATCTCGATTAAAAAGTCCTGTTCGGTATCGAATCATTATCAAAGAACATATCTTAGCAAAACAGCAAGGGTTTTGGAGTCATGTGGTCTTTGTTGTTAGAGATCTTGAGTATAAAAAAATGTTACGCCATCGCTTTAATCATATCGACTACATCCCGTTTGATGAGTCTCGCCAACCGTTTTATTGTCATGAGCCTATGATTAGTATTCTTTCGCTTGAAGAAATGAGCAGTTTTACTCCCTAAATAGTTCAGTTATCGGGGACTCACTACTTATAACTAAAATGTGAATAAGGTGATACCCGATTCAGTTATAAGTAATTAGTCCCTGATAGAAAATAAAAAATTAAAAGAAAAGAGCAGCTTAGG
>NZ_MCZK01000002.1 GCF_002875945.1 Vibrio lentus
ACAAGGTGAGCAGCGTGGACGCCAAGAAGCCCTAAAGGAGATGGCGATTAAAATGATGCTAAATGGCATCGAACCACAATCCATTGCCGACGTTACAGGCCTGACTAAAGACGAAATAGCCCAGCTTTCTCATTAGTCCGCAAAATTAAGATATCAGTCTTTTCAGTTTGATGGGAAGGCTGATTCATCCCCCCACTCCTTGTTACTCCTGTCACAACCACTCATCAGCTTAACCATACACAGCAAGAGCTAATAGGTCTATTTAACATATGATACATAACACGCCGTGAAAATAGACATGAAGAAAAAGATTTGAGTGTTCAGAAGGAAGGATTTGGGTGCGCCTTGGCATGAATCACAACACTGAATCAGGAAGAGGCTTACGCCTCTTCCTGCTCAGCTACCTTACCATTTCGTAGACAACAAAGCGTGCTAGGAAATCTGTACTTCCATCTTTATATCGAACCTCGCAGAGCGAGTCTCGAACAATAAAAAGTCCACACAGAACGGTGAAACAAATCACCACCAAGCCCATCAGGGCTATTTTACTCTTGGGCATTTTTTGTTGCCTCCTAGTGATAAAGAGGCTAATATTTGTAGTGTTTGGATACATACATTGCCTCGTAAGTTTTAATTAACTTTCGGGGCTTTTGTCTATCTGCCACAAACAAAAATGTTTAAATGATTGCTCATGGCAAACAGCCAAGAGCACCCGTAAACACTATATCACGACTCAGGTTAAGTTAAGCTATCTTCCTGAATTTTTAAGAATTCATTCCTAAATACCAAAGGCTGAGAAATCCCTGGAATAGGTGCTTGAGCATTACCAGCACCTCCAACAACAATACTTCCAAAATTAAAAATACGACCGATAATTCCCTGCTCTACCTGTACACTCTCCGTTTTTACTAGGCTAAGTTCAATTGTACTACGCCTGATAAGACCAAATTTAGCAATAACCCGCTTATCAGTAATAGCTAACTCTGTTGTGTAATATTTAACTAATCCAGATAGCCAAAAAATCAAGCCAAAACCATAAAATTGAAGTAAGAGTAACCCAATGACAAAGTTAGGTAGTAAGCTCCAAATGCTTACTCTCCCTTCATACTTAATATTTTCATTATTGATTAGGTTTGCTTTTACAAAAGACCCCATAAAAATTCAAATCCTGTTTAATTAAAGTTAATAGTGAGTCATCAATCATACCCCATCGATGGCATAATCACTAAATCCGCATACCCAAAGTTTTTACTGGGAAATACCAAGTAAGCTTTCCAATTCAACCGCTCGGCGCAATCCCGTAGCTGGCGTAGCCAGTCGGAGGGTGAGCAAGCGGAATATCGCTCTAACCTGAACTATGGCACGGTCACTGAAAAACCTAATTTGAGAGCTAAAGAGGGGATCGATCAAGTTAGCCGTGGGGGATGAGACTGACGCGCTTCGCTTGTCGGATTTGGGCGATGGATAACTATTCGCTCGTTCCTCACGAAAGTTACCCACACCCAAATCAGGAATGAATCACTCTAATGTTTATTTATTCTAATGTTATTTAATTCTTTTGTTTTGCTTACCTGAATATCTTTAGGAAGACCTAAAGGTCTACCTTTAGGATTGCCTACACGAATTTCTTTAGGGGGTAGGCCTATTATGGCTTTTTAGGGAGAATTGGGCGTATTTGATGGGGATTTTGATGGGTTAGGTGTTTGGGGATGAGGTTGATTTGTGATAGGTGTCACATTTACTTTTCTTGAGATGTAAAAAAGCCTACCGAGCTAACGGCATTCTAAAAATTTGAGGGGTTATTTGGGAGGTTCGTATTCTTCCCACTCGTAAGTGTCGATATCAGGTTGCTCTGACACTGAGGCTTCGTCTAATTGTTGAGTGATGTAATCAACTCTAGCGGCTGATGCTTGTTGAGTGGCTTCTTTTTTCTTGTTTTTCTTTCTGAGATGTCGATTAAAAAGCGTTTTGGCTTTTTTGTAATATAACCCGAACATCTCAAGAGCAAATTCGTACTTGTTTGCAACTTGTCTTGGGGCGGAGTCAATGGCGGTTTTGGTGAATTGAGCTGTGACTTTAATTCGACCGGTCTTTTTGGCTTTGGCTATCAGCTCTGTAACGTAGTTAACACAACACCCCATTCTCGCAGCGATTTTTTTTCGGCTTGGGAATGCGCATTGTTTTTGAGTATTAAAGAACGTTGAGATACAAACCAACAAGGATTTGATGTCCGCAGAAATGCTTTCATCCCGAGCGATAGCATCCGTCAGTTGATTGTGGTGTTCGAGAAGAGTGAGTTCTTTTTTAGCGGTAGTCATCGTAACCACCTTTCATCTCAAATGAGAAAGTCAAACGGCAAGTTTGAGGTTCATTTGGTGAATAGGCTGGTTCTGATGATTTTATGAGCTGTAGATAAGGAGAGTTTTTCATTTTAAATTCCAGAGAGGTTTGAATGTTTTTAGTTGGTTGCTAAAAACAAAGATGACTCAGAGTACACAAGATGAATGGAAGAGGCAAATAATAATTTTTTATACAAAAAAGCCGCCTACTCTCTGGGTAAGGCGGCTTTTTTGCAAATGCTTAACGTTAAGGTACCACCCCTAACACATTCAATTCAAAAATACACTACATATAACTCTATGTAGTAATGTGCTATGTGGTGCACTCTGTTTGAACAACATAACTATCGCATTTTTAGTTTTATTTATCAAAGATATTTTTGTTTACTTAGCTGGCTAAATACGATGAATGCCAAACAACCCGACCAACTATGGTTAAATTTTCATCAAGCCTAGCATCTTTTGATATGACTTCATCATCAAAGTCCTGATTATAGCTTCGGATGATAATATTATCTGGTGTTTCTATTAATACTTTTACCCTAAGTAAATCTCCTTGTCGTATGACATACATCATCCCATCTCTGAGTTCTTTTTTGTTGATATTGAGAGCAATAATAGACCCATCCTGTAAAACAGGAGTCATAGAGTTTCCTTTTGCCCTGATGCAACAAATATTTTCCTCACCTTCATTTTCTACAATACTTTTAGGTATGGGGTACATCTCAGGAGCTTCGTTATTACAGAGATTCCCATCTCCAGCACTAGCAAAGATCTCATGGTAAAAGTCTACGAAGATAACATGTTCTCTGTGACCCTCCAGATCTCCAGTTAATAACCATTTAGGTTCAACTTCTAATAGTTTGGCTAGATCATTTAGGGTTTCTCCTGCCGGAATACTATCCCCTTTTTCCCATCGAGATACTGCCATTTTTGAGAGAGATACATGCTCTGCTATCTCTAATTGCGTTATTCCTTTTAATTTTCTTTGGATCTTTAACCTATCGCCAAATCTCATTGCGTTCCCGTGAATTAACTTGAGTTATCGACTCTGGCTATTTCACGTTTTATTTGTTGAAACCCCAAATACATCCTTGTTTTTTTTGTTTACTTTGTTGTTTTTTTTTGTTTACTGTTTGTTTGATCAGGTATGCAATTGAGTTTTCTATGACTTCTGAAACTAAAAAATGCACGAATGTGACGGCAACTCTCGACTATGAGACGAACCAGCACCTTACGCGCTCAGCATCGGCTCATGGCCGAAGTAAACGAATTGAAGCGCTGTTTGTGCTGCGAGCGTTTTATCGCTTGCCTGTAAAACAGCAAAAAGAAATTTTGTCACCAGAGTAAGACTCGACAAGATTTGATTTTTTTTGTCCGTTTCCTGTGTGGAATTGGATCTTAAACACCGCTCTTTAACAATGTGTGCCATGAACGACTTAACGCGGGGTTTACTCTGCGTGGTCACTCCGAGCAAACCAGTGACGGAGGACAGAAATTCACTGAAATCAACCTTATTTACCGCTACGGCGACCGGGTGTGCGACCTATAGATAATGGAAGTGCATAGGCTGGTATGGCTGAACTGTGAGAATGACCCGAAATGTAAATAAGCGCCGCCTTGGTCTTGGCGGTTCGGTTAAGACCCTTTGCAAATCACATTCTTTGAGTGTGATTTGCAAAATCAATCAAACTCAAATAAGAGAGAGTGTGGATGAGTAAGAAAAAAGAATCCTCTGAGCGTCTAGCTAGGCAGGCTGAGGCTAGGCGACGTATTGAGTTGCGTGAAGAACTCAAATCCTCCGGACTTGATTGGGAAGATTGGCCGTTGGTGCTCGGGCTGGAGCGTCATGAATAACCCCCAACTCAAGCGATTTCAGCACCTCTCAGCGGTCACGCTGCTTTTCGGTATTCCACTCAAACTCTTCGCGTTAGCTGGGCTCTTTGCGGGCTTTGGCTTCATTGTGTTCATTGATTGGTTTGGCTGGTTATTTGGGTTGCCAATAGGTGCGCTGTGGTGCGCTCTCATTATGATGCCGCTTCGCTGGGCGCATGAAGATGACCCACACGCGTGGGTATTTTGGCTAGCGAGGCGGAAGACAACGGATTTGACGTCGGATGACGTCAATATCAAGCGCCTCTCTATCATCAAAGAGCAGGGCGTTTATTCATATCAACAATGGAAACAACAACGATGACAACTCTTACTCGCCCCTCTTTGGGGCTTTTTTTGTACTGTATGTTGGCCACTCAAGCTCATGCGTCAGTCTCACTCGGCTCTAGTTCGGGCGGATTTGCGAAGATAGCGGCCTTCTTTCAGGAAATTGTGGACTTTCTAGGGGGCACGGGCACCTTGTTTGTCGTGTTCATCTCTGCGGCCGCCGCGATTATGTTGTGGATTATTGCACCACAATCCGGTAGTGCGGTGATGGCGTGGATTTTCAGAGTTTGTGTAGGCGCGATTTCTTTGTTTAGTTTGGCGACCGTCATGACTTGGCTACAGAGTTTTTAATATGAGCGCCCTAAACCAAGCCATTCAAACGTACGCTGCTCTTGATGAAGGGCAGGTATTGACTTATCACGGCTCGGTTTTGGGCGTGATTTCGTTATCCGGCGTTGAGCCCAATTTGTTGTCACCCGAAGAAAAAGCGTGGGTGTCATTACTGCTGCGCCATGTGATACAAAGGCTTCCGTTTGAAGCCACATTAACTCAGCATTACTTTCATTATGACAGCCCAGACATTGAATTTACGCGTCGCGATAACGCGCGAGCGCAACTGGTATCTTCGAGACGCGCGGCATTTTTAAACCATAAGCGTGAGCTCTATCAATCGTCGCTGTTTTGGACGGTTGAAGTGAAAAGTGTGGCCAATTACGCCTCTCTGGGCAGTGAGATGGTGCGTCTTTGTATGACCGCTTTGTTTGATGTCAGCGCAAGGCAGCAATTGAAAATTGCACTGTCCAATCGCGCTTCTGTGTTGTTTGATGAAAGAGAGCTCTTTGAGCAGTGTGAGTTGCTGGATGAGGCGCTCGATAACACGATGCTCGGCCTCTCTTTTCGCTCTCTGTTTAATGAAAAGCTCACGTCCCCTCAAATTTTTGCCCTGCAAAAGGCATTGGTCACGTTACAGCCTCAAGCGCTCTCTGCCCCTTACCTGTCCGCTCCCAATCAAGATTGGGACAGGCTGCTTTCCAGTGGTCACGTCAGTGTTGTGGTGTTGGAGGGGCAGCACTACTTAAAAATTGAGCATGACAGCGTGGTGTATGCTCGCATTGCTGCCGTGAATGGCATTGGTATGAGTTACACCCCAGAGTGCGCATGGGCAAGTGATGCTAACCCCGCACTGGAAAAGGGCAACTATCTTTTCTTTACCCGTTTTCAGTCCTATTCCAAGCAAGGTAAGCGAGGCGTCGTGAAAGACCGCGAAGCGGAATTGCACCGCTCTCAGCTCTCGCTGATGGACTTGGCGAAGGGGGAGGCTGACCAAGGCTCGATTCGTATGAAAATCGAGAGCAACCATGCGTTAAGTGCCGTCATGCGTGATTTGGAGCGAATGAGCGAAGATGAAGACAAGTACGGTGAGTGGCTTTCGTTTGTGGTGGTCTTTGATGAAGATTGGCAGAAAGTAAAAAAATGCACAAAGCGCATGAAGTCAGTGTTGGACAACTCGGATTTTCATCTACTGTGGGAAAAGGCAGGATTGCTGGATGCGTATGAGTTGTTGCTGCTCGGCTCAAACAAGAAAAGCGTCCGGTCGAGCGTGATTAACAGCAGTCAAGCTGGGGCGCTCTCGCTGTTCTTTCGCAGTCATGAAGGGTTTCCCACATGGCTTCGTAATGATAAGCCCGAAGAGGCGTTGTACGTTTTTGAAAGTGATGATGGTGTGCCGTTTCACTACACGCCCTTTGTCGGGGATAAGTGTTTGGTGATTGGTGTCGGTCCGACCCGAAGCGGTAAGACTTTTTTAAAACAATGTGTCTCTAATCACTTCTTAAAGCTCGGTGGCATGTATTGCGCCATGGATATTGATGCGGGGAGCGAGCCATTAGCTCGATTCTTTAAAGACGATGCGGCGTTGTTCTGCTTGAAGGACACGCAGCAATCGAAAGGGTTTAATCCTTTCTTCATGAGTCGCGGTCAAGGGGATGACGGTTTTGTGCGTCATATGTTGGAGTTGGTTCGTCTGATGCTACTGATGAACGACGCGCAAGAGTTGCAAACACTGACCGCAACAGAGCAAGACGAGTTGGAAAGCGCCATTGTTCATGTGATGTCACAAGACGGAAAGCTACGCTCTTTCTCCTCGATGCTCGGCAAGTGCAAACCCTCTCTCAACCAGAAGCTCAAGAACTTCAAGCGTGGCGGTATCTACGGCAATTTGTTTGACAATGAAGTGGACGCCATTGGTGTGTTGAATAAACCGTTTTCGGTTTATAACACGGAAGGGGTGAAAGACACCCCAGCATTAGCGCAGTTGGTGAATACGGAAATATTCTTTCGCAGCGTTCGGTTGTTTGAAGACCCTCAATACCGCACTCGGGCTAAGTTCTTTGAAGTGGATGAAGCACAATACGTTTTATCGCAAAAAGGCGCAGCGGAGTTTGTGATAGCGAAAGCGCGAACATGGTTTAAACACGGCGGTGGCATGGGGTTTTGGACGCAATCGCCTAAGCATTACTCTGACTTGTCGGAGTGGGGCACTTTAATGAGCGCCGCCACGACCTTCATCTTCATGGCGGATGCGGAAATGAAGCGAGAAGACTACCTGCACGCCTTTCCTTTTTTAACTCAAGCTGAGCTAGACGTGATTGGCTCACTTAAACCTAAGCAGCAAGCCTTCATCAAGCAGCCTGATGCGGGCATTGCCAAGGTGATTAATCTTCATGTTGAGCCTGAGCAGTATGTGGTGGCGACGTCACGCCCTCATGAAGCGGCCTTGGCTCAGCGCATTTTCAATGAAGAGCCGGATGTCGATGTCGCTGTCGATAGAATCGTGGCTGAGTTAAATCTTGGATGAGCCTATCGGGACTCGTCGAGAAAAACACATTAACAAAAACAGAAGGACAATAGAGATGAAAAATAGAATTTTGGGGTTAACTCTTGCATTGACCATGACACCGGCGATGGCTGAAGGTGTCCATAATGAGCTTACCATTCCTCAGCCTGTTGCCGATATGAGCTCATATTTGCTTGAAATCAAAGAGGAGAGTCGCGTTGTGTCTACGTTCCACTTTGTTGCTATTGATGGTGAAAAAACCAACATTTCAAGCACAAAAACAATCGAGAGTGAAGGTGGTGTGCTTACGCAATCTGGGATTGAGCTGGAGCTCAGTCCACGGTCAAAAGCGGCAGACTTCATGGCGGTTGATTTTGTCTATAAAAAGGCGCTGGAAGGCATAATGAATTTGCAGGATGAACAGCAGGTTATCTATGCGCTTGATACATCCATCTCCTTGTCTAGGGGGGAGGTGTCTTGCAATAACCTCAGCATGAGTGGGGAGCCGGTCGAGTTGTGCTTAACTCGACATTAATCATTTTGCAGGGTCATTCCATGAAAAAAATACTATTAGCATTGGTGGTCGCTAGCGCCTTATCTACACCAACTCTGGCGCAAGTATCGGACTTGTCGGATTACCATTGGGCTCTGGCGGACTCTAGCTTGCCGCCACCGAATTTCTCGCTTGATGATGTGTCGAAAGAGATGGTTGAAATTACTGTGCAATTTAAGGGGGGGCAGTTTCCTTCTAGTGGTATATTTGATTCCCGCCATCAAGGACAAAGAAGGTCGATGTACCTTATCACCAAAGAACGAGCGTTTGATGGTGGCATGAAGGAGATCCCTAATGGCTGGTCATATGTCCTTGATGAAATCAATGCTGATAAGGTCAAACTCTCCATCACTTTCACTGAGCAGGAAGTCAGTGAAACGTTTTTGTTTGAAGTTGTGCCGAGTGATGACGTCCAGTGTCAATCCTTTCCATTTAATAAAGAGATTGTTCAATCTCCGCGGGTTTGTTTGTCGAAGGCGAGGGGTAGTTGACTCTCAAGATGACTTGCATACCTAGGGCGTTACTGATGGTCTTGGTTGTGCTACCTGTCAAATGAAGCTGAAACGGGGTTCGGTCTATGGTGGTCGTCGTTATGGTGCCTTCGGTTAATAGAGTCCCCTCCATATCGTAGGCCTCCCCATTTTTTTTGATTTCATAATCCAAAAACAAAGTGATAGGTATTATTCGGCAATGGTTTGAGTCTGGACAGTACGTCAAAGAATAGTTCTCTATGGATTGTTGAATGCGAGGTTGCCAGTCATCGTCTTTAAAAGGCGTGTTTGTGATTTTGAAGGGGAGTTTCTGTTGTTTCCATTCGCCTGAACTATTGAGGTGATAGTCCACGGTAAGTTGAATGTCTTCCGTTTTGATGCCCCCATTTGAGCTACACCCTGTTAATGTCAGTAATAGCAAGGTGGCAGAGAGTGCCTTTTTCTTTTTTGATAATTTCATTGTTTTCATCTCTTTACGTTAACCGAGCGTATTCTAGCGCATAAGGTCATCCCATGAAAAAAACACTATTAGCTCTGGTGATAGCCAGTGCCTTATCCACGCCAATGGTGGTGCGAGCCTCTGGTTTTCCTACGTTTGATGCGGCCAATCTTTTGCAGTCCATTACGGAGTACGAGCAACTGATTAGTGAGTATGAACAAATCTTGCAGCAAACCGGCCTCAATACTCAGCAACTGCTGGTTGCGATAGACGAATACCAACAAATGCTGCGTGAGTATAACGTCTTACTGAATCAAGTGACCCAACTTGAAGATAAGATTGACCGCCGTGATTACGAAGCCATCGCGAGGCAGGTGAATCGCGCCTATGAGCAACGCGCGGGCAATGAGCACGTGTACAGTTCGCCTCATATGGACAATCGATATGGGGCATTACCAGACCGTGATACTTCCTATCGACATGTCGAGTCTACGTTAGGGGCGGTGCCTTCGAGTTACCAACGCAGCTATCAACTGGCCGCAGACAGCCACATTCAAGGTGAAGAGGCGCAGCAATTTGCTGCCCGTAATGCTCAAATCAAAACCAATCAAGACGCCTTAGATGCCACGCGCTTGACGCTGGGCAATGAAACTGAGCTTGCTACGCTGCAACTCTTGGTTGAACAGAACCAAGTGTTGATTGACCAGCTTGACTTGCAAAATGACATGACCTTGTCGTCTTACTCGAATTCCAATCAAATGGAACATCGAACTTCAGCCGCCATTTTACGCGCAGAGCAAGCGCAGATTGAGCGCATTGAAGAAACCAAGGCGCAAGGTGTGGTGGAAGACACGAGGCCGATACGATGAGCGCCGATACGGTTTTTCGGCAAAGCTTTTTAGCCGATGTGACGCAATTCATCACCCAAGTGATGAGCGACCCTGTGATTGAGCAAGCTTCTTTTGGCTTGCTCATTTTTTTGTGCGGCCTTTTGTATTTCCAAGAAGTCGCTCGCTTCATGTTGTTTGGCTTTGAGCCTGAAAAGATAGCCCAATCCACGCTCATGGTGCTGATTGTCTTATCGGCTTACCCTTTTTACAGCTCAGCCTTTGATGTGCTTTTTGAAGGCTTTGATGACCTAGGTTTACGTCTCTTGGAGCTAGGAATCGGGTCAAGAGACCCGATGTTTTTGTTTAAGTGGGTGGGTTATGCGTTGGACGGTATTTACAGCGAAGAGATTTCATTTTGGGATATGGCCGTAGGCGATATTTTGATGTACATGTTGTGGATTGGCATCAGCTTTTTATTGGTATTAGCCATGTACTTTATTGGCGCATGGGCGGTCTGGAGTCTACTGCTGGCTAAAATTTTGGGTGTCTTCTTTTTCCCTATGTTGGTTCATCCCGCGACTCGTAGCCTGTTTGATGGTTGGATGCGGTTCACGTTCGGAAGTTTATTGCTACTCGTTGTTGTAAGGGCTGCCGGCGTTTTAGCCGCGATTGCGATTAAAGCGCAGTTTACAGCGTCGGGTGTTTTGCAGTGTCCAAGCGGTTTGGTGGCTCAATGTACAGAGATTGGTGGTCGTGAGGGGCTGATGGGTGCCAACGATTATATGGATTTGTTGATCACCATGATTTTAGCGGTGGCGATTGTGGTATCGAGTATGGGGCTGGTTGCTTCTATTTCGGGCGGAGTGTCCTCTCCGAGCGCTGCGGTTGGTAAAGGTGTAGGAAGTCTGGTTCAAGGCGCAGGGAAAGCCTTGTCAAAAGGCGCTTCCTCCGCAGGGGCTGGGGTAGCCAAAGCCAATGCGGCAGGCGCGGCGCAACTTGCTAAAGTTATCTCAAAAATCAAACCGGTGTAAAGGAGCGGCTTAAATGGAACCTATTCTTATGGAGCCTGTTGCGCCTGAAAAGCGCGAAGATAAACCCTTGTTGCGCGTGGAGCGTAACCGGTGGTTTGTCGCGGTGTTGGCCTTGTGTGGTGTCATGGCACTGCTGCTCTTGCTGTTGTGGTTTGCGTTTGTGAAAGCGCAAAACAACAAAGAGGTGGTATATGTGAAGCTCGAACCCAACGGTGGGTGGTCGATGGTGGATTATCAACCTGACGATGCGCAGCTTTTCTACAAGACGACCATTGATGCGTTATTGCAACGATTTGCTCTGTCCCGTTACGCGGTCACGCCGGAAACCATTGAAACCGATTGGGGCGAAGCCAGCGTGTTCATGTCGCCCGACTTAAACGCGCAGTTTTTGAGCCCTCAAGGGTTCAATGCGCTGGAGAAAATCGAGGCGTTGAGAAAAAACGGCCAACGGGCGGTGATTACCATCGAACGCGGGGTGGAGCATTACGACCAAGTGGCGTGGAAAGAGGGGGAGGCCTCAGCGTCGGTGGTGCGAAGCAATGTTTATTTAACGCGTCAAATTGAAGGCAGCGGGCGACAGCCTCAGCCGGAACATTTGGTGCTGAATCTGCAATGGCGCTTGGCTGATAAATCGGAATTGGCGCAGCGCAGTATGGAGTCGCTGCGTCTAAACCCACTCGGACTGACTGTATTGTCTTACCAATTAACCAAGGAGCGACGTCGTGAATAGAGCGATAGTGGCGTTAGGGTTGATGAGCGTGTCGTTGTCGGCTTGGGCGACGACCTGTCAACCGCTTTACCATCAATCAGGGGAAATCATTCCCATCTCTTCGGCGCGATATTTGGGCGGGCGAGTGCAACTGCCCTCCAACTTAATTGCCAAGCCAACCGTGTCAAACCCACATTTATGGGATGTGGATGGGCTGGAAGGCACCAACCAAATCCTCATTAAACCCAACAGTGACCAACCCGAAGGGAAAAGCACCATGATTTTTGCTTTTACGGAGGACGGTCAGGTGTTTGATATTTTGGCGACCCGAACCAAGGCGAAGAGCAATCAAGCGTGCGTGTTGGTTAATGATGATTCATCTTTAATGTCGAAAGAGCAAAAGGCGAAAATATCGGCGTTCATGACGCAAAAACAAGAAGCGGCCATGCCGGATAGGTCTCGTCAAACCATCGCGCGGTTAAGAAAGGAGTTGGCCGCTACCACGAAAGAAGCCAAGGAAACCCAAGCCAAAGCCGTGGTGGACGCGCTTCGTAAATATCGATACCGCATCTATACCCGTTATGTCTGGGATGACGGCGACCAATTCATTGGTCGAGACGCCATTTCTGACGTGTACGACGATGGGCAATTCACCTATTTACGTTTATCGAATCCTAACCGTGGGGTGTTGAGTGTCGAGACGGAGATTGGCGGCAAAGCCGCTATCGCACCGACAAAATACGATGATGCGTATGGGATTTACAAAATTACGGGCATTTACCCGAGCTTTCGCTTACGCATTGATGACATCACGGTGGAGGTGCAGCGCACCGATAACGTGACGCGCTCCAATATCTAAGAGGGCGCCATGGACAATATAAAAAATTGGGTGCAGACGCATCTGGCGCTGGTCTTTTTTGGGTTTGCGGGGGCACTTTTTTTGGTGGGGCTCGCGGCTTTTTTCAATCGAGATTCACCTAAGGAGGCGTTGCCCACGCCGACCACCGTTGAAACCATGCCCGTATCGGCGGAGCCTACGGACTTTGCCAATATTGTCAAAGAGCGTGACCAAGCCAAAGACTCCGTGGAGGCGTTCAGCAATCGTCGTCCTGAGCCAGCACCTCGTCTTGAGGTGCCTGTGGTGAGCGTCATTGACCAAGAGCGGGAGAAAATCAAACTGGCGGAGTTTCGGCGGGCAAAAATGGCGTCAATGAGCGCGTGGGGACAAGCCCCAAGAGCACCCAGCGCCCCTCAAAACTCGATACGCGTCCCTGCCAATGAAGATACCCCTGACCATTTGCTGTCCAGTGAAGCGCAGCGATTGGACATCAGCCGCAAGCTCAGCAAGCTCAATGAGCTGAAAGCAAAAATCAAAGCAGGAAACTACTCGGTTGGAGAAGAGGTGCCAGAAACTCAAGCGGTGGCGAGATTGGAGTCCAGTTTTTCCAAACCGCCGGAGACCATTGTGGGCTTTACTCAAGAGAACACCTATAACGCCTCAACCGAAGGGTTGGAGAAATTACCGATTGGGACGGTAATACCGGCGGTCACGGTGATGAAAGCCAACAGCGACCGTGCTGGCACGTTTAAGGCGGTGGTGTCGCAGTCGGTGTTTGATGTGACCGAGCAGTACGTGCTTATTCCGAAAGGCTCTGAGGTCATCATCAAAAGCGTCAAGATGAGCACCACCAATGAGGCGATTAACGCGGTGTTGGGGATGAGCGTCCCGTGGATAATTTTGCCGGACGGTAAAAAAATCGACACGTCTAAATCATCAGGCATGGACAGAGAAGGCATGACCGGAATTAGTGACCAAGTTGACCACCACTGGATTGAGCAGTTCATGGGTGTGGCGGCCTATGCGCTGGTTGCGGATAACACCAGTTATGACGGCACCGGCGAATCGGAAGGCTCTTATTCTGGTGAGGTTTCTCAGGGTCTACGCGACCAAGTGGCGCCTCACGCCCAAAAATATCTGCAATTGGTGCCGACGACAACGATTCGCGCTGGGCAAAGCATGAACATCATGATTGAAGACGACATCTACCTTGCGCCTTGGCGTAACCTTTACGAGGACTATCTGTGAAAAAAAGAACATTGAGCGCCTTACTCGCAGGGAGCCTTTTGGCTCCTTGCGCGTTTTCAGCGCCTCTGACCGACGTAGACACGCTGCAAGTGTCCGCTCGAACGCTCTTCCCACCGGAAATGAAAACGGTCGGAGAAGCCGCTAAGTGGCTGTTAGAGCCATTGGGCTACCACATTGTGACCGATTACCCCGCGCCGAAAAGCGCCAAGGCGATTTTGTCACATCCCATTCCGACCGCCGCGCGAATGCACCGAACCATGCCGGTGACGCACGCCTTGCAGTTGCTGATTGGGCAAGACAACACGCTCATCGTAGACCGAGAGCACAAACTCATTACCTTCAGCAAGGGAGTGATGCTATGAGGCGTTATTTACCCGTTTTAGGGATGGCTGTGGTGGTCGGTTTGGCTGGGTGTGCGACTGAGCCCCCTTATCAAGGGCAAGGCGAAGCGTTCAGGCTGGCCAACATTAATTTGATTGAGCGCGACCTTTCTTTGATATCCCCTGTCGATGTGGCCTTGACGCAAGGTCGCACCGCCGCTTCAACTCATCAGGCTGTCACGCCGCTCTCAACGTTTGTTGTGAAGAAGGGCGAAAGCTCAGAGCGAGCGTTGCGTCGCTGGTTTAAAGCGCAGGGCGTGGATGACATTGCTTGGTCAATGAGTCCCGACGTTCAAGAAAAACTCAATGAAAAGCACGACGCGGCGAAATCGTATCAAGGCAGCCTCAAAAAAGCGGTGGATGAGTTCGCCGAGGCGCTTGGGGTGTCCTTGCATTACATTGAAGCCGATTACCACGGCAAGCGTGTGGTGGGGGTGTTTGATTTTGATGGGCAAGCCCGTTTGACTCGCGTGTCTGGCGCTTCCCTGAAACAAGTGATGGGTCATGTGGTGACAAACTATGGCTTTGTGTGGAAGTCAGGGGAGGGCAATGACCGCAGTTGGGTATCGCCGAAAGATTATCAATTCAGTGCGGATTACTACCTGTTGACCCCGAAAGACGACATCGAAGGGGCGCTGACTTCGGTGCTGGACGGGTATCCGGTTAATGCACGTATTGTGGATTCCACCAATCAAGTCTTCATTGAAGGGGAATATTGATGCGAAAGATGAAAACCGCGCTGTGCAGCGCACTATTGGCACTGTTGGTTGGGTGTACCTCTCAAGCGTACGATGACAATGAGCGCTATAACGCGCAAGTTCAACAAGATATCGCTGAAAAAACCACGCACGTGACGCGAGACAAAGTGGTGCGCTCGCAAAAGCCGCCACAATTTTTTGCGCCCATTGAAGATGAAGTGCAGTACCCATGGCTTGATGAGGTGGTGACAGCCTCTGCCAGTGAGCTGCCTTTGTCGGTGGTGTTGGAAGAAATCATGGCGGGCGTTGATGTGCCGCTCTATTTTTCGGAAGGCACTAACCCGAATGCGATTGTGTCACTGAACTTTTCCAACACTCGTGAGCATGTACTCAATGCGCTGTCTCGGGATGTGGGCTATGGCATCGCAATGCGAGATGGGCGTCTTGAGGTGTCCAGCACGGTGACTCAGACGTTCTTCTTGAATATCCCAAGTGGCACGATGAACGGTCAGCTTGGCTCTCAAGGGGGCGGTGGTGAAGAGGATGAGGTCAGCATTGAAGGGCAATATTTGAACGCGGTGTACAATGACGTCAAAGTCGCGGATGAAATCCGCGATGCCATCATCAACATTCTCGGGAAGGATGAAGGTGAGCGAGTGGGCTCGGTGACGGCCTCCATCAACATGAGTACAGTGACGGTCACGACCAGCCCCGACCGCATGGTGCAAGTCGAGCGTTTGATTGAGCATTACCGTGAAGAGCTGTCCAAGCAAGTGTTGCTCGATGTGCGCGTGATTGAGTTTCGCTCCAACCTCGGTACGGAGCGGGGCGTCGATTGGAATCTGGCGTATGAATCGGGCGATGGTGTGTTGCAGTTTTTCATACCCGGCACCAATACCGTCTCTCAAGAAGCCGGTTACGGCTTTGCCTTCCAAGGTACTGGTAAATGGTCGGGCACCGAAGCGCTGATTAAAGTGCTGGAAAAGCAGGGCAGCGTATCAACCGAAACGCCCATTACCGCGATTTTGCTCAACAACCAACCTGCCCATATCTCGCAACAAAGCCTTGTGCCGTACGTGTATGAGACCAGCTCTGACAGTAGTGAGGGGGTCGTTAGCACCAGTGTGACCCGTCGTGAAGAGGTCGAAGGCGTGGATTTCATGGCGGTGGCGAATGTTCAAGCTGACCATGTGTATCTGCGCATGAGCGGCCAGCTTCAAAAGATTGCGTCGCAAGAGACCAAAACCGTGGCGAATGTGGAGCTCGGCTTTTTAACCAAGTCAAAAGCCGAAATCACCGTGCCGAACAAGCTTCGCTACGGGCAAACCTATGTCGTCGCCTCAGTCAAACAAACCTCTCGAACCAATGAGAAAACGAAAAGTTTTTGGACGACCTTCTTTGGTGGGACGGGAAGCAACAACACCACAGTGGAAACGCTGGTGCTGTTAACCCCAAGGCAGGTGCAATAAGGAGCGCGTATGCAAATCGCGAAGCGGTATGATTGCCGAACGCAAAAACAGTTAAAGGCTCACCAAAAGGCGCATTTTGCGCCTTTTGAACGTCTGGGCGGGAGCGAGTTGGGTGTGGTGCGATATTACTCGGACGCGCCGGCGTTTGCGCTGGGTGAAGCGGTGTTATCGGCGCTGAGTGTGGAGGGGGAAGCCTTACCGCGACTCTTGGTGCTTGTGCCTCATGAGCACAACGAACACCAATGGAGTGGTATTGAGTTGCGGGATGGTCTTGTCCACAAAGAGGTGGTCGGGACGCTTGCCGATTTTGCGCAAGACTTGGCGTACGAGTGCCACCATGCTGAGAAAGTCTTGGTGATGGGCGAGTCGGCGCCTGAAGTGCCGTTTTTCAAAAGCAAACAGGTGGCACTGCCGATGCTGACCAGCGAGCAGCAAGCCGCCTTTTCACTACCGCCGGTTAAACGCCCGCCTTACAAAGCCATATTGAGTGTGCTGGGTCTGATGGCGGTGTTGGGCGCGGTGGGGACTTACGCCCTGAAAGACACATCACAGTCCCTCGTTCAGCAAGTGGTTGAGGTCAAGAAAGCTGAAACGCTGTCCCCTCAAGCGCAATTTGAAGCGAATTTCCCCAATCAATATCGGGTATCGGATGCGATTGAGCAGATGATAGTGGGCATGGTGAACACGCAAATGATGCCAGAGCCCATTAAGGCTAATGAGGCTTCTTGGGCGGATGGTCTTGTGACGATATCACTGACGGGCAAAGTCACCCCGAAGATAGCGCGCTATTGGCGTGAGTTAAACCCGAACAAGTCCCCTTATTGGCATCATGGCAAGGTCGAGCTGGATGAAGATGGACACCCTAAAATTGGGGAGGACGGGAAGCCCAAGGTTGCCGCTGACACGATAGAGCGTCCGACGCGTTATGCGGGTGAGTTCGAGCTCTATGACTTAACGACGTTTTCAGAAGACTTGTTGTTTTATCTGATGTTGTTGGATGTACCTGATCCCGATGTGATGGTCTCGAAAATAGGCGAGCTTACGTTCATGAAGCTTCATTTTACCATGTCCGGAGAGGCTGGGAAATTGTTGCTTTTAGGGGATATTTTAAATCAGCCTTTCATCACTTTAAATTCGTTGAATATGGATTGGGAGAGTGATGCAGATATGGCTGCAACCATTGAACTAACTATGGTGGGACTAATCAATGAGTGACGATAAGACGCTCGATACGTCGAGTGAAAAAGCGCCCGAATCGGGCGTTGAACCAAAGAAAAAAAACAAGAACAAGCTGACGCCCTTAACGGGCGGGCTGTTGATAGCGGGGACGATAGCGGTGGGGTATAGCGTCTACGCATCCAATAAACCCACAGCCCCTCAAGTCAATCAAGTTGAGAGCGTGATGTTCGATGTGCCAGTGGAAGCCACCGCGTCAAAGCCTGATGCGGTGGTTGAGCCCATTCCTGAATCACCACCGTCATCCCTTGATGAGTTGCAAGCCATTGACTTTTCACCAACGGCGGGCGTCAGCCGCCCGTCTCTGCCGTCGGTCGATAAGGATTCCAAGCGAGCTTTGGATGGGCTGAAAGTGCGCTATTTCAGTCAGCAAAACACCAAGGTGCAAGAGGCCAAGTTAGGCGAAGTGGTGGCAACGAAGGCGTATCAAGCCGAAGTGATCCCCGCGCCGGTCGCTAAGCCCACACCGAAAAAGGTCAGTGTTGAGGCGGTTTCACAGTCTCAATACCAACAGATGCAGCTCAAGAGCGTTATTTTAACGCCCAGCACCGCCAGAGCGTGGGTGGAATATCAAGGTCGCCTAATCCCTGTTGAGCAGGGGGCGTGGATTGATGAGCTCAAAATTCACCGCATCGATAAAGGGTCGGTATTGATGATGAGTAAAACGGGAGAAGAGTTCACGCTGTATGTGCCTAAATCACTGCCGCCTGTAGTGCCCTCTGAAGAGGAGGTATTGAATGCCTCACGCTCATGATGTGGTGATATCGGACGGCTTAAAGTCCATCTACTACCAATACGGCGACGCTGTGTTGCTCTCTGATGGGGTGATTTTGACGTCGAACTTTGACAGTGAAGCGATTGAAGCGATTCAATCTTTACTTAAAAAAGATGAGAGCCAATTTGCACCAGTAAACACGATACGCCACTGTGAACTCCCGCAACTGAAACATCTACTCAAAGGCATCACAGAGCACTCATCGTCAGAGAAGAGTGAGTTGATGCAAACCGAAACGGCGACCCGCGCCCGTCAAATCTTCGAGCTCTCAACCGAACAGGGGGCGTCTGACATTCATATTGAGCTGTTTGAGGCGCAAACTCGGTTTGAAGCGCGAGTCGATGGGCGAATGACGCCGCTTCTTGCGCCTATTGATGAGCGTGAATACGGTGAGTTGTTGATTGGTTACTTGTTCAATGAACTCGCCGAAGATAAAGACGGGGATTTCTACCTCAATCGCCCAAACAACGGGCGCGTGAGTCTCCCGCTCGACACCCCAGAAGGGCGTCGGGTGACGCACTGGCGCTTGAGTTACATTCCCGCTAAAGGCAAAGGTGGGCAATGTACGCTGCGCTGGACGAACAAGCAGACTCACATCCCTGAGCTGGATTCGCTCGGCTGGAGTCAAGGTCAGACGCGCATCATGCGCGATTTTATGGCCTCCCCATCGGGGATTTGCTTGATTGCGGGTCAAACCTCATCGGGAAAATCGACGGTCATTGCCAGTGCGCTCAATGAAATGAAGCGGCAAGGCCGCTCCATTAACACGCTGGAAGACCCTGTTGAGTTTGATTTGGGCGTGATTCAAACCTCGGTGCCCAAAGAGATGGGCTCGGACGGCTTTTTCGAGTACAGCAAGCTGTTACTGCGTCACGACATTGATATCGAGATGCACGGTGAGGTGCGTGACAAGAACGGCGCGATGAGCGTGTGCCGAAAAGGAGAGACAGGGCAAATCATGTTCTCCACCTTGCACACGTCCAGCGCGTTAGGTATCGCCCACACGCTCAACGAGCAAATGGGCGTGCCGACCGCGTTAATTGCCGCGCCGAACTTAATGAAGCTGTGGATTTATCAAACCCTCGTGCGCACCTTGTGTCTGCATTGCAGCCAACCTTTTAAAAAAGCGAAGCTCACCAAGTTTCAGCGTCAGCAGTACAAAGCGTGGCGACAAGGCTTTGAAGATGGTGTGGATTTCTCCAAAGTGACATTCAAACACCCAGAAGGTTGTGAGCACTGCCATCAAGGCGAGAAAGGGCGTACGGCGCTCATCGAGATGATTGTGCTCGATGACGAAGACCGCGCCTTCATTCTTGAGCGTAACTATCTTGGCTGGCGTGAAGCGCTAGAGCGAAAGGGCTTTCAAAGCGTGGTTGACCATGCCAATCACAAGATAGCGCAAGGGAGCGTGGATTTGTTCACAGCTGCCGCGTCCGTCAATGACATGTTACCGAAAGACACGCACACCGTTTATCACTCAATTTGGGAGCACCCACAGCATGAAGCGACTGCCGAATAAGCAGCAAATCCGGTTACTGGAAAGCATCGAGCGACTCAGTGAAGCCGGTATCCACCAAAAAGGCATTGTGATGCAGCTTGAAAAGTACGGCGGAAAAGCCTTTTCCCCCGTCGCTTTGCACTGTCAGCAAACCTTAGCGCAGGGCAAAAGTCTCACCGATGGGCTCGCCCCATTTGTCAGCGAGGGGGCGCTCTTAGCGCTTCGAGCAGCAGACAACAGTGGGCATTTCTCGAAAGGCATCAAAGAGGCCATCAAGGTGGTCAGTCTTGGAGAGGCCAGTGCCTCTCTCATGATTAAAGCGTTTGCCAAGCCCGCCCTCGGCATGGTGGGGATGTTGACTGCCAGCGCGTTTATTAGTCATTTCATGTTTGAGTTATTAGCGGTGCAATACCCAAGAGCCCGGTGGGGCATCGTGAGCGCTCTTGCCGATGGGTTCGGTCAGTTTTGGTGGTCAAGCGGCCCCTTGCTATTGCTGGTCGCGACGCTCGTCTTGATAGGGGTAGGCGTCTCGCTGCGCCGTTGGACGGGCGCGGCTCGCGCTCGTGTTGATGGATTGCCGGTCTACAAACAATACCGTCAAATCCAAAGTACCAACTTGCTCACCTCGATTGCTAACCAACTCAGTGCTGGGGTCGGTATTCGTGAAGCGCTGGATGTGGCTCAGTCTTCGGCATCCCCTTACTTGCAGTCGCACATCTATGTGATGCGCGAGCGTATTCGTCAAGGTAAGACGAACGTTGGCTTGGTGTTCGATACCGGCCTCTTACTTGGTGAAGAGTTGGATTCACTCAAGCTCCTTGGAGAGTCAACGGACGCGGCCATCACATTAGGTAAATCCGCCATGATGCACGAGCGCTCGTTAACCCAAGAGATGGTCATGATAAACAGCGTTGCCATGGTCACGTTTAAGTTGATGCTGGCCAGTGTGATGACCCTGATGTTAACCGGTGGCCTCTTCCTGATTTTTGGTATGGCGACCTCTTCATTTTAATTGTTAATAACTAAGGAGCTTTTGTGAAAAAGCCAAACAGAAACACAGAGACTCAATCGACTCATTTTATGCGCAACAAGCAGCGCGGCGCGGCCATCATGGACAATCTCATCGCGGTGGGCTTCATGGCGCTTGGGTTGATTTTCATTATGGGGCAAGTGCCCACTATGCAATATCAATGGAATAAAATTCAGTTCCAAACGCAAACCTCTGAAATTGTGCGAAGTGTCGGCGCGTGGAAAAAAGCCCGCCCGAACTTTGAGGGCATCGACATAACGAAGGTGTGTGAAGATGGTGAGTTGTCCGACAGCATTTGTGGTACCAGTAATGACGGTAAGGCCACCAACCCGTTTGGTGGCGATTGGAGCGTAACGGTCAACAGTGGCTCAAAAGGCCTGTTTGATTTAACCGGTACATTGCCGTCCGACCCAGACCGCGTCGTGAGCCTATCGAATACCATGGCACCAGCTACGCGTGAAGGCTGTATCGAAGCCTCCGGTTGTTCCACTATCTCAACGACTGGCAATTCCATCACCATGACCTATTAAGGTCACTCAATGGCAGCGAGGGATGAGCACGCTCAGCCTCTCGCTGTCACTGTCCTTAACGGGTGCGATGGTGATAGGGGTGGTATTGCCGATCCAAAAAGCGCATCAGGACTACCAGCGCGCTATGGTGGTTCAACGAGCCATCACACACTTAAAAGAAGAGAGCGTCGCTTTCTATCATAAGTCCGTGTTACTCAGTCGCTGCTTACCTCAAACCGCCTTATCGATGTCGAATATCACACCGCCCGCCAGTGATGGACTGGCGAGCTATCAAGTGCGTTATCGGCAAGATTCACTATCGAACACCCAACCCAGAGATATCGAGATTGAAGTGACGATGAAGGCGTCTTTGAATCTGGATACGTTTTCTTATTATTTAGCCCCTGACGAAACCCAAGCCCCCTCAACCTTGCGCTTTTATGAGCCTATTGTAATGGATCAGCCCGACTGGGATGGATGGAATCGTTCAACGGGGTGCTTTGAGTATTAATGATGAATTATCGAAAAAAACAGGGCGGCTTTGTGGCCGCCATTTCAATGCTGCTTATCATGGGGATTGCGACCATGGCGGCGCTGGAGTTCTCTACTTTCATGACGACGCAGCGCATCAAAAGCGATGTGAACTCTTTCTATAACCGCATTCTGTACCTTGAGCAGCAAATGCACGCGTACGCTACTACGCAATATCAAACGGGGGTAAGTATTAACTCTTATGCTCTGTATCCACGAATGCTTTCAGACTTGGAAGGCGATTACATTCCCGAATGTTCTGAAGCTGACAGTCGAGCTGGTACGTGTTGGCGTTATGACGAAACGCCGTGGGGGGAAGTTCAAGGCTATCAGAGAATAGGCGTGCCGATTGGTGCCGCTTACCCTGATTTCTATCGCGCAGAGCTGACTATCCCACTGCAAGACACCGGATTGGAGAGCTACCACTTAGAGCGTAACGTCACACTGCAAATGTTCAGTCAGTTGCCGAACGTGATATTTGATGAGGCAAAAAACACCCTCACACTTCGTATTGAAAGACCGGATAAGGCGTTTGCGTATGACGGGTTAGTCAAACGCAGCGGTGATGACTCGACCTTGCTTGGGGATTGGGATTTGGGTGGTTTGTTTGGTATCACCAATGCTAGAGACTACATGATAGCAGGAGTGGGCGGCGGTCAGATATCCGTCTCGAAACGCCTTGTGACAATTGAGGCTGTATCGCATGGTCAGATAGTCAAAAAACCAACATGCAGCAAAGACTTATTACCAAACCTAACGCTTAGCTTTAGTGAGTCACCGACTTATGTAGGTTATGATTATGTTGCTGGTTTTAAGTCTTACATTCAAAGTCAAAACAGCAACGCTTGGACTGTCGGGGTTGATACGACATTAAGAAATTCGAATACAAAAAAACTTGAACGAACGCATTATGGTAAAGCAACGGCTTCTGTTCAGTGTATTTAATTAGGAGAAATCATGAAGAGAATGATGATTGTCATCGCTGCGTTCAGTGGTGTATTAAGCCATTCTGCGCTATCTAAAGTTACGATTGACGATGGCTATGCTAGCGAAGCTGAATATTACGAGAGTGTGAAACAAAACCGCGCTGAATATGAAAAAGATTTGTACGATGGACTAGAGCCGCCACAATCAGGCTCAGGTTCAGTCGTATCGAAAGATGGCACATGCCAAGCTCCCAACCAAGGCTCGACAGTTTGCACATTAGCGGACACGTCATATAGCTGCTTTATGAGCGGTGGTGCTGCGATTGGTGAGAGTGAATTTGGCCAAATATATCGATCCGGAAATCATTGGAAGATGAGTGTTTCGCGTGGGAAATGGGGAGGAGTTTTTTACTGGACTTGTACGAAACCTAGCTAGGCGCTAATTAAAACGCAAAAAACAACTAGTGGTATTGACTTACCGCTAGTTGTTTGTTATTGTATCTTTACCGGAAAGATTAGATTGATAAGGTTAATTAATAATGCCAAAGACTAACGATTATAGAAAAGGTAAGGTTCTAATCCCTCAGATGTACTTGAGCGAAAGTGAAGCAAAAGTCGTTCTTACTGCTATAGAGAAAGCTACTAAAAAAACAGGCGTTACAAACAATAGAAAACAGAGAGTGTCTATTTTAGAGATTTCTCGATTCTACAACGAAAAACACTAGGTATACGGATATGAAAAAAACACTACTTGCGCTAGGATTAAGCGCACTATCAAGCTCTTCTTTTGCGATTACGAACGGTACGACTGTCGATTGGCAAAATAATTTTGATGATTATGTCTCAGGTAATTGTACTGGCTTAATTGTAGGTGGTGACAAGATTCTAACTGCTGCCCACTGTGGTATCACTGATGACGTGATTGTCACGCATGACGGTAGTCGCCTTACTTTCCTTTCAAAAGTTGATCATCCTGATTACTCTGAAATTGATAATGATTACGATGTTTCAATACTAAGTGTAGATAAGCAACCGACACAGAACATTCGATTCTTTGCAAACTTGAACAATCCAACTGCAACTGTCGGCGATGCAGTTCACGCTTACGGCTTCTCTGGTAGTCTTACCGAGTTAAAACGTGGGGAATTTGTTGTGGATAGAATAAGTGATATTTCGCAATATCGGACTAATCATGAAGCAGCGTTAGGCAGCACTTTGACCGAGCCGGGTGATAGTGGTAGTGCGTGGTTTAACTCTAGCGACGAAGTGATTGGTGTCACTCGCGGAGGCAATGTTTTTGGAGACCTCTTTTACTCAAAAGATTTTATTCTTGAAACCATCAACGGTTGGCATTATCCAACCGTACGAAACGGCATGGGCATTCAAACCATCAAGGTTCAATCGCTTCATGTAAACAATGCCTTAAATAGTGCCAATGTAGATGGTGACGTTACTCTTATTGGCGGTACTTGCTTATCAATGCCAAGTATTGGTATCGACGCTTTTCAGACTTGCACTTATGAGTTAGATGTACAGGGGACGGGTCTGTTATGGTTAAGTGCTGATGAAGTCATCAACATAAATCCAGTAGAAGAGAAGGAAGAAAGCACAACATTACCCGTATCAACGGGCGGTAGCAGCGGTGGATCTCTAGGCTTCCTCTCTTTATTCGGTCTGGCTTTCCTTGGTCGCTTGAGAAAAGCGCAGAAGTAATGAGATACGATTCAAAAGACCGAGTGGTGTTGGAGATGCTGGATGGTAACGACTGGCGTGTTATCAAAACCACCTACAGCAATGCCCTCTGGTTATTAAGAAAAACGCATCATCGTGGTTACTTGATTTACGGTGAGCATGAGAATTGGGACGGGACACCTCGCCGCAGAAGGCGGTGAGGGCTATTTCAAGATTTGCAGGGCTAAGGTGGCACAAACCCCCACAAGGGATGTCACCAATAGCCAATTCATTCGGTCGAATTTCTTATCGAACTTGGCTTCAATGTTATCCACTTTTTCGCACAGCTTATCTATCCGAACATCAAGTTTATCCGTTTTTTCGTCAACCTGATTAAACCGCCCACTCATCTCTTGCTTCATGCTTTCCATTTGGTGGTTAAGCCTACCTTCAAGCGCATTGAGTTCTTCTCGCGTCGCATTATGCTGCGCTTGGTCGAACAGCAGCTTAAGTAAGTCTTTTTGAGTAATGTTGTCTGCTGAATGATTGTCCATAGTCTTTCTCATTATTGGTCAGTCTTTTCTATACTGTATCACAAACCCCTGACGCTTTCGCTTCGCTCTATTGTCGGCTTGATTTTGCCACAACAAGCAAGCTTATTGCTGTCAAACTCAACCTTAGGATAGAACATAATGAGCGCTCTTTTCTATTTGCTATTACTCTCTCTGTTTTTGAAGTGGCTTTTACGCATTCAGCACAACCCTTCATCTTGGGTAAATGCGATTCGACTGGTGAAGAGTCTCGTGGTGATGGTGACGATGACGGGATATTTGATGCTCATCGATGCACCGCCATTCGCGTGGTTTGTCACTCTACCCTTCATTCTTGTCGTTACCTTTTGTCACAGTGTCACAATTAGGCCGCGAGAATTAACCCATCTTACACTGACGCCAGCGCTGCAAAATGGTACTTACCACGTTCATTTGAAAAGCGTTCTCCAGCCTTTTACAAGAGATGCGTATCGAGACTTGGCCTTACTGATTGATTTACTCCCCAAGTACCAAGGGCATACTCTCATGCTCACTTCGCCATTACTGGCAAAGAATGGCGACTTTAGGGGAATTGAAACGCTATCAAGCCTGCCCGTATCGATAGAAAGACGAACGGTGTCATATTGGTGCTCTCCTTTTGTTTTTCTAGTGTTATGTTATTACAAGTACCTGAGACGAGTACCCGTGCTACGCACCGCCGATTTAACTCGGCAATATCAGTTGCGATTAACCTTGCGCTCTTAATGAAAGTGGATGGGAGAGGGAAATAAGCGAAGCATTTTCTTCTCCTATCTGCTTTGCAGGTAGGGCGAAGCCCGTAGGACGGCATAGAGTCCTTATCTTTTGCTTTTTGTGGGTTGCTGCCCTATTATTCAGCCTCTCAAATGAAAGCGAACGAATATGAACAGATTTCCTTCAAAAACGGGTTACAAACGATTGCTCACGAGTTTTGAAACACGAGTAACTTCTGCGACTCACCTTGAGGATTTGCTGGGGCGATACCGCTTTGGCGGTCAACACCACCAAAGCCGGCAATCCATAAAGGTAGCCAATGGCCTTTTGGTTGAGCGAACCTATCGAGAGTGCCACACCAAGAAAGAGGATGAGTAATGAAAGAGACGCACCTTGCCTCGATACAATCTCTTAAAAATGCCAATCTCACTCGATTTATGTCACGTCACGAAGCTCGCATCCAGCAAGCGATAAGCCTCGAGGAGCTCGCAAAGCGAAGACGCTTTGGTATGCCTTATCGCGCCCCACAGGTGACCTACCAGTTAAAAGATGGCTTCCTAACGGAGGTGAAATACCGCACGGAGCCTCAGAAGAAAAACGCAAAGCAAGGTTGAGTAAGTCTGCCTATTATTTAATTTCTGAGTTCATAGTCCTGAAATGTAACAGGCTTAACTCGCCTTGTTTTGCCCCTCTGCATCCACTTTCTTGTGAAGCAACAACGAAACCACCTCACTGTCAGTATGGGTCACCTCTATCGTGTAAGAGCCTTGGCTCTCCACGTAAGCCATCAGCGCTTCCAAGCGCTGTGTTTTGACGGTGACAGATAAAGGTTTGATTTGGTTATTGCGCTCATCAAACCCTTCTTCAATCTCAGACTGATTCATATAGAGCGTATCTTCCTCTATTTCTGTGTCGGGTTTCGTCAATTGCGAGGTGAAGTTTAACGCTTCAAAAAGGTGATTAAACAAAATGTAGAGTTCGTCTGCGTGAGTGAGCTTCGCCTTGTACTCTAGGTTCAGTCGGTTGATGTCATGCAGCCTTTCTTCGAGGTTGCCTTTGGGGTTTCGACCAATGGCCAGCATGGTTTTTATCTCTTTTTTCAGCGTGCTGTATACCGCTTTCTTTTGCTGCCCTTTGATGAATTTCACCAAGATTTCATTGCGCCTCTTGATAGGGGTGTACCCCTTATTGCCTTGTATTTGAAAATACAAGGCAAACAAGGCGTGAGTCACCAGTTGAGTGGTGGCTTGGTAATGCTTTAGATTTTTACTCATAATGACCTAATGGGATGATTCAGCCTGTGATTTTACCAAAGACAAGGCGCGTTCGGGGATTAATCCTATCTTTGGTGGTGTTAATAACCTCCACATACGCCCACAGCGCCCCTAGAAGCTATTCAGGGTGGCAATCTCAAGGATGGACAACATCCACCACAACAAACGCACTGCCACAACGTTGTCAGCGATATTGCAGAGCAATCCAAGAGGCCAGCCAAAGGCACGGTGTCCCCGCCAACTTAATCGTTGCCGTCATTACTCAAGAGAGTCGCTTTAAGCCTGAAGCCGTTAGCCCCAAAGGGGCGAAAGGCTTAATGCAGCTCATGCCGGTGAACTATCAAGGCATTAACCCTTTTGAGCCCCAAGCAAACATTGAGCGAGGTACGCGATTACTGGCTCGATTATTAAAAAAGTATCGAGATACCGCACTGGCTCTTGCGGCCTACAACGCAGGTGAGGGCAATGTGAGGAAATACGGTGGCATTCCCCCCTTTAAAGAAACGCAGCACTACGTAAAGCGAGTGATGGCGCACTACAACCAACTGACGGGGTAACACCCCGTCAAACCACACCAACAAAACAAATGAGAGGCAAACAGAATGCACAATACCCCCAATGACTTTTCCGAGCGCGACGATGAGAGCCTGAAAGCGTGGGCATTGTCATTTAACGCCGCCTATTGATTCAGATTGGTGGCTAGATATCGTTAGGCGCTATCACGTAGAGGTTAACTTGGGTGGGCGCATTCAAGTTAAGAATGATTGAGTAGACGGTAGAAAAAAGCCCTCAGAGGAGAGGGCGGTAGCAAATATCATCCTTGATGATGCTCTACCAACTTGGGGTAGATTCTTACCATGGGGATATTGCCACAAAGCGGTTTAAATGGCGATAACAACCCGCGCTTACGCTTCAATGATGAAGTCATCAAGGTTGATAATGACGCCATTGGTAAACGATATCTGCTTCATCTTTTTTTGGCTGGCTTTTAGAAAGTACGTATTCAGCCATTTGTCTTCATTATCCAAAGCAAAGGTGCAGTGGATACTGACCCCTTCCAAATGAAATACATCCGTTTCAATCGTATCAATCAAGCTGTCCACATGGCGACAGATGTGTGTTTGTGTCATACGCAATTCCCTTTGTTTAGGTTGGTTTCTTACCGCCCATTCTATCGACTATCGTTATCAATAAGGAAGTAATTTTAATGATGAACAACACAAGGCGAGCTGTCCTACTCTCGCTGCTATCAGGCGCACTTTTAGGCACACCCGCTCTGGCCTACAGCGATGCTGAATGTGGTATTTGGATGTGTATGCCGACAGGCTTCACAACCGGCTGTGGCGAAGCTAAAAAAGCCTTTAAAGACCGCGTAAAACACTTCAAGTCACCTTTACCTAGCTTCATGGGCTGCATGGTGGACTCGGGTACCGATTCCAGTCAGGCAAGCGAAATCACCTCACGAGAGGGGCGAGCGGCTTACTCACCGCGCTATGAAGAGTGTGTGAGTTGGGGGCATTCATTTAAAGGTGAGAAAGTGTGCAGCGCTTGGAGGCCAGTGCCTTCAAAGTTGTACAAAGACCAATCTTGCGTAACGTCACGCGACACATCCCACCGAACCCCCACTCAATGCACAGCGACGTACGAATACACTGAAATGTGGATGGACGGTCAAAGATATGGTGAGCCTTACTTTTACAATCACAATGGCGACACCATAACGGCGGACGTCATCATTGAAAATTAAAGCATTGACACTTTGTTATCGAGTTATCCACCGAAACGGTGGGTAAGCCCAAAAAGCGCAACAAAATCAACGACCAATGCACTGAGTTGCTTACTTCATTCTCATGTCGAAGTTGGGGTAATGCTGAAGCACCCAGCGCTGCTGCTCATTGATTCGCGCTATTGGGATATTTTTAAGCAACTTAACAATGATGCTCTTTCCTTTGATGAAGATGATGTAGCCATGCACTTCATCTTGATTACCATTTGGGTAGGTTATCACTCCGCTCACCATAGCCCCCATCCGGCTCTTTGATACCCCTTTAGTTAACACCACCAGTGCACTTTCAGATAAGACCGTTACCGGTCTTGAGCGCCCTCGAATAGAAACTATCGGGCGCGACTCATCGGGATATTGCATTTTAAAGTATCGCTTGCCTTCACTTTTAACTTCCATGAGTTCCCCCTTATTTTGAGGTAATCCTTATGACCACAGAAAAGTCCCCGTCGTCCTTCATCCCCACGATATTTGGTGATGTGCCATCGGATAAAGAATACGAATGGCGGTGGGTAGAGGAGCATTTTGCTCCTCTTAAATCCCTGTATGAAGACCCAAAAACCACCGAAATCTTCGTAGACCGTTTTGATGCTATCTCAGTTGAGCAAGACGGCCAAATAACCCGTACCGACATTCAGTTTGAATCTAATCAATCATTTCAGGACTTCATTGTTCAGCTTAGCACAGCGTTAAACCAGACCTTAACGCGAGACTCTCCAATATTAGATGCACGTCTACCTGATTGCTCTCGCGTGTGTGCCACGCTTCCCGAAGTGACACCTAAAGGGGCAGCGATGACCCTTCGCATTGCTCCCAAAGAAACCTTAACGGCTGAACAGTTGGTTGAGTTTGGGGCAATGAGTCAATCGATGTTGGATTACTTAACCGATGCTATTAAGCAAGGTAAGAACATCATCACATCGGGCAACACCGGCAGTGGAAAAACCACATTGTTGCGAGCGTTAGCTCGCTACATTCCTAACGATGAAGTCGTGATTACTTGCGAAGACACGCAAGAGCTGGAGTTTGATTGGTTGCCTCATCATCGCGCTTTGGAGTCTCCAAAGCGGGAAGGCAGTGACATCACTATGAGGACGCTGATAGAAACAGCACTGCGCCTTCGCCCAGACCGAATATTGGTGGGGGAGATACGAAAAGCGGATGCGGCTGACACGTTTCTACAGGCGATTAACACCGGTCACAGTGGTTGTATGACCACCCTTCACGCAAACAGTTGCCGAGATGCTCTCGCTCGCTTGCAGTATCTCATTGCTTCTCACGGCAACCTGAACTTTGACTTAGCTCGCCATCAAATCACGGGGAATGTGGACATTTTCATCCACGCGAGCCGGCATAAATCTTACGGCCGTAAGGTCGTAGAGATTTGTGAGGTAGAGGGTGATGAATTGGTGAGTCGGTTTGTGTTTGATGGCCATTCTCATAAAGAGCCCAACCAATAGGAGTTTAATTATGCCCCTAGATACGCCCAGTTATTCGACACTCATCGAGCGTTTAGCGCAGGAAGCCCATCAAGGCTGCGGGCTCAGTTATGCGCTCTATAGCCAACGCTTTCAATCCTCTATTGATGCGCTTTTAGAGCGCCTGCCTAGTGACGAAAAGAATAACGTCATTGCTCTGGCTCAAAAGCATGGCTACGAGCATGAACCCCAAAATAGTCCTCACACCTCAGCACTGTCCAATACTGATGACACTCAATATTGCCCTCACGGTATTGATATTGATTGCTGCCCCGCAGGGTGTGGAGGATGAGCACCATGACAAACAAAGAGACCAACATGAACGAAGCATTACTATCAAAATCCGAAGAAGAAGCACTAGAGCAAGAGTGGAAAGAGCACCAAGCCAAGCTTGATAAACTGAATCAAACCGCCTACCAAAGAATGGCAGGGCATGACTTTTTAAAATACTGCCGTATGCCTTTGTATTTCCGCGCCAGAATAAGAGAGATGCGGGTGGGTGACACTTTCATTATGGGGCAGATACGCCACACCTATGAAGAGTTGAATGACTTTGAGGGCGTGCTTGAGATTTACATCGAGAAAGAAAAGAATCAAGTATACCGTGCTCGCTCTAGCTTCAATCTCATCACCAAACCATCGCGTCCTCATGTTTTTACGGAGTTTACATTTAAATTTGAAAAGGGCGGTGACTTTGCGTTTACCGGTGACAAAGAGAAAGGGTTATACAATCAAAAGGGATTTGCCCTGACCTGTCGTTACTTTAATCGATTGATTCAGTCCGCATCAAAAGAGAATAGAGACACCTACTTTGAACAAGGGGTACCTCCTTACTTTCGCGGCATCACATTGGATAAGAAGGGTTTAACTCGCAGTTTTCACTACAATCGTGGGGGGTCTTGGAATCGCCGAGTGCAATATCAACTGACTGACGAACAAATGCCAAAACCGATGATGACGTGTCTCGTTGACTATGCAATGTGCGCTGGATTTATCGACTTTAACGAAGGCAAAGACAGACTGCCGGAGGATGCCTATGAATAAGTTGTCCATCCAAAAATTCGCTCTAAAGCTGCTTCAAAAGTTTCATATTGTCGAGCCAGATTTAATCTCAAGTTCACACTTTGATTACCAAATACCTCTAGAAAAGCACCTCGATGAATACAGAGAGTTGCTTTTTGAGATAGAGCACCAAACCCAGTTTTTCACGAAAGTGGCACCTCATTGGTCGAAGAATCATGCCTTACTGCATGATGATTTTCTTGAAAATCTTCTCAAAAAAAGAACCAAAACATCGCCAGTCCAACAGTACCGAACACGCCCCAAACCACCCTTCATATACACAAAGGTAAGCGCAGCTTTTAACAGCAAATCTCAAACTAACCATACTTCCATTATGACACACAAAAACAACTCCGATGTCGCTTTAAACATACCAACTCTTCACCCTGATTCGCTACTCGACCTAAGGGTCAATGCGAAGCTATTAACTCCTCCTTGTGCCGAAATTACCTTTCAATTTAATCAAATTGATTGGCAGTCCTACAATTGTGAGCCCAATGGAATATTGATCAACGATCATTACCCAGCAAACCATCAATCTCAATTTGGTAACTCAGCCTTAGTAGAGTATCGCTCAATGGAAATCACAAACATAAGCAGAAAGGAAAACTATGAAAAATGAAAAAGCTATTGGTATTGTTTTTAATGATTCCCTTGAAAACATCCATAATGAGTTTGAAAATCAAGGGCTGAGTAAACCATTTGTTATCACTGTACCTGATGATATTAACCCAGACATGCTCAGTAAAATGGTCTGCACTGAACTCCCCAAAGGACGGCCAATAGTTATCTATAGCAACAGTTTGTTTCCAGATAACACTCCCAAACTCACTCACATTGCTCCTCTCTCAATTCAATAGATCAATACACGATAAAGGAATGTTCAATGCAAGACATTATCAAGAAACTCAGCAACAAAAGACAAGCGAACGTGTTTTTTAAAGACACCGAGTTAACACAACTCACTCGCATTATAGAGACACTGCAAAGTGTCAAAGAAGAGAAAGAACTGAACGCTCAAATAGAAGCGGAAGCCGAAGAAAAAGAACGCCAAGAGTTGGAACTCATCCGCACTCAAATTCTGGAAAAGGGACTCAACTTTGACAAGTTAGCTTCGCTAATGAAGCCCACCAAGAAACCTCGAAAAGCCCAGAAAAGCCACAACAAGAAGCCTCAAACTTGCTACATTTTCGGTGACAACCAACACTGGAATGGCAAAGGAGAAACACCGCAAGAGTTGCAAGAATTACTGGATGAAGGATTCGAGTTATCGGATTTTTTACAATCGGAATAACTCTGCTTTTCATCATTTTGCTTCCACAGAAAACCGCAAAACACCCCAACATTCCTGCTTAACAGAATCATCACCACTCGACTTTGACCTTGCGTCAAAGTGCTTCCTTGCGTAACCGTTTAATGCCGACTTTCTGACTCTTTCAATCCCTTAGGATTGTTAAAGAAAGAAGAAAGTCAGACGCATTAAGAGGGCGCATAAAAAACCAAAGACGAACCATTGAAAGAGAACGACGAAGTGGGCATTCCGGGCATTCCATGCCCCCACGTAGGCGTTTGATTGAGAGGGTGAAGGTGGCGGTTTTTTGCTACGTGAAGAGTCTCAAGCTCCGCTTGAAGCGAATCCGTAGCCCTAGTTCAAAAATCATTCCCGCGCCCCCTTTAGGGGAAACGAGCGCCCCCTCTGCGGGGAGGCCATCAGGACTCGGGAATGACTTTTTTTTGAATGCAAAGGCGTTCAGCCGGAGCACTTCAAGCAAGGGAGCCCCGACCGAAGATTGAAGCGGGGGAGCCGAAACAAAACGCCCGCGTCCAGCGGAATAGCGAGACCTCCCCAGAGGTCGGTTTTTGTTTTGGGGGCTTGCCCCCGAAAACCGTTGAGCAGGCGAGACCAAGCTCGTCAGGTTAGTTGAAAAGGAGGAATTTGAGCACAGGAGCTTGCGACCGCCAAATGAGGACTATTTCACCTTCCTGAGGGGCTTGGTCGCGCGTAGCGCTACGGTTTTCGGCTTCTTTTGCTCTTAGATTAGAAATTAAAGTTTGAGGACGTTCAGGACGAGGGCTTTATTTTCTAATCCATTGAAAAAACGCAGTTTTTTTGATGATTATCCCTTTAGGGATAACCCTTTGAGTTTTCGTTCAGAAAACGATTTAAGGGAGCTTATGTGAAACCGTTATGTGAAACCGTTATGTGCAACACCTGTTTCACAAAGTGGTTTCACATAACGGTTTCACATAATAACTAAAAAAGGAAAATTATTGTGCTAGATAGACTTGCCTATCATTTTTACGTTTTAGCGCTAGAGGTGCTCTCTACGCTGTATCTTTTTACTTACTCTTGGGCGGGAGTAATGAGCTTCTTCTCAGGGCTGATTCTCCCCATACTGCATTTTGATAAGCCTGAAAAAGAGCAAGATGACTCTCAACTTAGGCGGGGGCTATTGGTGTTCAGTGTCATCCTTTTTGTTTTTGGAACACTGTCTGAGTTCAGCGTACCTTGGCTCGTCAATACCGTCCAAGAAATGGCGGGGATGTCACCACAATCTTTGTCATTTAAGTCTTGGCATTGGGCGGTGTATGTCACATTCGTGGTTGGTTTGGTGACTCATATTATCCTTCGCAGACAACTCACCCCCATACTAAATCAGATCAAATTACACCTCACCAAAAAGTCAAAAGCAGTGCGTGAAGAGCGCACTGATGTGCGCCGAGTCAAAGACTTATTACCAAGCACAGTGAAGTATGACCCTGAAGACTACATCAACTTAAAGAAAGGCGTTTTTGTCGGTTTGGATGTCAACAAAAAAGCGCAATACCTGCCTTTAGAAGACATCCAAAAACAACACATGGACATTCTTGGAACGACAGGGGCGGGCAAAGGTGTAGCCTCCAGTTTGATCTTGTATCAACTGATACAAGCAGGGGAAGGGGTCTTTGTACTCGATCCAAAAAACGACGAGTGGGCGCCACACTTGTTACGCAAAGCGTGTGAAGATGCGGGTAAACCTTTCCACCTAATCAACCTCAATGAGCCGCAAGCACAACTGGACTTGCTCGCCAATGCAACACCCGAACAAATTGAAGAATTGTTAGTCGCTGGCTTTGGTTTTGCAGAGAAAGGAGACGTCGCTGACTTCTACCGAATCGACGACCGAAAGGCCGCAAGAAAATCCCCTCAAAAAGCCACAGAAGAAGAGCGAAAAACCTTCAAAGGGCTCTTTGAATCCAAACACGTACAGGGGTTGAAAGACACGGTAAAAGCGTTCTTTGGGAAAATGGAAGAGCTCTCAGAAGTGGCCTCCATCAACGCACCTGAAGGTCTCAACATGCAATCTATTTTTGATGAAGGTGGGTGTTGCTATGTGATCGGCTCTCTGCGTAATGCGAAGATCATCATGGCGCAAAAAATGATTTTGATACGCTTGTTTCAACTCGCGGAAATGCGTGACCGCGTGCAAGGCGCACCAAAACCCATTGCGATTTTTTTGGATGAATTGAAGTACCACATTTCCAAAGCAGCAATGGAAGGGTTGGGTGCCGCGCGAGACAAAGGCATCCACATGCTGCTCGCTCACCAGTCGGTTGCCGATTTGCGAGATTGCCCCGCAGACCTTAATGGTGACGCCGTGGTGGGCGCCGTGGTTGAGAACACGAAATTGAAACTGGTGTACCGAATACAGGATCCCGAAACAGCAGAGTGGGTGGCCAAAATGTCAGGCACCATTTTGGTAGATGACGAAACACGAAGCATCGAAACGGACGCCGCCCTTGCCGAAGTTGTGGAGACAAGACGCACTGTCAAACTCGCTGAACGACACTTTGTTGATACCAACATGCTGCTCAATCTTCCGCCTTTTGTGAGTTACATCTTCACCACAACAGACACCCCGAAGCCTTCATTAATATCACCCATCAAGGTGGATAAAGAGACATTGGAAAACTTTGAAGTAGCTCGCCAACGACAGAAGGCCGAAGAAAAGAAAAAACAAAAAACACTAGAAACTCAACCTCAAAAAACCACCGACACCTCCCTTTCAGAAAATCAAGAGGAGCCTCACGAGCCAGAAGAAAAAATTGAAAATCAGGAGATCGTGGCACCACAAGACAGCACCAGTAACGATGAAGAAGAGGTAGGTTTTGAGGTTGCGGGGAATGAAGAAGAGCTCAAAGCAACACCACAAGAAACCACAGTGAACACCAATGACAACACCCCAAAAAACACAAAAACGCTATCAAAAAGTGCCTCTGACGCTGACCAAGAAGACAGACTCAGCGTACTAAACTTTTAAAGGAAATACACATGCACGAATTGCAATTCAAATCCCTTATTCGTTTATGGGACAAATCAATTGAACAATCATCAACACACAAATCGCTGGCTTATGATGGACAATTTGCCATTAAATCGCTGTTCTCTATTGAAGCATTTTCTACCAACCCCAAAGTCGCCAATCCCCTATTTTGCCGAGAGGCGCTTGGGATATTTTTAAACGACATTCGTCAAGTTCGTTCCCACATCACATCAATCCACAAACAACAAAAAACCTCATGGGGTGACATCACGCTCGTGCCTTTTAAAGCAGAGAAACATCGCCTTGCCATGACAATTAATGATGGTCATCTCTGCCGCAGTACAGGGTTGTTATTGAAAACTTTTGACACAGCCAATGACTATCTTTTGGATTTGCATCGAGCACAACACAATGAAGAGCTGTCAGATGCCGAGTTCTTAGAAAGCAGAAATGCGCTACTCAAAACGATGTCGGATTTACTTCATAAGGTGGCGACCAAAAGCCGTATCTTTCATGTGGAACGAAAAAAACTAGAGACAAATTCATGAACCACCTTCCTCACGTAAATGAAGCTAGGGTAAGAGCGAGAGAAAAAGAAATGATTGTTCTGCGCTTTCTTCATCAAGAAATATATACAGACTTTGAAAACATAAGAATGTTATTGCGCCTAACAAAAGGAACAATATCAAAGCTACTTAAAAGAATGGTCGGTAATAAATTGCTTGAGAAGCACACTCTTACTCTTGATACCGGTGACGTGTCGCTTTGGGGGATCACTGATGAGGGCATTCATGCTGTAGGGGATAATGATCACGCTCCATTACATTGCTTTTATCCTAGTCGCATAAGCTTAGTGACTCTCAATCATACTCTGATGAATCAGCGGGTTTATATTGCACTTAAACACCTTAACTGGACAGAATGGATTAACGCCGACCGCAAAGTATTTAAACAGCAATTTCCAGTACCACATCGTCCTGATGCAATTGTTCGCACCCCCAAAGGGACTATCACAGCGATTGAAACCGAGCTCACACTCAAAACGCCACTTCGCTATCGAGCAATCATGAAAAGCCATATTCAAGCCAAAGAGAAAGGCTTTTGGAAACATGTGATTTATGTAGTTCGAGATGAAGAGTACAAAAAAATGCTGAAACGACGATTCGATCATATTGAGTACATTCAATTTGATGAATCGCGTCACCCATTTGAAAAGTATCGAAAAATGGTGTCGATTTTCACTTTAGACGAAGTCAGCAAACTGACTCAGAGCTGATCGCCCATCAAGCATAGATAGGTGGATGCTCTTCTATCTCAACGTAAATATCGGATAAGCGCTCTTGCTTTTTCTTGACCACTTTCTTTCTCCGTACAGGCAAGTCCGGTGAGGAAAGTTCGTGTGCAATAGCCACTTCATGCTCATGCGCTTCCTCAAGAAAATGAGCGCTGCTCATCGCTTGCTTTCTCAAACAATTAATTTCGTCCAGCCGTGCTTTCAATGAATCCATAACCACCTCTTCATATCGCCACTTTCTTTAAATATAGATGGCTTTAGTTACCGTGGCAAAGTTTGGCTGAACACCCAAAACCCTCCATAATAAGGACACAAATCATGCGCGTATTCATCGCAGAAAAACCGTAACTCGCTACCGCTATTTTTAAAGGGTTAGGAGGCAATCCAGCCACTGATAAGAAAGTCGGTTATTACGAAAAGGGCGGTGACATTGTCACTTGGTGTTTTGGTCACTTGTTATCTCTTAAAGATCCCGAAGACTATGACGCCAGTCTCAAGCGCTGGACGCTAGACAGCCTGCCAATCCAAACTCGATTTCCTCCCCAATACAAACCTCGTCCAGACTCAAAAAAACAACTCGATACGGTGATTGGTTTCATCAAGAAAGCCGACAGAATCGTTCACGCGGGCGACCCCGACCCAGAAGGGTGTTTATTGATTGATGAAATTCTCGACCATGTAGGGAATACAAAGCCCGTAGAGCGCCTGTTAATCGCAGACTTAAATGACAAGCCGGTCAAGAAAGCATTAGCCAACATGCAGCCTAACGCCAACTTTCGCCCTCAGACCAACAAAGCTTTGGCTCGTTCGATTGCCGACCAATCGTTTGGTTATAACTTAACGCGCTCTTATACCTTAAAGGCACGAGAAAAAGGGTTTGATAACGTCTTAAATATCGGACGCGTGATCAGCTCTTTAATCGGCATGGTCAACCAGCGCACTTTGGCCAACCAAAACCACACCATGAGTCATTACTACGAGTTTTGGGGGACATTTAACATTGAAGGGCGCCAAATCAAAGGCAAACTTCAAGCCGACGACAATCTAGCCTCTGATGAAAAAGGGCGATTGACTGATAAGGAGCAACTGGAAGTCATCAAAGAGGCGGAATTAGGTGAGTTAGGCACCATTCAGAGCGTCGAAACCAAAGAAGAAAAGCGCCAACCGCCTATGCCTTTTAACTTGTCGAAGCTGCAAATTACTGCTTCCAAAAAATGGGGCTACAAACCGAAAGAAACGCTCGATATCGTTCAAAAGCTGTATGAAACCCATAAGCTCTTGACGTATCCGCGAAGTGATAGCCAATACCTATCAGATGCGCACCTTGAAAACGCGCCAGACATTCTCAGCGCCATCAAGAAAACCCTACCAAGCCTTGCGAGTGATATTGAGCAAACTCAACCCACTTCCACACACAAGGCGTTTGATGCGTCCAAAATTGAAGCGCACCACGCCATCGTACCGACAGAGAAGAGCGGGGAAGGCATCAATCTGACGGATAAAGAGAAGAACATTTACGAATTGGTCTCTAAACACTTTGTTGGGCTGTTTTTCCCTGAATCGGTGCGAGAAAAAACCACGGTCAACGTCACCTGTTGCTTAGACCGCATCTATCGAGCAACGCAAACCTCACTACTGACGCAAGGATGGGAGCGATTATTTAAAGGCGAGGGGAATAGTGACCATAAGAACGAAAGTGTCGGAGATTTAAGCTCACTCGCTCAAGGGCAGCAAGGGGCTTGTGAGCACACGGAACTGGTCACGAAAGAAACCCAGCCACCGAAATACTTTGATGATGCGAGCTTACTCAAAGCCATGACCGAAGCGGCGAAATTTGTTCAAGACCCAGCGTTACGAAAGCAGCTTGAGGCCAAAGACAAAAACACCAAAGGTGAGAACGGCTCCATTGGTACCGAAGCCACACGAAGTGGCCACATCGAAAAACTAGGTAGCCTCAAACACCTTATCAGCGTCGGCAAAGAAAAGGGGTATAAGAACCCCGTTTACAAAACCACTGAAGCAGGGCAAGAGTTTTGCGCTTTATTACCCCCAGAAATCATCATGCCGGACATTTCTGCCATTTGGGAAGGAGACCTAGACAAAATAGGTAAAGGGCAACACAGCGTCGCAGAGTTCGTTAAGCGAGTCGATAGCTACATTCAGGAGCGCGTCGAGCACGTCAAAGTGGAAGGGGTACCTTTAACGATGAAAGGCAGCATCACCTGTCCAAGCTGCAATACGGGGCTTTTACTGAAAAGAAAGGGGAAAAATGGCGCATTTCATGCCTGTAACCGCTATCCTGATTGCAAAACCACATTCCCTGATGATAATGGGAAGCCTAATTTAACCCCGAAACCTAAAGCCCCTCAACCGAAGGCCAGCAGCACAGAGTGCTGCCCAGAATGCAACAAAGGATTAATTCGTCGAGCCGGTAAGCGAGAAGGGTCATTTTGGTGGGGGTGCAGTGGATTCCCAACGTGTAAAGTGCGATTCTTTGATAAGGATGGGAAACCAGACCGAGACAAAGGCGCCCTATAATTTCATTATTTAAAGAGGCTTTGATATGGCAGTCTATAATCTACGTTACTTTGATAAAGACAATGAACTTATCAAAGCCGAAACCGTGTACATGCGCTCATTAGGAAACGCAAGAAAAAGTGCAACCGTCAACGCCACTCCACTCACCTATAAAATCGTCATAGGGGACATTGTCGATAAGCCTTTAACGTTTCGATACGCCATGGGTAAGTGGGATGAAGAGTTGCAATACCAAAGAAAAAAAGGACAAGAAATGAACAAGAAAGACCTTGTAAATCACATTGCAAAGCAAGTGGACATCAATAAAGAGCAAGCAACATCCGCACTTAATGCGATCGTAGAAGGCATCACAACGACACTGGCTGATGGTGACGACGTGACTTTAGTTGGTTTTGGAACCTTCAAAATCACGCACCGTGCAGCGCGTGAAGGTCGTAACCCGAAAACTGGCGAAGTGATTCAGATTGCAGCATCGAAAAACCCAACATTTAAGGCTGGAAAAGAGTTAAAAGCACTCTGTAACGCATAATGGCAACGGCAAGAAAGCCAGCTTAAAGCTGGCTTTTCACTATATAGATAAAGATCAGCCCATTAGTGAATCAAATCCTGTCGGGGTGCTTTTAACCTCATCCTGCTGAGTATCAAGCTCTGCCTCTTCTGAATTTTGATCGAATAAATATAGAAGATAAGCCCCCTCTTTAGGATCTTTATTCATCAATTGATAACCAATTTTAGCTAACCGTACTAGCTCCTTACTTGATGATAATCTAGAATCTTCAAGTGCTTTTGATAACTTGGGTTCTTTAGTTAAGTAGACTTGAACTTTATTTGTCATTTTCATTCACCATATTTGCGATTGACTCAACCAAAGCAAACTCTTTCGATGTGCACATTTCCACCTGAAAGCCTTTCACTTTCAATTCCTTAAACAGCAGATCACATGCCCCACCTAAAACAATAATCTTAGATACTTCTTTTTCTCTATCCCCAAGAAATGTACAGATAGCATTAACTGATTTATTGATTACTTCTTTTGTTACAGCATCACGATCAATGGTAATTTCTCCTCGACGAGCCTTCCCTGTTTCTAGAAGTCGAAATACAACAGAATCGCTTAAATTTTTATTACCTATAAAATCTCGAACATTAGAGAAAGCATCAAACATACCGATATTTGACGTATCAGCCTTCACAATTTTTGTGGCTTCACCTTCTAATAAGCATAGATCAAGCGTTGTTCCGCCTAAGTCAGCGACAAGTGTCAACTCATCTTCTTCAACATTTCCCACAACGAACGGCTTTGCTGCTGGAATACCTTCAGGCAGAACAGTTACACTTTTTATTGTGACTGCACTCCCATCTTCCCTTTCCACTTTTTGCATAAACTTTTGCTTAACGAGCTCAATTTGCTCTACGTCTTTACGTCCATTTTTAAAAAACATCGATACGGGTAAGGTTGTAAATATATCAAACTCATCCGAGTCTAACTCAAGGCTGTGAATAGCAAAATGAATCGCAGACAAACAATGGTTTGACGTCTGATACTGAATATTATTTGTAGGAGCGGTCTTAGCCGTATTAAAGAATGTAAACTGCTCACCTTCTTGCGTGATAAATGTATCTTGATCATCCTCACCGTAACCAATCCCAAACTCACATCGATTATGTGTTTTTTTTAAAATTAGCTCACCATCTTTAAAAAATGCTGATTTTGTTGAAGTAGAGCCATTATCAATAAACAATTTCATGTCACAATCCAAATACAAAAGAAAACAATGAGATTCAATCTAACAACTAAACAATCTAAAATCAACACAAATAACACACCAAACAAACACCAAACGACACCTAACACACCAACAAAAGACACCTAAAAACCACAAATAAAACCAAATAGAAAACAACAAAACCCTAATTGAACTTAAAATACATCCAAAAAAAACCTAATAACCAGCAAAGGGATACAAATTGACACTAAAATAGCACGTACAAAAAACCCGATAACATAAGCTATCGGGCAGTTAGTGAAAAAATGGATTTCGTGTTGTTTGTATTTATGCGGCTTTTAATTGATTTTCGCTTTCATCTACAACGTATTCTTTTAAATAAGTAAACGCTTTTGATGCCTGACTTGCTGCCTTAAAAATGAATCGTTTATCACTTTTTAAAACCTCAAGCCAATTCGCAATGTAAGATTCGTGTTGAATATCGCCTACAATCCCAAAATCAGCCATTAAAAACGCCGACCCTAGTTCTGCTACGAGCTCCTCAAACGCATAATCTTTATCACCGAACTTACTTCCCTTTGTGCGATTAAGTCGAGATTTGTGTCCCGTCCAATGCGTCAGTTCGTGCATCACGGTAGCGTAAAGATTTGCGGTCGATTCAAAGCGTTCACGCTCTGGGATAACAATCTCATCCGTCGATGGTCGAAAGAAAGCCTTTTGGCCAACGTAGTTGATGGTTGCTCCCGTCGCTTTAAAGAAAACCTCCACATCCTCCCTCAAATCAAGCTCACTTCTCAGAGCCGTTTTAGGCTCTGGGTTGGTGATCCCCTCAATCTGGTCTAAATTGAAAACAACAAACGTTTTCAACATAGGAATCGTTTCGATTGTCTCTTTGCCATTCACTGTCTTCTCTTTTTCCAAAGACTTGTAAAAAGTAATATGCGTCCCCTTTTCACCTTTAATAACATTACCTCCAAGCTCTAATGCTTGCTTGAAAGTTAGCCATTGATTCGAGCCAAATTGATTCATTTGAGCACTCATCCAAAGCAACATCACATTCATTCCTGAATACGTGTTACCTGTTGAAAAGTTAGAAGGTAGACCGTCAGACTGAGTTACATCCCAAGGACAAACCCAAGGTTTCACTCCAGCCTCTAGCGCTTCGATAATTTGATTAGTCACCTCTTGATGAAAATCGTGTGGGACTTTGTTTGTAGCTTGTTTAGTAAATGTTGCCATGATTCTTCTCTCTAATCTGAGAAAAACTACCCCCACACGGGAGTAATTTCCCGTATGGTTGGACGTGCCATTAAAAAGCACTAAATGCTTTTATCTGAACAAGTTATTTGATTTTTAACGTAGTTTAGGTACAAGGAAGTGAACCTTGACAACAGGCTTATAACCCGAATGATAGCTATCACCAAAAATTGAACACCCCATGAAGGTACTCACTTTGATGTCACGACGACAAACAGTCGTTAGTCTCTCATTATGAAAGATTGTATCTCCGGCTTTAATCGTGCTGATGTGTACTTTTTCTAAATACGTATTGGTTGGTATTGACATAACTGCTCCTGAATTATTAATCGAATAATTCGTTGGCTAATGCCAAACGAATGACATTAGCGCGGAGTAGCCCGCTAGGTTAAAAAATGGACGGTTGCTCTCTCAATTGCATTAACACACTTGAGATGGCTTTTTGTTCATCACAACAGGGTAAATGGTCTTCGATACATTTCGCGCAATTTTCACACAAACGCATCGTGAACTTATCACCCCGCTTTTTCGCATGATGAGCATATAAGCCGCATACGTATAACGTAAAAGCCAGTGTCGCATTTTTTGTTTTGATTGGTGTATTAAACGCTTTTACTTTCTCTTCATCGCTAGAAGCAACGCAAATAGCACTACTTGTGTATCGAGTGAAAAGTAAGTCAATAGCACGAGTGAAATGGATGTAAGTCTGCGATATGGTCGCAAAGTACATCTCTTTCAATACGTGTTCTATATCGGCATTTTTAATTGATTGGTGCATCGAAGACCTCTATTAGGCAAGCCTAATTCGCTGGCTAATGCCATCGAAATGGCGTTAGCAGCGGTGGATCCGCTATTTGGTTGGTGAACCAGAACACTGGTTGTCGCTATCGAAATAGCCCACTACATGCGATATGCAGTAAGCATAGTATTACAAATGTTTACTTGCTAGGCAACAAGAAGGAAAACCGATCATTTTGAGGGTTAGGGCTTCATTTCCAACCGAAACAAAAACCAACAACAAACGCTTAACATTTGGCAGTATTCTGTAATTAACTTACAGGCGGAATTGTTGAGTATATCGAGAGGAAAGCTCTTACTTTTGCCACCTTATGACAAAGCGGTTCCCCAACACTGCAAAAGCAAGAGCTAATAGGGCTATTTAACATATGATACACAATATACACCGAAAATTAGCGCTGACAGAAAATTAGCGCCAACTGAGAAAACGAACCTTCAAAGTATAGAGCTCAAAAGCAATACTATTCGTTATAATGACGCTTGCGATTATTCAAGGAATCTACACACAATGAAAAAGATAAAGCTAGGTTTTTGTGCGACTGATGGCGATTACGCATTTTGCTTCGGAAAGTCTTTGGTGGTGAGTAATGATAAGAACACTCTCAGGAACCTAGCGGAGGTTAAACATGGATATATTTATCAGAATGTTTACTTACACGATACGCTTGAAGGATTAGCTCTAGGCGGAGAGTACGCATTAGATGCGACGGCATTTGACTTGATTAGCCAGCATATAACGCTTAATGACTATGAAGTTACGGATATGGATATTCTGATATATCCTTTTCGGAGCATTAGGTTGAAAGTTAGTCCTACCAGACAGCCATAAGATGATGAAATGAAAAAGACAACGCCAACCCCACATGATGCGCTCTTTAAGCAGTTCCTGACTAACCCAGAAACCGCTAAGGATTTGCTGGATATTCACCTGCCTACAGAGCTGCGTGATATCTGTGATTTGACCACATTAAAACTTGAGCCAGGCAGCTTCATAGAAGAAAGCCTACGTCCTTATTACTCAGATGTACTCTACTCTCTCAACACCTCTCAGGGAGAAGGATACATCTACGCGTTAATCGAACATCAAAGTCGCCCTGAAAAACACATGGCATTTAGGCTGATGCGCTACGCTATTGCTACCATGCAGCAACATATTGAAGCAGGCCATGAGCACTTGCCACTGGTCATTCCAATACAGTTTTACCATGGTAAGGTCTCGCCTTATCCCTATGAGATGAATTGGCTGTCTGGGTTTACGAACCCAGACCAAGCTAAAGGACTTTATACTCAAGACTTTCCTTTGGTCGATGTTACCATCATCTCAGATGATGAAATAATGCAGCATCGCCGTATCGCTTTACTTGAGCTTGTACAGAAACACGCGAGACATCGCGATATCATGGATTTTTTAGAGCCACTG
>NZ_MCZK01000003.1 GCF_002875945.1 Vibrio lentus
AAGAAAAGAGCAGCTTAGGAACATGTTCCTAAGACCTTGGGTGCGTATCGCTACGCGAGACTGAGCTTGATATGAACTGCGAAATGGTCGTTATCTTCGAGAACTCCCTTTCTTGTAACAGACAATCTCAGTCTCGCCTTGCTCAACGCACCCAAAAGCATGCGCTAAAATTAACAATTCCCCTCTCTGGCTCGGCACTTTTCAGTGATTGAATTTCTTAACGCTTATAGAGCACTTTCATTCCCACATAACAATTAAACCCCGCAGAGGGGGCGCATGGGCGATTGATTTAGGCAACGAAAAGCAGAGCACCACACGTTGATGGTGTTTCGTAGGTAACTGTCACTGTAATGCAGTGACAGTTACTTGAAGTCTCAATATCTATTGGTTTCA
>NZ_MCZK01000004.1 GCF_002875945.1 Vibrio lentus
TTGCACAAAAACTTGGAGTACCAAAAGGCGAAAGAGACCTCCTAAGAGATTGTTTTATAACAGAGTAAAGCTAGCACTTTAATCATGCGTAAGATTAAACTTTGTGGAGCTAAAATATCCTCTTAGAGTCAATATTTGTAGTTGTGGTAATAACGACTATAAAGACGATCTTTCCTCTTTAACCTCATACCAAGTGGGGAGTGGATTGGGTAGTAAAATTAAAGAAAAAAAACCAAAAATCCATAACCCACTGTTTGAAAACAAAATAATAAAACCACTCCATAAACAGATCCAGAACATTGAATAACAGTTTGTCAGTAACACGCTGAATAGCCATTAGCTGAATCAGTGTTGATTAGATCAAGATAAGCTCCTAATTTTAGGGGCTTTTTTTATGGATACAATAAGGATGAATAAGTGAGCTAGTTGCTGCGCAAAAAGAAGAGCAATGACGTGAACGAATGCAACGGCGCAGTCGCTGACTTGAGTTAGGAAACCGAAATTTAAAGTTATCGATACACAACGACTAGAAATAATCCATCGGCCAACAAGAAATGTAGACATTGTTCTTCGAGACAAACGCTCAGTAAAGATTGGAATCACTATCAAAAGGCATACCCAGAAAAACAATCGTTAGTCATTGCACGTGAATGGACAGACGTCAAAAAACTGAGTAAAGCAATTCGAGAGATCTACATCAAAGACGGTAAGGTTGGTTCTGAGAACGTAAAGCTAACTTGTAGTATTGCAGATAAACGCTTTGATTATGACTATTCCGTTGGCGATAGAGTCAAGTTTGCCGCAATGAATACAGGCAATTACAGGTATCTAACGGCACATTAGGAACTATATCCTCGATAACTCAATTAGATGGCGATGTACGGTTGTCAGTGATGCTTGATAATGAACAAATAATTTCATTTTTAGCATCAGACTACAGTGACGAGATTGGTGTCAATTTATGCCATGCGTACGCATTAACTGTTTTCAGTTCACAAGGTACTACTGTTGATGGAAATACGTTTACTCTCTATTCTGGCAGAATGGCGCAACGAGAGGCTTATGTGGCTCTCAGCCGCCATAAAGATGAATCTCACGTCTACGTCAACGAAGCGGAAATAAATGAGCGCGTGAGATCATATGAAGATGGTATTGAACTCAGTGATAAATTAAGACAATCGGCATTAGCAGAGTTGATGAAACAAGACCGTCACGTGTCTTTGGCAATTGAGCATCTAGAAAAACAACAACCTAAACTCCAAACTCAAGAGGCGAGCCTAACACTGTAACAATGGTTATGAGTGAAGTGGTCAAGTAAAA
>NZ_MCZK01000005.1 GCF_002875945.1 Vibrio lentus
CGTCCACGCTGCTCACCTTGTTGGCGTAACTGTTCTGCTACCGTCATAAATGTCTCCTCGTGTTTCGGTACTGATGAGGTCAGTGAGGTGATTAACCCCTCTAGATTGTTCGTTTCTCCTACTTGGAGTAGGTAGCTCATCAATGACTGTACTTGCTTATCTGTAGTGTAATCGCTTAAGAGTAATGTAACCAGTGGCTCTAAAAAATCCAT
>NZ_MCZK01000006.1 GCF_002875945.1 Vibrio lentus
AATTACGCAACAAAGCCCATAGCAATGACCATCACAAATGACACAACCTTTGATGTGATCATTTGCGATTATAACTTTGGTAACACCATTAACGGCAAACAGCTATTTGAAGAGTTAAAACAGTCGAAAAGATTAAAGGATGACGGGATATTTATACTTGTCACAGGCGAAAACTCGGCTTTGTCGATCCGCCCTATCTTAGAGCTTCGACCTGATAACTACCTATTAAAACCGTTCAATCGTGAAACATTGAAGCAACGTATTACAAGCTCACTGAAAAAGAAGCTCGTTCTCCAAAATGTCTATAAGGCCGAAAGAGAAAACAACTACCAAGCGGGTTTGGAATACTGTGAAGAATTGGTCGCATTTCATCCCGAATATTTCGCGACGATTCAGCAGTTTCGCGGAAGCTTTCTGTCAAAACTTAAGCTCTACGACGAAGCCAAGAGCGTTTATGAGAAAGCACTTGATGAAGGCAGCTTCGATTGGGCACAAGCCGGGCTCGCGAACAGCCTTGCTAATCTAGGTCAGCTTAACGAAGCACAACATATGATCGAAAGCTTGATTGATTCTGCGCCCACCAGCACCTTGTATCGAGATCAAGCAGCTCAGGTCAACCTGATCAGCAACAAGGTTCCTGCGGCGATTGCACACTTTAAGTTGGCGAGTGAACTCACCCCTGGTAACTCGGAAAGAGAGCTAGCGATCGCGAATCTATGCTTATCAGTGAATGATTCAAAAACAGCGCTACTTCACTATCAAAACTATGTGCAGATCAATCGAGATACCTTTCGTGACAACCTGTATATGAAGCTCAATCATATTCGATTTTTGCTTTATTGCACGTCTGATGGCATTGATAAACAAGCGAATTTGGATCAAGTCAATTACCTGATCTCGAAGATCCCGACCGAGGCTCGACCAGGGCTGCAAACTGACTTAGCACTTATCGCTGCTCACATCGCGATGGAGTCCAAACAGTACCAAAAAGCGGTAACGATATTAACGGCACTGCACGACAAAAATGACTTCGACGCATTCCCAGTGATCTATCACCATGCATGGTTGTTGGACAGAATGAGCTGTGAGAACGAATTTAAAGTTGCAGAGAATCGCTGTGGTCTGTTGATTATCAAAACAGCAAACGAGACTGTTGTTTCCAGTCAAATAACGATGCGTGCTGAGATGAAGAATCGTAACTCAGAAAAGATGGAATGGCTTAAAGATAAGAACATCAGTATTAAGCAGGGGCAATCAGATTATAAATTAGTGCTCGTGGCTTACTTAGATATTCACAGACGTTGCCCGATGATCAAGAACGTATGTATGAACATCGTGAAACTGCTTTCTGTGATTTGGCCAGATTCAATGGGTGCTAAACAAGTGATTACTATCATCAAGCAATGTGATGAAGTGATCACCCAGCTTTATACGATGGATGAGCTGACAAAAAACAACTATCAAAGCTATTACCGAAAAGCGCTATTAGCCTGTAAACAAGCCGATCTAGCATGTAAGCAAGCCGATGAAGTTAATAACGCTAGTTTTGCTTATATGTAACTTCTGTTTATACAACGGCCACATACAAAAAAGGCTTTGCCATTACAGCAAAGCCTTTAAAATATTTTGGCAAATCAGATTAATCTAAATTTGATTAACCTAAATTGGCATTAACCGATGTGCGTTACGCCGCCCATGTATGGCTGAAGTACTGCTGGGATAGCAATACGGCCGTCTGCTTCTTGGTTGTTCTCAAGAATAGCAACCATAGTACGACCAACAGCAAGACCAGAACCGTTAAGTGTGTGTACAAGTTCAGGTTTCTTCTCGCCTTTACGACGGAAACGAGCTTGCATACGACGCGCTTGGAAATCCCACATGTTTGAACAAGAAGAAATTTCACGGTATGTCTCTTGTGCTGGAACCCAGACTTCTAAGTCGTAAGTTTTCGCAGAACCGAAGCCCATGTCACCAGTACATAGAATCACTTTACGGTAAGGAAGCTCTAGAAGTTGAAGTACTTTCTCAGCGTGACCTGTTAGCTCTTCAAGCGCTGCCATTGAGTCTTCTGGCTTAGTGATTTGTACTAATTCAACTTTGTCGAATTGGTGCATACGGATAAGACCACGAGTGTCACGACCGTAAGAACCCGCTTCAGAACGGAAACATGGCGTGTGAGCTGTCATCTTAAGTGGCAGTTCAGCTTCATCAGTAATCGTGTCACGAACCATGTTCGTTACCGGTACTTCCGCAGTAGGGATAAGCGATAGCGTCTTAAGCGGTACATCACTTACTTGCTCAGTTAGCGGGCTTGTGTGGAACAAGTCTTCGCCGAACTTAGGAAGTTGACCAGTACCGTATAGGCTATCGTGGTTCACTAGGTACGGTACGTACATTTCTGTGTAGCCGTGCTCATCAGTGTGAAGGTCCAGCATGAACTGAGCAATAGCACGGTGTAGACGTGCGAATTTGCCTTTCATCACGATGAAACGAGAACCAGAGATTTTAACTGCACTAGCAAAATCAAGACCGCCAGACATTTCGCCAAGATCTACGTGATCTTTCACTTCGAAGTCGTAAGTCTTAGGTTGACCCCAACGAGAAACTTCTACGTTGTCGTCTTCATCTTTACCATCTGGCACTTCTGCGTCAGGAAGGTTAGGAATCGACATTGTGATCGTTTCCAGCTCAGATTGAAGCTCAGCCAATGTTACTTTAGCTTGGTCTAGTTCTGCGCCTAAGTTGCCTACTTCTGCAAGGATACGCTCAGCTTCTTCATGGTCGCCTTTTGCTTTCGCTTGACCAATGGACTTCGATCGAGAGTTACGTAACGCTTGTAGCTCTTCAGTTTTCATCTGAAGGGACTTACGTTTTTCTTCAAGTTCACGAATTGTCTCTACATCAAGGGCGAAGCCTCGACGTGCTAATTTTGCCGCTGTTTCATCCAGCTCAGCTCGAAGTAATTTAGAATCCAGCATTGCTAATCCTATGCTTTAGTTATTTGAATATTCAGTAGTTTGCTACTGAATCACTGCTAAACCCCTAAAACTGGTGCTATTTCGACCAATTTTTAACGATTTAATATAAATTTTATGACTAGGTAACGATATCCAAAAAAGACTACTTTTCATAGCGTTTTTGTGGGCTTTTTGCGTCCAAATCCGCCAGATAATCTAGCTTCTCGCCAATTTTGGTCTCTAAGCCTCGTTTTGTTGGGAAATAGTATTGTGTTTCGCCCATTTCAGACGGCAAATACTTTTCTCCAGCGGCGTAGGCACCTGGTTCGTCATGAGCATAACGGTATTCTTGCCCGTAGCCCATGTCCTTCATCAAAGTTGTGGGTGCATTTCGCAAATGATGCGGCACTTCATATTCAGGAAGATTGTGTGCATCAGTTAAGGCTTGCTTCCATGCGGTGTAAACGGCATTGCTCTTAGGTGCACACGCTAAATAGACAACAGCTTGAGCAATCGCACGCTCCCCTTCAGCTGGGCCAATACGCGTGAAGCAATCCCAAGCTGACATCGCGACCTGCATTGCGCGTGGGTCAGCATTGCCAATATCTTCAGAAGCAATCGCCAGCAAACGTCTCACGATATACAAAGGGTCACAACCCGCCGCAATCATTCGTGCCGACCAATACAACGCGGCATCGGGATTAGAGCCACGAATCGACTTGTGAACTGCGGAGATTAGGTCGTACCAAATATCCCCCTTGTTGTCGAAACGAGCAACCTTCTCGCCAGCCACTTCAGCTAACAACTGCAACGTTATCGCTTTCTCGCCCTTATCGTTGTCTTCTGCCATGTCATACAGCAGCTCAAGATAGTTGAGGGACATGCGTGCGTCACCGTTGACCAGTTCAGCGAGGCGATCTAAGACGTTATCAGCAAAATCAGCAGTCACATCCCCCAACCCACGCTGTTTGTCTTCGATCGCTTGGCGAATGACGAGGGCGATATCATCGGTATTAAGAGAAGTCAGTTTGTAGACACGCGCACGCGACAACAAAGCGTTGTTCAATTCAAAAGAAGGGTTTTCTGTCGTCGCACCGATAAACGTAACCGTGCCATCTTCGATATGAGGTAAGAACGCATCTTGCTGGCTTTTGTTAAAGCGATGGACTTCGTCCACAAATAGAATCGTTCTACGACCTGCTTGCTTGTTCTCACGCGCTTTTTCAATGGCGATACGAATGTCTTTTACACCCGAGGTCACCGCTGATACACGCTCAACTTCTGCATTGGCGTAATTTGCTGCCACTTCTGCCAGCGTGGTTTTACCGGTGCCCGGAGGCCCCCATAAAATCATGGAGTGGATATGGCCCGCTTCCAGCGCTCTGCGAAGGGGTTTACCTGGACCTAATATATGCTGCTGACCGATGTACTGTTCAACAGTTTCAGGTCTCATACGAGCAGCAAGGGGACGAAAATCTTCGTCCCCTGCAAAATCTAAGCTGTAATTACTCAATTGCAATCTCTTGATTCGTTGATGGCATCAATGCCTATCGACTTACTACCAAACGATCTGCCAGTTTGGATCAGTTTCTTTGGTCGTCGACCTCGACACCTTCCGGCGCCACAAAAGTAAAGCGGTCTGCAGCAGGTTTACCTAAATCAACATTGTTAAAGGTAAACTCACCTTTTTGGCCGTCTTGTTCAATCACATTAAAGCCTTGAACAATGCCTTTCTCGGTGATGTTAATCTGGAAATCGCCCTGATTAGAATCTACAGCCGTTGGCGTTAGCGTAAATTGGTTACCCGTTTGCGCGACATTGTAGTTGTCCCAATCACTTTCTTGGTTACGAGTCAGCAACACAAAAGGTGTTTGCGATGTGGCTTGTTCTTGCCAGTAAATACTCACTTGCTCAATGAACGGGCTGTAGTACCACAAGCTTTGACCATCAGATACCAATAGGTTTTCATCAGGGAAAGTGGTTTCCCAGCGGAATAAGCTTGGGCGCGCAATCTCTACCGTACCCTCGCCTTCCATCACAACATCACCGTCAGGGCTGGTTACGACTTGTTTAAAGTCAGCGCTGAAGCCTGCATTCAGTGACAAGCGGCTACTCAACTCTTCTTTCGGAGAAGCGAATACGGAGAAGCTCATAAATAAAAGTGCGAATACTTTTTTCATCAATAGTCCTGTTAAATCATAATACCAATCACAGTAAGCAAGTGATCAGAAATAGCGCCGGGAAAAGGCTTGAGAACAAGGCATAATTTTTTGATAAGTAGTTATTCTACAATCAAAAATTATAACGCAGTTATCGAGCGTTTTAACCAGCTAGGGTGACCAGTTATTTACTACGATTGGTATAAGTCGGTCATGTTTTGGTTTTGACCGACTGAATAGTTATGAGTTCCTATTGGAACTAATCTTTTGGTGGCGCTGGCGCCAAGACTTCTCGGTTACCGTTATGTCCTGGAGCACTGACAATACCTTGAGCCTCTAATTGCTCGACAATTCGTGCGGCACGGTTGTAGCCGATTTTGAATCGACGTTGTACACCAGAAACTGAACCTCGGCGTGAATGAACCACGTGTTCGACAACTTGATCAAACAGAGGATCGACTTCTTCATCACCTTCCATCTTCTCACCCGGCAATAGTGTTTCTGGGGTTTGGTCGCCGTTAGTAATCTCTTCAATATAGTTTGGCTTACCACGAGCTTTCCAGTTGTTCACGACCGCGTGCACATCATCATCAGATGCAAATGCGCCGTGTACACGAGTTGTGTGGCTTGAACCCGGTGGTAAGTACAACATATCACCCATACCAAGCAATGACTCTGCACCACCTTGGTCAAGAATGGTTCGAGAGTCTGTTTTGGTCGACACGGTAAAGGCAACACGTGTCGGGATGTTTGCTTTGATCAGACCCGTAATAACATCCACCGAAGGACGTTGAGTGGCTAAGATCAAGTGGACGCCAGCCGCACGCGCTTTCTGCGCCAAACGAGCAATCAGTTCTTCAACTTTCTTACCCACTACCATGATTAAATCGGCAAATTCATCGACGACAACCACGATGTAAGGCAGTTTTTCCAACAATGGTGCTTCAGGGTCCATGCTGTCGCCCGGCTTCCACAGTGGGTCATGAATTGGGTGCCCAGCTTCCGCGGCCATCTTCAATTTGTCGTTGTAGCCTTTGATGTTACGAACACCGAGCGCCGACATCAGCTTGTAACGGCGTTCCATTTCACCAACACACCAGCGAAGGGCGTTAGACGCATCTTTCATGTCGGTAACGACTTCAGACAACAGGTGTGGAATACCTTCATAAATAGACAATTCCAACATTTTCGGGTCAATCATGATGAAACGAACGTCTTCAGGTGATGCCTTGTAAAGCATACTCAAGATCATCACGTTCACACCTACCGACTTACCAGAACCGGTGGTACCCGCGACAAGAACGTGTGGCATTTTCGATAGGTCAGCAATAACTGCTTCGCCTGCGATGTCTTGTCCTAGAACAACCGTCGTTGGTGATTTAGCCTCTTGGAACTGAGGGCTAGCAACGACATCAGAGAAAAACACCGTTTGACGGCTCATGTTCGGCAGTTCTAAGCCAACATAAGGTTTGCCCGGTATTACCTCGACGACACGCACTGCCAATGCAGAAAGTGAGCGTGCTAAGTCCATTGAAAGACCAGAGATACGACTTACTTTCACACCCGGAGCAAGGTCTAACTCGAATCGAGTGATAACTGGACCAGGGAAAATATCAACCACATCTGCTTTGATTTTGTAATCGGCTAATTTAGATTCAACCAAACGAGCGATTGCTTCGAGCGCATCACGATCAATGAAGGTTTCACGCTTTTCAGGGTGGAACAACAATTCAAGCGTTGGCAATGGTTCTGCTGGTTTAGGCAAGTTAACATCTTGCTGAACGAGGAACGGGTTTTGCGCTGCAGCCATGTTTGCTTGTGCTTCAGAGACAATGTTTTGGAATGCAGCTACGTCTTGGTCTGGATGTACAGGTTCTTCTTCTGTTACCTCTTCCCAAGGAAGATCAACAACTGGCTCTTGGTTTTGCTCAGTCGTTTGCGTCAGCTCTTGTTCGTAAGATGACGGAGCAAGTGGCTCTTCGTCATTATCAACAGGCTCAGCATCTAGCTCTGAATTAGGTTCAAAACTTTGCTCTTCCGTTGTATCGAAAGACGATGAGAATTCTTGTGGTGCTTCTTCTATTTCACCCATTGGCGAAGCGTATAGAGATTCTGGTTGAACATCTTCCGCATCGAACTCGTTATTTACTTCTGGTGAGCTATCCATGACTGGCTCAGCAGTTTCAACTACCGTTTCAGTAGGATTAACTGCGGTTTGCTCATTCTGCATGTATTGCTGATACGCGATCTGAGATTCATGCGCGTCAACCTGCTCCTGCTCAGCAAGATCATCTTCATACATAGCGGCATTTTCTAACTGCTCAATAGTCGCGTTCAATTGTTTAGAACGTTCTACACCTTCTTCTAAGGGCTCTTCTGGTGCTTGGTAAACGGGTGCAGCAGGAATAGGTTCTTGCTCTACGTGTTGAGGCTGAATCTGAGGCTGTTCTTGGACGGGCGCTTCTTGCTTAGCCGGCGCATCAACTGGCATATGAATATTGTAATGACGCTTCGGCGATACAGTATTGTCTAATGCATTCGCAGCATCTGAAGAGTCATTGGTCGCAGAGAAGCTCAGTGCAGGATCAAGCTGATCTTGCTCTGTTGATTCTTTATTGTCTTCTATAGCAGGGACATCGCGGTAAGTTGGCTCTTGATGCTGCTGATGACGTTCTTCGATTAAATCTCGGTCTGCCGACTCTCTTAATTGTGGCTCAAGCAACTCTTGGTCTTCACCACGCGCTTTATTAACAGCAGAGGTAAACAGCTTAATCGCACATTCGCCCAACCATTCAACGATGCTTAGCCAAGAAATACCCGTTAATAGAGTAAAGCCAGCACCCCATAAGAAAAGAAGAACCAATGTACTGCCAAGAACGTTAAGCGTTGGCAATGCAAGACTTGTTAATACGTCACCAACCACGCCGCCTGATGAAAAGTACCAGATATCATCAAAGTTAATATCAGCTAGACCACAGCTGGTAAGAATAAGAACGGTTAAGCCAAGTAAGCGAGTACCCCACAACATGAAGTCGATTTGTTCGTCTTCATTACGTTTGCGGAACAACACCCATGCAGCCACAGTCACTAATATAGGTAGCGGGTAAGCCAGTGAACCAAACACAAAGAAAAGCGTATCCGCCAACCATGCACCTAGGTAGCCACCCGCATTCTGAATGTCACCACCCCACGCCGTTTGCGACCATGATGGGTCTGCAGGACTAAAAGTTAATAACGCAACGGCAAGTAGAATAGAGAAGAGAACACCCAAAATCAGGCTGCACTCTTTGAGACGTTGAGAACCATTCAAACGAGGAGACTGAGGCTCTTCACTCGTTTTAATGATTGTTTCTACTTTATTACTGCTCTGCTTGAACATAAACCAACTTAATAATTAAACGGGATAAAAACATAGCGAACGGCACGAGCCATTCGTTTTCATGAAACTACTGTTGATTTAACCATATCAAACAGAAAAACCCAATTCCAGAAAGCAAGAAAGCGGAACAAATGTCCGCTTTCTTTCATTTCACCAATTATGATTAACGAGTTTTAATCACAAGTTGATTAGTTTGTTTCACTTCTTCCATTACAACGTAAGTACGAGTGTCGTTTACGCCTGGTAGACGCAGTAACGTATCACCCAGCAACTTACGGTAAGCACCCATGTCCGATACACGTGTTTTAAGAAGATAGTCAAAATCACCCGACACTAAATGACACTCTTGGATGTCATCCAGTTTCTGCACAGCGGTGTTGAATTGTTCGAACACATCTGGCGCACCACGGTTCAAAGTAATTTCAACAAACACTAAAAGTGAAGCATCTAGGTACTGTGGGTTCAGCAATGCTGTGTACCCAGTAATGTAACCTTGACGTTCTAAACGACGAACACGCTCAAGACATGGAGTGGGAGAAAGTCCTACTCGTTTTGAGAGTTCAACGTTTGAGATACGACCGTCTTTTTGCAACTCATTAAGAATGTTGCGGTCAATACGATCTAGTTCCTTGGACGGCTTCTTATAATTGTCTGCCATTTTTTATTCCACCTTATTACTTCCTTGCAAAAAAATATACTACAACTTTTTAATATTCGGTATCAAATTCTATCTGAACCTATCTATACTAGATATTAATTCGAAAGAATTACCCTACACATAGATAAAACAACCATAATATAATAAGGAGTCAGGATGATCATTGGCGTACCTAAGGAAATCAAGAACCACGAATACCGCGTTGGTATGACCCCAGCTAGCGTGAGAGAACTAATCTCACATAGTCACCAAGTTTTTGTTGAAACCAATGCCGGTACTGGTATCGGTTTTTCAGACGATGATTACATCGCTGTAGGCGCATCCATTCTTCCTACTGCTGCTGACGTTTTCGCGAAAGCAGAGATGATTGTAAAGGTTAAAGAACCTCAAGCTGTCGAGCGAGCTATGCTTCGTGAAGGGCAAATATTATTTACCTATTTACACCTTGCACCAGATTTTCCACAAACGGAAGAGCTAATCAAGAGCAAAGCTGTCTGCGTAGCCTATGAGACTGTAACAGATAATATGGGTCGCTTGCCACTATTAGCACCAATGTCTGAAGTCGCTGGTCGCATGTCTATTCAAGCAGGTGCACAAACACTAGAAAAATCTAACGGTGGTTGTGGTCTTCTTCTTGGCGGCGTTCCTGGTGTTGAGCCAGCGAAAGTTGTTGTAGTTGGCGGCGGCGTTGTTGGTGCTAACGCAGCACGTATGGCTGTTGGCCTTCGCGCAGACGTAACCATCCTTGATCGCAACGTAGATACTCTTCGTCGTCTTGATGAAGAATTCCAAGGTCGCGCAAAAGTGGTTTATTCTACTGAAGACGCTATTGAGAAGCATGTTCTAGAAGCAGACCTAGTGATTGGTGCAGTACTAATCCCAGGCGCAGCCGCTCCTAAACTTGTTACAAAAGATCACATCGCTAAGATGAAGCCAGGTTCAGCTGTTGTTGATGTTGCAATCGACCAAGGTGGTTGTTTCGAAACTTCACACGCGACAACTCACGCCGATCCAACTTACATCGTTGATGACGTAGTTCACTACTGTGTTGCTAACATGCCAGGTGCCGTTGCTCGTACTTCTACTTACGCACTAAACAATGCAACACTTCCTTACATTGTTAAGCTAGCGAACAAAGGCTACCGCGAAGCACTTCTATCTGATGAAGGTTTCCTAGAAGGTCTAAACGTAATCCACGGTAAAGTGACTTGTAAAGAAGTTGCAGAGAGCTTTGACCTAGAATACGTAGCGCCTGCAGAAGCAATCGCAATGTTTAACTAGTGATGTAGTGACTAACTGAGCGTAAAATTTTCTCGTTGAAGCGTTCAGTTACAACACACATTAAAAAGCCAGTCCGACATCGTCGAACTGGCTTTTTTGTATCTATACCTATTGTTCAATAGCGGTAGGTAACGAGCTTTCTTATACGCTCGTCAACTTTGATCTAACGTTTGTTCTTAACACCATGAATCAGGAGGTTTCGAGGGGTAACACTGCGCTCACAAAACTCTTCTATCGAAGCTTCATAACCTTGTTCTTGCAGATAGATAGCACGATCTAAGGCCAACCATATCTCTAATGGCCGTCTAAATACTTGTTGGACTAAACTCAACTTCTCCATTTCCCAGAAGAGCGTCTCGCCTTGAGCAAAATAGGATTCAAAGTCGATATCCGAACCAAGTGTTATCTCTTTCACTTCAGCTGCCCACTGGCAAAAGGATCTAAAACCCTCAGACAACTCTGATTTTTTGATGCTCGGTACTGGAATGTATTCATCGATATTAAGTTCGGCTTTGAGCAATTTACTGAAGCCCAAACGATAACTCATCTCTAATTGACGATGCCTCTTTACTCTTTCACCGCCAGTGACCGTTTCTTGAAGTGGAATTCTTAAATCACTCTTGCTCAATACTAATACAGAGCTTTTCGCGACAGATGACATCGCTTGATAGGTTTCATCACGAATAAGATGGTAGCAACATGGGGAAATGGTCACTGCTGGAAGCCCATGTGATACAGACTTTTTCACTAACTCGACATGAAGGTCGCCACAAGCATGGAGAGCGACAGCATGTTGGTTTGAATTAAACACATCACCTGCGCTTTCTGAAAAAGCATCGCCTTGAACAAAGTTCATCTCTAGCTTGTGATGATCTGCAATCTGTTGGCCGCTATCACATAGTGACTGTTGCCACTCAAAACTGGTGACTTTTTGATTCGATTGTTTAGCCAAGATTCGACCGAGAAAACCTTTGCCTGAACACCACTCCAGCCACTCTTGTCCTTGGTGATGCTCGAGAGAAGCCTCTCCCATCGCAACAATTTGTTGTAGCTTTCTGCCGGGAATACCATCGGCAGTTCCGCGCGGAAGATCGAGCCCAACAAGCGCAGTATGGTTGAACTGGATATTTTGGTTGGCTTTCTCTAACTGGGGAATGAAACGCGTAAGCTCAGCTAGCAAGTCTTGCGGTTGTTCTTTGAGAGTCTGAATTCTCTCGATACTCAAACTATCCAACCAATCAACAAGAGGACGATTCACATCAGCCCATGGCTGTTGCTGAGTTTGACATAGGTGAAAAGGCTCTGAACGCCAATAGACTTGGTGCTCTAACAAGAATGAGTCGAGAATTGTAAATCGTGAATGCATGCTTCCCCCTATGATGCGTGGATTGTAGGGGGAAGAGACATAAATAGAAAGGAGACATATAGAAAGAAGCTGTATAAAAAGGTGCTATATAAAAGGAGCGTTATCATCAGGCCAAGCTAAAACGAAAAACGGCCTGTTAATTGATAACAGACCGAATAGAAATCTAGGTAAACAAAGTTAGGACCTATCGAACGGGTAGCTCAATATCCTTAAACATCTCTTCAATCTCATCATTTGATTTAAGAGAAATCGCTTGCTCAACAACAGGACGAGTTAGGTGTGGTGCAAAACGCTCCATAAAGTCGAACATGTAAGAACGTAAGAAGGTGCCCTTTCTAAAGCCAATACTTGTGGTGCTCGCACCAAACAGGTGGCTTGCATCAATGGCAACCAAGTCGGTGTCTTGCTCGTGATCAATCGCCATGCTTGCAATCACGCCTACGCCAATCCCCATTCGAACATAGGTTTTAATAACATCGGCATCTGTCGCGGTAAACACGACACGCGGTGTTAGACCAACTTTGTTGAACGCGGTATCTAGTTCTGAGCGCCCAGTAAAGCCAAAGACATAAGTCACTAGAGAATAGGCGGCAAGGTCTTCAATTGACACTAATTGCTTTTGCGCCAGAGGGTGATCTTTGGTGACAACAATCGAGCGATTCCAGTGATAACAAGGCAACATAATCGCATCTTGATATAAATGAAGCGCTTCGGTCGCAATGGCAAAGTTAGCAGTGCCTTTGGCTACCGCTTCTGACATTTGACTTGGCGTTCCCTGATGCATGTGAAGCGACACTTTAGGGTAACGCGCCGTGAAACCTTTAATTACATCCGGCAGAGCATAACGAGCTTGGGTGTGCGTCGTTGAAATGTTCAATGTTCCCATTTCAGGGTGAGTGTGTTCACCGGCAACGGCTTTAATGCTTTCAACACGAGCGAGAATCTCTTGAGAGATACGAATAATATCTTCGCCAGCTTGTGTCACCTGCGTTAAGTGTTTACCACTACGCTCGAAAATCTGAATGCCCAACTCATCTTCTAGCAATCTAACTTGCTTACTAATACCAGGCTGTGATGTGTATAGACTCTCTGCAGTCGCAGACACATTTAGGTTATGGTTTAGAACCTCAACAATGTACTTCAGTTGCTGTAACTTCATATCTAACCTCGTAATCCTTTACTCATTTATGTGCTAACTTATTTGCAAAGAGAGCGTCATAGTCTCGTGTAATATAATTAATAGTTATAACGCTTCATGCACTAAATTGATAGAAAAATTGAGTTTTTATAGGTTAACAAACAAAAACATCAGTATCGCTTTGCAACCGACTCCTCATTCTCATACATTAGTTGGTAAATTTTGATTGCCGATTGCGCTCAACAAGAGATAATCAGAAATTGCAATTTACGAGTGCCGATACACAATGGAATCGTGTATCCTCTCCAGTTAGCTATAGAAAACAACAAGCAGACACAAATATATGAATATTGATTTAATAATCGCCTTAGTCGCCGTTCTTTTGGTGTTGGTTTTAGGCTACAACATCATGCTTCAATACAAAGTTAAGGTAGAAACAGCGAAGAAACAGGAAGCTTCTCGTTATCTAACCATTATTGACGGAACTGAAGAGTTGATTGGCAATGCTCATCACATGCCTTTTAGCCAAGACCTTCTTATATGCTTAAATAACCGAATCCTTGATGCACTTGAAAACATGTATCAACTTGATCCTAAAAATAAGCAGCTTCTGCAACGAATCGAAAGCGTAAAACAGCAGATCACACAGCTAAAAGAGAACTACCAAGGTGGTGAAAGTACTACTTTCCGTGTTCCTAGCAGTGATAAGCAAGCAATCATGATGCTTAAGTTGGTTAAACGCCTTCGCGATACGGTTCGTAACGAACACAATAAAGGCCGCTTTGATACTCAAGCTTACGTGGTTGAAAATGCTCGCCTAGAAACGATCCAGATTCGTATCAATATTGAAAACGTGATCAAACGTGCTAACGATTCAATTTCTCGCGGACAACCAGGTACGGCGATTCAGCTATTACGCAAAGGCATTGATGCTTTAGCGACTAAGAACGATGCGTACTCTAATCAAGCAAAAGAAAAACTTCAGCAGATGTTGAACGATCTTGATCAGAAACGCCAAGACAAAAATGCTCAAGACTTACAGCAAATGGAATCTAAAGAGCGTGACGACGATATGGATGCCCTCTTCGGTCAGAAGAAGAAATGGTAACCGTCTAACTCAAACACGAAAAGGCCGCCTCATTTGCATTAAATAGGCGGCCTTTTTTGTGCCTAGTGAATTTCCTTTCTTCGTATAGGGAGATCTCATGAGCTGTGATAAAATCGCGCATTATCAACAAACTTGCCCCGACCATGTATCAAGAATTATTAGCCCCAATCCACTCTTTTCTTAAAGCTGAAACGCCAGATTCATGGATAGATGAAGCCAAAAAGCCTGAAAACCTTCATATCATTTTACGCGATCACATGCTTTGTGAGCTCAAAGCCGCTCAAAGTGCTTTGTTCCTTATCCGCAAGTATGCGGTAGATAAAGAAAGCGCAAAGCAACTGAATGAGTGGATATTGCCATACGAGCAATTTGCTTATCGTCGTATCGGAGACTTAGAGTCTCTACGTGGTAAAAGTAACGTATCTAAGCAAATCACAGCAAAAGAAGGCTGTAATTACTGTGCTGACCTGATTGATAAAATGGTACTGCTAATTAAAGAAGAACTGCATCACTTTTATCAAGTTATGGAGTTGATGGTAAAGAAAGGCGTGACGTATCAACCGATTGAAGCGGGTCGTTATGCTAAAGGTTTAATCAAGCAAGTGAAAACTTACGAGCCAGACGCTCTGGTTGATAAGCTGATCATCGGTGCGTTTATTGAGGCTCGTTCATGTGAACGCTTTGCTAAGCTTGCTCCTTTCTTGGAAGAAGACATGGAGAAGTTTTACGTCTCCCTACTTCGCTCAGAAGCGCGTCACTATCAAGATTACCTTGAGCTAGCAGAGCAAATCGCAGGGAAAGATATCTCTGAGCGTATTGCTCACTTTGCGCAGGTAGAAGCTGACCTAATCACGTCAGAAGACAGTGACTTCAAATTCCATAGCGGCGCTCCGGTTTAAGCTCAGAACAGAGAAGCCGAGACACTCCGAAACAATTTATATCTCGTCAATAAATAAGAAGGCCAGCAAATTGCTGGCCTTCTTCATTCGTGTCGCTGTATTGCTATCTAAAAATAGACTTAAACTAGCGTGCCGTTGATTTCAGCAAGTACGGCTGCAGGGTCTGTTGCTTGAGTAATTGGACGACCGATAACTAAGTAGTCTGAGCCAGCTTGAATTGCTTGAACTGGCGTCATAATACGCTTCTGGTCACCTACGTCAGCGCCTACAGGACGAATACCAGGAGTCACAAGCTTGAACTCTTTGCCCAACTCACCTTTCAGTAATGAAGCTTCTTGAGCAGAACATACAACGCCATCTAGACCTGAGTTCTTAGTCAAAGACGCCAAGCGCATTACCTGCTCTTGTGGTTGAATGTTCAAACCAATACCCGCCAAATCAGATTGTTCCATGCTGGTTAACACGGTAACGCCGATGAGTAATGGACGGTCTTTACCGTAAGGTTCTAGAATTTCGCGTGAAGCCGTCATCATGCGTTCGCCACCGCTCGCATGTACGTTCACCATCCACACGCCCATCTCAGCAGCAGCACGTACCGCTTTTGAACATGTGTTTGGAATATCGTGGAACTTAAGGTCTAAGAATACTGAAAAACCACGTTTATGTAATTCACGGACAAATTCAGGGCCAAACAGGGTAAACATCTCTTTACCGACTTTTAAGCGGCAAGATGCTGGATCGATACGATCAACAAAGGCTAATGCATCCGCTTGGTTGTCATAATCCAATGCTACAATGATTTTTTGGTCGTTCATTTCATCTCCTAACGCAGTTAACTTTCTTTAAATAATCACTACAAGTAATAGCGACAAATAACAGTCATAAAAATGCAGCCCGAAAGCTGCAATTATTAATTTGGTCTAACAATGACCACAAATCTATTCACCATCTAGCCCACGAATAGGCTTGATCGTCCCCCACCCCTTACATGAAGGGCAGTGCCAATACATCGAGTGTGTCGCGAAGCCACACTGACGACAGCGGTAATGAGGTTTAACTTTAAGTTGTTCACCAACCATAGACTGAAGAGTCGTCAGACTGTCTTTCGCACGACCTTCTTCTGCTTCAGCAAGATGGTAATCGATTAATCGATAGAAGCCTTTCATGGTTGGGTTTTTAACCAGTTGCTTGGTCAACAGCTCTTGAGCTGAGCCAACATCTTCATGATGGGCAACCAACTGAGCAAGCATCAATTCAGCCGAAACACCGGCTTTCTTTTGAATACAGGCTTTTAGGAATTCAACAAGTTCAGCCTCTTGGCCAAGCTTGTGGTAACACTCAGCAAGGGTTGGAAGCACCTCGCTGATAAAATCGATATCTTGTTCAAGCACGGACTCAAGACAGGTAATCGTCTTCTGGTAATCTTCATTCGCTAAATGGAACTTACCTAAAGCAATACTAGCTCGAACACACTTAGGGTCTTCAGATAGCGCTTTTTTAAAATGCTGAAGTGCCTTAGAACGATTACCCTCAGCTTGCTCTTGCATTGCAAGCTCACACCAAAAGTGCGCAACAGTTGCACGCATCTTTCTTTTTTTCTTACCAAGCTTAACGAGAATATTGCCGTAATGAATCGCCTTGTTCCACTCTCGAGTTTGCTGATAAATAGCGACCAACTGTTGCAAAGCACCCTCTTTATGATCAGGTTCTTCTACAAGCTGTTCAAAGATTTTTTCAGCGCGATCGAGGAAGCCAGAGACCATATAGTCTTTTGCGAGTTGTTGCAGTGCGAGGTTTTTTTGATCGAGAGTTAGCCCCGAACGAGAGATAAGGTTTTGGTGAATTCGAATAGCTCTATCTACCTCGCCTCTTGAGCGAAATAGATTACCCAAGGCCAAGTGAGTATCAATGGTTTCATTGTCTACTTGAAGCAGTTCGATAAAGTGATCGACCGCTTTGTCAGATTGGTCCGACAACAATAGGTTCAAACCCGTCACATACTGGCGGGAGATCTGGTGTGATTGCTTTTGTTTTTCTTGCTGAGCATTACGATTACCCATATACCAGCCGTAAGCGGCTGCAATAGGTAAAAGTAAGAACAGTAACTCTAACATCAAATATAGCCTTTAAGCTTTAGTAGCAGCAGCTACCTGCTTTGATTGCTTATTGAGTTGTTTTTTCAAGCGATGAATTTTCAGCTGAGATCGCATGTGCATATTACCAAAGACCAACCAAGCAAGGCCAAAGCCTGAAACGAAGACAACACCTAATAAGCTTGATAAGTGGAAGTCACCTTGTGCTAGTAGGTAATTGAAGTTCACAGTGGTTTGGTTCTGAGAGCCTAAAGCCAGTGCAATTAGGAAAAGTGCGATAACGGCGACTATTTTTATAATTTTCATAGTTCATCACTCATTGGTTGGTTAGCTGTACGATTATGCAGGAAAATTACTAATCAGACCACCATATTATGGTCATAAAAAAGCGGCATACATTATAGTATGCCGCTTTTCTTAATTCCGATAAGTAGACTACAATCCTGAATTTACTCGTTCACGTAGCTCTTTACCTGGTTTAAAGTGAGGAACGTATTTACCTTCCAACTCTACCTTGTCGCCAGTCTTTGGATTACGTCCAACACGAGGCTCACGGTAGTGAAGAGAGAAGCTACCAAAACCGCGAATTTCGATTCGGTCACCACTTTCTAGTGTTGAAGCCATATGCTCTAAAATGTCTTTTACAGCGTCTTCAATTTCTTTTGCAGAAAGGTGCGTTTGCTCAGCGCACAGTCTTTCAATCAATTCAGACTTAGTCATAGTTACCCTCGTTGGTTTTCTTTTTAGAAATTATAGACCTATCGGAAAAATAAGCAAAAAAAAAGGAGCCTTACGGCTCCTTTCTTGGCTAGATAGCTATAATTCTCTTAACGAGAAGCTATTATTCGCCTTTAGCAGCTTTGAATGCGTCTGCCATTGCGTTACCGAACGCGCCTTCATCAGACTTGTTCAGTGAAGCCATTGCTTCTTGCTCATCAGCTTCATCTTTAGCTTTGATAGATAGGTTGATTACGCGGTTCTTACGGTCTACACCAGTGAACTTCGCTTCAACGCTGTCGCCAACGCTTAGGATTAGAGATGCATCTTCGATACGGTCACGAGAAACTTCAGAAGCACGTAGGTAGCCTTCAACGCCTTCGATTAGCTCGATAGTAGCGCCTTTAGCGTCAACTGCAGTTACAGTACCGTTTACAAGAACACCTTTCTTGTTGTCAGCAACGTATGCGTTGAACGGGTCGTTTTCCATTTGCTTAACGCCAAGAGAAATACGCTCACGCTCTGCATCTACTGCTAGAACAACAGCAGAGATTTCGTCGCCTTTCTTGTATTCACGTACAGCTTCTTCGCCGGCAGCGTTCCAAGAAATGTCAGATAGGTGTACAAGACCGTCGATACCGCCTTCTAGACCGATGAAGATACCAAAGTCAGTGATAGACTTGATCTTACCAGTAACTTTGTCACCCTTAGCTTGCATTTCTGCAAATGACTGCCATGGGTTAGCTTTACACTGTTTCAGACCTAGAGAGATACGACGACGTTCTTCGTCGATATCAAGAACCATAACCTCAACTTCGTCGCCAACATTAACAACTTTAGAAGGGTGGATGTTCTTGTTAGTCCAATCCATTTCAGAAACGTGTACTAGACCTTCAACGCCTTCTTCGATTTCAACGAAGCAGCCGTAGTCAGTTAGGTTCGTAACACGACCAGAAAGTTTGTGACCTTCTGGGTAACGCTTAGCGATTGCTACCCATGGATCTTCGCCAAGTTGCTTAAGACCTAGTGAAACACGAGTGCGCTCACGATCGAACTTAAGAACTTTAACTAGGATTTCGTCACCAACGTTAACGATCTCTGATGGGTGCTTAACACGCTTCCAAGCCATATCAGTGATATGTAGAAGACCGTCAACACCGCCAAGATCAACGAATGCACCGTAGTCAGTAAGGTTCTTAACGATACCTTTAACTTCAGTACCTTCTTGTAGAGTTTCAAGAAGTTCGTCACGCTCAACACTGTTTTCAGATTCGATAACAGCACGACGAGAAACAACAACGTTGTTACGCTTCTGGTCTAGCTTGATTACTTTGAACTCTAGCTCTTTGTTTTCTAGGTGAGCAGTGTCACGGATAGGACGTACGTCTACTAGAGAACCTGGAAGGAAAGCACGGATACCGTTAAGTTCAACAGTGAAACCGCCTTTAACTTTACCGTTGATGATACCAACAACAGTTTCAGCTTCTTCACAAGCTTTCTCAAGTACGATCCAAGCTTCGTGACGCTTAGCTTTCTCACGAGAAAGTTGAGTCTCACCGAAACCATCTTCAACAGCGTCTAGAGCTACGTCTACTTCAGCACCAACTTCAACTTCAAGTTCGCCAGCAGCGTTCTTGAATTGTTCAGCAGGGATAGCAGATTCAGACTTAAGACCAGCATCTACAAGAACGAAACCGTTCTCGATAGCTACTACAGTACCTTTAACGATGCTGCCTTGTTGGAATTCAGTTTCAGATAGAAACTCTTCAAAGAGTTGAGCAAAAGATTCAGTCATTATTTAATCTTCAATAATTAAACGTCCATGGGTATCCTACCGCATGGGGTTGATAAATTCGCCGGTCATCATCCTTGCGACCAACGTTCGTACTAGCTCGGCGAAATTACCCAGCCAGTTTCGATTCAATATAGTGTAGTGCTTTTTCTACTACTTGTTCGATGTTCATCGAGGTAGAATCAAGCACAAGCGCATCCTCAGCTGGGCGTAATGGCGCAACTGGGCGATTACGATCTCGATCGTCTCGCTCTTGGATCTCGCTCAAAAGGTCGTCAAATTTAACATCTAACCCCTTCTCTTGCAACTGTTTAAGGCGGCGGTTCGCACGCTCTTCAGCACTTGCATCTAAAAATATTTTCGCTTCAGCTTCAACAAATACAACGGTTCCCATGTCACGACCGTCTGCAACTAAACCAGGAGCAGCGCTAAAAGCACGCTGGCGACGCAGTAGTGCTTCACGAACACGAGGAAGAGCCGCTACTTTTGAAGCAGCCATGCCAGTTTCTTCTTTACGAAGTTCACCAGACACATCTTCACCTTCCAAGATAACCTTAACCAAGTCACCTTCAGCAATAAACTGTACATCGAGGTGAGTAGCAAGCGGTACCAAAGCATCTTCCGATTCAGTATCTACACCGTGGTGAATTGCCGCTAAAGCCAGTACGCGATAGATCGCACCTGAGTCTAGAAGATGAAAACCTAGCTTGTCTGCTAGTAACATACACAGGGTACCTTTACCTGCACCACTTGGTCCATCAACCGTAATCACTGGGCTTTGAGAAGGCATCTTTTACTCCACGTTTTGTCGTAAGTTGTATTCTGTACTAGCAGATCGCCACTACTTTATAGGCGGCATATTATAAAGAAAAATTGAAAGTCGAGCGAGGTAATTCTCAGATAATTCAGAGTTGATGATGCATAAACGAATGCAACCGACTCAATATCCCCTAGCTTAGTTCAATAAAACACACATACACGTTCTGTAGACGTAAAAAAGCCCCGCAATAAGCGAGGCTTTGTGATTTTGCATTTTTGTAGAGCAAAGAAGTAGTCGCTCAAAGAAGCTTAACCAATAATAGCGCGAACCGCTTCTAAGTCTTCTGGCGTATCAACACCCGCAGCCGGTGCTTCAGCCGCAACGTCCACATGGATTTTCTCTCCGTACCACAGCACTCGTAGTTGCTCTAGGCACTCAATACGCTCAAGGGAACTTGGTTCCCAATTGATATACGTATTGATGAAACCCGCTCGGTAAGCGTAGATACCAATATGACGCAGCAAAGGTGATTCCGCGGCCGTACCATTATTCGCGTAAGCATCGCGATCCCAAGGAATCGTTGCTCGGCTAAAATACAGTGCGTATCCGTCTTTATCCGTTACGACTTTCACAGCATTAGGATTAAACACTTCATCAGCGTGAGTAATTTCTACACCTAGCGTTGCCATGGGTGCTGTGCTATTCGCCAGGTTATTTGCAACCTGATTAATAATTGCAGGTGGGATAAGAGGCTCATCACCTTGAACATTCACGATAATATGGTCATCGGGAATGTTCATCACCTCAACCACTTCAGCTAAACGCTCTGTACCTGATTCGTGATTCGGAGATGTCATACAAACGGTCGCACCAAATGCTTTAGCCGCTTTCTCAACTCGAGCGTCATCTGTGGCGATAATAACGTTATCAGCACCCGCCTTCATTGACTGTTCGTAAACCCATTGGATCATCGGCTTTCCACCAATATCAGCCAATGGTTTTCCTGGCAAACGGCTCGATTGATATCTTGCCGGAATGACAACCGTAAACGACATTATTTACCCTCATCCATTGAAACGGTACGAGCTTCAGGCTCTAGAAGAACAGGGATACCCTCTTTGATTGGGTAAGCTAGGCGGTCAATTTTACAAACAAGCTCTTGCTTATCCTTGTCAAAAGTTAGTTTACCTTTACATACAGGGCAAGCAACGATCTCAAGCAGACGGTGATCCATAGTATTCCATAACCTCTTTTATTCTTTTTAAAATTTGCTGTTGCGAATCTTCATCAAACTGTGCAGAAACTGGAAGATACCACCAATTTTCTTGCGCATAGTCTTCGCATTTAACAGCGTCTTTTTCTGTCATAATCATGTTCATACCTTTTTTTGCTAAGGCATGAAGTTCATCTTTATCAAAATCTTGATGGTCTGCGAAACCCTGTGTGAAAACCACATCACCATCAAGATCTTCTAATGTTTTAAAAAAGCGCGGTGGATGACCAATACCAGCAAAAGCCACCAGCTTTTGCAGTTTTTCTACTGGTACTTTCTGACCCGTCTTAAGATTAACGGCTTGGCTTGGTAGCAAAGACATTGAGAACTCGCGCCCTTGGGCTTTACCACCATTGTTAACCAAAAAATCCACGGTATCTAAGCGTGATACAGGCTCTCTTAATGGCCCTAAAGGAATGAGACATTCACTACCAAAACGTCTCGAACCATCGATAACCGCAAATTCAATATCGCGTTCAAGGGCATAATGCTGAAGGCCGTCATCAGTGATAATGACATTAACACCTTCGTTCAGCAAAGCCTTCACTGCATTGGCACGGATAGGGTCAACCGCGACTGGCGCCCCTGTTCGCTTTCGAATCAACCGAGGTTCATCACCCGAATATTCAGCAGGCGTGTTCTCGTCCAACACTAATGGATAACTAGGGGCTTTCGCGCCATACCCTCGAGAAACCACACCAGGTTTGAAACCATTGGCTTGGAGCATTTCAACTAACCAGATAACCACCGGAGTTTTACCATTGCCACCCGCGGTAATATTACCGACAACGATAACTGGCAAAGGTGGGCGATAGGTTTCTTTCTTCCCAGAAAGATACGCTTCGCGACGTTGACTGCTGATCATTTTGAACAGCAGACTCAACGGCCACAGAAGTGGCCAAAGTAGATATTTCAACGGATGATTGTTAAACCAAATCTTTTCGATCACAACAACGACCTAATCTTATCCGCTGAACTGAATTCGATGCAGCTGCGCGTAAGCACCATCATGTTCAATAAGTTCTGCGTGTGCGCCTCTTTCTACAATTTGGCCATCATCAACTACTAAGATCTCATCGGCTTGCTCGATAGTAGATAAACGGTGTGCAATAACCAGTACCGTTTTATCTTTTTGCAACTCATCCAAAGCCGATTGAATGGCTCTTTCTGATTCCGTATCCAAAGCCGATGTTGCTTCATCTAGGATCAGTACTGGAGCTTCTCTTAACAACGCTCGTGCAATTGCAATACGTTGTCGTTGCCCACCAGATAGGCTTGCACCGTTCTCACCAACAATCGTATCGATGCCGTTTTCCATGCCTTCGATAAATTCAGTGGCGTGCGCAAGCTTAGCAGCATGTTCAATTTGTTCGCGCGAATAAACCTCACCAGCCGCATAGGCAATGTTATTGGCAACCGTATCGTTGAACAGATGAACATTTTGAGAAACAAGAGCAAAATGCTCACGAAGATTTTTCAGCTCATAATCTCGGATGTCGTGTCCATCAAGTTCAATAGAGCCTGAGTCCACATCATAGAAACGAGTAAACAGGTTGGCAATGGTACTCTTACCAGAACCAGAACGCCCGACCAGCGCGACCGTCTTACCTTTCGGAATGTTGAAGCTCACCTTATCAAGTGCTGGTTTCTCTGCGCCCTCATAAGTAAACGTCACATCTTTTACAGCAACTTCACCGCTTACGGTTGCAGGTTTCAACGTACCTTTGTTTTGTTCTGTGTCGAGATCCATCAAACCAAATAGAGTGGTACTCGCCGCCATACCGCGTTGGAACTCAGACGTTACGTTAGTCAGTGCTTTCAGTGGACGTAACAAACCAAACATAGCCGAGAACACAACCGTGAACGTACCAGCCGTTAGTTCAGCTTTAATAGAGTCGACACTCGCCAAGTAAAGAACAACCACAATTGCGATCGAAGCAATCATCTGAATAATTGGGTTCGCCGCCGCTTGAGCCGTTACCAGCTTCATGCTTTGTTGGCGCATCTGATTACTAACGGTATCGAAACGACCTCTTTCTAAGTCTTGACCACCGTAAGTTAGAACCACCTTATGACCTTTCAGCATTTGTTCTGCTGAAGAAGCCACGTGACCCATGCTGGTTTGCATGTTCTTAGAAATCTTTCTGAATCGCTTCGATACAATACTGATTGCCCAAGCTACAAAAGGAGCAACAGCAAATAGCACCAAAGACAACTGCCAGCTATTCCAGAACATCAGCGTCAACAAGCCAATGATGCTGGCACCTTCACGGACAATACTGACCAAAGCCTTACTGGTTGCAGCAGAGACTTGCTCTGAGTCGTAAGTAATACGAGATAGCAGCGCGCCCGTTTGCTCTTTATCAAAGAAAGACACAGGCATGTGCATGAAATGACTGAAAATTTTACGTCGAATCTCCATCACCACGTTGCCAGAGACCCAGCTCAAACAATAGGTTGAAACGAAGCCACTCACACCACGAATGAACATCATGGCAAAGATAATAATAGGGAGCGTGCGTAAAAAGTCAGATTCAGCGTTACCAAAGCCTTCATCAAGTAATGGCTTTAGTAATGAAATCATATAAGTATCAGAGACGGCATTTATAATAAGCGCAATAACCGCAACACCAAGGCCGGCCTTATACAGTCGAATATAAGTCCAAAGTCTTTTAAATGTGACCCAAGTGGTTTCATCTGTTTCTGTTGACATAGAATCGCTTAATTTTCTCACAATAATCTATCTATTCTACTCCCTTACGGAGCATCTGCCTATACCACTGCCTCCCCTGATGTTCTCTAATCGTATGATATTTCCAACCTTCCTTACTGGTAGTGATGGTTATTTGTCCACTTTCACCCGTATCTAGCCACGTACTTCCGGCTTCTCGATAACGTTCTACGACAGATTGGCTTGGCATACCCCACTGGTTTCCTTTAGACAATGAAGCGATAGCCAACTGCGAAAAAACAGCCTCGATAAATCGAGCAATAGAAGAGGTTGAGCTACCATGATGAGGAACCAGCATTACATCACTTTTGAGTCGCGTAGCTTCGCGTGCAAGTAACCACTCACTGACCAATTCAATATCTCCGGTAAGAAGCATCGAAAACTCAGTGCTTGGCTCATAGATACGGACAACACATGAATGAGGGTTATATGCTCTCTCAACACTTTGGGGCGGCCACAACACCTCAAATTCGACATCTTGCCAACGCCAAGACTCTCCAATCACACAAGCTTGATCATTAAACGTAGAGTGACTACTGAGCGAGACTGGAGGTTTAAGTCTTTGGCTGGCGCGTATCCATTTAGGCTTATAGTGAGAAAGTAATGCCTGATACCCACCTGCATGGTCAGAATCGAAATGACTGATAATCACCCCATCAATTTCCTTTATTCCCCTTCTTTCTATCGTAGGTATCAATAACGACTCAACCACAGAACCGCCCGGCCATGCATTACCAAGATCATAAACAACAATCTGGTTATTTTTTTGAAGAACAACCGACAAACCATGTCCAACATCCAAGATATCGACTCTCAATACTTCTGGTTTCAGCTTTCCAAATTCCCACCATAAAACAAATACAGCACTGGCGAAAAACATCATTCTACGATGAAAGTAATGACGTAAAAGACTTAATAGAAAAATGAAAAACACGAACAAAGCAACGAGTTCATCATCAACCGTGACCCAAAAACGTTCAGAGAAAGGCAGAGCGAAAACAACGGGTGTGAGCGATAGATCCACCAGAGTCCACAAATAACCAACGATATTGTCCTCTGCCCAGATGGATTCAAATATTAAGCTGATAAACATCGCTAAAAACAGCAAAGGAATCGTCACTATCGAAACCCAAGGCAGCAGGAAAAAGTTGTATAACACCGAGACCAAACTAAACCCTTGAAAGAACAGCATTGAAAAAGGAGCCAATAACAACGTCAGCATTAACTGGATTTTAAATAGCACGAAGAGTTTTGTGAGTAGAGGGCTTTTGTAAGAAGAAAGATGAGTATTAGAAGCAATATAAAGAACGGCTGCTAACGCTCCAAATGAGAGCCAGAAGCTACTCGAAAGTACCGAAAATGGCCAAATGAACAACACGACACAGAGACTCAAGGCCACATATCGAATCAAATTGATATTTTGACCTCGCCAAAGGAAATAGCTCCCAATGATGCACATGGTTAGCGCCCTAAGTGTTGGTAAAGTAAACCCTGCAAACCAACTATAAAAATACGCGAGCCCAAGACCAAATACAGTCGGAAGCCAAATTAAATGCGATGCCCCTAACCTAACGACTCTCCCCAATTGGTAACCGATTCCAAAAGCAATGCCAATGTGTAACCCTGAGATCGCCATTAAGTGAACAAGCCCACTGCTCTTAAGCAAATCCCAGCGCTGTGATTGAATGAATTCTCTATAACCAAAGCTCAACGCCACAATCAGATCAGAGTTATCCACCTGATTGATCGTTGTCAAAGTCCTTTCGAACCATCGAGCGCGAAAGTTTGTACTAGAATGAATGCTAAAGCCTGTTCCCGCTTGATAGGTAGCATTAGCGACGATTCTTTCACTGAACAGATGCTTTTCTAAATCAAACCCGGCCTCGTTGAGTTTTCCAAAAACCGGCTTCATTGACACCGAGAGATGAACCTTATCTCCAAGCGTTAGCTTGAAAGGGGTAAACAACCGCAATTTTATCAATTGTGGAAAGATTAATTTTTCGCCGCCAATTGATCTAACTACTATTACGCTTTCAAAACCATGGCTATTTTCACTAAAAAGGCTAACAACCGAAGCATTTATGGTAATATTCTGGCCAGATTGAAATAACTGACTCGTTTGTATTTCGATTGCATTTCCAAGGCAGATAACTAGTATCAATGCAGTTACTGGACCTCTTGCACACCGGAAAACGCTATACTTTATTAATGCGAAAAGTAACAACAGCATTAATGATGCCCAAACCCAATGTGGCATCACAGGCCAAAAGCTGGCAGACACAACTGTCGCAGCAAATGAAATTAAGAACCAAGTGTTAAACAAGAGAGTAGCTTCCTCCTATGCCAAGAAAGTTTATCAAACGATTTATGCCTGACCATGAGCTCATCAAGCGTCAGAAAGCATTGAAAATTTTTGGCAATGTTTTGTACAACCCCAACTTATGGTGCCTTAATCGTCGCTCTGCGGCTGGTGCGTTCGCTGTTGGGTTATTCATGGCGTTTGTCCCTTTACCAAGTCAAATGATTATGTCTGCAGGCCTTGCGGTTGCATGTGGTGTTAACCTACCGCTGTCTGTCGCACTGGTTTGGATCAGTAATCCCGTGACTATGCCGGTGCTGTTCTACTTTGCTTATAAAGTAGGCGCGTTTGTTATGCATGTGCCGCCTCAAGCTTTCCATTTTGAATTGTCTTGGGATTTCATCTTGGCGCAAATGAGCACCATCGGACCTCCATTCCTATTAGGTTGTCTGATTTGTGGTGTTATCTCTGCGATGATTGGCTACTTTGGTATTCGCGGGTTATGGCGTTATTCAGTCGTAAGAAGCTGGAAGAAACGACAAGCAAGGTACTGAAACTATCGTTGGGTGTGGGTGAATTGAAACTCACACTATGAGAAATCAGAACAATATCGGCTCTCTGCAATATTGGTATGTAACCAAAGTCGTAAGAAATGCAGTTTGAATTCAATAAAAAAGGATCCCATCAGGGATCCTTTTTTGTTTGTGTCGGTTGTACATAGCAAATCATGCCATGGCGTATTACTTAGAGCATTACTTCGAACTAAGCACCGATGCTGGGTTCAACTTAGCCGCTCGTGATGCTGGGTACCACGTAGCCAGTAGGCTTAGAACAATAGCAGTTCCAGAAACGACAACCACATCTGTCATATCGAGTTGCGAAGGCAAGAAGTCGACAAAATAGATATCACCGGACAAAAATTGGTGATCAATAAGCTTCTCAAGCCCTTTGATAATCGTGGTTAGGTTAAGCGCGACTAACACGCCTATTGCACTGCCCACCAAACTACCTAACACACCTGAGAATACGCCCTGCCAAACAAAAATGCGTTTCACAAGGCCGTCCGATGCGCCCATGGTTCTTAATATTGCGATCTCTGATGCTCGGTCTTTTACTGCCATCATTAGCGTCGAGACAATATTGAAACAAGCCACACCAATAACCAGTACCATCACTAGATACATGATGGTGCGAACCAACTGGATATCTCGATACAAGAAACCAAACTTCTGTTGCCAGCTTCGCAGGTACACATATACATCTAGTTGGTTGCCCACTTCACGCACAATCGAGTTTGCGTTCAGCACATCGGTCACTTTTAAAGAAACCCCTGTCACTGCATCGCCTAGGTTTGCGTAGATTTGCGCATCGCCAATCGGGATTAGAGCCAAGCTGTGATCTATTTGGCCGTTGAGCGTCAGCAAGCCAACGACTTTGACTCGAACACGTTTAGGTGCTTGAACTTTCACCGACCCATTCACCGTAGGGATCATCAGAGTCAGGTAATCACCGACTTTTGCGCCGAGTACATTGGCCACGCCAGAACCCAAGATAATCTGTTGTTGCCCTGCCTTAAACGCGCTCCAAGCTTGCTTATCGATAAAACTCGATAGGCTCGATACTTGTTGCTCAAGTTGTGGGTCAACACCTCGGACTTCAATCGCTTTTAGCTCTTTGCCCTTTTCGGCAAGCGCAGTAATTTTCACATAAGGTGCCGCCGCTACAACATCATCATGCTGGATCGCTTGTTCGATTACATGCTCCCAACGAGTTACAGGTTCATTGACTCCCTCGAACTCCCCATGTGGGATAACAGAAAGTACTCGTGACTGCAGTTCACGCTCAAAGCCATTCATCGCAGATAAACCAATGATGATCACCGCGACGCCGACAGCAATACCGATCGTCGAAGACAGAGAGATAAACGAAACCATCTTGTCTCGTTGTTTCGCCCGACTAAATCGACCGCCTATTAATAGAGATAAAGAAGAAAACACTTAGCTCTCCTCTTTTTCTACGTTAACCAGTAAACCGTCTTGCATGTGCAGTTGGCGATCCATCTTGCCCGCAAGTTCACCATCATGGGTTACAACCAAGAAAGCGGTATCGTATTCGCGGTTTAATTCACGCATTAAATCGTAAATAGATAGTGCCGTGTTGTGGTCAAGGTTACCTGTCGGTTCATCCGCCAACACCAAAGCCGGCTTATTAACTAAAGCTCGCGCAATCGCCACACGTTGTCTCTCACCACCAGAAAGCTCCGAAGGTCGGTGGTCAACACGATGACTTAGCCCTACTTTATCCAACAAACGCTGTGCTTCTTCTTTTGCTTTAGCAGGCTTTTCACCACCAATTAGCAACGGCATCGCTACGTTTTCAAGCGCCGAGAAATCCGAAAGAAGATGATGGAATTGATATACAAAACCAAGGTGTTGATTACGAAGCTTCGCCTGCTTATTCGAACTCAAAGACGCTAAGTCCTGCCCGAGAAAACTCACGCTGCCGTCGGAAGCATCATCCAATGCCCCTAAAATATGCAATAGCGTACTTTTACCTGAACCAGAGGTACCAATGATTGCAACCAGCTCACCTTTTTCTATTTCGAAGCTGACACCTTTGAGGACTTCGGTATCCAACGAACCCTCGCGGTACGTTTTACGGATATCATTACATTGAAGAAAATTACTCATAACGAAGGGCCTCAGCAGGTTTCACAGAAGATGCACGATAAGAAGGAAATACAGTCGCAACAAGGCTAAGTGCAATAGCCAAAACCACAACAACCGCAATTTGGATTGGGTTAATCAATATTGGCAGTTGTCCACCAAATGAGAACAGAGCAACACCCATCGCCTCTAAAATAGTATTGAGGTTCGATGCTAGAATCACGCCAAGAATGCCACCAGATAATGCACCTATCACACCACTACTTGCACCTTGAACCATGAAGATACCCATGACTTGACCATCACGCATGCCTTGCGTTTTTAAGATAGCGACTTCGGATTGCTTCTCCATCACCACCATGATCAGCGCAGAAATAATATTAAACGCCGCAACACCGATAATCAGCCCCAGCATCAAGCCCATCATATTTTTTTCCATACGAACAGCTTGGAAAAGCTCTCCACGTTGGTCACGCCAATCGCTCCACACCCAACCTTCCGGTAACGGGGTGTTCGATAAATCTGCGACTTCAAATGGGTCATCAAAAAACAGTCGCCAGCCTGAAATCGTATCAGACTTATAACGCATCAAACGCCCTGCATCTTGAATGTGTGTGACCATCAACTGCGCATCTATATCCGAACCCGTATTAAAAATACCGGCTACGGTGAAATTTCGTTGGCTAGGTATACGACCTAATGGTGTGTATTGGCTGGCACTGGTGACCATTAATCGAACTTTGTCACCCATAGACACTTTCAAGTTTCTTGCCAAGGTATGACCAAGGAAAAGCTGATACTGACCCGCTTGAAGTGAAGACAGCCTGCCAGCAATTAAGTGATTCTGAAGAGGGTCATCGGAATTGGGCTCAATACCGATTAACAGACCCGCAGATAACTGAGCTGGGCTTTGGATCACCGCTTCACTGCGAACAATAGGTTCAACGTGGCCATTGAGCGACATTTGCTCCGCAAAGCTAGGCGCTTGAGCAGAAAGTGACGTTGTGCCTCCTTGCTCGTAAACAACGGCTTGAGGAAGTACACCAAGAATTCGGTCTTTTAACTGCGCTTCGAATCCATTCATTACCGATAAAACAGTAACCAAAGACAGCACACCAATGGTGATTCCGGCCGTCGACATATAAGAAACAAAACGGCTAAAGCGATCACCTGAACGGCCTTTCAAATAACGCAGGCCAACAAACAATGAAATAGGATGAAACATACTTTGAACCATCTAAAGGAGATGCGGGTTAATGTAACGGGTATTGCCGTTACTGTGTAGGGGTTAATTGAAAATATAGAGTGAATTAACTCAATTAGTTAGGCTTGAAAAACAGAACCTTGTCAAATAGCCAACTTTCAAACAACTATTTGAGACTTTCAATTAACTGACCTTGATTACTGCGGCCACATAGCGATAATCAATAGATCACTTCAAGGAACTAACGCATGACAGAACAAGAGTTTTTCACCGTTCACCACAGCCTTACCGCTAATATTGAGACAATGGACAGTAACTTCGCTTTACCTTCTCAAATTCAGTTCGAATCGGAGATCCCTGCCCCTTTTGTTGTGGCAAGTGAGTTTAGCCAATTGGACCTATTAGCCGACAGTGCTCGCAACGAACTGAAAAACAGCGACTTGAAGAATGTCATCAGTTTATTGGATGCACAGAACTCTAAATTAAACCTCTTGTTGAGCTTTATGTTATCGCAACAAGATGATGAACAATTTCGTACCCACACTTATTCATTTGGCGCGAGTCAGTTCTCTTGTTTTTCAAAAACAGATATAGAAGCGGGTCGCTTAGTTAAAGCCAAGCTCTTCATCGAGCACCCTGCGGCCGCTATCTATTGTTACGCGGAAGTCTTCGCTAGCGAACCTAAAGACTCAGGCTTCGAAATCAAATTTAAATATGCTCATCTTCGTGATACTGACCAAGACTTGCTGATCAAGGCTGCACTTCATCAACAACAAAAGCTCTTACGTCAACGCTCTCTAGAACGAGATAACAAGTAAATAGACATGACAAAACAATCCATTTTTACACTACCTAAGCTCAAAGGCGCCGGTGATAAAAAACACATCGGTAACCTAGTTGGTTCATCTCTCGCGCTTGCTATTGCTAAACTCGCCGAGCAACATAACAGCCATACTTTACTTGCAGTGCCCGATCCTCAGATCGCACTCAAGCTTCAATCAGAAATTGAGCAATTTACGTCACATGAAGTGGCGCTATTTCCTGATTGGGAGACACTGCCATATGACAGCTTCTCACCACACCAAGAGATTATTTCTGACCGTATCGCCCGACTTTATGCACTGCCAACGTTAAAAGATGGCATCACGATCGTTCCGATCAGCACGCTACTACAGCGTCAGTCGCCGCGTGACTTCTTGTTGCAGCATACCTTAATGGTAAAAACCGGCGACCTCTACTCGCTGGAAAAGCTACGCCTTCAACTCGAAAAGTCAGGCTATCGCTACGTAGACCAAGTGTTTGGCCCGGGTGAATATGCGAGCCGAGGTTCAATTCTCGACTTGTTCCCGATGGGCAGCAAAGATCCATATCGTATCGACTTTTTCGATGACGAGATCGACACGATCCGTACTTTCGATCCTGAAAACCAGCGTTCTATCGAAGACATCTCTGAGATCCGTTTACTGCCAGCACACGAGTTTCCAACCTCAGAAAGCGCAATCGAAGATTTCAGAATTCGCTGGCGTCAGCAATTCGATGCGCGCCGTGAACCAGAATCTGTCTACATGCAGGTTTCAAAAGGAACGTGGCCTGCCGGTATTGAATATTGGCAACCGCTGTTTTTTGACCACACCGAAACCTTATTCGATTACGTTGCCGATGAAGCGCAACTCTTGGTTCTTGGTGACGTAGAAACAGCTGTTGATGCTTTCCTTACCGACGTTGACTACCGATACGAACAGCGTGGTGTTGACCCATTAAGACCCCTGCTGAGTCCAGAGCAATTATGGTTGAAAAAAGATGAGTTGTTCGCTCACTTTAAGCAAAAACCACAAGTGAACCTGAGCTTAGACACGATTGAAGAAAAAGCTGGCCGCATCAACCTGCCGGTTGCATCACTGCCAGACTTGAGTGTTCAGCATCAAAACAAAGAGCCTCTGGCCAATCTCAGAAAATTCACGGAAGCCTTCGATGGCAAAGTGGTTTTTTCGGTTGAGTCTGAAGGTCGCCGTGAAGCGCTGAGTGAATTACTCAGTGGCATTAAAGTACGACCAAGTGAAGTTGAAAACCTGGATGCGGCCATTAAAGCCAAAGACAAGTTCAGCCTCATATTAGGTTCGGCTGAACACGGCTTTATCCAGGAAGAGCAAAGCATCGCTCTTATCTGTGAAAGTGATTTATTAGGCGATCGCGTTGTACAGCGTCGCAAGAAAGATAAGAAAAGCGTTAACAGCGATACCGTAATCCGTCACTTAGCGGAACTTAAACCGGGTCAACCAGTTGTTCACATTGACCACGGTATTGGCCGCTACATCGGCTTGCAAACACTCGAAGCCGGTGGCATGAAAACCGAATACGTGACACTTGAGTATCAAAACGATGCCAAGTTATACGTGCCGGTTGCTTCTCTGAACTTGATTGGCCGTTATTCAGGTGGTGCTGAAGATTCTGCACCACTGCACAAACTCGGTGGCGAAGCATGGCAGAAAGCTCGCAAGCGCGCTGCTGAGAAAGTCCGTGACGTTGCCGCAGAACTACTTGATGTTTACGCTAAGCGTGAGCTCAAACCTGGCTACAAATTTGTATTGGACCGCGGTCAATACGCGACCTTCAAATCGGGCTTCCCGTTTGAAGAAACCGATGACCAAGCGATGGCAATCAATGCAGTGATGTCTGACATGTGCCAAGCAAAAGCCATGGACCGCTTGGTTTGTGGTGATGTGGGCTTTGGTAAAACAGAAGTCGCAATGCGTGCCGCGTTCGTGTGTACCGATAACGACAAACAAGTCGCGGTGCTAGTACCGACTACCCTACTTGCTCAGCAGCACTTTGAAAACTTCCGAGACCGTTTCGCCAACTTGCCAATTCGTGTCGAGGTTCTGTCTCGATTCAAATCAGCCAAAGAGCAGAAGTTAATCATGCAAGATGTCGCTGACGGTAAGGTTGATATCTTGGTGGGTACTCACAAACTGCTTTCTAGTGAAATCAAATTCCAAGACCTTGGCTTGCTGGTTGTCGATGAGGAACACCGCTTTGGTGTACGTCAGAAAGAGAAAGTGAAAGCGATGCGTGCTGATGTTGATATCCTAACGCTAACCGCAACGCCTATTCCACGAACGCTGAATATGGCGATGAGTGGCATGCGCGATCTGTCGATCATCGCAACGCCACCAGCACGACGCTTAGCGATAAAAACCTTCGTTCGCGAGAGTGACGATGCGGTAGTAAGAGAAGCGGTACTGCGTGAAATCATGCGTGGTGGTCAGGTTTATTTCCTGCACAACCAAGTCGACACCATTGAAAAAACAGCCGAGTCTCTACAGAAGTTGATACCTGAGGCTCGTGTCACCGTTGCTCATGGACAAATGCGAGAACGCGAACTAGAACGCATCATGAATGACTTCTACCATCAGCGTTTTAATCTGTTGGTATGTACTACCATCATCGAAACAGGTATCGATGTTCCGACAGCCAATACCATCTTGATGGATAGAGCCGACAATCTCGGTTTAGCGCAACTGCACCAATTACGTGGTCGTGTGGGTCGTTCACACCACCAAGCTTACGCCTACATGCTAACACCGCACCCGAAAGCGATGAGCAAAGACGCCATCAAGCGATTAGATGCGATCGCCTCTTTGGAAGATCTGGGCGCTGGATTTACCCTAGCGACTCACGATTTAGAGATTCGTGGCGCGGGTGAACTGTTGGGTGATGAGCAGAGTGGTCAGATCCAATCGGTTGGCTTTACGCTGTACATGGAAATGCTTGAGCAGGCCGTTGAAGCATTGAAAGAAGGTCGAGAACCTTCTCTTGATGATCTGTTGCGTGAGCAAACTGAGATAGAAATGCGCCTACCTGCGTTATTGCCAGATGACTATATCCCAGACATCAATACTCGATTATCGACCTATAAACGTATTGCGAGCGTAAGTGACACTGATGAACTGGCAGAGCTAAAAGTTGAGCTGATCGACCGCTTTGGTAGTCTTCCTGATGCAACCAAGAACTTATTATCAGTTTCTGAGCTAAAATTAGCCGCTGCGTCGATTAAGGCGAAGAAAATTGAAGCTCACGACAAGGGCGGATTCTTAGAATTCTACCCAGATGCTGACATAAACCCGGCCTACCTTGTTAAACTATTGCAATCCCAACCGCAAAAGTTTTCAATGGAAGGACCAACAAAGTTCAAGTTTACGATACCATTGGTAGACAGACGGAAACGAATTCAATTTGTTAGTGATTTATTGGGCGAATTCAGACAGAACTTGCTGCCTTCGGCATAAAACCCAATCCACTGCACATATAAATTATCCAGCCGTAACAGCGGCTGGAAGACGGAGTAAAAATGAAAAGACTGATCCCACTGCTACTATTGTTCGTCTCACTGCCAAGTTTGGCTCAGAGACAATTTGATATAGAAGTGATCATTTTCAAGCGCGCAGTTGATGCAGAAAAAGTCAACGAGTCTTGGCCGAACACTCAGCCGAAGATTTCACTTGAGCGCGTTGGTTCATTTCAAGATACCCAATACCGCTCAAAGAAAGGCGTACAAATGCTGCCTTACTCAGAGTACAAGCTAACGCCTCAGAAAGACAAACTGCGCAAGCACGCTGGCTTTGAAGTTCTGATGCATACCGCTTGGCGTCAAGGCGACCAAGGTAAGAGCTCGGCACCTGTTTTCCATATTCAAGCAGGCAAAGACTTCTCTAAAGATTTCAATGCAGATGGTTCTGAAAAAGGTGCTATCACCGCAGGCAGTGCCGATGGATTCAAAGAAGAGACCATTGATAAGCCACTCTACGAACTAGACGGTAAGCTACAGATCTACGTACAGCATTACCTATACGCTGAAACCACACTAGATTTAAAAGCGCCAAGCGTTCGTGAAGTGACTCTGAAAGAACAGCCTATTGAGTTAGACACACCAGTAAGCGGTGCAGACAGCAATGTTCAAGTGGGCAACTTAACTGAGATCTCACCGACAGTGCAGGTAGAAGAATTCCTTAAGAGCTACCGCATGGATCAAAAGCGTCGTATGCGTAGTACAGAAACTCACTACCTTGATCACCCACTTCTGGGCATGGTGATTCAAGTTAGACGTGTAGCTCAGTAAGTTACTTGCCGATTCGGCTATAATTACACAAACAATTCAAACCGCCCTCCTAGTGAGGGCGTTTTATTAAGTGCTATCTATCTTTATTTTGTACTGAATCTTTTATTCAGTACTTACATGTAATTCGGTATTTCTTATGAGCCCTGACTTCCAGATAAATACTCAACACCTCAGCCTCAAAATTATTGAAGCGACAGACGCTCCAGAGTTTTCTCGGTTGATCCAAACATCCCCTAGCTTATTTCCCTGGGTAGACTGGTGCCACGATGCGTTCTCTATTGTAGAAGCCGAGAAATTCATTCTGGCTACCCGCTTAAATTGGGTAAAAGCAGACGCATTTGGATTTGGTATTTTTGAACGCCACAGCAATCAGCTGGTTGGAATGGTGGCAATCAATGAGCTTTACCATACCTTCAATATGGCAAGTTTAGGCTATTGGGTTGGCGACGAATTTCAACGGAAAGGGATCGCGAAAGAAGCGATGTTGACCTTATTTGAGTTCTGCTTTGCCCAACTGAAACTAACGCGTTTAGAGATTGTTTGCGATACAGAAAACCTACCAAGCCAAAGGCTGATTGAGAAGTGTGGCGCAGAGCGTGAAACCATTGCCAAGAACCGTTTTATCTTTAACGGCAAGCCAAAAGACGGCGTGGTTTATTCCGTGTTACCTCCAACCTCTTAAGTTCTTTAGTTCTTTAGTAAGCATAAACAGCACATCATCGACACGATCAAAAAAGAGCTCCGAAGAGCTCTTTTTTATTCGCAGAAAATCACCAAGTAATTAGTGCAGCTTTAGGTTTGGACGCAACACACGGTTGATTCGGCCTACCAACATCATTAATGACGTTTTGATGATGCCATGAAGCGCGACTTGGTGCATTCGATACAGCGAGATGTATACCACACGAGCAATGCGACCTTCGACCATCATTGAGCCTTTAGTCAGGTTACCCATCAGGCTACCTACCGTAGAGAAACGGCTTAGTGAAACAAGCGAGCCTTTGTCTTTGTAGACATAATCTTTCAGGTCACGACCGTTCAGTTTAGCAATGATGTTGCTGAATGCGCAGCTTGCCATTTGGTGAGCCGCTTGTGCACGAGGTGGTACAAATGAACCGTCCGCCTGTGTACATTGTGCCAAGTCACCGATAGCAAAGATGTTGTCATCAAGCGTGGTTTGCAGTGTATTTTTCACAACCAATTGGTTGATACGATTAGTCTCAAGACCGCCAATATCTTTCAGGAAATCTGGTGCTTTGATACCCGCAGCCCAAACCATGATTTGCGCTGGAATCTTATCGCCATCTTTGGTTGTTAGGCCTTCAGAATCAGCCTGAGTCACCATAGTGTTAGTACGCACGTTAACACCAAGCTTAGTTAGCTCAGAATGCGCTGCGCTCGAAATACGAGGTGGTAGAGCTGGAAGGATTCGCTCACCCGCTTCAACAAGGTTAACATTCAGCTTGCTTGAATCTAGATCACCAAAACCGTAAGTTCGAAGCTCTTTCACAGCGTTGTGCAGTTCAGCAGAAAGCTCTACACCTGTCGCACCAGCACCAACAATCGCGATATCCACAGTGCCTTGACCGTTCTTAGCGTGAAGTTTTAAGAACTGGTTATTCATTTCCGTACGGAAACGGTGAGCTTGTTCTGGGCTATCAAGGAAAATACAGTTGTCACGAACGCCAGGAGTGTTGAAGTCATTTGACGTTGAACCAATTGCCATCACTAGAATGTCATATTCCAGTTCACGGCTTGGCATCAGCAATTCACCGTGATCATCTTTCAGTTCGCTCAGTGCAATCACTTTACGCTCACGATCGATGTCGTTCAGGCTGCCCATTTGGAAATCGAAGTAATGGTTTTTTGCATGTGCGCGGTAGCTTAATGCATCAACACCTTCGTCCAATGAACCTGTTGCTACTTCATGAAGTAATGGTTTCCATAGGTGGCTTGCTTTACGGTCAACCAGAGTAATCTGGGCACGTTTTTTACGACCTAAAGTGCGGCCTAGCTTAGTTGCTAGTTCTAAACCACCAGCACCACCGCCTACTACGATAATTTTTGTCACAATGACAATCCTCTACAAAATGAATAAATGGGGTTCGGCTCGATTACTCCAACCGATAAATTCTATGTATCTACTCGGCCTTAAATGCGAAGGCTGTTATAAATAGGATAACCGCGAAAAAGAATAACGACAGCTCACCGAGTAGTTAGAGGGATTACAAGCAACAAACATTGGCTTGTTGCTTTGCTCACGTGGATAAAAAAGGTGACTACCTGAGAGGTAGAGCACAAATAATGGGCAAGTTTTATCACTCGCTCTCAATTTTTCTTGATATTTATCAAAATATTTTGCTTGGGAACATTATATATAGCAATAAGATGACCGCAACAAAAATCCTTACCCTCAATGAGGATTCGGGGATAATTAGTTAACGTTTGCGCAAGCTTATCGATAAATGCGTAAACTCATCGATAAAACATATACAACTGTTTTATCAATGCCAGTTTCTAGGATTCAGATGTAAAAAAGCAGCACTCAAATGAGTGCTGCTTTTATAAAATAGAAGGGTGAATTAGGCGTTTTTAAACGCTTTCATTGCTTGAAGATGTTGAGAGATCTTTTTAAATTTATGACTCTCTTTTTCATCCCAGATTACCTCGTAGTAATCGCCAAGTTCAGCTTCCGTTCGCGTATTGTCGTGAATTTCATCTTCACGAGACAACACAACCAAACAGCGTCCCTTGTTTTTCATACGATACTGAGCGACACACTTAGTCGCAATATCTTCATACTCTTCAGGACGGTCAATTCGACCCACCATATTGTTCTCTGGTTGCAGATTAGGGTTGAAAACCACCTGCTTAATCCCACATAAGAAACCAATACGCTCTGACCAAAAACCCCCTAAACCAACACCACAGATAATGGGATGTGGATCATCAGATTGTTCTATCACTTTATGCACTTCTTTAAGAAGATGCTGCATATCGTGCTTTGGATGCAAAGTACTGTAGTTGATGAAACGAACGTCATCATCAATGAATTGCAACTGCAGTATTTTTTCGTGATTGCCCGGGCTAGTTGAGTCGAAGCCATGTAGATAAATAATCATTAGTACCTCCCTGTTGAATATTGGTACGTTTTAATTAATCTAACATGAAAAATAAGGTTTTAAAGGGAACACCAACGAAATTATATTTTTCACTTCCTAAACGTGATCCTAGCTACAGAAAGTGTGACTCAATAACTCAGCTTCACGCAGATAACTTTCATCGCCCCAGAGTTGATGTGCCAGTAAATACCACAACATGGCCATCATTCGACTTCGAGGCAACCAAGCCTCTACACCATCAAGCCAAGGCTGAACATCATGAATGCCTCTTAGCTGGCAGTACTTATTAACCGCTTCGATAACTGGCACCTCAGCAGCCGCAATCGTTAAGGTCAAGTCGAGCCTAGGGTCTGCTAGCGCCGCGTACTCCCAGTCAATGATCTTAATCCCACCTTGGTTCTTCACAAGGTTATAGCCACCGAGATCAAAATGACACAAAGACAGGTCAACACTTGGGATACTTGGAGCCACCCGCCACTCTTGATAAATCTTGGTGCAGATTTCAGTCTTATGAATCGCATCAAGTTGAAGCCAGTAATGATCGACTCGCGCTGTGAAACTGAACGGTTGGAGCGGCAATCGCGCGGTATTAACCAAATGCACCGAGATCAGCGTCTTCAACAAATCCTCAAGCTCTAAGCCTTCGTAAAGAGTCTCACCCGCAATCCATTCAACCAATAAGCCTTGCTCATTGACCACTATTGGACTTGGCCCAATACCTAGCCGCTCAATTGCAGAGAGCACTTGATACTCTTCATGACGAGAGATAAAGAAGGCTTTGGTGATCGGTGTGATTGGACGCCAAACATACGCAGTGCCATCGGCTAACACCAACTTCCAACATCGATTGGTCAAACCGCCTGTCAGCGTCTGTGCTCTAACCCGTGGTTCAGAAAAGTAACCATCCAGCGAACTCAAACTGGTATCAAGAAGCTTAGCCTCAGCCCAAGAAAAAATTGCCATTGCTCATTCCCTATAAACGTTTCCATTTCCCTACAAAAAAGACACTGACCAAAAGCCAGTGTCTTTTATTAACAGCACATCATGTACTGCATTGGCGTGTGACCAAATCAAACGCTGTCTTTACCGGCTGCGTTTGGTTGGCAAGTAAGCGAGATTAAAGACCCAGTAGGCTCTTCGATTGTTGCTTACGGATTTCAGTCTCGTCAGCCCATTCAATCAAGCCAGACTCAAGATCCATTAGACGCATTGTCATTTTGTAGTATACGTCTTCATCGCTACCGTCTTTCTTAACGATGCTTGATAGGTTGCCGTACAGCATGTACTGAGCACCAACCATTTTACCGAACTGGATTGCTGAGCTTTGGTTTACAAGCTCATCGTTGTTTTGGAAGTTCAGTTGGTCACGAACAGACTCTACACGGTCCATATCAACGAAACGGAACTTACCAGAGTTCAGCATTTTAGTACTGATAGTGTCTGTGATTGACTCAGTATCGATGTGCTCACTGGTTTTGTTCTTAATGCGTTCTACGAATACGATTGGACGCTGCTCACGTGTGATGTAAGAAACAGAACCAGAAGCCATCATGCTATCGACCATTTCGCCAGCAATCGTTTGAAGATCTGTTGAACCGAAATCGATTGTTGTGGTTTCTACTGCTTGTGCATCACCGTAGCTTACCTTGTTTGAACAACCGCCTAAAATAACCGCTAAACCTAGTAGCGTAATGACACTCTTTTTCATTTTGTTTCCTCAACTTATCACTGAGCGGGGTTACCCTCACTCTTAAATTCTTATATTAGCGAATCAATGAATCCGCTTTCTGTAGCCCGAATCGATATTAACTCGAGCTCACTTTAACTATGTCTATTCTCGTAGAGCTTACTGCTCTCGGAACTGAACTCGGAACTGAGTTGCTTTCGGGTTTACCGACACTTCCGACAACGAAATACTTTCAAAGCCACGAACAATCGCTTGCTTCCAAGGGCCTTGCTTTAAGTTGACCTCAAGCCCAGCATCGTCGTACCAGTAGAAACGATAAAGGATATGTTGATCGCCTTTATAGTTACTGTTTAAACGCACAATACCTCTTGTGTGACCATCAATTTGATCAGTGCGGATATCATCAACCACAAGTCGACTGCCTAGCACGTTGTCACCAAAGAATACGTTTTGAGTTAGGCTATCAACCCTTACGCCTGCTGTGTTATCAGCACAACCAGCCAGAGCGATGACCGCTGCTACGCTCACTAACCACTTTTTCATTACAGCCTCCCTAGCTGTTTATGCCACATTGTTGCGTTATTGCCTTGTCGAGAAATCCAAACCAAGGTGGTCTGCCCTTCTCTAATATCAAAGTCATACGTTCTAGCACCCGCTTCTAACGTATATTGACCGCTATTTGCTACAAACGTGCTGCTCTTGATCTCTGCGGGTAAAGATTGCCAGCTGCGCGTGTCTGGTTGTTCCGTAAAGGTATTCCAAACATTGAACAGAATGTTACCGACATCGTTGCCTTGGGTCGCTTCTTTACGAATGCGATCTTTCGCGACGACACGCAGTGCTTGGCGAATAACAATACTCGTCATGCGCTCAGATAAATCGTTTTGAGCCATTGCGTTTACATCCGTGATCAAGTGTTCTTGTAACGGTTGTCCACTGATTCGTAAGGCAGAAAAACGCTCTACGTTTTGGCTCGGATAATATGGCAGCGCCAGAGAATATATTGCCCCTTGATCGCGACTGTCATAAATAGGTAAATCTAAACGCCAGCTGTCCATGGCTTGAACCGCGCTCTGCTCTTGCAGCACAATCACACGGCCTTGACCGCTGCCAATCTTAGACGATTGTTTGTAGCGTTTTTCAAGTGTCGCTAAATCTTGTCGCATTCCTAAACGAGCGGCTGTTGCCATGGTTCTATCAATAATTTCTTGGTTCTCTGGCATCACGGCCAAAGCACGTCGATAATCTACATAGGCGCTGTTTAAGTCATTTGATGCTTCATAAAGCAGACCCGATAAAAACATCAGATACGCGTTCTGTACTGACTGCAGCTTTTTACCCGCGTCGGGGTAATTCGCAAGGATACTACCCACATTGGCAGACAAACCCTGCTTCTTCGCATCGTTGGCTGCACTTTCTAATTCAGCTTCACGTTGCTTCTTCGCTTGTTCTTGAACTTGGTTGGCGCGACGCATTTCGATCACCGCACCTTCTAAATCGTTCTTCTTGAGATAATTTAAACCGAGATAGAGATGAAGAAAGCCTAACTCGTAATCAGGCGGTACATACTCGGTAATATTATCATTCACAGCCAACGCACCCACACTGGTTGCACTGTCTGAAATAGAAATCACGGCTTTGTTTTGTTGATCTTTTACTGCCTGATCAGCCAATTCAAACGAAGACTTACTCTCAGGGTATTTTTGATCCAGCAGATTAATTCTGCCTCTTTCAAAGTTATCAAGGATATCGCCCGCTGCGTAATCTGGTAACTCTTGTTGAGCCTCTGAATAATCCCCAGATTTCACTGCTTGATAGATATCTTTGTTTTGCGCGCTGTAATGACTGAACAGGCTACCTGCAGACATACTCGCACAACCCGCGGTCAACGCCGATAATAGGGCAATGGAAGCGAATCTTAACTGTTGCTTCACTTATCGTCTCCGTGCATGTTTAAAATGCCAACTTTGTTAGGGTCTGCTGACCTTTCGTGGTTAAATTTTGTTCGAGATAGAATCGTTTTAGGCGCGGCAAGGAGTATATAGCCTAGTCATTCTAAGTTAATACTTCTTAACAAAGCATAAAACGATTCTAGCCGAACCCTTCGGGCAGTCTTTGTGGTTCATTTCTACTGCGTTATCAGCTTCTCATGTAGACTAGCTACACTTCAAAGCCTCTGCCTTGTAGAAATTTCCCACAAAGTGCTGCAAAAATCAGCTCGAAAGATCAACAGACCCTAGTCTCATTATCAAAACGAAACCTGTTGTTAAAAGGATCTCAGGCAAGTTGTTACCTGCTTAATTTAGCTCTGCCTAGGTGATGCCGATATTCAGACAACAGATAAAACTTAAAGTTGGCATACAAACAACAAATTTTCCAACTGGCTGTTTATGTTAGTTAACCCATTCACTTGTATTAACGAGCTCATTAACTTTTTCGTTAGCGCATTAGCCTTTTAATTAGCTCATTAAAAGAGGGCCAAGCGGACGACCACCCACTAAATGCATGTGAATATGGTAAACCTCTTGGCCACCGTGAGAATTACAGTTCACGATAAGACGGTAACCATCTTCTGCGATGCCTTCTTCTTTTGCTAACTTACGAGCAACAGTAAACATGCGTCCCATCATTGCTTCATCTTCCACTTCAACATCGTTGGTTGTAGGAATAAGCTTGTTTGGGATGATTAGGATATGGCTAGGAGCGCGAGGGTTAATATCACGGAATGCCGTTACTAAGTCGTCTTGGTATAGCAGATCTGCTGGGATTTCTTTATTGATGATCTTACTAAAAATGGTTTCTTCAGCCATGTTTCTCTCCGATAAAACATTGAATTTTTAATGCTTTGAGTATGCGCTATGCCGCATCAAACCACAATAAATCTGCTCTAAAGCATAATAAAAAACACCGTTCAAATCAAAGAAAACGAGTCTTAGCTCTCAAGAATGGCATATTGGTTATAACTGAGCGTTATTTTTGACGTGTGCGTCATAAAATGCGTAAGCGGAGCTCAATAGAATGCTGACAATTTTGTTAGTTTTACTTTGACCTGACATTAGGTCTGCATTTTTATTAGGGAGAAAGCCATGAAGGGATCTGTGATCAAGCGTATGTACGCTGGTTTCGCACTGATCATCATCATGTTCGCAGTCACGATAACCATCATGATGAACAGCATGAATCAGATACACAGCAATTTTGAGAGTGTCTCAGAAACCTCATTGCCGCTTGTTGCGCTTTCAAATCAAACAAGTGTCCAATTGCTCTCTGCTGATAAGTCATTCAAAGACTTCTTAACCACACAAAACGCTGAACGTATGGCTGCAATGCGTTCAACATTTGCCGAATCACAAGACGCTTTCTCTGAAGTATTAGGAAGATTAGAAGCCGCGAGTGAAGACAACATCACTCTCGTTGAGCGTGTTACTCAGTTAAGAGCCATGGAAGAGCGCTACTTTACTGAAGCCGCAGAAGCGATGACCAACTATGTGGCAATGTTCGAAGCACAAGAGCAAGTACAAAAAGCATCGCGTGATTTTCAGCGCTTACATTCTGAATTAACAGTTGGAATGAAAGAGTACGTTGCCGACCAAAAAAGCATCTCTGTAAAAGTAATGGCGAAAAGCTACTTCATCAAACTGCAAGACGCTGAGGTTATCACTTCAGATGCGCTAGCAAGCTCTGATGTGGCATTCGTGCAAAAAGCCGTGAACCAAAACAAGAAGGCCGTGACTCACCTAAATTACGCATACCGTGGTTTAGCGACACAACTGCCTGCGCTTAAAAATGTCTTCGATGAATCGGTTCAGAAATTCACCAAAGACGTAGGCCAGAAAGGCGGCGTACTAGATAAACACAACAACTACCTGCAAGCGAAACAAGCGCTGTACGTCAACATCGCAAACCTAGCCGTTGAAGTTGACCAAGCAATGGCGGTATTGGATTCATTCAATGTGACTGCTGAAGAGCAACTCAACGCATCTTTAGCTGACGCGAGTAGCATCTACGACAAAGGCCTATTCAACGCAATTGCGATTGGTATTGTTGTTACCGTATTTGCAGCCGCGATTGGTTACCACATTGCACACAGTGTAAGAGAGCCATTAACTCGTATTCTAGGCACATTAGAAGGCCTGACTGAAGGCGATATGACTCAGCGTATCGATATTCGTTATGACAACGAATTCAGCCGTGTGAGCCGTCACATCAACACCTTGGCCGACAATCTACGCAATATTCTGGTGAAGCTGAATGACGCTTCCGATGACTTAACGAAGACTGCAAGCGTAAACCAAAAAACCTCTACAGAAACACAGGCTCAACTGAACAGCCAACGCGAACAAACGGCAACCGTCGCGACTGCGATGACAGAGATGTCTCATTCAGTACAAGAAGTGGCAAACAGTGCGCAAAGCTCTTTAACCATGGTTCAACAAGTGGAATCGGCTTCTGAATCTGGTCGTCAAATCATGAACACCAACATCAGCACCATTAACCAACTTGAGGTTCGCTTGACCGAATCTGTAGGTGCGGTAGGTGAGCTGCAACAGATGAGTAGCCAGATTGGTTCTATTCTCGATGTTATCCGCGGGATTGCCGAGCAAACCAACCTACTCGCTCTGAATGCAGCGATCGAAGCGGCGCGTGCCGGTGAACAAGGTCGTGGTTTTGCCGTTGTTGCCGATGAAGTTCGAGTGCTTGCACAGAAGACGACACAGTCAACGTCTGAAATCGAGACCATGATCAGTAATCTGCAATCAAGCTCGAAAACGGCAAGCAACGTGATTGAAAGTTGTATGAGCGACATGGACATGTCGGTTCAACAAGCTTCAAGCGCAAACAGTGCCATGGAAGAAATCCAAGCATTGATTCTAGAGATCAGCCATATGAGTACACACATCTCTCAAGCAGCCGCTGAGCAGAGTGAAACTTCTGGCGATATCGCGCGCAACATCGAAGACATCAACCACATTGCAGATGCAAGTTATCAAGCAATGTCATCGATTGCAGAAGCGAGCCAAAACCTAACGATTCTGGCAAATCAGCAAGGTGATTTGGTTCATCAATTCAAGCTATAGGTAGCTGAGAAATTGATAGATATTTAGTGAAAATATTGGGACTTATTACCCAATAGTGGTAACTATTTGAACAAGGGCAACTTTTATCAAGGGTTGCCCTTGTTTTTTATGATCTTTGTCATTATATGATTATTAAGGCTTGCTGCTTCCCGTTTTTTTCTTTCACCTTTATGAGCGAGCCGCTATTAAGGAATTTATATGGCTGTTCATGTTGGCATTATCGATCAAGACCCCATTCGCTTGATCACCCCACTACTCGATAACCGAACGATCAGCACTCATATCGTGTTTATCGGCGACAAGAATCAAGTCAGTATGTACCAACGCTTAGACAGCGTTTTACAGAAGCGCGACATTACCAGTGAGTTTTTCGAGATTCCAACCCTCGTAAATACATCTGCGATTAAAGCCTCTATCCAAAACCTTGCCGAAGACCTCAAAGCTCGTGGAGAAGAAGTGAAACTCAACGCGAGTTGTGGCCTTCGTCACCGCCTACTTTCTGTGTACGAAGTGTTCCGCACTTACCACTGGCCAATCTTTGTGGTTGAACCGAACAGTGACAAGCTGTGCTGGTTATACCCAAGTGGTAAAGAAGACGCACAAGTACAAGACCGTATTACCATCGACGACTACCTAACGGTGTTTGGTGCTCGTGGTGAATTCAGCGATGTACAGCTGTCTCCGCAACTTGACCAGAAACTGTATGAACTGGGTGAACGTTGGGCAAGTAACGCATTAGAGTTAGGTCCAGGCCTCGCAACATTGAACTACCTTGCAACAACCTGCCGTAAAGAACAGAAGCTCGATGTCGGCTTGTCTGAAAAACAACAAGGCTACCGTGAACTCAACATGCTACTGAGTGATTTAGTAGAAGCGAAGATTGCCACTTATGACAATGGTATTTTGACGTTTGCCAATGAAGATGCACGACGTTTCTCAAACGGTGAATGGCTAGAGACTCTGGTTCACAGCACAGTTAAACAAATCCAAGATGACATGCCGACCATCCAAGACCGTTCTTTGAATGTTCAAGTTTACCGCCAATTAGGTGAGCGTGAGGTTCGTAATGAGCTTGATGTTGCTTCTGTCGTGAACAATAAGCTGCACATCATCGAATGTAAGACCAAAGGCATGCGTGATGATGGTGATGACACCTTGTACAAGCTGGAATCGCTGAGAGACCTATTAGGCGGCCTACAAGCACGTGCCATGCTAGTGAGCTTCCGCCCTCTTCGTCATAATGACATCACACGAGCAGAAGACCTTGGCCTTGCGTTGATTGGTCCTGACGAATTGAAAGATCTGAAAACACATCTAACGGCATGGTTTACCGCAGCCGGTGGTGATGAAGATTTAGAGTGCTAAAAACCAATAGACTCTTGAGAGCTCAACGCTCTTAAGTAAATTTAAAAAGGCGAATGACGATTAAGTCACTCGCCTTTTTTGTTCTCCGCCTATTCGTCTGTTTCGCTCTATTTTCATCTTTCAACTATCTATGCTTTTAATTTCTTTACCCCATAAAAAATGGCCGCATCATTCGATGCGGCCATTTTTAAATCTTGGAAACAGACTTAATGCATTTTAAAACTTAAAGCATTTTACGAGCAGCTTCTACAACCACTTTGATTGAACGAGCTTCTGTTACTTTTAGCGTTTCGTGATCAGGCGTCTCTTTTTGAGTACGGTTGATGATTACACCAGCAACACAACCTGCTTTCAGACCAGAACTTGCACACATTGTTAGTAGTGTTGCAGATTCCATCTCGAAGTTTAGAACGCCCATGTCTTGCCATTCTTGCATAGAACCTTGGAAACGCTTAACAACGCGACCAGAGAACGTGTCGTAACGCTCTTGACCTGGGTAGAACGTATCGCTTGATGCCGTTACGCCCATGTGAACTGTTGCACCTGATTCGTCAACTGCCGCTTTCATTGCTGTTGCTACTTCGAAGTCAGCAACTGCTGGGAACTCCATTGGAGCAAAGTGCAGGCTAGCGCCGTCTAGACGAACAGAACCTGTAGAAACGATCATGTCACCCACGTTTACGTGTGGTTGGATAGCACCAGTAGTACCAACACGAAGGAAAGTGCGAACACCCAGTTGAGCTAGCTCTTCTACAGCGATAGACGTTGATGGACCACCGATACCTGTTGAACATACAACAACTGGCTTGCCGTCTAGTTCTGCGCGGTAAAGTGTATATTCACGATGGCTAGCAAGAAATACTGGATTCTCCATCTCTTCTGCAATTTTTTGTACACGAGCAGGATCACCAGGGATGATCGCAAGAGTAGCACCGTTAAGATCTGCTTCAGTAACACCTAAATGGAAAACAGCTTGAGACATAGTTCGCTCCTTTTGGCTTATTGGGCTTTTTACCCTTATTTAAGCTCATAGTAAATTCGTGGGGTACGAACACACTCTAACCAAGCTCATTACAAAATGAAGTGACACGCGTCACACCAATGATCGCAACAAGATTTCAAGTTTCACGAAAAACCGATTGGCATCACAAAAATAAGCAATCCATACGCCTACGTTGCATACTAATGAGACAAAAAACGCCTTTAGCTTATTAAGGCTAAAGGCGTTTATTGGCATCAAAATACTGGATATTAGCTAGAAGTGCTTAATCCGCTTTAGATTTGAATCGAAGCAATCGCAATGCATTCAATGTGACCAATGCCGTCGCACCACTATCGGCTAATACCGCAACCCACAAACCGGTAATACCCAATAAGCTTGTCACCAAGAATACGCCTTTCAAACCGAGCGCCAGAGCAACGTTTTGACGGATGTTATTCATGGTCGCTTGCGACAGCTCAATCATCGCTGGTAGTTCAGTCAGGCGGTTATGGGTCAGTGCTGAGTCAGCCGTTTCCAAAGCCACATCGGTTCCCCCACCCATCGCGATACCCACATTAGCGGTTTTCATCGCCGGCGCATCATTGATGCCGTCACCGACCATCGCAACATGTGACTGTTGAGATAACTCTTCAACATAGGTCACCTTGTCACTTGGCAGTAGGCTCGCTTTGTATTGCATACCAATCTTGCTACTGATCGCGGCTGCACTGCGCGGGTTGTCACCCGTCAGCATAATAGATTGAATGCCCAGATCGTTAAGTCGTTCAATCGCAACTTTCGCATCACTACGCAAGGTATCTTGCCAAGCAATCAGACCAATCACGTTAGTTGCTGGCTCTTGAAGCTCTTCTTGATGCTTAACCTCTAGAGCAAGAACAACCGTCTTACCTTCGCCTTCAAGGGCTTCAACTTGTGCCACTACTTCAGAAGCGAGGTCGAACGTGACTTTAGACGGTGCGAGAACTTGGTATTTAACACCATCAACATCGCCTTCAACACCACTGCCGATCAACGCCTTCTTATTCTGAGATTCTGGAATCTCAATGTTCAGCTCTTTGACCTTGGCAACCAGTGACTGCGCCAATGGATGAGTAGAACCCACTTCAATTGCACCGACTACGCGTAGCATTGCGTCTTGCTGCCAATCAGATAAAGGTTGGATATCGGTAACCTGAGGTTTACCCTCCGTCAATGTGCCCGTTTTATCAAAAGCGATGGTTTGAATTTTACCAAGCTGCTCCAGTGCCGCTCCGCCTTTAATCAGCGCACCACGTTTCGCAGCTGCTGCCAAACCAGAGGTAATCGCTGCTGGCGTAGAGATAACCAATGCACAAGGACAAGCAATCAACAATAGCGCTAAACCACGATAGACCCACGTTTCCCATGGCTGTGCGAACAGCAATGGTGGTGTGATGATCACCAGAAGCGCGACAACCATCATCAATGGTGTGTACCAACGGCTGAATTTATCTAGGAAGCGCTCTAATGGTGCCTTGCGAGATTCGGCTTCTTCTATCAGGTGTAGAATACGGTCAATCGCATTCTCGCCCTGCTTTGAAGTAATCGTAATACGCACGACTTTATCAACCACCACGGCACCAGCCATGATGTTGTGACCTTCGATGTGTTCAACTGGGATAGATTCGCCCGTTAAAGCACTTTCATCAAAGCTTGCAGCATCGGTGATTAGCTGGCCATCAGCAGGCAGACGAGACCCTGCCGCAACTTCGATGACATCGCCAGGAACAAGATCGCTAACTTCGACTTCGACACGTTCGCCGTTAGTAATCTTGGTCGCATTCTCAGGGACGAGTGCCATTAAGGCTTGAACACCACTTCTTGCTCTTGATGAGGCAAAAGCTTCTAAGCGTTCACCGATCAAGAACAACAATAAAACCATCGCGGCTTCTGCGGTTTCACCAAGATATAAAGCGCCAAGAGCTGCGACACTCATTAGTGTTTCGATTGCAAAAGGTGTCCCTGAACGGGCAAGTTGAACCGCTTTTTTAGCAACAGGATAAAGCCCAAGTAAACAGGTAACGACGAATAAACCTTCGCTCAGTTGAGGCTGTGAACTTTTAAGTAAGGCGGCGATCAGCATAGAGACTGCAATCGCTATAATTTGCCAATTAGGTTGGATGTGAGCTTGCCAAAAGGTCTCTGGTTGTTGTTTTTGTTTCTTGGAACCCACTTCCGTCAATGGGAAACCCGTTTTGATAGAGACTTGTTCGATGGTTTCAGCAAGGTTTTCACTATCGAATTTAACAACAAGCTTTTCGGTAGCGAATAAAACTTTAGCTTCAATAACACCTTCGATGTTACTGACCGCTTTTTCTATTTTTCGAGCACAAGCTGGACAGTCCATTCCAGAGACCAGCCAACTTTTGGAAAATTGGGCGTTAAGAGACTCAGTTAAGGGTAGCCGGTCTTCTTCTCCACTGTCTGAACCACAACAATCATCTGCTGATGCAGAAGCCGTCGTAGAACTGCAGCATGATGAAGACGTGCCTGCGGCGGTAATGCTGGTAATTTTAGGACTAGAACAGGTCGCCCCAGTCGCTTGCGGTTGAACGTCCACTTTTGTTGAGCGGCACGCTGCATGTTTTGCGCACATAATGTATCTCCTTAATACTCAAAAAGCCTTAAGGTTGTTGCCAGTAGAATGAGCAACCAAACCTTAAGTTCCTTAAAAGTATAAACCTTGGAGGTAACTCCAAGGTCAAGAAGAAGTTTTCAATCTCTTCGATTTTTTATCGAAAGCCATTGATGTTCTTACATGGTGTTACTGCGGCTTCAGCTCAGTACCCTCTTCTCTATTCGCTGATACATCATCAATCAGAACCGCATCATGTGAACAGAAAGGTTGAGTGTTCAAGCTGACAATCGATACATCGTCTTCAACTGGGTCGATTTGAGATCCCGCCATCAGTTCAGCAACATGATAACGCAGTACCAAAATACCAAGCAGACCAAATACGACGTTACCCAGCGCTTGTCCATACAATACGCCCAGAGCACCATACCACTGCGATCCTAAATAAACAAAAGGCAGAGTCCCTAATGTCGCTTTTCCTAAGTTCAACGCCGTTGAATACAGTGGTTTACCTAAGTTATTAAACGACGTATTCGCGACAAAGAGTGCACCATTGAATGTGAAGGTCAAAGCAACATAGGTACAGAAAGCCGCGACAATAATCGCCGCATCTCCTTGTAGGCTAAAACCTTGAATGATGTAGTCTTGAACCAAGTACAAAAGAATACAGACCGCGATGGTATAAACCGTGGTCACCAACAATGAGTTATTCAGCGTCTCCTTCACTCTGTCTACTCGATCAGCACCAAAGTTCTGCCCGATGATTGGACCAACAGCGCCAGAAAGCGCAAATATCACCGCGAAACACACAGGGGTCAGACGGCCAATCACCGCGAAACCAGCAACGAAATCTTCGCCATATTGCGCGATACCTGTGGTGACAATCGCATTGCCAATCGGCGTAGCGGTATTAGTAATAATGGCAGGAATAGCAATCGCAAGAATAGGACGAATGTTAAGACGCCACTGCACCATCGAGGGCGGAGCCACCAGTTGATGGCTGCGTATCAACGGATACAGTGAGAAAAAGAGAACCGAGAAACGCGCAATAACAGAAGCAATCGCGGCCCCTTCAATGTTCCAGCCAAAACCAAAAATGAAGAGAGGGTCTAAGATTGCGTTAACAATACCACCAGACAAAGTTGCCCACATCGAACGCTTGGCATCCCCTGCAGCTCTTAACCCTGCACCCGCAGCCATGGCCAACGCTAACAGTGGCCCACTCGGCAACAAGATTTGCAGATAGGCCTGAGCACGTTCAGCAGCCACACCTTTGGCTCCAATCGCGGCCAATAATTCAGGGATGTGTGCAAACATAATCGCGGTAACGGTTGAGCTAATCACAAATGCAGTCAGCATTATACTGGTGCTTAAGTTTCGGGCTTGGTCTCTATTTTTTGAGCCAATCGCTTTAGAAACCAAGGCTCCCATTGCAATCGAGGTACCAATCGACACTGAGGTAGAGAAGAAAGTTAAGGTACCTGCAAAGCCCACTGCCGCCGCCAATTCGACCTGACCGAGCATACTGATGAACAGCATGTCGAGTAAATCGACGACAAACAACGCCATCAAACCGACAGAGCCAGCTCCCGACATCACCAATATGTGGCGCATCGTTGAACCTTCTACAAACTTTGCAGTTTGATTTGACATGAAACCTCCAAAAGCTGAAACACCACACACTAAAGCTCAATAGGCTTGGGATAGACAAATGCCGATCTACAAAAACAGATCTATAAAAGCTTACCTACAAAACCTGATCTGCCCAGAAAAGCTCTACACAGAAAAAAGGCGCTAGTGCGCCTTTTGTCAATTGTTGGTGTTGAGAAAAATAATCGTTCTTATCACTACTATACAGGATGTTTGAAACATTCATCCAAGTTCTTGCCGATTGCTCTTAAAACATCGGTTCGAGTGATGATCCCAACCAGCTTTCTATTATCGATAACCGGGTAAGCTTTTGGTTTACCTACTTGCATCATGTCAGCCAACTCAATAATGGATAGCTCAGGTGATACGGACAGTACCTCTTGGTACATGCAGTCACCTACAATGTGTGTGTCCTGACAAAAGTAGCTCACTTTAACTAGCTTCTCTAGTAGATCCTGCTCAGATAAAAAACCAATCACTTGTTCTGTTTCATCGATAACAGGGCCACCCATATGATGACTCTTCATCACTCGATCTAACGCTAGGCTTAACGGCATATCAGGAGTGAATGTCACAACCTGCTGCGTCATGTAATCTTTCACTTTTATTGAATGCATTGTGTTCTCCCTAAATACTTTCCGATAGTTCTTTTCTATCTCGTTAACTTAATTGTTGTCTAAAATCTTGATTTTACTAAATGGATTTCAACAATTTTATTGATAGGTAAAACCTTACAAGCCCCTAAAACGAGACGGTAAAAGGCTCGAGCGTGTTTTTATGAATCAAAAAAAAGAAAAAAAGAGCCCTTACAAAGCCTTACTTATTCTTTCTTAACCTTACTTAAGCGCACTAGCCTGAATGAACCAATCCTGTAACCTGCACCAAATAAATAATTTAAAAGTTACAATTGGACCTTTTATGCAACACAACAAGAGCATGTACGCGTACATCTATTCAGGAAAAGACGGAACCGAGAACACATTGGTTGCAACCATCAATAATGAAGAGAAACCACTGATCTCTTGTTGCGCTGATGAGATAAAACGAATGTCTAGCTTGGCTATTGATCTGGCCTCAAAACACAACTTGAAAGTGAAGCTGGTCAAATACCAAAGAGAACAAGAGATCGACTTCGGGTTATTCGTTAAATAGCCGACTTATCACTCATGCCACCGTCGATAAGGTTGCGGAGTATTGTCAATGACACATGAATACCGTATTTTATGAGCAGTTATTGAGTGGTAACCTAAGTAACGCCGAGTAGCCAAGGTTACCGACTTTGGTTACCCGCTTTACTCTTATCCAAACGGCCCATTATGACTTCGCTTCGTTCATCTCAAACTTATCTCGCTCACAATCTATCTAAGCTAAAAAGCTACTTTGGCGATCTATTGGATTTCCAGTCCCGCATCTGGGTAATACACATCTTTGAAGACTCCATTACCGATCAGTCATTTGTGATCAATGAAGATGGCTTCAACGAGCCGTTAGAATGGATGAAGAAACGCCACTACCAGCCTTCGATGTTAGAACGTGTAGAGAAGATGAAGATTTCACAAGTTATTGAATTGAAATTTGAAGACAAAATGCATCGACTGATGCGAGTAAAATAGCGTTTATTACTTACCCACGAGTAGAAGCAGCAAGACACAAAAAAGGCCAGCATTCGCTGACCTTCTCTAAATAACTCTCCGAACCGCTATACACTTATGACCAAGTGCTAGCGAGCACAATACGCATCCCAAAGGCGGATGGCTTTTGTGTAGGCTTCGGTTTTATCGTGCGTTTCAGCGAAAATAATCGCCGTCATGCTGTCGACAACAGTGTTTGCCATCAATTCCATCTCATCTTCCGGCGTACCTAGAACACACTCACTCGGCAATGAAATATCAGAGTTCATCATCTCTTCCCAATAGAAGGATTCAACCTTATCAGGAGAACTCATCCACACCGTTTGGCTAACCTTAGGGTTGTATTCCGACTCACCGTTCATGCCTTTGAATGAAATTACCGAGTGGGATTTATTGCCAATCACATACTCAACTTCTGCATGAAGTTGTGGGAAACCAGGGTGAAAACTGCCGCGTAAACCTAAACGACCGCCACCAGGGTTTAATGCACGAACCACGGTGTTGATTGGAGTACGTAGACCATAGCGGTGCTTCCAACCGATCATGGTTTGAGCTTCAGGTGCGAAATTCGCCAAAGGTAAATAAGCAATACCATCCGCTTCTAGTATCTGTTTTGCATCTTGTGGATCTTCAGCACGACGAACACCCACTAATTCCAAGTGAGTCTCTGCGTGTGTGCGACCGCTTGGCTTATCCATATAGCCATGCATCAATACCTTGTAGCCATTGTCAGCTAAGATTTTTGCCGCCAGCAAATTCCAAGGCTTACCACTCGCGGTATCATTACGCTTACCGGCGTAGCAAGGCCAATCAATATCCGCACCCAAATCAGGCACGCGAGATTGGAAAGCTTTTACAAAGCCTGCGATCTCTTCATTGGTTTCATTTTGCACACGAATTAACATCAGTAGCATAGCCATTTGGTCGTCTCCGACCTCTCCGCTTAAATACTCATCCATGATGCGATAGGCTTGTTCGAACGATAAAGGCTTACGCCCTCTTTCCCCTCGTCCAACAGTACGAATACACTCTAAAATACTACTCATTGACTGTTAATTCTCTTCCGTCGATAACAATAAAAATTCAATCCTTCTTCGATTCTATGACACCCATAGCGCGTTGAAAAGCGATTCAATCACTCTCATAGCTATCCACCCTACTCTCACAACTATCCATTTCCCTTATCCGAGCTAATAGTTAACGCAACCGTTAAGGTAACGGAATTCGAAAAGGAAACTCACTGGTGTTCTAAAAGTAAACTTCGTGGTGTAAAATTGGCGTAAGCAATGCTAACCGCACATATTGAGTAGTATCCAGATGACTGTAAAAAAAACACTGAGCCAAAGAAAACGCGAATCTATCGTGGCCGCTGCCATCGCAGAGTTTACCGAGCATGGCTACAAAGCCACCAGCATGGATAAGATCTCTAGCCGAGCAGAAGTTTCTAAGCGCACGGTTTACAATCATTTCGCCAGTAAAGAGCTATTGCTAGATGAGATTCTCGACAGTATTTGGAGCAAAACGCTCGCGGCGACCCATTTCCCTTATCAAGCGGAACAACCACTTGCTGAACAACTCGCATCGATTGCCAATCAAGAACTTGAGCTTTTAGAATCAGAAGGCTTTATCGACTTATCTCGTGTGCTGTTTTCGGAATACTTCCACAATGCAGAACTGGCAAGTCAGGCAATGGAGAAATATTCTCAAGCTGAAAGTGGCCTGACTATCTGGATAAAAGCCGCATTAGCGGATGGTCGCTTAGTGGAACTCGACCCATTGTTTGCCTCGACTCAGTTTATTGCTCTGCTCAAGTCGTTTGCCTTTTGGCCACAGATCATTGGTCATGCGCCCTCACCCGATGCACAACATAAACAAGTAATCATCAGCTCCAGTGTCGAGATGTTCCTGAAACAGTATCAAGCGTAATAAAAGTTGAGCTCGACTAAGTTTTGTTGGGTTTGATTAGAGATGCACAAACGAGTGAGGTATGATTCGCCTGCTTTACTCGTTCACCAAGACTAAGAATTCATGCCAAAGTTGATCAGCAAAATTTGGGTACACGCTTTCATGCTATTCGCTATGTTAATAGCCACCATTAGTGTGGATAGCATCGCGAGTAACAATGTTGCGCTGGCCTCTCAAAATCTATCAACGTCCGTAAGCACCTCAGCACCTTATTCAACAGCACAACCCAACATTGAACATCATTGTTGTGGTTCAGTCTGCTTGTTAAAAATGCCACCACTCATCGTTTCTGAGACATTCAACACTCAAATCGAGTCGTTGGCTTTAATCGAAAAAGAGCCCTCACACAAAGCGATCATGTCGCCTAAAGCGCCTTACCGCCCTCCTATTTCTTAATCGTTTGTCCTTTTTGGCACAACCTGCCACCACAAAAAACGGCGTTATCGCTGTACACAATGACATCCGAATTTAGGAAATTACCCAATGAAAAAGCTATTTAGCCTATTTGCAGCTCTGATCATGAGCGCATCTATTAATGCCGCTCAATTTGAAGAAGGCACTCACTATAAGATCCTTGATGTAGCAAAAGCCGACAAGCCCGTCGTGACTGAGTTTTTCTCGTTTTACTGCCCGCACTGTTACAAGTTTGAAGGGGTAATCAAGTACCTTAAACAAGACCTGCCAAAATCTGCAGAATTCCAAAAAGTACACGTTGCCTTTATGGGTAACGACATGGCAGTGCCTATGGCGAAAGCCTACGCCACCATGGTTGCGTTGGGTGCAGAAGAAAGCATGATTCCGGCAATGTTTGCTCAAATCCACGAGATGAGACAAACACCAAAAGATGAATCAGAACTGCGCCAAGTGTTCATCAATAATGGCATTGATGCGAAGAAGTTCGATGCGGCTTACAACGGCTTTGCTGTGAATTCAATGCAAAAACGTTTTGATAAAGAGTTTGATGCGAGCACATTAACAGGGGTACCTGGCGTACTGGTTAACAACAAGTACATCGTGAAACCAGAAAAAATCACCAGCTATGAAGAGTACAACCAGCTGGTGAACTACCTTCTAACGCTTTAATCAAAAACGATAGATTTTAAAACCTCAAAAGCCAGCGACCTGTTCGCTGGCTTTCTTGTCTGTATGTGTGAAGTGAGCTTGAGAATGAATGTTTGAAGATCACTCAGATCACCCTTGAATACACGTCAGAATCACAGTTCACTGGCATCCGCTGTTATTTCTCATATACTGCAACCATATTTGGTCATTCACGACTCAGCAGTACTTCAACATTAGGTAACTTTATGATTACTCTTACCACTAACTTTGGCGACATCGAGATCGAACTCAACCTTGAAAAAGCGCCAGTAAGTTCAAAAAACTTCCTTAAATACTGCCAAGAAGGCTTCTATGAAGGCACCACGTTTCACCGCGTGATTGAAGGCTTTATGATTCAAGGTGGTGGACACACCATCGACATGACAGAGAAACCAACACACTCACCTATCGTCAATGAAGCAAACCGTGGATTAAAGAACGTGATTGGCTCTGTGGCAATGGCTCGCACTGACGCACCGCACTCAGCAACAGCCCAATTCTTTATCAACCTTGACGACAATGATTTTCTTGATCATACCGCGACCAGCAACGCAGGTTGGGGCTACGCAGTGTTTGGTAAAGTATCGGCAGGCATGGACGTGGTTAACAAGATTGCTGTCGCTCCAACGACCACTCGCTGGGGACATGAAGATGTGCCATGCGAAGATATCGTGATTTCGAAAGTCACCATTAACGACTAAAAGTTACTATTAACGACTAAATGGTCTGGCTGACGACTGAGCTTTATCGCTAACGGTTTAACTATAGATCTAGCGACTAAGCCGCCACAATCGGCCACCAAGAAACAACCTCAAATGGTGAGTTCCCCTCTCACCATTTTTAATGTCCATGTTATCAATTGCACTTATTTTTGTACGGTATATTTCCAATACCTACCATTCACCTGCTATTAATCAGTATTCGTGACGTGTTATTATCGCCGCTCGCCGACTATGAAAGTTGAATGCGATTCACTATACATTGGACGTAACACCATACATGACTCGACACTCTTTTTTGACAACAGCCTTTCTTTCGACTGTTGCCAGTTTCTCCAGTTCAGCTTTTGAAGTTGATACGCGAGAGTCACAAGAACCTGAACTGAATGACCAATTTCGTGTCATTGCTATCCCCTTCTACGATCCAAGTGTCGATACTGGGATTTCGGTTGTTCCTATCTACAACTTTTACGCAGATGGTGAAACCAAGAACGCATCAACCTTATCGGCAACCCTGACTTATACCCAGAACGACAGCTACTACATAAAAGGTAATGCTGACCTTTTATTAAACGGTGATTCCTTGCGGTTCACTGGTGAAATGGGCTTCTCTAGCACCAACATCACACTGGTTGATCTTGTCGATACCAACCATCAAGAATACGCTTTCGATGGTGATTTTTATTTTAAGGTCTACGACAACATTTATCTGGGCACTGGGTTAAATTACTCTACCGCTCGCTATCTAGGGGATACGCCTCGCGATGATCTTTTGCTTAAACTCACAGGGTTTAATGAAGAGTATGAAGCGGACATGGGAGCAAAGCTTTCATTCTTATGGGACGAAAGAGAGCATTACTACTATCCGTATCACGGCTTTTTATTTGAGCTGACTTATGAAGATCATGGCGCTTGGTTAGGCAATGATGAAGATGCGACCTACTCTTCGTTGTTTTCTGACTACCGTTTTTTCTACAGCTTGACGCACAATGACAATCACATCATTGCAAGCCGATGGGTGACTCGATACCTACTCGATGCAGAAAATGCACCAAGCAGCGCATACAGTACTTATGGTCGACAAGGGCGAAACGTTCAACGAGGTTTTGTCGCAGGGGATCACATTGCCTCGCACATGACCAACCTTGAGATGGAATACCGCTACTCTATTTCTGGCTCATCAATTAACTTCTTGAACAACGTAGCCGTCGTTGGTTTAACTGGTGTGGGCAAGGTGTTTGGTGAAAGGCTCAACCCGAAAGACCCTTATCACAGCTTCGACGAAGGTGAGCTGTTATCTATGGTTGGCCTCGGATTACGTTATCGACTATTGCGCCAAGAACGTATCAACGTGCGCATGGATTTCACCTACAACAACGAAGATGAAGTGCTGGCGTATTTTAGTTTGGGTGAAAACATATAATTTAAGCGAACTTCAGCTAAGCCCTAGCTTATTTGTTATTTTCAGCATCAAGCCTGTCGCGATTCGATTCGCACAGGCTTTATTGTTTTTAGGAGCGTCAAAATGACTTACCAACGCGAACGATAAGTACGATGACACGCTCGGCATGTGTTGTTGGCAGCATCTAACCCACGCTCAGCCTTGCTAAGGTCCTGTTCAATACTCGCTTGCTGTAACTCTGTAAAACCTTGGTTCATCTGTAGCATCAGTTGGTTGAATTTCTCAGGCTTACTCCACACAGCTTCTGTTGCCTTACCGCCCATGTCACTCACAGCAAAACTGTTACTCAGTACGATTCCGTGCTCAACCAAACTCTGGCTTAACTCCTCAACCTTCTTCCAATCTGCATTTCGGTTTCCTAATTCTGAAGACACTTGTTTATTGAGCTTTTCAATTGAGCTAAAAGCCTGCTGGCGATTGTTCACGGCTTCAGTTGCAGCAACAGCCATCACTGGCACGGAGATAAGTAAAGCGATAGTCAGTTTTTTCATAGTGTCATTCCTGTTCATTGGTCGGTTGGTTTGTTGATCTTTCAATCGTAATCGATGAGATGCATTTAATTTACACAACAACAGTTGCATACGCAACTATTGTTGTGTAAATTAATATCACTTTGAAAATGACAAGCAGGAAACTGAACAATGAAAATCTGGGATCTACCGACTCGACTCTATCACTGGCTGCAAGCAGCTCTGTTTATTGGCCTTGCCGTATCTGGCTTTAGTGGCAATGGCCCACACATTTATTTAGGGTTAGCACTGTTTAGTTTGATTCTGTGGCGCTTGGTCTGGGGAATGATTGGCAGTGATACCAGCCGTTTTTCGCAATTTGTTAGTTCTCCTCGCTCTGCTTGGCAGTACTTACGAGGCCGAGTTCAACCTAAGCCGGGACACAATCCTCTAGGTGCTTGGATGGTTGTAGGCATGATCACTACGTTGTTCGTGCAATGCATAACTGGCCTCGCAATTGCGGGGTTCTTCGACACATTGCCGTATTCAGAAGTCATCATCACAGACGATGTCTTTGACCTATTCGCCACGCTTCATGCCATTGCCGCACGTATGTTAATCGCTTTTGTCGTGCTGCATTTATTGGCTATCTTGACCTACAAACTGCGCTCAAAGCCTTTGGTTCTCGCTATGATCACAGGCAAACAAAATCAATCGTTATCTACCGCTCATTTCGGAAATGGCACTCAATTGGCTTTTTCATCAAATAGAAAAGCGTTGTTGGTGCTAATTGCGTCGGTATTAGTTACGATGGCAATAGTTGTTATGTCATAAAAATTAGGGACTAACGAATGCCAGAAGAGTTTGATAGACAGAATAGTTTTGGATGGATGATCAATGTGATCGCCAACAAAGCGACCAAAGATTTCGACCTTGAGTTAAAGAAACACGGCTTAACCATCGCATTGTGGCCAACCTTGATGTGTTTATGGGAAGAAGAAGGGGTTACCCAGCGTGATATTGCCGCGAAGTCTAAAGTAGAAAACTCAACAACAACACGAACATTAGATAAGTTGGAAAAGCTTGAACTGGTAGAACGTAGAGCCGACCCACACAGCCGCCGCTCTTTTAGAATCTACCTAACAGAGAAAGGTAAAGCACTTGAAGAAGTGTTAATACCCATCCCAGTTAGGTTAAATGAAGAACTGATGGCAACGCTTGATGCACAAGAGCAACAACAGATGATCGGCTTACTTAAGAAAATGGTCGCCGCTGTCTAGCTCGATAGCTCGATAGCTCGATAGCTCGCGCTGAAGAAAGCACTTAGAAACTAGACATCAATAGACCCTCGCCCTAAACGAGGGTTTTATTTTCTTCGCGACCATTTGATGTAGCAAAACAGTGAACCGATAATCAAGGCTCCACCCAACAATTTCTGCATTTCGACCGTTTCTCCCAACATGCTGACACTAAGTAATAGTGTCCATACTGGCTCTAGAATCATGATAAGCGCCGCTACTTCCATGTTCACGGAGTGCTGCCCTACCGTTTGCAATAAGTAACGAATAGAAGTTGCGATAACAGCAGACACGATAAACCAAAAGATGAGCGTTTTGGTGATTTCAAACTCCGGTTGAGCGGTCATAGACGCAAACGCCATCCCACTGATACCGACCACAAAAAGCTGTACGCAAATCGAAGCAATTGGCTTGATGTTAGTAATAACACGCTTGTTCATCACAAAGTGGACAGAGAGCAACATTGAAGCCAATAGGAAGTAGATCTGACTTTGTTCAACGTGCCAACCGTTGGTGAGAGTAAGCAGCAACATACCCATGATCGCGATAGGAAATGATTTCCAAAATGCACGATTAGGCTTAACTCGAAACAGAATCCAAGAGACAAATGGCGCGATGATCATAGCCAAGCTCATGATGAATGCACCTTCAGACAAGCTTTCAGTTACCGATACGGCAAACACCCAAACCTGCAATGAGGCAGACAACAATAGACCAACGCCACAAAGCGACAGGATCTGCTTAAGAGATAGCTTGCGAATATGATGAATACAGAATGGCAGTAAAATCAGGCTCGCCACGAAAAATCGCACACCAATGAACACTGGCCCAGGCATTTCCATGACCACCAACTTAGAGGCAATCCACCCAACACCCGCCAGCAAAGTGGCACACAAGAGGTAAAGCTCGCCACGCATCGCTTTTACGTTCATCATTTTTATTCGATCCAATAACAAAAAAAGCAACCTGACTCTGCAAGGTTGCTTTTTATAAACTCTTAACAGGATCAAGATACTATCTCAATACTCTGCTTCAGGCAGCAGTTTTTAGCCTGCGTATTCAGGGTAATCAGTTAAGCCTTTTTCAGCACCACCAAACAAGGTGTTTGGATCGTGCGGAGCCAGCGGAAAACCATTTTGAATACGAGCGGGTAAATCAGGGTTCGCAACGAATGGACGACCAAAGCCAACCATGTCTGTTACGCCTTCAGCAACCGCTTGCTCGCCACGTTCGCTATCGTATTTACCTGCATAAATCAGAACACCTTTGAACGCTTCACGAACGGCAGCTTTGAATGCTTTTGGCGTTTCAGGCGCGTCATCCCAGTCTACTTCTGCGATGTGCAGGTAAACGATCTTGTACAGATTTAGGAATGCTGCCGCTGCTGTGTAAGTTTCTACAGGCGTCGCATCAACCGTGCCATTTAGCGAAGTAAACGGAGCAAGACGAACACCAACACGCTCAGCGCCAATCGCCTCAACCATAGCTTCAACCACTTCACCTAAGAAACGTAAGCGGTTTTCAGTTGAACCGCCGTATTCATCGGTACGGTTGTTTGCTTCAGAGTCAATGAACTGGTTAATCAGGTAGCCATTTGCTGCGTGAAGTTCAATGCCATCAAAGCCTGCTTCGATTGCATTAAGCGCCGCTTGGCGATATTGCTCAACCACTCCTTTGATGTCTTCTTTGGTCATTTCACGAGGTTCAACCACATCAACAAAGCCCGGCTCATCAGTGCCATTATCGATGAAGACTTTTACGTTTTCCGCTTTCATCGCAGAAGACGAGATTGGCTGTTCACCGCCGATGTTATCTGGGTGTGTTACACGGCCTACATGCCAAAGTTGAGCGAAAATAACGCCCTCTTTTTCATGCACTGCATCGGTTACTTTTTTCCAACCCGCGATTTGCTCTTCAGAGTAGATACCCGGTGTCCAAGCGTAGCCTTGACCCAATGGTGAAATCTGAGTGCCTTCTGCCACAATCAAACCCGCAGAAGCGCGTTGAGCGTAGTAAGCCGCCATCATTTCGTTTGCAGAATTACCAGGTTGCGTTGCACGAGAACGAGTCATCGGAGGCATAACAATACGGTTTTTTAGTTCGATGTTACCAAGTTGAATTGGTTGAAATAGGGCGTTTGTCATTGTCATTTCCTCGATTAACCTAGTTGAATCAGTTCGATTTGGTAGCCGTCTGGGTCAGTGATAAAAGCGATGTGTGTTGAACCGCCTTTTACTGGACCCGCTTCGCGAGTCACATTGCCACCCAGCGATTTAATCTTGTCACACGCCGCGTAAATGTCTTCCACACCCAATGCTAAATGGCCAAAAGCGTTACCCATTTCGTATTCGTTGGTATCCCAGTTATGAGTCAGTTCGATGGTTGTGCCGCCTTGCTCGTAACCAACAAAAACTAAGGTGTAGCGGTAATCGTTATTGTCATGGCGCTCAAGCTCTTTCATACCCAATACCTTGGTGTAGAACTCAATAGACTTATCTAGATCAGCAACTCGAATCATTGTGTGTAGGAATTTCATATTTCACCCTTTTTAGCCCAGCAACGTGGGCCGATATAATCGTGAGTGGAGGTTATCCACTTCTTTCTTAGGGTTAATATACGGACTGACAGCAAATAAATGAAATTATCAAAAATTCTCATTGTGATAATTTTTTGTTATGAGGAATTTAATACAGATGATTTGCTATGGGTGGTATTGACAAGCGAAAGGCAGGGGTGCAATCAGAAAGCGGAACGCCAACTGTTGAGCGTCTTAGACATGTCATTCGTGGTATTGATAACCTGCTCTCTGAACCACTTATGGGCCGGATCGTTATTCTGCTTTTTCAACCAGATAAGGTAATGAGAGATCGGTTGGTAATCGAAAGGTGGTTTGAATAACTGTAAATCAAAACGATCCTTAAACTGAATCGCCAATGACAGCGGCGCAACCGTGATGTAATCAGACTGACTGCACAGCAGTAAGTTATTGAACAAAGAACTGCCGTGAATCACAATCTTACGTCGAGATAAGTCTAATGAGGTGTAGTGGCTCAAGCTTCTCACTTGGCGACGTGTCCTAGCCAAAACCGCATGTTGCTCACTCAAATACTGCGCTTCGGTGATCTCGCCTTTGATTCTCGGGTGTCCATTTCGGCAAACAATCACAAACTCACTGTCATAGAGCTTTTCGCTAACCGTACTTGGATGCTCAGGCAACACAATGTCGATCATCACATCAAACTTTTGAGTCAGGAGATCTTCGTGAACTTGATCATCAGTATCCGGTTGATCATAGACCTCTAGGGAGAGTCCTTGGTTAGGCAACTGAGAAAACCGGTTGAGCAACAGCCACTGCAAATGTTCAGGAACCGAAGCCACAAACCTGCGCTCTGTGGAGGCTTCATCAAACAGTGTCATGCCTTGAAACACGCCGTTAAGCTCTTGGATCGGTGTTTTAACTTGTTCATACAAACTTTGAGAATAGGCAGTAGGCACCACTCCTCTTCCCTTACGAACAAATAACTCTTGCCCTATCTCTGCCTTCAAACGTGCCAGTGCCGTACTAATGGTCGACTGATTGGTGCCAAGATGATCAGCGGCTTTACTCAAACTGCCTTGCTCCATCACCGCACAAAATACAGCTAATAAGTTAAAGTTCGGAATGTCATTACTCATGATTCTGTACTCATTAGGCGATAGATTTAATTATCTTATCGTAAAACCGATAGAATGAAACAACCGACGCCCATCGAGAAACAAAACTGAGAAGGAAACAGCATGCGGTACAGTGAAGGTCTTCCATTTGATGAGTAAAATACCACTTAAACACCTCGCGGATATCGTGGTCAACCGTATGACCAGCATGCATGGCCAACGCTCATAACTAATGCCAATATCGTATATTGAGACAATTCTTAAATCGCTTTTACTCACCGTCAGATTTTTACGACATTTAACTACCAATTCAACGTAACATCGCTCAAATTGTCTCACTTATCATGACACTGTGTCCCCGTACGGTTTATATACATTCCCATTTTGAACTCTACAATAGCGGGATATTAAAACGACCCACGGTATAAAAAATGAAAAACAATAAAATACTCCCGCTACTTCTTAGCTGCGCGGCAGTGGCTTACTCAGGTTCGGCTCTTGCTGAAGCCGAAAAACTATCTGTTACAGAAAAGCTGCCCGTTAAAGAAAAACTCTCCGTTGAAGAAGCCGCAAAGAAATCGGCAAACCCAGTATCGGATGTGTGGATGCTGATCACTCAAAATGACTACACCTTCCTAGAGAAAGAAGATGGCCACCATGAGATGCAGAACCGCTTCAGCTTTCAACCAGTAATGCCTGTTCCTATTATGGATGGTGAATGGAACTTGGTGAACAGAATCGTCGCTAACCATTACAGTGCACCAGGTGATCGCGAAGACGGTGACTTCTTTGAAGGTCGTACAAACGGGATGGGCGATACAGTTTTCCTATCTCTTGCAGCTCCAAACCGTGACGATGGCTTTATCTGGGGTGTGGGTCCAACCATGATTGCACCAACCGGTACTGATGGCTTAACTCAAGATAAATGGCAAGTAGGCCCTGCAGCTCTAGTGGCAAGGTTAGGTAAAGAAACTGGACAGCCAATGAACATTGATAGTTGGAACGTCGGCATTCTTGCTCAGCAATGGTGGGATGTGGGTGGCAGCGACAGCGTAACCGAATCAACCAACCAAGCGGATATCCAATACTTCTTAAACTATCGAGTGAGCAACACCGCATTGATCGGCATGACACCGAACATTCAAATCGATTGGGAAAAAGACGGCTCAGACCGATTCACGGTGCCAGTTGGCCTTGGTTACATCGACATGTTTAAAGTTGGCCCAATGCCTGTCCGTTGGGGTATTGAACTTCAATACTACGTAATGAAACCAGATGCGAATGTTGGCGCAACGAACCCATCAGAATACGTTCCCTACTCGCCAGATTGGAATCTAAAGTTCTTTGTTGCTCCAGTTACGCTTAACCCGTTCAAATAACACCCCTGACGCTGGTCAAATTTTTTCATATTTTTTGGCCAGTCTTCCTGATGATTTTTTACTCACTTCTATGATCCAAGCCAATTTAATCAACAAAATTTACCTCCTTAGTTTGAGCCTATTCAAATAAACGTGTCTATTCATGCAATCCCCCACCCATCTATCGTAATTACGATAATTCAAAATCGGATTCTCCGGTAGATACCACCTATAACACTTTCTATCATTCGGCCAACAAATCAATTCTTAACCTAAACAGCACACCTATAAATGTGTAGATAAATCGCGTTGCGCGCATCACGGAGGATGTTCCAAAAACCAATGCAAACCTATTCTCACAATGGTTAACGTTACTTTAAGAATGATTTCTTCAGGTCTAATTAGCCCTGTATTTTTGAGAATTCGTGGCCAGTTGTGGCGAATCGATTTTTAATTGTTATCTATTACTTTTGTTTATCACACGTCATCGTTTTGACCGATATTCAACACCCTTTCAGATGCCATCTAAAAGTCTTGCCTCTCGGCTGCACGTTCTCTCTCCTTACTTTTTAGGTTGAGATATGAAATTCCTTAAAATTGTTCTGCAGAAAGTCTGGGCTGTGGTGATGGTTCTCATCAAGTTCTGTCTATTTATGGCACTCATGTTTGCAGGTGCTTGGGTGCTCGCTCCGATGGGTAAAATCCACTCTAAAGACATCGATCTTTCTCAGTTCAATAACCATCCGAACGAGATGATGATGACGTTCTTCCAAACTGAGTTCTTCTCCGGTTATCTATTTTCCGTAACGATGGCTGTGGTTCTTGCTGCGATTTACGGCATGTGGCAGGTACACGAAGTCGGTGTCCATAAAGCGAAAGAACACAAAAGTGCTCACGTACAAATTGTCTTCGCACTCTCTCTTTGTGGCTTGTTCATTAGCAAAACCTTCTGGGTAATCGCACTGGTTATTGCACTCGCTAACTGGAAACACATCGGTCAATCGATCAGTGATGTGATTCGTCGTGGTGTTCAACCTAAATCAGTTAGGAGCAAGTCTGTTGAGAATGAGTCTTCTAAAACAGATGCAACTCCAACCAAAGATGAGAACAAGACAAGCGACGACAGCAAAGTAACCGACGAACAAGCAACAAAAAAAGCAGAGTCTGAACAGACACCCACTGGAAAAGAGGCCGCATAATGAAAGAGATGATGATCCCATACATTCTGATTGTATGGTCCCTGTTCGCGACTGGCGCATTAAAAAAGAGCATTAAGAACTACACGTGGGCTGCGATTGGCGGTGCCGTGATTCTAGGTTTATTGGCTATCGTGTCTCGCCTATGGGCTCCGGTTGATATGACCAATTCGACAACGGTTAAAGCGCCACACGCTGTGATGTCTCCAATCTTTGGCCAACAGATTGATGAAGTGTTTGTTGATCACAACCAAATCGTTAAGAAAGGCGATGTCATTTATACCTTAGTCGATATCGACTCAGCCGCAGACAAAGCGAAGATTGAGTCTGAGATCGTGCAAAAAGAAGAAGAGATCAAACAGATGTCTCGCGATTTAGATCGCGCAGAAACATCGCCTGAAATCTTCAACATGCGTGACGTGGAAAAATACAACTCAGACCTTCGCGTGATGCATGCTGAACTGACATCATTAAAAGCCGATCTACAGAAAGTAAACTGGGCGCAAGATAAGAAAACCATCAAAGCAGAATTTGACGGCCAAGTATCGATAGTCAACATTGCTGAAGGTTCTGTGATGGGTAACATGCACCTTTACAACACCAGTAAAAAGTTCCTAGAGATGCGTATCTCAGATCAAACTTACGGCTATGTTCAAGTAGGTGATTTTGCAGAGTTCTTTGTGGATGCTTACCCTGGTCACGTATTCAGAGCCAAAGTTCATAGCTTTACCACAGGTACAGGTGAGTCGAGTATTTCTCCACTTCAAGGACCACAAAGCGTTGGTCAACACGTAGTGCAAAATGGCAATGGCCTAGGCCGTACTATCGTACTCGAAATCTTCGAACCAGAAGGTTACAACATCCCAATTGGCGCAGCTGGTTCTGCTTGGATTTCAGCTGAGAAGCCGCATCCATTCTGGGGCTTCATTGATGTGATTGGCGCAGCAACCGTTCGCCTACAATCGTACAAGTCTTACCTAGGCGCTTGGTAAACAAGTTACTCACTAACAGTTAAATAAAAGACAAACAAAAATACCCCGCTGGTCGGGGTATTTTATTTGTGCGAATAGCTTAATAGATTATCCCTGCTTAAACCTCACAAAAAAGGCAGTGGAATCAGTTCGAGCCCGAGGACACCACTGATACTCATCACCACCAGCAGAGAGACCTTGAAGACGGTCTTTGACCACTGAATGTAGTTGAGGCAATCGACTTTTCGAAATGTCACTTTGGTCCACATAAAGCAAACCGCTGCCGACACCGCTAGGTATTCGTAACCCGCTTCTCCGAGCAAAAATAGCCCCAGAGCAACCGCGCCAAACGCCACCACATACGCTTTCATGTGTTGATGTGCTTTGTCGACGCCCTCTTTCACCGGTAACACAGGAATGCCTGCATCGCGGTAGTCTTGAATGCGAAACATCGCAATCGCATACGAGTGTGGCATCTGCCATAAACAGAACATGATGAACAATAGAACGGCTTCTAAGCTCAGGTAGTTCGTGACACCAAGGTAGCCAACTAGCGGCGGAACCGCGCCAGAAATACTGCCGACTAAGGTGCCGTAAACGGAATTACGCTTGTACCACATGGTGTAAAAAAAGACGTAAAACACATAGCCAAGCAACACCACCACCGCAGACATCGGATTAACGAATTGAAACAGCAGCGCCGTGCCTGCCAACAACATGACTAACGCATAGATAAACGCCACGTCTGTGTTGATGTTGCCCTGAACCAATTCACGGTTCTGGGTACGTTTCATTTTCTGATCGATATCTCGGTCAAAGATGTTGTTCACCACACAACCTGATGCAATCACAAGCCCTACACCCGCTAACGTTGTCAGTAACAACATCGCACTGGCTGGTTCTGTTTTTGCAGCGAGGAAGAACCCCGCCGCAACAGAAATCAGGTTGCCGAAAATGATGCCCGGTTTGGCAATAGACAAATAACTTTTCAGCATACCCTAGCCTACAACTTCATGTTGACGTTCATGTTGTAGATGATCCATACCGAGCCAGCGATAAGAATCAATACAACAATGGCGGTAAACATCAGTGACACCAAGTTCCAACGCCCATCGGACGATTTCGCTTCCATGTGCAAGAAGTACTTAAAGTGCACAAAGATTTGTACTAGCGCACAACCGAACAAGATCACGTAAGTTTCAGTGCTTGGTAACGCATGCGACCACACAATGTAGAACGGAATAATGGTCAGAATCAGTGACGCAATAAAGCCTTTCACGTAATCCGTTGCACCGCTATCTAGATGCTGTTCCATTACATCACCCCCATTAAGTACACGATGGTAAATACACAAATCCAAACGATATCAAGGAAGTGCCAGAACAAGCTCAAGCACTGGAAGCGCATCGACATGTTATCGTTCAAGCCTTTGGTTGATAGTTGGTGATACGCCACTGCCATCCAAATCAAACCGAACGTTACGTGCAAACCGTGTGTACCAACCAAGGTAAAGAACGCAGAAAGGAACGCACTCTCTTGAGGACCATAGCCTTCTGCAATCAAATGATGAAACTCATACACTTCCATACAGATAAAGGCTAAGCCCAATACGAAAGTAACTTTTATCCATCGCTTCAGTCCGGTCACGTCTTTGCGCTTCATTGCAATCATGCCAAAGCCAAAGGTGATACTACTGAACAGCAGCATCATGGTTTCGACAAACACGAACGGCAGTTCAAAGATGTCTTTACCTGTCGGCCCTGCGATAGATCCACTCTCAAGCACGGCATAAGTCGCGAAAAGCGTGGCAAACAGGACACAGTCACTCATCAAGTAAACCCAGAAGCCAAACAACTTATTGCCCGCAGCTTCGTGGTGATGATCATGCGAGTGTGCAAGATCATAAGTGTGTGACGGAGTATTAGCTTGCATACGTCGTCTCCAAGTCATCTTTATTGTTGTTATCACTGTCACCGTCAGCGCTGTTACCACGACCAGAATTGTCGCCTTTCACTGACTGTTTCTTTGCTTCTTCAAGTTGTGCACGTCGAGTCGCTTCAATCGCTTTGATCTCTTCAACTTCCACGTAGTAGTCCACATCGTCGTTGTAGCTGTGTTGAATACACGTCACCACGATGCCTACTAGGCTTGCCGCCGCTAGCCACCAGATGTACCAGATCATTGCGAAGCCAAATGCCAACGCCCATGCAGACACATAAATGCCTGTTGGTGTGTTCTTCGGCATGTGAATACGTTCGTATTCTTCTTCCTGAGTTGGATCAAACTCACCACTTTGCTTTTGATACCAGAACGAATCGATCTCATCGCCCTTAGGCAGTTTTGCAAAGTTGTAGAACGGCGGTGGTGAAGACGTTGCCCATTCGAATGTTCGTCCGCCCCACGGGTCACCGGTTAGATCTCGGTTTTGGTCGCGGTCACGAACACTCACGTAAATCTGCACGAACTGACAAACAACACCCATCGCAATCACGCCCGTACCTGCAGCCGCAACCGCCAGTAAAGGGAAGAACTCAGGATTGATGTCTTGGCTCAAACGACGCGTCATGCCCATAAAGCCCAGAGCGTAAAGCGGCAAGAACGCCATTAAGAAACCAATGATCCAGCAGTAGAATGCGCGTTTGCCCCAAAGCTCATTCAGAGTGAAACCGGTCGCTTTCGGGAACCAGTAGCCAATTGCTGCAAAACAACCGAATACTACGCCGCCGATGATCACGTTGTGGAAGTGCGCAATCAGGAATACCGAGTTATGCAGAATGAAATCCGCGCCCGGAACCGCCATCAACACGCCCGTCATACCACCAACGGTAAAGGTGATAAGGAAGCCCACGGTCCACATCATTGGCGTGGTAAAGCGGATACGACCTTTGTACATGGTGAACAGCCAGTTGAAGATCTTAACCCCGGTTGGGATAGAGATAATCATGGTCGCGATGCCGAAGAAGGCATTCACATTGGCGCCAGAACCCATGGTAAAGAAGTGATGCAGCCAAACCACAAACGCTAAAATAGTGATCGCCACCGTCGCCCATACCAGCGAGGTATAACCAAACAGCTTTTTGCGAGAGAAGGTTGCCGTCACTTCAGAGAACACACCGAAGATAGGCAAAATCAGGATGTACACCTCAGGGTGTCCCCATGCCCAAATCAGGTTCACATACATCATCACGTTGCCACCAAGGTCGTTGGTGAAGAAGTGTGTGCCGATGTATCTATCCAACGTCAGTAGCGCGATAGTAACCGTTAAGATAGGGAAAGAGATAATGATCAGGATGTTGGCACACAAAGATGCCCACGTGAATACTGGCATCTTCATCATTGGCATAGACGGAGTACGCATGCGCAAAATAGTCGCGAAGAAGTTCACACCCGTTAATGTGGTACCCACACCGGATATTTGCAGCGCCCATATCCAATAATCGACCCCGACTCCCGGACTGGCCTCAATGCCAGAAAGCGGCGGATACGCCAACCAACCCGTACGGCCAAATTCACCTAAGCCCAATGACATGTTGGTTAGGATGATACCCACCACAAACAGCCAGAAGCTCAGGTTATTCAGATAAGGGAATGCAACATCACGAGCACCAATTTGCAGCGGCACGATGATGTTCATCAGGCCGATAACCAAAGGCATCGCGACGAAGAAAATCATGATCACGCCGTGAGCCGTGAAGATCTGGTCATAGTGGTGCGGAGGTAAATAGCCCGTCTCACCGGCTGCAGAAAGCAATTGCTGACTACGCATCATTACTGCATCGGCAAAGCCACGAACTAACATCACCATTGCCACAGCAATGTACATGAAGCCCAATTTTTTGTGGTCTACAGAAGTAAACCATTCATTCCAAAGGTATTGCCACTTACCGGCTTTTGTTACCGCATACACCACTAAACCACCCACTAAAGCGATCATGGTTAACGTGAACAAAATAATGGGTTCGTGGTAGGGAATTGAGTCTAGAGTTAATCTTCCAAACATGACGATTATCCTTGGGTTTCCGGCAAACAGTTCATTGAACCAGGGTGCTGGGTCACGACATCAGTGAATAAAAATGGTGGGATACTGGAGAAAAAAGTCACAGGTTCAGCAACACTTGGCGCAGCCAATGAACGGAATTGCTCCCAGTCTTCAATACGGTCTGGGCTAGCTTTCACTTTTTCCACCCAGTTTAGAAACGCCACTTGGTCAGGCATTGCTGATGCGGTGAATTTCATTTGAGAGAACCCTTTACCACTGTAGTTCGATGCAAAACCTTTGAAGTCACCTTCATGGTTAGCAATCAAGTTCAGCTTGGTCACCATTCCCGGCATCGCGTAGATCTGCGAACCAAGACGCGGGATAAAGAACGCGTTCATGATGTTGTCTGAAGTTAGCTTAAACGTCACCGGTACATCTTTCGGGAACGCAACATAGTTAACCGTCGCAATGTTTTGCTCCGGATAGATGAACAGCCACTTCCAGTCCAGAGAGACCACTTCTATCACCATAGGTTGCACATCACTTTCCAGAGGCTTTGAAGGCTCTAGTTCGTGTGTTGTTCGCCAAGTGATGGTGGCAAGAATCGCGATGATGATGATTGGAATCGTCCATACCACCACTTCGATCTTGGTTGAGTGCGCCCAGTCAGGTGCATACTCTTCTGTGTTATTACTTTCGCGGTATCTATAGGCAAAGTAGATGGTCATCAGAATCACGGGGATGACGACAATCAGCATCAGCAACAGAGCCGTGATTATCAGCTCCTTTTCCTGAACGCCAACGCTACCTTTTGGGTCGAGCAATGCGGAGTTACATCCTTCGAGCATCAGGACGGTTCCCACCAAACCAATCCTCGACAGATTTGCTCTCGATAAAATGCGTTTATATCTTGAAGCTTCCATTAACTTTCTCGATGGTTATCCAGCCTCAGAACGAACGCCCGAGTACTGGTTGTCATGGTCATTAGAATATTTATGTGTTGAGCATGTGAAACGACGCATCTCAAAGCGAAACTGAATTAAACCCATCTCAACACAGTTAAAACGACAGCACAGCGCAGCCGAAACATTGCCGCGCGGTTAAAACCACACAAAAAACATGACTTAATTGTTACACTTTGAAATACATTGTTACATTTGGCGCATTATGAGGAGTCGAAATTGAAAGCTCACCAAACAAACTTGGAAACTAACCTTCCAGTTATGAAAGTGAAACATGGAAAACAGAGAGGAAATCAGCTGCACGACATAGATGTGCTACACATGCAAAACCAACGCTGATAAGGGATGAGTAAGAATCTTAGAAACTAGCGACCAACAACGATGAAGCGAGGTGATGTTTGGGTACATTAGAAAGAGCGAATTAAACAAAGCGTGATGAACGTCAAATTTATGAATTCACATAGGATTTTAATGGTATTTAGAAAAGATATTGCTCCAATCGGAAACCCATTAGATATTCGAATAACACACGGCTCTTCATTGATAATAATGCCAGTTAGGTGTCGAAAAACAGTGGCAAAGATCGACCTGGAAAGCCGATTTGATGAGTATTTTGATCTGTTTAAAGTGGGTATTACTCCCCTCAAAGGAGAGGAGTAATCGTCATTAAGAGAGGGATTATTCTGTTGCTGTGACGACTTTCTTGCGCTGGTTTTTAGTCATTAAGTGATAAACCACAGGCACAAAGTAGAAAGAAATAAGCGTGGTTAATACCGTTCCGCCCACAATTGCGACCGCGAACGGAGGCCAGAAGCCACCACCAGCGATGATCAATGGCATAAAACCGCCAACGGTTGTGATCGTGGTTGAACTGATATGACGAGTACACGACATCACGGCCTCAACTACCGCATCCACATTGCCTGATGAAGCTTGTTCATCCAGTTTCAATTCCGTCAGAATCACGATGGCAGCATTAATCGCTAAGCCCGCAATCCCGAGCATGGCTATGATCACCGTAAAACCAAATGGATACCCGAAGATCCACACCGACAGCAAACCTAGGCCACCAGCCAATCCTGCTACCATGAAGATGATGCTACTCATTCGGAACGAGTTAAACGACATCACCACCACCAACACCATCAATACCACCACAACGGCGACATTCGAGATAAGGCTGTTGACTGAATTGTCACGCTCAGCGGATTCACCACCAAAACCTATCGTATAGCCCGATGGCATCTCATAGCTTTCTAAGCGTTTTTGGAACTCATTAAGGACAGTTTGAGGCAAGACACCCGCTTCAATGTAACCCTCAATGGTATTCACACGCTGCCCGTTACGACGAGTAATCGCGCCGCGACTGGTGGTCAGTTCAAGCTCTGCCAGAGTCGAAACATTAATCCCCGTGGAGTAGACATCAGAACTGATTGGCAAACGAATATTGCTTAAGTGCGCCAAGTTTTCACGCGCATCATCCGCGACACGAACACGGATTGGCACCGATTCACTGCCCTCAATCACTGAGCCACTTTCACGACCTGTAAGCGTAGTTTGAAGCATGCCAGCAAACTGATTGAGTGAAATCCCGTTAAGTTTCGCGGTGTCTTCATCGACCTTTAACCACACTTTAGGCGTACCAGGCTGCAGTGTTTCTCGCGTGTGAGTAACATGAGGAACACCTGCCAAAATCAAACGTACATCTTCACCAATCGCTTTTAACGTATCGAGGTTTTCACCATACACACGCAGCTCAACTGGCGCAGTAAATGGAGGCCCTTGATTAAGCTTTCGTACCAAGATTTGTGCTTCCGGCACCTCGTTATCTAACACCTTTTGCAACTCAGGAATCAGCGCATTGGCTTGGTCAAAGTTCTCTGTTTTGACCATCGCTTGCGAGAAGTAAGGCGCATTGTTTTGCCTTGCCTGCAAGTTGTAATAGAAAGATGGGAAGTTAGCGCCCACTAGCCAATCTATACGCTCTACTTCTGGATAGCGATGAATGATGTCGTCGATTTTTTCAGAGGTGTTTTTCGTCGCATAAATGCTCGCTTGAGGCGGCATGTACACCTGAATCTCAAACATGTCTCGATCTGATGGCGGGAAGAACTGCTCAGTCAGTTGAGACATACTCCAGTAGCCAGTAAACGGAACCAACAAAACCAAAGCAATAGTGATGATTGGATGCGTGACACCAAAGCGAACAGAAGACGAAAACCAACGTGTTAAAGCGGGGATTCTTAAGCCCGTCATGTACCAATGGTGCTGCCCTTTCTTATCAACGTCGCTGAGTTGTTTAGGCAGTAACTTGGTCGCTAAACCTGCGATTAAGGTATGCGAAATCACGTAAGAACCGATCAATGAGAACGACACAGTAATCGCGATGCCACCGACAAACTCACCCGAAGCACCCTGCATCAGAATGATCGGCGCAAACGCCAATACCGTGGTTAATGTTGAGCCCAGTAACGGCACCCATAAATGTTTCAATGCATTCATGGTCGCTTCTGCTCGCTGTTGTCCTTTCAAGCGATACGCCTGAATGGTATCAACCATTACCACCGCGTTATCCACCATGATCCCGAGCGCTACGATTAAGCCAGTCACCGACATCTGGTTGATTGGCACACCGGTCATCTTCATGATCGACAGCGTAAGCAGTGAAGTCAGTGGCAGAGAAATCGCCACCAATATTGCGGCGCGCACACCTAAGGTCACGAACAGAACAATCAAGATCAAGCCAAAACCGATCATCAAGCTTTTGCCTAAATCGTCTAAACGAGTTTCGGTATAGCCTTGCTGATTGAACAACACGGTGACATCGATATTGCTGGGCAGCTCTTGTTGAAACTTCTCAATAAGAGCATTCGCTCGTGATGTCCAATTATCGACACGAAGATCAGGATGCATTCTTGCTGCGACAATCACGCCCGGCTCACCATCAATAATGGCAATCTGATCTTGTGGGGTTTTCTCGCCACGTCTCACCGATGCAATGTCTTCCATGCGGATGATGTGACCATTGCTGTCAGTCGCGATTGGGACTTGCTTAATACGTTCAATGGAATCAAGTTCAGACTGGATTTCTAAGCCGAAACGAGAATAAGCACTGACCAATTCACCTGCCGAGTTCTTAGCATCAGCCCCTTCCAAAGATTCTGCGATATTGGCACTGGAACGACCTAGCGCGGCAGCATCGGCAGTGCGTAAACTGATTTGAATCTCTTCTTGTGGCATCCCGTATTCATCAACGAATTCAGTTCCCGACAAGGTTCGTAATCGCTTAGCGAGTTCTTTGGCATAACGCCCGAGTGTTAATCGGTCAGGCTCACCGGCACCAGACCAAGTCAGCGCAGTAATCGTGGTAAAAGCGTAGGTGTGGTCACTGTCGAGATCGGGAGAATGAGAACCCGCAGGTAAAATGGATTCGATGTCAGACAGTTTGTCACGCGCTTGAGACCAAACCGGCTCTGGCTCGGTGATGGTGTCATTCAATTCGAGCGTGACAATAGACACGCTCGGCCTTGAAGTTGAACTCACCAGTTTAACTTCACTCAGCTCACGCAGTTTGTTCTCAATTACCTCAGTAACTAAGGTTTCAACACGCTCGGCACTGGCACCGGGGAAGCTGGTTGTGATGTTTGCATAACGGTTGATGATGACTGGGTCTTCTGCACGTGGTAGCGTCATGAACGCAGAAATACCACTCACCATCAGTAGTGCCGTCATTAAAATAAGCAGTCGAGTATTGGAAATAGTCTCTATGATTTTCATACTATTTCCTATTCAGCCGTCACGTTGGCTGGCTTCACGGTTTGACCTGGAACCAAGCGATGTAGACCACTCGCGATCACCTGCTCGCCTTCGGTAATGGCACCACTGACATAGGCTTGTTGGTTATTAGCAAACAGAACCTGAACACTTCGGCGCTCTACTTTATTGTCTTCACCCACCACGAAGATGTTCCACACACCACGTAATCCATCAATCAAACCCGTTAACGGCACCCAATAACCTTGGTCATCGATTTGCTCGTCAAACTTAAGGTAAGCAAGTTGACCTTCTAAAACAGACGCTTGCTCAGGAAAAAGATAACGTAAACCGACACTGCGAGATTGCGTATCCACCATTGCGCCCGGATTCAGCAGAGTCACGGCGAAATCATCTCGCCCGACACGAATACTTGGTGTAGAAAGCGAGCTTACTTTTTTCATCTGATGAGCAGGAATGCCGATAAAGGCTTCTTTGCCTTCAGAAGCGAGCAATGTAAGAGTTGGATTACCGACATTCACCACATCACCCAGCGACACAAAACGCGTTGCGATAGTACCCGAATAAGGCGCACGAACCGTCGACTTAACCAACTTCAATTCATTGCCTTTTACCGAAGCATCAATACGCAGTAAGTTCGCCTGCAACACGCGCTGTTCACTGGTTAACGAATCAATTTCTGCCTCAGCACTGAAGCCTTTTGCTTTCAATGAGCGCTGACGCTTTAAGTTCGCGGCCACGAGACTCAGTTGAGCTTTCACTTCTTCGGCTTGTGCTTTCAATTGGCTAGATTCAGTCTGCAGCAGTTGGGTATCTAACCGGATTAACGGTTGACCTTCGGTTACTGTGTCACCGACGTCCACCAAAATCGCATTTACTTTTCCTGCCAGTTCGAAGCCTAAATTGGCCTGCTGACCCGCCTTAACCACACCCACATATTCACGCTGCACTGCATAAGAGGAAGACAGCGCCAAGGCCATCGTTTCTACAGTTAAAATGGTTTGGACGCTCGAAGCCGCTTCAGCGGTTGAATCAACCGACTCTTGGGCTTGTTCCTTTTCGCCACATCCAACAAGAAAAGCCGATAGAGACAACGCCACCGCACTTCCCTTCATCAATTTATACATACTCACTGTTCCTATGCAGTACTCAATCATGTTCTTTTTTTAGACTAACCAAACCAAACTAGACTGTCTAGTTTGATTATGTTAAAAATAAGTTTCATCGTTAATGATTGATAAAACCATCACAAAAAGCATAATGCTTAGCGCAGAACGAAATGCATCGAACTGAGCAAAGCCAAGTACCAAGCAAGTAACGAGAAACAGCACGTGACAAAAATCATCAAGAGTGAACAGAAGAGATCGCAGATCCTAACCGCAGCAAGCCAGCTTTTCTCTGAGCATGGCTTCAAGATCAATATGGATCAGATAGCGAAAGCAGCGAACGTTTCCAAGCAAACGGTCTACTCTCACTTTAAAAACAAAGACGAACTTTTCGAAACCTGCATGCAAACCAAGTGTGCGGAGCGCGAACTCAGCCCTGCAGCCTTTGATATGAATGCCACTTTGGAAGAAGAATTGGTGAAGTTTGGTGTAAAGTTTCAAGATTTGTTACTTGATGAGCAATCTAGACAGACCTTTCAAAATGCAGTTAGCCAATCCAACACACATCCAGAGATCGCCTCTATTTATTTAGAAACAGGGCCACAGAAGACCACTAAGTTACTCGCTGATTATTTACAGTCGAAAATAGATTCGGGTGACTTAACGCTTTCAACATCAAGTTCACCAATCATTGCTGCACGCCAACTGTTGCTGATGTTTCACGGCAAATCGGCGTATTGGGGATTCTTCGGACACGATAGCGGAGAGTCACAAGAAGAAAGACTTCACTACACGCGTGAATGTGTCGCACTATTCTTAAACGGCAACCAACCTCGTTAATAGCTCTTAGCTCTTAGTTCATAGTTCATAGCTAAGTTTCTCATAGCACTTAGTCCTCATTCTGGGCTGATTCAAGAAGCAGTTCATAGAAACGTTTTGCGGCTGGACCTGTCTTGGCACCTTTCGGCAGAGTCAGGTGCAGCGGTACGTGATAACCACTGCCATTTTCTACATTCAACACCGTGAGCTTGCCACTTCCTCGGCTATCGACAATATGTTTAGGTAGTCTGCAATATCCCACACCCTGCTCTACCGCTCCAAAGGCATGGTCGAAATTATCGACCGTAATACGCTGGCTCGATTTTAACCAACCCACATCCTTTTTCTCGCCTTGCTTTTTACTGCCTTGACTAGCTTGAGCACCTAAATCTCTCACCACAATTTGTGGCAGCGACGACAGCTGATTGAGCGATATGGATGACATGCTAGCTAACGGATGCGAATTCGCTACAACGGGCTCCATCTTAGTGAACCCAAAAGCTTCAGCCGAGTAATTAGTAATTGGCAGGTTGATGATGGCAACATCGGCTCGTTCTTGGGTGACCATTTCCGTCGTCTTAGACAGTGACGTTTCTACCACTTGGATTGAAGTGGTGTTGTTCTCTGCCATAAACGCAGCCATCGGCTTATAAAGACGCTCAAGGCAGCACAAATGATCAACGGCGACCACAATTTCAGACTCCACACCTTTCGCCAGTTGTTCACTGATAAGCTCCAGCTCTCGCGCTTGTTCCAACATGCTGCTCGCCCTGCGCAATAAGGCTTTGCCATCTTCCGACAACACCGCCCTACGACCTTCAACCTGCACCAAAGACACACCTAGTTGGTCTTCCAACTTTCTCAGCGCATAAATCAGCGTGGTGTGGCTCTTATTCAATTGCAGTGCCGCCGCCTGAATGCTGCCAGCGCGGTCTATCTCATAGAGTGTTTGCCATTGGTCTAGGGTGGTCTTTAATCTCATCGGTCTAGAATCCTGACAGTTAATGGCAATATTATGAACTTTTCTGTCTGTTTTTTACAGGTAATATAAATTTCAACAACAAACGAGAATGGCTTGTTTGTCTTAAACACCTATTTTTTATAGCGGATTTTGTTAAACGAAATTTGTTAAACGGAGAAACACCATGAAACTACTACAAGTTGATTTTGAATTTTCAGGCCCATTTGGTGAAGAGATGTCGAACGCACTCGTTGACCTAGCCAAGTCTATCAACAACGAACCGGGCATGATCTGGAAAATCTGGACAGAAAACCAAGCCGAAAAGCTGGGCGGTGGTGTTTACCTTTTTGAAGATCAACTCAGTGCGGAAACTTACTTAGCCATGCATGCCGCTCGCTTGAAAGAGATGGGCGTAGAAGAAGTTCGCGGCGTGATTTTTGACGTAAACCAGCCATTAACTACCATTAACAAAGGCCCAATCAACGGCTAATGGAATGAATAAAGAATTAGCAAAAGGTACGAGATAGAGAGAGAACAAATGAACAACAAAACATTTTTAAGCCTACACGGCATCATTTACGCAGGCTTTGCCTTCGCGTTGTTTTTCCTACCAACGGTCATGTGGCCTATGTACGGCGTGGAAATTAATGACAAGTACGCTTACTTTCTGTCTCAACACACCAGTATCTTCCTTGGTGGTATTGCAGCGATAACATGGTTACTGCGAGATATCGAAGCGGGAATCAGCGCCAAAAAGCTCATCCAAGGTTTGGTTATCGCCAATATGCTGGGTGCGATCATCACACTGTATGCGGCTTTCACCGGTATCTTTGTTGGCTTTGGCTGGAGTGACCCTGCGTTCTTCCTTTCGCTATCAGTACTGAGCGTATTGCAGGTTCGTAAGCAAGCTTAGTGAGTATGATTTTCAGGTAACACAAACAAAAAACACTCGGTACATGCCGAGTGCTTTTGTATTCACCGTTCTATCAAGACCAAAGTTAGGTTCACTAAATAAGAAGTAATCTTGATGTCTGGTTTTGGCTATTGGAGCTTAGTTATTGATAACCCGTTGTTGGTAAAAACAACTATGAGCGACCAAGCATGCGGCTCAGTGTGCCATCTTTGTCCACTAATTGGTGTTTCAATGCACCTAACACATGCAGAGCAAACGCCACCATAATCAAGTTCACAGCATTAACGTGAACGAAAGAAGCTGCAGACTGCAACCATTCCGTTTTCTCACCAGCAGCAATCAACTCAATTCCGAATAGCTCTAATGCACGTCCACCCGCCACACTCATCACTGCACCAGAGATGGGCATCGCCAATGTCACCAACAGTAAAAAATGATGGATACTTTTCGCGGCAATTTCTTGTGCTCTCGTTAACACAGCAACGCTAGCAATCGCGCCTTCTTTCATACGCCATGCCAGACGTGAAAGAGCGACAACTAAAACAATCAAACCTAAAGATTTATGCAGCCCCATTAACTCGCCTTTTTCGGGGCCTCGCGGCATGTCTTCGAATTGAAGCCCAATAACAAACACAGCGATGAACAAAATGCCGGTAAGCCAATGGAAAATAACAGTCTGTTTCGATAATGATTTATTCATAATAACTACTCTATGTCTCTGACCTAGATGTTATTTTGACTCATTATCATTACACATAACATGGTCTTTACGTAAAGTTACGTAAAGACCAATTAACCTCTATATACCGTTATTTTGAGTGCTCCACATAAATCAATTCATCAGTATTGAAGCCGCGCTCTTTAGACATCTTTGTAAACTTCTCCATTACCTCAGACGAAACTTCTGGGGTTCGAGAAAGTAGCCATAAGTAATCGGTATCTGGGCCAGAAACAAACGCGTATTGGTAGTTCTCTTTGTCCAACTCAAACACTACATAAGCGCCATAGAATGGGCCAAAGAATGACACCTTCAGATACCCCTGATCACTGCCTTCGACAAAGTAGGCTTTGCCTTCCGCTTCGTTCCATTCGCCATCTTCATCCGAATAGCCGCGGTTAATCACCTTCACACCGCCATCATCACGCAGGCTGTATTCGGCACTGATGCTATTGAGGCCTCGCTCAAACGAGTGGTCCAAACGAGCCACTTCGTACCATTTGCCCAAATATCTATCCAATTCAAACTGTTGAACGGGTTTTACTGTTTCAGGCATGCCGACACACCCACCCAATAAGATGACACTCAGCAGCAATAATATTTTCTTCATCCTAACCTCGACTTGTTTTAATAGTAATTCGAGTAAGTCATGTGAGAGCCTTAACTTACATCCTTGGTAATACGTTAAATCCGTTTAATTGGTTCATATAACAGTAAATTATTCAGAAGCTTATGTGAATCGTTTAGTCAGTAAATGAATCAGTGATGCTTCATTGCTGACCGGTACTGAGTCGGTGTCACTTGCTTATAGGATTTAAACTGACGATTGAAATTAGCTTGGTTGTCGTATCCCACTTTTTCCAAAATCAAATTCACTGGCAAAGAGGTGTTAAGCAATAAATCACACGCCACATTGAGCCTAATTTTCTTCAATCGTTGGCTAAAACTCTCATTGTAGTGCTTTTGAAATAGCCGCCTGACACTGCTCTCACTAATATATAAGTGACTGGCTAAGTCGTTAACCGAGATATCTCGGATAAAGTTATTCACCAAGAAAGCTTCAATCTTATCCAGCTTATCGCTGACCTCATCTTCGTCTCCCGCATTAAAGACAGGGTTGATCAACTGAATCACGTCTTGGTCATCAAGCAATAGCGCAAACAAAGAAAACAAGATTAGCAGTTGTTGATGTGGTGGCTGGTCCATCACATTGTTCAACAGTTCCGTCGCTTTTTCTGCGGTAGCAGGCGAAAACTGCAGACCTTTCTTTGAATCCTCTAGCAAAGCACGCAGCGGTTCGAGCTCGCGGCAACACGTGATTAATTGCTCTATCCAATCTTTGCGAAACCAAACCACATGCGTTTCACATATTCGTGAGTCGTCCGCGCTCTCTTCTGAATAAATAGCATGAGGCAAATCAGGCCCCACCAAAATCATGTGATTGTGAAACACATCGCTTTGATGGTGCCCAATGAAACTATGACCAGCAAAGTGACGATGTATCGCTATCTCGTATTCTTCATGTCTATGCCAACCGTAGCTTTTACTGTTCTCGACAATTTTCTTATAGCGCCATGACGTGCCAATTCGTTGTGGCACTTTTTCCAAGTAACCTTTCATTACGATGCTCAGTGACTTTTTAATATTGAAAGTATACGCATCAAACCATTCAAATGAGTACATTGACTGAAAAGTATTGAACATTGCGCTAACGATACTCATCCGGTTGTCACCGCTAAATATACTACAAGTGAACTTAACCAGGAGAGCAACTATGGACACTTTATTATTAAAAATCCGCGATATGATTCTTGCCACTCGTCAACAGTGGATAGGCGAGATCACCTACAACCACAACATTAAAGGTGAAAACACTTGGAAACTTTATGGCTATAACTCTCATGAAGAATACAAAAAAGATCTGCGTAACAGCCTAAGACAAGAGTCGTAACTAGAAGCTCATTCAAACGACAGCTTGTTGATTAATCTCAGTTTTTATTTGTCATTCATGTAGAGTTTCACACTGGCCACTCGCTTTCTATACTTATTAAACAGTGGAACATGGGAAATATAAGAATGAACAACAAGCTCACTTTGCCACGCACTGCATGGATTGCATTACTCGCTAGCTTAGGCACTATTTCGCCGGTACTTGCACAAGACAGCACAGCTGCTCAAAGCCAACCGACTATTCAAAATCAAGTAGAGACGAATAGCCAAACCGCAGACCAGATCTTCACCAATGCCGACATCTACGGGCATCGTGAGTCGGACTCGATCGTTACCCATAAAGGCAAGATCATCTTCATTGGCGAACGCTCGCACGCGAAAACTTTTCAAGGGCAGAATACCGATGTCATCGACTTAGAAAATGCCTTTGTGTTGCCGGGGTTCATTGATAATCACAATCATGTTTTTGAAGCCGCCTCAGAGCTAGGTGGCAATTGCGAACTGGATTCTGAAGCCACACTCGAAGAACAAATCCCTTACTTAGAAGCCTGTAAAATCAATGCCGAAACCGATGGTCGAGGCTGGTTAATGGGTTATGGTTTTTCTCTGGAGTCGACACTCGACAGCGACTCTGAATACACACCACTTGAGATCATCGATAGTATTTTTCCAGACCGCCCCGTGGTGATTATGGAGCAAACTTCACACTCAATGTGGGTCAACTCAAAGGCACTGAAAATCGCCCGAATCAGCCAGCAATCGCCAGATCCACAAGGCGGTGCATATCTAAAAGATTCTGATAGCGGAAAACTTAACGGCATCTTATTGGATAATGCTGGCGACCAAATCATGGAGATGGCTTGGAACAGCCAAAGCGAGCTCTTTGAGCAAAATTACCAAGGGTTAATGTTCGGACTTGAAGAGGCCGCTGCACACGGCATTACCACCATAGGTGACGGCCGAATGTACTGGAAACGCGGTTGGTATGACGTTTGGCTAGAGGCAGAACAAAACCAAGATTTAACAGCTCGTGTATCTTTGCGCCCTTGGGTTTACCCATCAATGGCGATCCCGTCTCAGCTCGAAGTATTCGAAAAGATGTATTCCGATGACAAAAGCCGTCTGCTACTGGTCGATCAGGTGAAAATGTACAGCGATGGTATCTTCATTAATGGCACAGCAAAAACACTCGCACCCTACTTGGATACTTATCTACCGCAGTCGCCGAATGGCTTGAACTACATTCCACCAGCACAGATGAAAGAGTGGCTCAGCGCGCTCGATGAAATTGGTTTTAGTGCGCACATTCATGCGATTGGTGATGGTGCGGTTCGTGAATCCCTTGATGCAATCGAAAGCGTCCGTAAACAAGGCTCGAAAAAACCTTACACCCTAACCCACATTGAATTAATCAATGATGAAGATGTTCCTCGCTTCAAACAACTCAATGTCTCGGCAGATTTCCAAGTCGGTTCCGATTACGTAGCCAAGCATCAACACCAATGGGCCGAAGCTTTCCTTGGCGCTCGCCGTGCCAAAGCCATGATGAACCTAGACGCGATACTCAAAACCGACGCTAATATCACCTTAAGCAGTGACTGGAACGTACACGACATCAACCCATTGGTCGGCATCGCGAACAGCTTAATCATGGGAAAAACAGGCCTAACCGATATTTACACAGCCATCGACGCTTATACGATCAATGCAGCTAAAAGCCTTGGGATTGAAGACGTAACAGGTTCCATTGAGGTGGGTAAATCGGCTGACTTCGCCATTCTCGACCGAGACATAACCACAGTGTCAGCAAGACAAATAGCCAAAACACAGGTGTTGATGACAGTGTTGCAAGGAGATGTGGTTTACGACGGTTCAAAATAAACGGACGACGAAAAAGGGTTGGTATTAATACCAACCCTTTTAAATTATTAAATGTTATTTAACTTAATAAGAAAATACGATTCTAGTTTTATATTATTAACTATACGGTCATTTGTTAAATTGCATAAAAATTAACAAGTCGCTCACTGTAACCTAAATTAGCAGGAGTATGATTAATTTCCACTGTAATATTACCAGAAAGCTCACCGTCGGCCTTATATACAGGGCAAGATGCTATATCTGATAAGTATGACTCTTCCGTAGGCGCACTAAAGTAATAGATTTTTTGTAGGTTACATTCACCTACCTTCATTCCCAACGCTTCAACTTCCGAGCGTTGACGGTAATAATTCGGGCCAATGTCTAGAAGATATTCAGGGCTATGAGTATAGATCTCGCTGGTATAATGCTCAGCAAATTCACTCTCAGCAATGAAGTTTTCATTCTCCATGCTGTAAAGAATGTTCAAATGCCAATAGATGAGCTCAGACTCATCACTCGTTGATTGACCCGGTTTTGAATATACACATTGGATCTGACTATGAGGGACTTCCAAGCCTTGATTTGCTTGGATATTATTGCGAAGCGTGTTGATCCCACAACGATGCAACGTAAAGCCATCTTGCTTCATCGATTCAGTCACTTGATTCATCGATTGGTATTGAACGTAGACACCTTCAGGCGATTCACCTGTGATAACGTTACTATTATCAGCATAAGCAAACGGACTTAGGCAGGCGGTTACAGACACTAACGCTATTGTTTTTTTCATTATTATTTTTCCTTTATGATTGGCGGCAGGAAAATAACTCAAAAATAAAATATGCAACATAGCGCTTATTGATATTTGTGATCTTGGTTAAAGCAATGATTGGTTTTATGAATGTTAAAGTTTGCCATCAGGTATATCTTCCCTCTAGAACTAACAACACCTCAAAAATATAATGGTTAATTGGGAAAGATGAATATTTAAAGAACATCTACATTTCACTAGCATTAACTAATCAATATTTAAACCAAATTGAAAATTATTAATCATTCTGTTTAATTATCAAAATAAAAAAGACGAGCCTATATGACCCGTCTTTTTATTATTAATTTAGTCTAACGTATTGGCTCGATAATGACCGTTATATAAATAGAGTTATCGAGTTAAATATTTTCTTGATTTGAATATGGTCACTGAGATTGCGACACAGAAAGAGACACACCAGAGAAACTGCGGAACGCGTTAATCATAATGTAGAGGTCTTCATCAGCCTTAAGTGCATCGCAAGACTCGAAGTTACCGGAACGATACGGGCGACAGTCGTAGTCACTTTTGGTTGGCTGTTGTCCAGAACGAATGTATAGGTCGGCATCCCCAACACCAGAATTAATCGTAACGGTAACACCAGCAGTACGATTCGCCGCCTTAAGTACAAACAGTTTTTGGTCGCCTGAAGTCAGTGCGATATCGGAGACTAAACTGTCTAAAGTCACTTCCGGGATTTCATTCTTAGGCTCACCAACCGAGCCATTAGGTAGCACGTCATTGAAATGCGAAGCCACCAATGGCCAAATCTTGCTGATTTTCACGCCTTGGTTTTCGCAGCCTCCGAAATGATGTAAAGCAATGGCTTTGTTGTTATCGGTTCGCAGAACAGGTGACCCAGAAGAGCCTCCAATCGTGTCACAGAAATAACCAGTATCCGTATTTGACCCTCGGCCATTCGCTGAAGCCACATCGATCTGACACAATCCTGAACCATTTTGATCACTCTCAATGGCAAGCTCTTTCGGATTACCCGCTCCGTGTTGAGGAATATAAATCCCATCACCGAACATCGGCTCTTGAGCGTCTAACCCTAGATAACCAAACGACGCTATCTTTGAAAAATCATCGACGGTAAATAGCGTGTAATCCAGGTCATAATCGGTGCTGAGTATTTTATTCCCCATCACTTTAACCGTTGTCGCCATAGAACCATCACACGTGCGACGCTGATAGTTAAACCACACCTCGGTATTTCTCAACTCAGACTCTGATGCGACACAGTGGTTATTAGTGAACATATGGTTGTCTGGCCCCACACGCCACGCCGTACACAAGCTGCGACCATTAATGAGTAGCCTTGCGACGGGTGTTGTCCAAGCCACTTTGTCTGCGTGAGAGTCTTCCCAGCAAACAACGTCTTTGCGTTCATTCACACCACAAGTCGATAGCGTCGCTAAGGCCTCTTCGTCTGCACTTTTACCTGCCATGTAGTAATCAATTTCAAACTGAACATGCTGACCGTTTGAATTGGAGATTGATTCAATGACGACAGAATCACTGGAGATCGATTGAGCAAACCAACCTATTTGGCTGTCACGGTACTCCAGAACCTCACTACTGGTGCTTGACTTAAGACGTAGCACGCTGCCTTTCGGTACATTAAGAGACTTGAAATGAAGCTTAATGAATGACGCACCAGCGTGTTCAAGTTGCAGTGTGTGTCTACCACCCGATGTCTCAACCAACTCTTGGTTCGACAACTGATATTTCACTTCATCGGCAATAACCGGAAGATCTGGTTGAACGGGAGGATACGGTTGAACGGAAAGGTGCGGTTGTGCATTAACGAGCGAAGAAAAGAACCATATTATCGCAAGCCCAAGGTTAGATAAGATTACTTTCATTGGATTTCCTTTATCGGTTTGTGGTGTTCCCTTCACAAACATATGTGTAAAAAACACATATGACACAATATGCATATTGATTTTTGAGTAAAGAAATATCGACACTAACGACAGTTTATGAATTTCAATGAGATAGCGCTCTATTTCGCCAGTTTTGGGCAAAGTACCTGTACACCATAGCGTCCTAAGTAAAACGAAAAAGAATCATGACTTCGTTATGGTTTTTGCTAATCTGAAGATAGGTTCGGCAGAGCTCTTGCGGGATATTTCGTACTTTGATTGGCGATTAATACAAAACTAAAAAAGGGCTAGCAAACCTGCTAGCCCTTTTCAATTGTGGGTTCATTCCGAACTCCCCTATGTTCTATTCTACTTATGCTTAAGCTGTCTTTTCTTTCAAGTTTGATTCTTGTTTATCATCAAGTGCAAAGTAGATCTTCGATACAATCACTTCAGCAATCAGAATCGTAAATACCACGGCGAAGAACGCCACCACACCATTCCAAGGGCCAGTAAAGCTCACCTTCTCGCCAAACAGTAAGTTAATCGCTTCTAGCATCACGAACTTTGAACCCACCAAGATGATGTAAGTCGTGATTGCTCGGTAAACCTTAGGTGCGGTACCCGGCTTACTTTTGAAGTGCTCGGCAATCTTGTGTTCCAAACCAATAGAGAGCTTCAACAATAACTGCAGCAGCAAAGCCGCTATCAAAGAGATAGTGAAGGATTCAATGTTGACGAAGTCCCAGTACTCATCGAAAAAGTTAAGGACCACTAAGTCCACCAGCACAGCTAACGTGTAACCTACGAATAGACGTTGTGGTGTGTTGAACCCATAAACTTTGTCTGATTTAGTCATTCTGTTTCTCTCTAATTGGATAAGTAGCCTCGATTTGAAATACATCTTAGCGTTCGAATCGGAGCAAAACTTACCATTTGATGACACCACAACCATTCCATTCAAAATTGTTAGTTTTTATCGGCTGTTCATTTCTCACGTCAGTAATTAGCTTTCCTCTATAAAGCAATTTTTAAAAATATAGAAAAGCACCAAAAGATAAGTCTCGTCATTGCTTGTCACCAAATGGCCATTCTTCAAATGCTGCGCCCCATATGATGACCCCATCAGCGACACACACTCATTTCCAAAAGGTGGAGACTATGAAAAAGCTAATCACTAACGCGAACGTATTTAACGGTGTTGATAACAACCTAATCGAGAACGTATCACTTCTTATTGAAGACAACTTGATTACTCAAATTGGCGAGATTGATGCAACGTTAGCGGATGAAATCATTGATGCTCAAGGTGGCACGGTAATGCCAGGTTTGATTGATGCGCACGTTCATATCACGCTATCTGCGTCTTTTAATGTCATTGACACCATGACTCGTGAAGAAGTGGCGATTCGCTCAGCAAAGATTTCAGAAGAGATGCTGATGCGCGGCTTTACCACCATTCGTGATGTGGCGGGTAACACCCTCGGCCTTAAGAAAAGTATCGACAACGGCTACGCGACTGGCCCACGTATTCTTCCTTCGATGGCGGCGATATCTCAAACCTGTGGTCACTCCGATTACCGTCAAAACCAAGCGCAAGAACGATTAGCTAATGGACACGAAGACTCGCCAATGATGAAGCAAGGCGCAATGAAAGTGGCCGATGGCCGTTCAGAAGTATTGAAAGCAGTACGTGAGCAGCTGTTTATGGGTGCTTCACAAATCAAGATCATGGCTGGCGGCGGTGCATCATCAACCTTCGACCCGCTAGACACATTACAATTCACTTCTGACGAAATGGAAGCCGCAGTACAAGCCGCTTCAGACTACGGTACTTATGTTGCTGCGCACATCCACACCTCCGATGCGATGCGCCGAGCAGCAGAAGCAGGCGTGATGTCTTTCGAACACGCGACAATTATGGATGACGACATTGCCGAGATCATCAAAGAGAAAGGCATTTGGGTGATTCCGTCTTACTTTACCTCTTCATTGATTGCAGAACGCAAAATTCCGCTGCCGAACGAAGAGACATACCGCAAGACAGAGCGTGTAGGTAAAGCGATGTTTAAGTCGGCAGAACTGATTAAGAAATACGACATCCAAAACATCGCCTTTGGTACCGACTGTGTTGGCGAAACCTACGTCCATGCCACTCAACTGAATGAGCTTGGTGCGATTGAGCAAGTGTTCGATACCATCACGGCACTTCGCATGGCGACATCAAACTGCGGACGCTTGTTCGAAATGTCGACTTACCAACACCCTTACCAAGAAGGCAAGCTAGGTCAGATTGTTGAAGGTGCGTATGCCGACCTATTGATTATCGACGGTAACCCACTGGAAGGCGTAGCGTGTGTGGCAAATACAGAGACACAAAAGCTGATCATGAAAGACGGCAAGGTGTATAAAAACACCCTTTAGTTAAGAGCCTAAAAATTAAAATAAACAACCTAAAGATCAGAACAAACAACGGTGTTATGGCGGATTCGTCATAACACCGTTTTTATTTCAGCCTCTAATCCTCTTCCCTTAAACACCCTCCCCCCACTTCTCACAAAAACCTAATCCACTGATTATTAAAATTAAATCCATTCAAAACGCAGCCATCCCGAAAGAAAACCACAGGCCACAAGCACGCTTATCCTTGTCTATTTTCAACCAATCCAAATATACACACTTGCACGATTGTGCATGTATGTATATGATCAAGCCTCTTTTCACTTGCTAGAGATTCCAATTGTGGATGCTAAATTAGTTATTGCGTTAAATGAGTTCTTTTATGTGGCCAAAGGTCTGGTCGTTATCATCGCTATTGTGTCGGTTCTGACTGGCATCATGCGGGAGTATATCCCTCAAGATAAACTCCAAGCGACGCTGACCAAGCACGATAAATGGGGAACCTTGTTAGGCGCATTGTTCGGAATGTTGACCCCATTTTGTAGCGCAGCCGTGGTTCCGGTGACCATGGCAATGGCGTCGATGGGTGCATCATTAGGTACTGTGATGAGCTTCATCATCTCCGCGCCACTGTGTAACTTCATCGTATTGGCGATGGTGTACGCCGCGTTCGGATTGAAGATCACCGTGGTCTACTTCTTGGTAACCTTTACCGCAGCTGTTCTTGGTGGTTACTTGATATCCAAATCACCTTGGAGAAACGAGATCAAACGTGGTGCTGAGCTTGAAGACACCAAAGGCAAAGGCTGCTCCGGTTCGAGCAATAACAAAAACACAGGCAACACTTGTGGCGCGGCTCCTTCTTCAGCATCAAGAATGCGTAATGCAATGGGCGGAGCTTGGGCTTTATTCAAGCGAATCATCCCGTATGTACTATTGGGTGCGGCGATCAGTGGATTCTCGGCGGCTTACTTGCCTGCAGACTTGGTAGAGAAATACGTGGGCGGTGACAGCTTCCAATCTATCGTGATCGCTTCATTGATTGGTATCCCGCTTTACCTGCGTATCGAGATGGCAATTCCGCTGCTTAACGTGTTAATTGCCAAAGGAATGGGCTTAGGCGCGGCATTGGCACTAATTATTGGTGGTACAGGTGCCAGTTTGCCTGAAATCGCGCTAGTATCTGCAGTTCTAAAAAGAAAAGCCGTAATCGCGTTTGTAGGAATCGTCTTAACGACAGCCATCATTGGTGGCGCTATCTTCCAATACGTTGTGTAAAATCGGTTACTCAGAACAAAATAAAACTTCGCGCCGCTCATAAAGAGTGGCGCTACTCAGTTGGAAGGGTAAAACCATGATGGATGAAAAATACATTGATTCGCTAAAAGCCTTATCAGAGCCTAATCGACTGCGATTGTTCTGGTTGTTCCTGCATGTGGATGAATGCATGGCAGTGGCTGAAGCAATGGACATCATTGGTGAAACTCAATACAACGTGTCTCGTAATCTAAAAATGCTCTACAAAGCTGGCCTGCTCAACCATGAGAAGAAAGGCAAGTGGGTGTTCTACACCTTAAAAGAGCAAACCGCTCCGCACTGCAAAGCCTTGGTCGATTCAGTAAGACACTTGCCTGAAGACGATTTCAAAGAAGTGGTTAAACGATGCCTGATTCGTTTATCAATGCGAGTGGATGGCGAATGTGTTGTCGGCCCAGACAGCGAGATATGGCACAGCAAGATTAGCTAGCTCTCGATAGAAAGAAGCTCAATAGATAGAAGCACGATAACAAAAGACGAGACAGCGAGAGACGAAACAAAGGGATACCCAATATCAGTATCTCTTTTGAAAATGGTGGTGTAATTATGAATACCTACACTCAGCAAGAGCTTGATTCTATTCTTGAACAACACAAACTGTGGCTAGAAAACCAAGGCGGCGAACGAGCGCAATTACGTAATGCCGACCTAAGCCACTTAGTACTTCAAAACCTAGACCTGCGTTGTGCCAGCCTAATCCGAGCCAACTTTAGTGGCGCCGATTTATCAGGCACAAACATGAATGAGACTGACATCACCTACGCCAATTTCAGCCACGCGAACCTGAACAACGCGACGTTTCGCGATGCCGACTTACGAAACGCAGACATGAGCCACGCACAAATGCTCAACGTTGATCTGTATCGTGCGGATCTATTCCGTACCGATTTCAGTCACGCCAATCTCGATGATGATGCCCTCAACTGTGTCGACCCAAGCAAAACCATAATAAAACTGCGTAACCCGAACCAAGAATGTTTTGCCGCCTCGTTAGGCAAACAATAAACCAACTAACTCCGTTCTATAGCTAAAGAGCCTCCCCGTTCTTTAGCTTGCTGCTCTTCCTAAACTTCCGTTCCTGATAAATCTCGAATCCAAACAAAATGCAGTTCGACGTCACTCTCACTTAAGAAAAACCAGCCAAACATCGATCCTAAAAAACGATCTTTAAAGATCTTGCGCCCCCCTTCGTTGTTGTATATTATCCGCACCATGAATTACAGACCGGATAGTCGGTTTGTAAATTAATTGAGTGATTCCCATGGACAAGAAGCAGCAAGCAATCCAAGCCGCGATTGAATTATTCGCGACACAAGGCTTTGAAAAAACGTCTATCTCACAAGTGTGTGAAACGGCGAAAGTATCGAAGGGCTTAGTTTTTCATCATTTCAAAAACAAAGATGACCTACTAAGACAAGTGTTTGTTCGCATGGCTGAAATCATTAGCGAAGTCGGTGAAAATGTTGACCAATCTAGTGAAGGAATGTCGGTAAAAGAGAGATTTGTGAATCTTATCGAGCACATCTTCTTGTCAATGGCCGACCCACAACAAAAACGGTTTTATCAACTTGATTACCAATTGAAATGCCAGCCCTCAACAAGGCTGATATTGAAGGATCTGTTGGATGAACGATACCAGCAGATGATGACCTCTTTCGAAGTCATTTTATGTGACATCTCAAATGCCAACAGCATTGTCGATGGCCACATGTTAATCGCCGATATCGATGGTATCGCACTCAATTACTTGTTCTCGGATGGTGATTACCCGTTAGAACAAATTAAAGAACGCTTCATAGCTAAGTACTTACTGCTACTGGATTTATAAGTACCTCGCTTAAAAGCTCAATAAAACGTTGTTGGCTATCTAAAGTAATTAGATATCTGAAAACGCTGACAACCAATAATTTAAGTTAGGAATTTTTCAAATGAAAACCCCTTATGAAATTCAATACGAAGCTTTCGCCGCTGCAGGCGGGCTTTACGACGAACGCCATGCAAAACTGTACGCAGAATTTGCCGACGATCTTATTGCCGACGGCAGCTTTTCTATCGTGCATGAAGGCGTAGCACACGCATGCTATACCCCAATCACAATAGACGCAGCGCCACACCTGAAGTGTTATGTACTTGCACCTTTAGCGGTATTGCCAGAATACCAAGGCAAAGGCTACGCGACTCGATTAATGGAAGAAGCCGAGAAACAACTCGACGCTGACGTTATCTTCGTGATGGGCGAACCGTTCCACTACGGCAACCGTTACAACACGCCACACAACGTGCTTCCACCAGTAAGAACACTTGCACCTCTTGAGTGCTGGTTCGCTAAAGCACTTACTCCTGGCGCACTAGATGGCGTGGGAGAGTCTACCTCTAGCGTCACTGGCCCTTACGCAAGCGAGCTAATGTGGGGACACCCAAGCGAGCAGGTTTAAGGTAAAGCAGATACGAAAAATGGAACGCTCGGGCGTTCCATTTTTGTTTTCGCTTTGTAAGACGTTACTTAAGCTTAAACACCAACACTTTGTTGTATGCCGTCACCATTAGTAAGTCTTGCTGTTTTCCGCCAATTTCTAGATTACTAATATGGCCCGCATCGATAGCAACAAAGTCTATTTGCTTACCGTCTTTATCGAACACACCCACACCACCATGCGCTGCAACAAACAGGTTGTCATCAGCATCAACAGCAACACCATCAACCATAGGTTCTGAGCCAGATACCGCTTTCACTTGGGCAAACTGAGTCTTATTGCTGAGTGACTGGCCATCAACATCAAATCGGTATACCCAGCCATCAGACGTGTCGGCAACGTATAACGAAGATTCATCAGAAGAGAAAGCGATGCCGTTTGGTAGCTTGAACTCCCCCGTGATCAGCTTTAGATCGCCATCTAAGTAACGATAAACGCCGTTAACCGGTTGCTCGGGTTCTGCCTTTGTTGGGCCGTAACCTTGGATGCCAAACGGAGGATCAGTGAACCACACGCTGCCATCGCTGTTAACGGTTAAGTCGTTCGGACTATTAAGCAACTTGCCGTTATACGTTGCAGCGACAATCACTTTCTCTCCGTTGCCCTGACGGTACGACAGCTTTCTATCATGGCGAGCAGCCCAAAGATTGCCTTTAGCATCAATATCGAGACCATTGGCATAACCAGAGTTGTCATCAAAAACGCTTAACTTGCCTTCAAGATCGTAAGAATAGGTTGTGTTGTTTGGAATATCGCTAAACAAGAAACGTTGATGTTTCACATCCCATGTTGGGCCTTCAACAAACCCGAATGAGTCTCCAACCAGTGTTGGATTACCTTCTACAACAGAGGCTGCTGAAACATTCATAGAGGCTGCCATTGCAGCGGTAATAAGTAGTAATTTGTTCATTGTTCTTCTCCTTTCTGTTTACGTTTTGAATCTTAGTTTCTTGAAAGAGTAAGAAAAACAGTACAAAATGACTTCACTGTTTACTAAATGGTGTTAATGATGAATTTGATTTATATGCAGACCTTCTTGACTGTCGCCGAAGAGCAAAGCTTCACCAAGGCCGCTGAAGTATTGGATGTGTCAAAAGGTTTGGTGTCTCGGCATGTACAACGACTCGAAGAAACATTGAACTCTAAGCTGTTTCACAGAACGACTCGTTCTATCAGCCTCACAGAAGTGGGTGAAGAGTTGTATTCGAAAGCGAAGCAAATTCAACTATTAGCAACCGAAGCGGAAATGCGTGTCTTAGACATGACGCAGGAAGTGGCAGGCGATTTAAAAATTACCGCACCGATAGAGTTTGGGCGTGCGCTTTGTCGTCATATCATCCCTACTTTCAAGCAAGAGTATCCAAAAGTGGATTTGATTCTCGACTTTGGGCCGATGAAAAAGAAGATAGAGTCTGGCGACTTTGACATTGCTTTTAGAGCCTACGATGAACTGCCTAATGATGTGATTGCCAACGATCTCGGGCATATCCGCAATGTTCTCGTTTGCAGTGCGGATTACGCATCAACTTACCCACTCGCCACCACCAAAGACATCCATAAATGCAGCTTCATTCTTAACAGTCAAAATGAACGTTGGAATCAGCTGGAGTTGATCAATGGTGAGCAAACCTACCATGTTGAAGTAACCGGAAGCGTTAGTTCGAATACTTATAGTTCAATTTTAGAGTTAGCGATGCAAGGGATAGGTGTCGCCAGCTTGCCGTTCTATCAAGTTGAAGAGCAGCTCAAGCAAAGTGAGCTTATTCACGTGTTCCCAGAATGGTCGATAAAAGCCCAAAAGCTAAGTCTTATCTATGCTCAAAGAAGGGTAACACCGCAGAAGTTGGTCACTTTTAACCGAGCGGTAAAAGAGTGGTTGGAATCGAATAACGCTTATACGTTGTGAGTTTTAGAACGCTGAATCTTTCAATTGGAATGCATGTGCGTTCCATTCATATCAGGGTCAATCGCAGTGCTTTCAATAGCTGATAGGCTGCCATGTTTTAGTATCGAGATGATCATACATCACCTCTTAATCAGGTGGCCAAATTAACTATACCACTACACTCGAAAAATGTAATTCTTACTCATTTCGCGATACTTAGGTGATAAAAGCCATAAATATAATAGGTTGCATTGGATTTGTAAGATTTACACCATTAAACATAAGGAGAAAAAGTACGCACTAAGGTATGTCTAAATAATAACCCCAGCTCTAGGCTGGGGCTAAAAAACGAAACAAGTAACAGCTAAGGCGCGACAGCAACGGCCTCTATTTCAATCAGGGCATTGAGAGGAAGTTTCGATACTTCGATGCAGGTTCTCGCGGGAAAAAAATTGGCGCCGTTCTTAATAAAGAAATCGTTATAAATTTCATTTACCACGGAAAAGCTCATCATATCGGTAAGGTCGACGGTTGTTTTCACTACATCTGACATGTCAGCGTCTGCATGGAGCAAAATCGCTCTCATGTTCTCTAGACACTGCACGGTTTGCTTCTCCAGACTACTTTTGACCAAAAGTCCGGTATGAGGACTTAATGGTAATTGACCTGAAGTGAAAATTAGCCCACCAGTGATGACCCCTTGAGAATATGGTCCTATCGCTTTTGGGGCTGCTTGAGTATCAATGATTTTGCGCATGTTTTCCCAACCCTATTCGTTTTATATTTCTCAACCAAGCTATAGGATTAGCTGAAAAAACACTTATTATTTAATCATAATTAAAAATAAATTACTGATAGAAAAGAAAAATGTGTAATGAATTTGCTTCATTTGGTTTGGGGCTTTGAAGTGCGAAGCACGGACAAAGCCCACCATCTGGCTAACTAGCCCATTCACTCACTAAAACCCCCGCTCGAGCTTTCGGCTTGGAATCGTTCTACTTGTTCAATGAAATCACAAAAATCCTGCTTACTTTCAATGTGAGAGCCAGATTGCTGTAACACAACATTTAAAGCCTTCACCATTTGACCAACTGGTGGGTTAAGGGCAGCTAACCTTTCAAACAGTCGAACTAGTCGGGTATCTAATACAAATGCTTTCATTACTTAACCTCAAAACGTGTTTGAACCATCTCTTTATTCTGCGCTTTAGCTACACGTACTTTTTCAAACGCGCTCTGGTGGCCATTGGCCACTTGTTGTCGATTGAGTTGATATGTTTTCAACAGCTCTATTAGTTCTTTGCCTTGCGGGTTCGTTAAATACCAATGATTCGGCTCTGATTTCTTTAGAGATTCAGAATATTCCAGAATGCGAAAGCAATGATCAGCGAAGCCGATTTCAGTGCGATAGCCTCAAAGATTTCGAAATCGAACTCTTCATCTTTTTTTAGCCTTGAAGATTCAGAGCAGTGAATCAAAACTGACAGCGGCGCAATTTTCATTGTTGTAGAGCCTGACGGATGCAACGGGGATACGTTGCTCGCTTTTACGGGCTTAGTGCTGTGAGTGTGCAAAGAAAGGGAATGTGGCATGGTGTGCTTCCTTGGGTTATTAGGGTTTCATCGTCGTTTTCGCCTAACTTCCCAACTGACGGCACGGTTTTCACCGTCAAAAGCGCGTAGCGTTCATTTGGTTCTGTCGCAAAGTTTGAGCCTTTAAGTTAAAATTTGCTTAATTTCTATTCATGATACTGATTCTCAATGTTTAAAGGCTGCCACTTTCCCTCTGAAGTTATTCTCGAAACTATCCGCTATTACCTTGCATACAAACTCAGCTATCGTGAAATTGAATAGATACAATTAGAGCGAGGTGTCGTTGTAGATCATGCCACTATCAATCGTTGGGTTATCAAATTTGCCCCATTATTAGAGCATAGAGCGAGGCGAAGAAAGAAGCCGGTGTCTGACTCGTGGCGTATGGATGAAACCTACATCAAAGTTAAAGGTAGGTGGGTTTACTATTACCGAGCCGTCGATAAATTTGGAAATGTCATTGATTATTATATTAGTCCGAAGCGTGATGAGGCTGCTACTAAAGCCTTTCTGAATAAGGCTATTTCACAAAATGGCTTACCAAGTAAAGTAGTCATAGATGGAAGTAAGAGTAACTCCGCGGCCATCGATTCGATGAATGTTCAGCTCTGGTTGACGGGTTACTTTATGCTCTCAATAGTAGAGATATTAGACATTAAATATTTGAACAATATCGTTGAGTAGAGTCACCGTTGGGTGAAGCAGAAAGCGCATCAAGCGCTAGGTTGGAAATCAATGAAAGGAGCCTTGGCCAGTTTGCATGGGCGTGAAATGTGGACGATGTTGAAACAAGATCAGATAGATGTTGAAGGCCAGACGGCCTTTGAGCGATTCTACGCACTCGCAGTATAATTGTATCTGTAGGATGGGCCTGTCACGCCTCTAACTAGATTTGCGACAGAACCGATATCATTTTTGGTGAGCTTTCGTGTCCAGCGGCGAAACGCTGGTCGCTGAACATCGATTTAGAGAAAGTTGGGGTTGAGTTTCGTTGTGCTAATGCGTTGGTTCCACTCTTATCGATAACCACTTTTTCTGGTAAAGAAGGCGCGAGCCGCTTTCCATCACGGCGATCGCAGAGTGAAAAATCAACGATATGGCCGTGCTTATCAGTTGCAACAGCACTAATGCAGAGTTTATGACGCGCCTACGGATAGAGCATTGTAGGTAGAAGCTGCTGAGCTTCTGCCACAAAACATCCAAAAATATAGTTATCGTTCGATTCGATAGACTATCTAATGAGCTGAATTATTGTATTACAATCCGTCTCGATATTTGAGGTCCTTTCTACCCTGCATGTACCATCGAAAGAGCCATTCGTTGTATATGAGCTGGTAATTCTTCATACTGTTTCCAGCTTTTGTATTTAGGTAGTTCAATTTCTTGTTGCAACTCATAATAGGCATAATCATATAGTGAGCCTTTATGAGTCTTACGCTTGTCCTTCAGCTTTTGTAGAACATTATCGTAAATGTCATTGTATAAGCCTCGGTATTCATGCAAAGCCTTGACAGAGCTACCGTTAGAATGAGAATCGATTGCATGTTCTAAAGGCCATTCCGAAAGAGTATTCAATGCAGCCCAAACCCCCACGCCATTTAAAGTTGGTAAGTACTTCCCTTTGGTAATTTTGCCGTCCTGATATAAATCAGAGCTATAAACAACCTTTTCACCTGGGACATAAATAGCACTAGCTGAAAATCCATCGCTTGCACCTAGAGCGTGCAACTCTACATTTACGTTACCCAAATCTATACTAAGATACTCCTTATACATCACATCAATTTTATCAGGAGCCATTTCTAGAGGATCGTACTTGAGGACTTGGCTAGCTGATTCTTGTATATAGCTTTTTGCCCCTTTAAATACCTCACCTCCACCTATATGGTCAAAATGATCTTGGGAATAAGCGATATGCGTAACTGGCTTATTTGTTACTTTTGTTAACTCTTTTTTCAAAACTTCAGCTCGTTTACTATTTGCAGGATCTGTTATTAACACCCCACTATCACCGACTACAACAAGGCTCCCATAATGACCGTGATAGAAGTGATATGTATTTTCTGTCAACTGTGTTAGCGCATACGAAGGCAGACTAACAACCGTTAACGCTATCGCTGTCAATGCTATTTTCATTTGTGTTACCTCTTAATAGTGATTTAATTAACTCAATGGAGTTCATAATACGACTGATAATAAACAGAGCAAAATAACTAGAGTGGATAGCGATTATTTCTTATTGTTATACCCAAGGAGAGATAAGTTCATATAGAATCTACAGTTGCTAAGGTAGAGGACGTCATCGGATGAACTTAAGAAATATAGATTTGAATATGTTAGTCATACTAGAGGTACTACTCGAACAGCAACATGTATCTCGAGCAGCTACTGTGTTATGTATGAGTCAACCAGCAGTGAGTAAACATCTTAAAAAGCTTCGGGATCTATTTAGGGACCCATTGTTAGTCACAACCACTGAAGGCTATTCTCTCTCTGACAAAGCACTCATACTCCAAACTGAGTTGAAGCCATTATTGAGTGCACTAAGGGATATAGTGGAAAACGAAACTTTCGATGTACAAACAACGACAAGCACTATGAGCTTTTATGGGCTTGACACAGAGAGCTGTGCTTTTTTTGTAAGATATTTGCCTTTTCTTCAGAGGCAGGCTCCAAATATGCGATTTACTGTAACGAACAGACCTGCGGATCCATTTAAATTATTAGAAGCTGGTGAAGTACATTTTGTAATCTCTGGCTTACGCCCTACATACAGCTCACATCAGATATACCACATTAAGATCTGCAACACTCGATTTGTCGGTATTATGGGAAAACAACATCCTAAAGCAACAATACGAAACTTTACTCTTAACGACTATTTAAGCTGTAAGCACGCTGTTGTTGCAATTAGCGGGCTAGGATCCAGTGAAATTGATGATATTCTAGCTCAACAGAAGCTGAACCGTGATGTTGCCTTTAAGCTATCAAGTTTTTCCCTAGCGGCTTCGCTATGCGAGACAAATGATATTATTATGGCTGTTCCCGATATTGTCGCAACACAAATAGAGGAGCGATACAATATTAAGTTATTTGAGCTACCTTCTGAAGTGACGCCAACACCTTTCGATGTTCATCTCTATTGGCATCACAGGAACCATCAAAACGTTGTATGTCAGTGGGTTCGTCGTCAGATCATTAACAAGAGGGAAGAAGTTTGAATGTATTACGCTCGATGTTTGCGCTACCCATATTATGGATGTTTTACGCAAATGCTTTCGAGAGTCATAAATTAGACGCTATATTTGGTATCACTGAAGCAAAAGATATCAATTTACTAACTTCTCTTATAGACAAAGATAAGGTAAACCAGAGAGATGCATTGGGAGATACACCGCTTCTTGTGAGTGCCCGTGTTGGTGATATACGCACGATGTCGTTACTTTTAGAACAAGGTGCAGATATAAATGTTCTTGATGTTAAGAAAAGAGACATTCTAAACATTGCCATTTCTACCTCTAATATAAAAATGGCTAAATGGGCATTAGCTAATGGTATTGACCCAACATTACTTACGTCAGTATATCAAGGATCAGCACTGATTTACGGAAGCCATCAAGGTGCTGTAGAAATAGTAAGTTTACTAGTAACTGCTGGTGCACCGCTTAATCGGAAAAACAATATTGGATGGACAGCATTGCTTGAAGCGATTGTGTTAGGGGATGGCTCTAAGCCCTATCAAGATATTGTTAAAATTCTAGTAAATGCTGGAGCCGATATTTCCATCGCAGATAGTAACGGAATTACACCGTTACAACATGCTGAAAGCCGTGAACACTCAGAGATTGCCAGTATTCTACGAAGCGCCCTATGATCTTATTTGGTTCTGTCGCAAATCTAGTTGAGGTGTGACAGACCAACCCTACAGGTACAATTATACAGCGAGTGCGTAGAATCGAGCAAAGGTAGTCTGGCCTTCAATATCTATCTACTCTTGTTTCAACATCGTCCATGCAAACTGGTCAAGGCTCCTTTCATTGATTTCCAACCTAGCGCTTGATGCGCTTTCTGCTTCACCCAACGGTGACTCTACTCAACGATATTGTTCAAATATTTAATGTCTAATATCTCTACTATTGAGAGCATAAAGTAACCCGTCAACCAGAGCTGAACATTCATTGAATCAATGGCCGCGTAGTTACTCTTGCTTCCATCTATGACGACCTCTCTTGGTAAACCATTTTGTGCAATAGCCTTATTCAGAAAGGCTTTAGTAGCAGCCTCATCACGCTTCGAACTAATATAATAATCAATGACATTTCCAAATTTATCGACCGAACGATAGTAATAGACCCACTTACCTTTTTACTTTGATGTAGGTTTCATTCATTCGCCACGACCCAGATACGTGCTTCTTTATACGCCGCGCTCCAATTGTATCTCTTCAATTTCACGACAACTGAGTGTATAGACGAGATAATAACGTATGGTGTAGTGGCTCAGTGAATTTGGCCCAAAGGTTAGAGGTTTTGCAATACCCCAGGGGCTCTTCTCCGCTTAG
>NZ_MCZK01000007.1 GCF_002875945.1 Vibrio lentus
ATTACGCAACAAAGCCCCTAATTCAATATCATCTGTAGAAAAACTCAATTATTTATTAACCCAACAACACTCAAATAAAAACATTTCCCCTAGTCAAACACAAATATTCATAAGTAAGATTCTGCATTCATTGTCAACGCAAAGTACCTAATCTAAACAATATTTACTTTTATTTTTTGTCGCCAATTGTTTATATTTTTTATTTGATATTTTTATATTTGGCGGCTAAAAAATTTAGATACCAAAGTAATAATTTAACCTTTTTTGTTAACAAAAAGAATATACCAGATTTTATCTATCTACTTTTACCACTTTACGCCAAGATTTAAATCAACCTACACTTAATCACATACAACCACGAAATAAATTTGTCACAGTGTCACTAGCAAGATCCAACACGAACGATATTTAACTCGCAAGGCGTTATGGACTAAAAAGTGGGCTTTGTTGTGTAATTCAATTTAGAGAAAGAGCAACCCCTTCTCTTGGCAGGATTAGAGCAATGGATCGTTTAATCTCATAGTAGCGTGACACGCTCTCGTGTCATAAGCGCAATCACCAGAGACCGCTAGGGTGCTTCGGCGTGTGTGTTTCAGCAAGTTCGGAATGACTTCACCATCTGTACTTAGACCGGCAGCAATGATTTCATGAGTGCTTGAATCGACTGTAATATACAACTTAATGCCCTTTCTACGCCTACCATCCGTCCCGGGGTTTTTACTGTTCATTCGCCTTCGCCATAAACCTAAAGGCCAGTCGCATCGATGGTTAGGTGCTGTCTTAAATGAGACCTCAACTTCCTTTGCTCTACGACTGATGCAAATGTGAGGCGAACAACTTAATGGAACATGGGGACGTCTAAATACCAAGTCGACAAATCCTTGCAGCGCTCTCAACGACATAGGAAACACTTGTTTCACCATGAGTGTTGTCGTAATGGGTAAATCACTGAATCGACTTGATCTCCAGCGCTTATTCTGTTCGCTTCGCGCCCCCCACTTATCGCAGATTCATCAATTCAGAAGATTGGAGGCCTTCGCTTAATAAATGATTGATTATATCGCTTCCCTAGCCATACTCCCTGCTCTCACCATCTGTTCAAAGTCCCCAAACTTATCAGCACGATTCACATCAACAAACTTGTTCGCTCGATGTATATCGACCTGTTGCCATAAATGACGATTAGCTACTGGTGTCTTATCAAATTTTCGCCACTCCTTTGCTTTCCAGTTACCTAGCCATTCATTTACCCCTTTCACACAATATTCACTACTCGAATACAGGCAGTCTCCATCCCTGGTATAAGCCATCGCTTCTATCAATGCGATTAGTTCTAACTCCGCGCAATCGGCAATCTCACCGACTAATAGATTATTTTCGTCAACTAACTGCCCATCGTAGTTATACACACTGATACCAAGCCCACCCTGTAGGTTTGATGCGTTTCCTTTTGATGTCGTGATAGCAATATAGATTGCACAGTTTCTTCGTTCATAACTTTATTCCTATGATTTGGCTTTTCTGTGTCACTGACAAGTGTTTTGTCAATATAACCGCACTAATTAAGATTAATTAATCTATCTTTCAGATAGGCGCCGCTCCATCCAGTTATTCACCTCTTCTTCTACCCATGCGACCGCTCTATCTCCCAAGCTTACCGATACAGGAAAGTTACCCTCATCCATTTTTCTGTAGATCGCCGAGCGGCTTAATGCAGTTTTCTCAATCACTTCTTTTAGCTTTAAAAATCTCATGGGACGTTCTCCTATGCCTGTAGTCCTCATGGGATAAGGGGATAGTGTTAAAAAAAATGAGGCTGGCTCGGCTTACTCTGATTCAAACCTTTTTGAGGTATATGTCATTAAAGTGAATGACCTAAAGCCTTATTAAAGGAGAATCAAAATGAGAACACTTTCACCACCACTTTACGTACTCTCACAGCAAGAGCATGAACATCGCGTTCTAGAAAAGGCTGCAGATATATTAGAAGAGCGTTATGTCCGAGGAGATGTATTTACCAACCCATCAGCTACCCGAGACTATTTGCGATTTAAGATAGGCGGCAGTGAACGCGAAGTGTTCGCCGTCATGTTGCTAGATAACCAACACCGATTAATTGAATTTGAGGAGTTGTTTCAAGGGACGATTGATGCTGCAAGCGTCTATCCACGAGAAGTAGTAAAGACTGCTCTAAAGGCGAATGCGGCAGCGGTTATCTTTGCTCACAACCATCCATCAGGCGACTCTAAGCCATCACAAGCAGACAGGCGCATCACGACGAGATTGCAAGATGCTTTAGCGCTCATTGATGTTCGAGTTCTGGATCATATTGTTGTCGGAGAACAGTGCACATCGTTTGCAGAGAGGGGCTGGTTATGATTAAGAAACACTATGGTGACATCACCCTCAATAGCAAACTCCACCAGCAATTAGAACAAACCATAGCTCGTTACTCTATTCCTAGAGGCACGACACGCATTGCACTCAACTGTCGAAACACAAGCTACTACAAAACAAAGGAAGGGGTCGCCCCTGTCGAGATTCAGTTAAAGCGGGAGAATTCACGCTCTGATTGGATCTTGGTTTTCGCGGCCAATTTTACTTATCAAGATAAAACCACCGACTCTCTCGATGTTTATCTCTATTTCCACCTACTTAATCACTGGTGCTATCAACCAGATGCGGGGGCAGCGAGCCTGAGCCACCCTGTCACAACAAAAGTGTTCCAAGCCTGGATGTGCGCTTTCCATGAGCATTTAACTCAGCATGTCTTCGATGACATACAGATCACTCAAGTCCGCTAAGGCTAACCAATCACCCGACTCGTTCACCTAAATTCAAGGAGGCATCATTATGTCTACTCTAAAATTACACCCGGCAAGTCTGCCTATCTCGGACAAGCTACAAGCTCTACTCAATAACAACTTTCAAAGACAACTAACAAATAACGAATCAATTGCACGAACTACTTACTTAGTCTTTAACTTTCGGGACAGTTCATACAGCTCTGAAGCTGGTGGATTTCACCCTGTTGAAATAGCTGTTACTCAAACTTGTAGCGGACAGTGGAACATCGAATACATCACTGATTTTGCTTACGTTGGGAATGTGTATCCAGAATTGGCGCGATGTCTAGACTTTGATTTTCGAGACCAAGCGTTCTTTACAGAATTCGGGGGATGGAGCCCAATCAAGGGTAACTATTCCGCTGTAGAGATGTTTGAGCTTTGGCAGGATAACTTCTTAAACTACATCGATATGGAAGCGTTTGACTCTATATCTATCACTTCGTAATGGAAGAACAACCCGTCCGGGTCTATGTCACGATACAAAGGCACCGGACCACTACAGCCATCAAAAGTCGTGCTTCGGAGAGAGCTAACCCTATATGTAGCAAGGCCTGAATGACTTTTCATCATTGACTCCCACCCCACGACTTATCACGACATTACCGATAAGTGATACCAACCATGCCCAATATCCCCCCTTTGAAAGAGCAGCTCACAAAAGCGCTCATCAGAGCCGCTCTCGCGAGTTGTCATTACCTTAATGAACAGTATCAGCACTTTAAAAAAGAGGTCGAGCAAAGCTCAGATCACGAACTGTTTGAATTCGTTCAACGCCTTTCTTCGGCCCACCTAAAACGGCTCTTAGCCACTATTGAGTTGATGGACAGAGGTTATCTACTGAGTGAGATTCTAGAAACAGCAAAGGATAAATAATGGCCTTCCCGAGGTCATTTAAATTCAAATATACAGCCCATTTCACATAATCATTATCCGCCATTTGAGTGAGACGTTATTTGTCTCACCCATCCTTATCCTAATGCCATCAGTGATGGTTCATAGACACCCAACTAAGGATTCACAATGACCACAAGTAATGTACTGCATCATACCAATGATGAAGAGCTCATCGCTTTAATCCAACGAAAAGAGTCGTTCACCATAACTCGGGTAAAAAACTTCTCTCAAGCAGTGAGAAAGATTGAGCGGCTCATAGAGGAGCAAAGGCTATCTTGTCGAATATACACAGCAGGTCGTTCAACCACGATGGCAGCAACTTTGGTTTCAGGCCCTGCTGTCATTTTTGGATTAGCTTCAGCTGCCGCAATATCGGCGCATAACTTGGCAACCAGAAACCCAGATTATGAAATAGCTAAGTACCCTCTAGCTAAGAAACTAGTCATTAACTACAAAAAGTAATCGCATCAGGCTGTGTGGCCACCAGCCGATCCCTAATCTCGTTGAATCTTTAGCTCATCACTTTTTAGTGATGAGGCGATTGATCACGTTTAAATTTTGGTGGTCCCATGTCTTCTAAACCAAACAGACAACGCATCGAACATATAGAGTTAGTATTTGAAATTTACTCTCACATACCGACTCAACGAAAAGTTACAGTTAGTGAAATTCATGAACGATTAGCGAGTACTGGGATTAAGCGTTCGAAACGTACCGTACAACGCTGCTTGAATATTCTGACGGATTACCTAGATATTGAAAAAGACGATAGAACCCTGCCCTATAGCTATCATCGAAGACCCCAACCCGGTGTATTCATGGGCCCTAAAGAATCTGTACTTCTTGAGTTTGCTTTTGAGAGTTTAAAAGCAGCACTTCCTGAAAGTTATCTACCAAGTATGCAAGGCGCATTTGCACCCTTTTTGCTAATGGACCACAACCAAGGTCCACGTATTGATATTCGATACACGTTAATAAATCAGAAAGAAAATTATGACGAAGCTCTTTTTGACAAGCTTTGTCTAGCAATCTATTACCAGCGTGAAATTCGCCTCCATCTCAACAGCGAACAAACTCTCCAGTATGTCTGTCCGCTTGGGCTTGTGTTAGAGAGTGAAGCCCTTCAATTGATCTACCAATTCGAAAGCCATGTTTGCGCCATTCCTCTCAACCAAATTCAAGACATCTACATCAGTACATTCGGGTTTACCTATCCAAAGGGATTTTCACTATCTGAGGTCATTACACCTAAACGAGAACCAACTCTTATAGCCAAATGTTCAAACAACCACACAAGGAATGATCATGAAAAATACTAACTTACTCAGAACAACTCTCGTCAGCTCTATCGCTTTCGCTCTGACAGCTTGCGGAGGGGGCTCCAATAGCAATCCCCCACCTAGCGACAAAACGCGCTCAATATCAAGCATGAGTGTTGTAAATGATGGTTTTCAAACCTTTAAGCCTCGCGCTCACGATTTGACTGGCTATCGTGCATATTCTAGAGCAGCCACGTTCAATACACCTTTAGATGACGGGCAAAGTGCTTACGTTTATGAGAACCCAGAAAATGGTGAGGTAAGCTCGATTAGCTTTGAAGGCGATGATGCTGAGAGCGTTGTGACTCCGACTATCGATATGATCGTCGACCTCAATACCACCTATTCCGCAATCAATATGAGCAACGTTAGCGTCACCGTGGATGACGTGGTGTATGAAGGCAATTACACCTTAATACAGGACAAGAATACCGGTGATCTTTATCCATTGGTCGAGAGCGGCGTACCTATCTATAAGAAGATGGAAGCTGAACATGAGGCTTGGGTCACCAACACACGCTTTTCCCACAACGGAGATAGCACGCGTATTTACTTGAGGCACAGTGATGAACTCAGCCTGCATAAAGCAGAACTTGTTGATGGTACGTTTACCATTTCTAAAGTCTTTGATGATTACTTAAGAAACAACGTCATTCTATCAACAGGTGATATTGTCACCGTTCCTTGGAGTGGTGATAGCTTAACGTGGGTAGATCAAGACGGTACAGAGCACAACTTTAGTTACGATACATCACAGTTGTCTGTCCCATTTCTATACGTGGGTAAACTCTATGCAATTCGAGATTCCGATAATGCACTGATCGAGCTTACGTTGAATGGCGCGACCTTAGACCAAACCGACGCTCTATGGACTACCAATGGATACAGGCCATCCTCCATGAGTGTGGTCCGTGGTGATTATAAAATGCATTCAGATTGCTCTGTGTATAAGTTCGATGACACAACGAAAACCATCACACAACTCGAACCATCTAAAGCGCATAGTGGCCACGTAGCCAATGCAGGCCAAACCTCACTGTACTGCATGTACTCAAGTGCCGATGATAATAGTGCACTGCCTAGCTTCATGCGTTTTGATATCAGTAAGGCTGAGCTTAACCAACCCGCTACAACGACAATCGATGCTTCTAGTGGTGCTAAACTCGATGCCAATGAACGAATGGCCGTCGTCAGTGATAATGAACTGATGTTCTATCAATATCCAAGTGGAACCTTTACCGAGTACTACATCAACTTTGACGCTGGTACTACAGTTAAAAAAGAAGTGAGTTCAATAACGGCTATTAAGATGCAGACCGTCACTCAAAACTAATTGCTTGGAAGGATTAATGAGGGCGATGTTCTGCCCTCTTTTTTTTAAGTTCGCGAGCACCCAAAACTTCGCGACCTGTCGCCGTAGTGCTTGGTCTCGACCTTAGCCAAATAGCTGACTCGTTTAAATAGGCTATCCACCTGTTGGTCGAATTTATCTGAGTTTTGCTCTAACCAATAGGTAGGGTTGTCTGGGAAATGGACTAAGGTATCACCTTCATCGGCTTTGATATCCAACGCTCGACACCACGCCTTCTTTATCACGTCTGATAAATTGCCTTTTTGATCAAACCTTCCAAGAGAATGGTAGACGTCTTTGTTCAATAACAAGACAAGGTGGTAATGGTAACTCAATGACGTGCTTCTTTCTTTACACCAAGCATATCGAACCTTACAACTACGAGCAGTTTGACCTCTCCTTTTTTTTCGACTGAGATCAGCTTGAACCTGAGCATCCAGCGAAGCGATAAAGTTCTTTATGGCACTAGAGTCATCAAACAAAAAAGACTTCGCTAAACGTAAGTCTACTCTAATGGCTGTCGAACGAGGATATTGTGTAACGGCTTTATCAATCGTGTCATACAGCTTATCAAGGTAGCTAAGAACTAAACCACCTTTTGGTTCTAAGATTGGCAATCCATTGAATGTATCATTGGTCGTTATTTTGAGTTTTTTCATCGTTATACCTTTGTAGTTATGGTCTCTGGTATAGGATGATTGGGTATTGTTATTTAATGAGGTGAGTATGTTTGTTAAATTATGTTTTGGTAAGGGTAAGTTGATGAATGGTATATACGTAATATTACCAAACCGCACAACGAGGTAAGAAAATCTCCCGGTCGAACTATTCCACTCTAGGTTTAACCGGCTTTGTTGCGTAATTC
>NZ_MCZK01000008.1 GCF_002875945.1 Vibrio lentus
AATTACGCAACAAAGCCCCTTCAACTACTACCTGGCCACAATTCCAATTCAATTAAAAAAGCGTTTGTTAAACTCGCAAATAAACTTGAATATGAATGTAGAGTCGACCTCAGCTTCGACGTTTCAAACTTGTGGTTTTTACCTATAATTGGAAATCAGAGCAATTTAACAGAGCTCGCCAAGTTTTCATTTGTCCGAGTTGTTCGTCCAGTACCGGCAATGCGGTCGTTCAGGCCTATAGTCAGAACCAACTCAATGGGTTCAGGGGTGAATCTTCCTACGGCTCCCCCATATGCTGCCGATGTAAAAGTAGCAATCTTGGATGGCGGTTTACCTGAATATTCGGTAGTTCAACCATGGGTGAAAGACTATAGACTCAGCAATAATTCTGCAACAGACCTTAACGGTGGGCCCGATCATGGGTTAGGAGTAACATCAGCATTCTTATTTGGCCCGTTAGACCCAGGAGAACCAGTACCTAGACCATTCTCATATGTAGATCACTATCGTGTTCTAGATAATGATATCCATGGAGAAGAGCCACTCGAGCTGTACCGAACACTAGGTCATATTGAGGAAGTTTTACTCTCACATCAATACGAATTTCTAAACCTAAGTTTGGGGCCTGACCTTCCTATTGACGATGATGAGATTCATCCATGGACTTCACTGTTAGATACTTATTTAGCTGATGGAAGAACATTCTTAACAATTGCTGCTGGAAACAATGGGGAAAATGACTCTTCTCTTGGGTTAGATCGTATTCAGGTACCATCAGATTGTGTAAATGCTATATCTGTCGGAGCTGCTTCCACACAATGTCCTAATTGGCAAAAAACCATCTACAGTGCTTCAGGTCCCGGTCGAGCTCCAGGACGTGTAAAACCAGACTTAGTCGCTTTTGGGGGTTCTCCAAAAGAGTACTTTCATGTGCTATCTTCTGAAGTCACTCCAAGTGTTATACCTCAATGTGGAACAAGTTTTAGTGCTCCATACTTACTTCGGAAAGCTGTTGGCATCCGTGCTCTTATGGGGCATGACATAACCCCTTTAGCAATCAAAGCATTGCTCATAAATAACGCTAACTCAAACGGCCACTCTAAAGCGCATGTGGGCTGGGGGAAAGTGCCAAAATCGATTGATTCATTAATTGAATCATCGGATGGAGAGGCTAAGATAATCTACCAAGGTGAATTATCTCCGGGTAAATACCTCAAAGTTCCAGTACCAATCCCGGAAGCTGGCGTTGATGGGAAAGTTACCATTTCGGCTACGTGTTGCTACTCTACACCGGTAGACCCTCAAGATACTTCAATGTACACCAGAGCTGGCGTTGAAATATCTTGGTCTGTAAATGATAAAAAAGAGCCGTTCTTCAAACAAAAGAAAATTGCCACAGAAGCAGAGTTACGCGCTGACGCAGCAAAATGGGAATCTGTTTTACATGCAGAGAAGACTAAGATCGGAAGCAAAATGAGCGAACCCACATTTGAAATTCATTATATGGCTCGTGAAGGTGGCGCTCCTGTGAGTTCTTCAAGAGCTGAAGTGATAAGGTATGCATTCGTTGTAACGTTAAAAGCACCTAAACATAAAAAGATTTTCAACGACATTTTGGATACTTACGCAAATATACTCACCGAAATTGAGCCACGTATAACAACAGAAATCCCTGTTGAAGTTTAGTATTCAATAATCGAAATAGGTACTAGACGCTCATTCTTTATAATAAACCTAACTTCTCAATTAAGTTTTGTTTGTTAAAACAAAGGTCAAAAAATCATTTAAGGCGCCGATTGGCGCCTTAAATTTTTAAATAATCTTAGTTTGATTTAGGCTTCGGGGCCGGGGGCGGCTGTGTTGGTTTCACATTCGCTTTTCCAGTCGGCTTGTTCTCCCCTTTTTGTATATTGCGGGTAAACCCTTCATTTATTGGTTTTTTTTCACTCATCTGTGACTCCTAATATTTCTGTTGGTATAGCTTCAATAACTAGCTTTCCAATCTCTCTAGATATATAGATTGTAGGTACGTCGTAGTATAACTCCGAATCTTCATACCCATAAACTGATACCTGAGATAAAACTAACTCTTGCAAAGTATCGGTTTCTGAGTGAGATACAACTCGACCTTGATATGTAAAACCATTTTCTCGATCTCTAACATAAACCCAATCAATCTCTTGTGAGTTAAGATAGTATGAGTACAAATTTTCATCCCCAAACTTACTTGATACCCTTAACTTCTGAGCTAATTTGTTAAAAATCTTGAAATTGATTAACCAAGACGAAAAGAATGCCACTGGAACAGATAAAATTACTGCAACACAGATTTCCCAGGCGTTCAGCCCGCTCCCTCCATTTAATGCGCTACTCCAAATATTCAAATTAGACCATTGAATATCCTCAAAAGTTAGCGATGCCGCATTGAACACATCATACACATAGGTCAAAGCTTGCAGACATACATAACATGCCATACCCAACGTTAAGGAATACAACCCAAACTTAAATGAATCCCACTTAGAGTGGTTCGTTAATTTATCGCAAATAATCGTAGCCATAATTCCAGGCATTAGAATTACGATTAATGAAACTACCAATTGATTCAAACCCACCTCCTTTCAGTAACTAAAAGACTATCTCCGGTTCAATATAAGATTCATCAAGGAGTAGATAAATACTCGAATTCAATCATTTATTTGCTGTTCCGCTGATAGAATCAAAAATTGTTGCATATCATATCAACCCTAGCGTTACGCATAACGTGATCCAAATCGAGGAGTCGTGGTTAAACTATTGATTATCGAAGTGGTGGTGACCATAAGGCCCGAAAAATTTTTATTTCGCGCGGTGTGTCCGCGTTTGCAATCCTTAAGGCGTCAGAGGTACCTACAGACCAAAAGTATTACGATGTATAGATAAGCAAGCTTTAGAAGGCCTGTCATTTACGTCTTCGGGTAATGACACCGTCTTCCCTTCCAAATCAGAATAGACACTGCCTTTAAGCTCATCAGCAATCAGGGCCGTGTGTGTCTCTTCGTCAATAGCTAATAGGTCCAGATCCCATAAAGTATGTATATCCGCTCGTAATAGAATGCCATTGGTAACATGGTTTGAATCAGCGCCGTTATATGGCGTTATATGAGCGGCTTCCAGAACACCTTCAATACTTGTTCCAGTAATGGCACAACGAGAGTTATAAGCTCTTAACAATGAACGTCTGAAAGCAGCCTGCCCGCGTCTTGCGACTATCTGTCGATAAGCTCGTTCGCGGCCATCTTGTTCATCTCTCGGGTCATATTGGTTATTCGCACTTTGTGAATCAGAGATCTTATCCAGAGCTAAATCTTGATGACGTTTATACGTGAGAGTGTGGCTTTGTTGCGTAATTC
>NZ_MCZK01000009.1 GCF_002875945.1 Vibrio lentus
AATTCACTATGCCACTTCAACTGCATCTGCAGCTATTTGCGTCTCCATTACCTTCTCTGCTACTTTCTCCCCATCCATCTCAAGTGTGTTTTGTAGCTTAACTATGATTGGTTGAGAGGTTTCCGCAAAGCCTGCACTATTATTACCTCTAATCTCATCCTGTCGTGGGGTTAGTGCTTTTGATGGGATATTAGGGGTTAGGTAACTGTAAGGTTTCGGGATTGTTTGAGCGTTATAAGGTTGCTTACTCGTTTTAGTCGGGGTATCAGTTTTTGGTGGAGTATCGTCTTTATCATCACCGAAGAAGTTAACACCAAAGAAAGATAAAGCTTCTTTTAGGGTATCAATTAAGGTGTCCCAAATACCCTCAAATACTGTACGTACTTTTCCATTCAGATCTGTAAGGTATTTAACCAATTGAGCTACAGCACCAGTAACCAATTTTAATCCATCTAGTAGTAGATTTACCGCTTTTAGTGTTGGATGTAGGACTACAGAAATAGCATTGAATAAGATACTAAATAGGTCTCCGAAGATTGCCGCTATACTACTAATTGTATCACCCAAGAGGGATAGGGTATCCATAGCTTCAGGAGATAGACCTTCAGAAAAGCTTTTGAACATCGATAAATCAAAGTTACCAACTACAGCACTAAATTCACTCATAGCGGCTGAGAAGGCTTTCATACGTCCCTCATCTTCCTCTGTGATTTTGAATGTTGAATTATCAAAGTCTTGACTGATACGTTGCACGGCTTCAGGGTTAGCATTACGTGCGTTATAGACCTTATCCCAATCTGAGACCATTGAATCCAAAGCAAAAGAGACCTCTTTAGCACTTAGACCACTAGCCTTCATATCCTCAAAAATCTTATTCTGTAGTTTCAGTGGATCCTCTTCAGAAAAGTATTTATCAATAGCTGCTTTATTGTTCTCTAATTTACCACTCTTAACTAAGGCGTTAACAACATCAATACCACTACCACCACCGGATAATTCACCTTTATTGTTGTAGGTTAGATCCGCTGTAACCTCTCCAGATTTACGTGATACCTCTAGCAGTTGATCGGCTGTCTTCTGAATATCAAATTCACTACCCATTAAGGATTCATTGATATGTGCCTCACGTTGCAGATCTTGAGTACTAACCCCTGCCTGATCCGCTTGAGTCATTACCATTTTTGCCTTTTCCGCACCACTAGCTAATGTTACTAATCCTGCTGTGATAGTTACTGCGGCGGCTGCAATAATAGGATTAGCGGCTAATGCTGCTCCCTCTGCAGCTCCCATACCACCACCTACAGCACCGCCCTTAATAGAACCACCAACACCACCGGATTTCTTAGCTAGATTCTTACGTCTCTTATTCTCTCTGCGTAGTGTGGCTGTAGTTTTCTTGAATTCGTCTCGGATTTCAGCTTCAGTTTTCTTAGAAGATAGTACTCGTTTTACTTGCATCTGTTGTTCAATAGTAAGACGGTCAAAAGCTGCTGATCTAAATTGGCTGAGTTTCCATGCTTCAAAACGTTTAATACGTGCTGTCTCTTTGGCTTGAGCCTTTACTTTAGCTTGAGCTAGTTTATTAGCTTCCCGTTCTTCTTTAGTATTGGCCTTAGTTTTAACCTTACTCACCTTAGTGGTATTTTTAACTTTAGCTTTTACGGCTTTAGCTTCAATTTTAGCTAATTTATTCTCATGAGTTTGTAGGGACTTTTCCCAACGTTTCAAACCCTGTAAACCTTTTCTATTGTCTACAATATTTTGATAAACAAATTGTTCCACATTATTCATATTATTTCTTATTATATCCGGTTGTTACTTACTCGAAGTATTTTGACCACTCAGGGAAGTCTTTTAATAATTCGTCAATTTCATCTGATAAATTCAAATCTTCTCGATTCTCAACTAACCAATTCACATAAGGGATCATAGTTTCTGAGAAAGCATCTAATACCTTTTGACGTTTCTCGCTGCTATTACTCCATTCATAATTTAATAGCTTGTCTTCTTGGTCTAGGTAACTAGCTTTTAAATCCTCTGTAACGCTGTTTGAGGGGGTTGTATTGATTACATTACCGATATTATCAGTTACTAGATTAAGACCTACGGAGGATACTTGTAGGAGGTGATTATTGTAGTTCTTACACTTTTCTAGGAAGGTTCTCATTTCTTATTACGCCTCTTCTCTTCATTAACTCGATCAGCTTCATGTGCTGCTTTTAAATTATCCTGTACCTGAACACGGTTACTAATTTCTAAGAATTGGGGATAAGGCATTACAGCTAATTGATCATAGGTGTATGAGGTTTCAGAGGAGACGTAATTAAGCCATGTCATGACTTTGAACTCCTCTTCTCCAATAATATTACTCATCTGTTTAGATTGGGCTTCATATAATCGGCCTGATCTACCCTGCTGTTCTAACCTTTCAATAACTTCTAGACCTTTAAGCCATTCATCACTATTAGGTTCTAAATTACTTAATCGAATATTAGCACTTTCGATAATTTGTTCATTACGGGATAAGATACGGTCTACAGAGGAAATATATACTTGTAAATTCTGATACCACACTAAACTATCTTGAGTTAATTCAGAGGGGTGATCCGTGTAGTAATCGCTCTCAGCATCAGTAAGTAATAGGTAGTGAAGTGGCATAGTGAATT
>NZ_MCZK01000010.1 GCF_002875945.1 Vibrio lentus
TTTTACTTGACCACTTCAGGTACGGCAGGTAACCTAGGTGCAACTCGACTACAACAAGCTTGCGATACTTATGAATACTCTCACAACGAAGATGCTCTCAACGATATAAACTCACAGCTATGTGCTTTACTTCTACAGATTAGAACGCCTAAAGAACAGGTCGATAAGACATCAACAGAAATTATAAAGGAAGAATCAATGCAACAACTAATTGGACACGTATTGATCGTTGAAGACGATATTGTGAATCAGTTATTACTGAAGAACCAACTTAAAGAGCTGGGGCTATCAAGTGATGTTGTCAATGATGGAAATGAGGCCCTATCTCAATTACAAAATCGTAAAGATGGTTATGACTTGATTATAACAGATATTCATATGCCGAACCTTAGCGGCCCTAGCCTCGCTAAGGCTATCAAAGAAGATATCGTAAAGTACGGCTATATCAATATTGTAGGTAGTTCAGGTGAGCGCGATTACCAACTTGGTGACTTCCCTAATTTTGATGAGCTAATACTCAAACCTTTTGATGCTCAAACCATTCATAACAAGATCTCAAAATTTCTCATTAGTTCAGATGACGATTCCAGTTTTGATAACCAAGAGGAAATTGAAGACAATTTCACTCACTATAGCGCAGAAAATAAGATTGAGATCTATAACGTTATTATTAGCTCTATGACTAAAGACCTAAAGGGTTTAGACACCACAGATGATGTTAGAAGTTTGGCTCATAAAATCAAAGGCTCTGCCAATATGTTAGGGATCAGTTCTGTTTCTGAACTTGCACAATCGTTGCAAAATGAAATAGACACAGAGAAAAGTAAAGAAAAAATAGAGAGGCTTAAACTCGCTATGACAGCAACAATCAAAGATGTAAAAAACCTTCTAACTAAGGCTCATGTATGATGGATGAGTTAAGCATCCTCATCGTTGAAGACGATTTGATCCAAAGTACAAGGTTGAAAATTGATTTGAGTTTACTCGGTCATAAGACAACATATGTCGCTAATGATGGATTAGAAGCGTTAAAGATCATTGAAGCAGAAAAGATCGACTTAATCTTCTGCGATATTAATATGCCTAAGATGGACGGAATCAAGTTTCTTCTTCAATTATCAGAAATAGATAATTCTCTTGGTGTTGTTATTGTCACTGCTGTTGAGGACGACATTAGTGAATTAACCGTTAATATCTGTTCTCTATTAAACTTCAAATATCATACGTTGCTAAGAAAATCTGATATCAAGTCAAAACTATTAGAATCAATTGATGGCTTTCACAATCAAATTCAAGAAGAAAGAAATCATCAAACACCACCTCAACTGACTCTGAGTGACGTTAGATGCGCATTTTTAAATAAAAACATTATAAATCACTACCAACCTAAGGTTCTATTTTCAAATAATACACTCGTCGCAGTTGAGGCTCTAGCTAGGGTTAAGCATGAAGATTTAGGTACATTAAGTCCTATTTCTTTCATAGAGTGTATGGAAGAAAATGACATGATGGATGAATTGTTCTTTGTCGTACTAAACAATGCTGTAAAAGAAGTTGCCGCTTACCATTATGATATTTCTGTATCTATTAACATGACACAAGGCAACCTAGAAATCCCTAATGTATGTGACCAAATCATAGATGTTTGCGCTCTTCATGACTTTTCGCATCATAAGTTAACATTAGAACTCACTGAGTCTCACGCATACCAAAACAATCCAACTGCGCTAGCTACACTAGCAAGGTTGCGGATACACGGGTTCAAACTATCAATAGATGATTTTGGGACCGGATATGCCTCGTTGGATAAGCTTCTAGATCTACCCTTTACTGAGATGAAGGTCGATAGGCGCTTTATTAGCGACTTACCTTCTAAGCCTAAATATCAAGCTTTAGTAAAAATGCTCCTCCAGGTAGCCAACTCTCTTGAGATGAATACCGTTGTAGAAGGTGTTGAGGATATGGCGACTTGGAACATTTTAAAAGAACTCGGTTTTGAACAATGCCAAGGTTATTTTACAGGAGCACCGGTACCACTAGAGAAGCTTCACAACTGTTTGTCAAAGTCAGTAGTTATTTTGGACAATACTTAACGGTTAATCTAGAGCATGTTTCGCAACTCGGCTTTCAGCCAACTCAAAGTTGCGAAGCACATTTAACGTTTCTAATTCTTTTTCGTTATACAATTCTCGACATACCTTAAAGCATGATTTCAATAAGGTTTTCACTTCCCTTGCTCTGTAATTCGAAGGCCAAGCTTGGGTCAAGCACTCAATGATTTGTAAGTTAACTTCTCGAATATAAGTATTCTTAGACCTTACATCAATCAAACAATCTAAAGCAGCGACAAGCTCTTTTGACTTAATTAAATGAGTAACTCTATCCATATTGGTGTTAACAGCATCAGTTTGCGTTCTATGCTGTTGGGTCAAGGATCTAAGTAACTCAACTTGTGATTTTAACAACATAGGACTGGAATCACTCTCATCCAATAACACTTTAATTGATCTAATGCATTCACCAAACTCCTTATTAAAGGAAAGTAAGCATAGTAAATAGTTAAAGTGATATTTATTGTAAAACCCTAACACTAAGTCATTTGAATAAATGTGCTTAAGTATCGTAATTGCCTCACTCAGCTTACCTTCAAGAATGGATAAATGACACATAATGAGCTCTTGATCAACATCATAACTAGGCTGATAATCATGTTGCTCATCGGTTCGATTATTATTTTTATCCTTAATCAGTGATATCTGCCTAAATTCATTTAATGCTTCTATTTTTAATTTTTTAGGGTCTTCTTCTACTTGGTCTTCATTTATTACTAGGCTATCTTTTTCAATCGAGTCATAAATAAATAGTATACATCGAATGTAGTTATAACGTGACTCTAAGCTGTCTCGATATGTATCAATATTAAGTTCATAATACATCATAAACCTCGCAGCAGCGTTTCTATAATCACCTTGAGAAACACATAGGTTTGCAATAACCAATTCTCTTTCAGGGTTACCAGGAGTCAATTCTGAAATAATAGAAAACTGTTTTATCGCTTTAGGAATATCACCATTATAAATGTCATATTTTGCATTTAACGTCATGGCTTGTGTCGAGTTAGGCACCTTTGCCAGCATTTTCTCGACAATAGATTGAGCTCTAGCAAACTCACCCAGCTCTATTAAGCTATCGGCTAAACCTGCATTTGCCCACTCAACATCTTTTTCAACAATAATTGAGTCATAAAGCTCTTTCGCTTCATTAAACATGTTTAACAATGCGTAGAACTCTCCTCTAAATTTTTGTATTAGAAAGTGGTATTGGGGGTGCTCAAACTCCAGTTCGTCACATAACTTAAGGCCACGAGTATAATCTTTCTGATTTTTAGCTTGGTATAGTTTATATAATGCCGACTTTCTTGCGAGTGACCTTCTAATCTTGTTAGTAAAATAGACTGAATTAAAAGGCTTTAAAATATATTCATCAGGAGAGAGTTCAATAATAGAGCGAACGATTTTTGATAATGACTCGCCAGTTATTACTATAAAGCTACTTTTTGGCTTTATGAGGCTATAGTGTTGAAGCTCTTCAAAAACTTGCTTTCCATTAAGGCGAGTATAAAAATTATAATCACAAATAATCAGGTCAAAACCCATTTTTTTACAGTGCCAAATTGCAGCTTTAGGATCTTTTGCATGATAAATATTTTTATCATGCAAGCCTAAGCTAATCAACATTCTTCGAATACTCGACAAGATCACCGGGGAGTCATCAACTATTAAAGCTAGTATGTCACTGTAATTTTTCATAAATGGGGTGCTCTCCTATAACCGGGCAAGTGTAACATGACCAATTTTGTAAATAATCCCTCCAGTTACAAAAAAATGTGATGCGCGTTTTTATTGACTTAGGATCACACTTTTACACCAACAACATCTAACCAACTGATATAAAAGAAAATATTAGAAAATATAATATTTACCTCTCATTCATATCAAATATCAATTTTTCATCTCAGAACGATATAGTGATGATTCTCCGCTTCTCTCAGAATGTGCGGCCGCTACGCCGCTATACAGATGAGACAAGATGAGAAACAAGCACATGACCCTATCCGATCACACCATACAAGAAGCCTTCGAAAACGACTGGTACACCTGCTTTTATCAGCCAAAGGTTCAGCCTAGTGTCGAAAAAGTGACTGGAGTTGAAGCATTATTTCGCCTAGACATCCCAGAAGAAGGGATTTTCTCTCCAGGCGTGTTTATCGATCGTGCGTTTGCATTGGGTTATGAAGAAGAGATTTTCTTTAGTGTGCTTGAGCAATCATTAACAGAGGTAAAATCGCTTTCTGTTCACTTGAACTTAGCCGTGAACATCAGTAAGAAAGTACTGGCGAACCCAGATAACGTGCAGAAAGTTCGTGAGTTACTTTGGAATGCGTCTTTCAAGGCAGAACAGCTTACCTTTGAACTCAGTGAAAATGATCAGTTAGATGAGCAGCTTTGTGAGCAAATAAAGCGCTTTAAGTCTCTGGGCGTCAGAATTTCTATCGACGATTTTGGTATTGGCTATTCAGATATGAATAAGGTGATGGGTCTTAATGTCGATGAAGTGAAGTTCGATAAATCGATTGTGAATAGTATTGAGCCAGCAAGCTCCGACTTGGTTAAGCGCGCTTTGGCGTACTGCAAAAAGTCTGGAATCGAAACCGTTGCGGAAGGCGTTGAAGACACAGATACACGTCAACTGGTCCACCAGCTAGGTTTTGATCGCTACCAAGGCTTTTTGTACTCGAAACCTCTGCCTTTAACCGATCTAAGGCTGGTCATGTAGAACACTTTTTACAAGCTAGAGCTTAAAACAAACTCGACGCTTTTTTTCTTCTGCTTGAGGTCATGGTAACGGATGTACTTGAAGTAGATATCGTGTTTATTTTGGATGTTTTGAGAAAAGGGATTTTTCACCACTTTCTTTATATCTGCCTTGAAAAACGGCATGCCGAGCTTGCTCATGTAAGGCTCTAAATACAGGTCATACAGGAACTGACACATGGCAGGATCAAGGGTTGGAAACCGAAACTCTGTATCAGACAAATTATCCGCCATGTAATCGAAGATCTTACGACGAATCACAATGCTAACGGCGCCAACACTGCAAAGCATCTTACTTAAGCCGTCATACACCACATGACCAATAATGACTCCCTCAAAAAGAAAGCAAAGCACCTGCATATCTTCTTTTTTCACGCCCAGATGCTGAGATACCTCGATAAAATCTTTGCCATAGGTTTTTTGATGCATAATTTGAATCGACTTAAGCCTTTTCGCTGGAAGTGCTCCCATGTTAAATGACTCAACGCTAGTCACCTCATAGTCATACCCAATATCAACACTAAACGGGCGTTCCACGTTCTTGGTTGCCGCTTTCACCTGCACCATCTCTTCTACTGAAAAGTCATAGTCGATCTGAAAGAAGCTCGCGATACCAAGGCGACGAACAAAACTAGGCAGCGTCTTTGCCCTTTCCCACTGGCTGACCATTACCTGATTGACACCAAAAAACGCCCGATGAGAATTGGAAAGCAATTCTGCAAATTCTTCCTGTGAAATGGAGACTGATTCACGAAGTCGTTTTAACTCTATTGGGAAATTTTCTTTATTCATCTGTCACTTACCTAGCTTTTTAACTAGTGTAGTTTACTTATCACTACTATGACATGAAGCATCGAACATAACCTCGTTTAATCAGAATTCACTCCAGAGCTTGGTGAAACTAACAGGCAATTCGCTACGTAAAAATGTTAAATCTCGTAGGCCCAGCACTCTTGTTGTATATCGAGCAGCTCTGACTTACCGCTCTCTAGCTGATAGAGGTGGAATTGGCTTAAAGGGGGCGAATACACGTGCAACGTAATTAGCGGTTCATCGCCAGCCTGTAGATTCGATATCTGATGGATATCATTATCTTTACTTACAGTCACACTGCCCTCTTGGAAATGAGTCGACTGAGAAGCAAAAATATGGCCATTAGCCGCCGTTTCAAACAAGGTTTCCGTTGCTTGCCCATGTAGAACCTTTACGCCACAAGACGTATTCAAATGATCATGTATTTTACTTCTTTGCCCGTTAAGCCAGCTCAAAATTAAAACTTCACAGTGGTCATTTTTGAAAAGCCTTTGTCGGCAATATGTTTCTTTATCGAAACTTGCCAACGACTTGATCTCTTCTTTACTCAGCTCGATGTTATCCAATATGAACCGAATAGAGGCCAGAGACATAGGTTTATTCGCCAGCTGTATTTGGTCCATAAACTCTTGGAAATTAAGCTCGTAATCGTTATTAATTAACGCGGCTAACGCGGGAGATTGCGTTGGGGTGATATCAGTACGTTGCAAAATACTTACCTCTGACGATGCTTTCGCACTTCCGAACTCGAAGTTAAAAGTTCTCTTCGAACGATGAAAATATAGCTGATTCGATTCAGCATTAGTTGGAGGGATACTAACACCGTTTAATTGAAATTTAACAAGCAATCATAAGTATTTACATTCATATAACAAAAGCATCTAACAACCAATTTGAAGCAACGGAATCGCCATATTGACTTGAGACGTGAATAACTGAGTAATATGAAATAGGAACAACAGAAGAACGGCTTCCATCACGACTAATACTACGCGTATCAATTAATGAAATTGATTCACAAATTAGAAGAGATCACTCACAATCAAGATTATGGTCACCGTTGAAATCAGTCTAACTGGATACTTATGATTAACCCAAAACTCATCGCCCTACTTCCCGATCTCGCCTCGTTTATCTTAGTTGTGAATGAAGGTAGCTTTACCGCTGCAGCAAAGCTGCTAGGCGTGACACCTTCAGCGTTGAGTAAATTGATAACACGTTTAGAAAAAGCGCTCTCAGTAAAGCTATTTGAACGTACCACTCGTACATTGATCATCACGCAGGCCGGTCAGTTGGTATACGACCAAAGCGTGGTCATGATTAATGCGGCGCAACAAGCGGTTGAGCTGTCTACCTCCGACCATACTGAACCTGCAGGTTCTATAACGGTAGCGGCGCCAGAAGCCTTCTTAAACTCGGTACTGCAGCCTTTCGTTGTTCCATTCTTAAATCAGTATCCAGAGATTCAACTCAAGCTAAGAGCCGCCGATGGCGACATCGACATATTGCGCCAAGGCATCGACATCGCATTTCGCCTTACCGATAAGCCCGACGAGAGCTTGGTTTTGAAAGAGCTTGGAAAAACGAACCTCGTGTTATGTGCGAGCCCCGACTATCTAGATGCCAAAGGAATTCCTCACCACCCTACCGAGCTTTCTGAGCACGACTGCTTATACCTTGCAGAAACAGATAAAGACCACATTTGGGACTTCCTTAAAGATGATGAGTTTTACACAGTACCCGTCAGCGGACGTTACGCTGTGAACCACTCTCAGATGCGATTGAAAGGCGTTAAAGAAGGGCTTGGCGTGGGTATTTTTCATGACTTCGTGATTCAAGATGCATTAGCTGAAGGTTCTGTAGTTCAAGTATTGGAAGATTGGACCATCAAGAGTAACTACCATGGCGCTATCGCGATGCAGTTTGCTCAAACCAAGTACATGCCTGCTCGCCTGCGTGTATTCATTGATTACGCGATGGAGCACTTAGGTGACAAGCTGGCAGGAGAAATAAACTGATGCTGAAAGGAATACACCACGCCGCCATTATTTGCTCAGACTACGAAGTCTCTAAACGCTTTTATACGAAAGTTTTAAAGCTTGAGGTGATTGCGGAGAATTATCGTGAAGCGCGTCAGTCGTATAAGCTCGACTTGGCACTGCCTAATGGCGCTCAAATAGAATTATTCAGCTTCCCTAACGCACCTGAAAGACCAAGCTTTCCAGAAGCTCAAGGGCTGAGACATTTGGCTTTTTGTGTTGATGACGTTCAACATGCCAAAAGCTATTTGGAAGAACAAGGCATTGAAGTCGAACCGATTCGAGTTGATGAGTTTACGGAGAAATCATTTACGTTTTTCGCAGACCCAGACGGCCTGCCGCTAGAGCTTTATCAGATCTAAAGCTTTATCAAATCTAGAGCTGTATCAAGTCTAAAGTCTGCCTCACAGAAGAAGCGCTCATCTGATTGATAAAACGGACCTTCTCAAATCGAGAAAGTCCGTTTGCATGTCAATTAACTCAATGCCGTCTTGAATTTCTCAACGCGTGAAAACAGTAACCAATCCAATAGCATTGCAGCCACAATCGTTGCACCCGCGAGTGGAAACAGTACCGAAATAACAACCACAGTCACCAAGCCTGCTTTCCATAAGCCTGCATCACCAAACTTCGGTGGCGTTCCCAGCTTTCTTTGGCCTGAAGGTCTGCGCATCCACCACATTACTCCACCAGTCACCGACACCACTATGAAGGCCAAACAGAACAACGCGTTTAGAAGCTTGTTGATGATGCTGATGTCACCTTGGTGCAGAGAAATACCAACGGCTAAAGTTTTGGCGAATAAATTGTAATCTTGCCACGTTACCTCTCCTAGAATGCGCCCTGAATATTGGTCGAGGTGAGTCGTGCGATCTTTAGTTGGGTCGATAATGTCACCTCCCATAGTATTCGCGGCCACGGTGTAAACACCCGACTCTGAACGTGGGAAATTAACTTTATACTGCGTAAAACCAAGTGATTGAGCTTTTGCTATCACACCATCAATAGAGAAATTACTGGCGGATAACACATGCTGAGAATGATCCTCACCCATCTTAGAATGATCATGAGGTTCAGTCGCCTCTTCTGCATGATGCACATGTTCGGCTGGCTTATCTTGAGACAAAGGCAATGGCGTTTGCTCTAGGTTCCAAGGCATTTCTTCTTCCGACCCGTGATTTAAAGAAGCATGCGTTTCGTTAGAAAGGGGAATGTCGTCCCACATTTGAGCAGGAAAAGTACTCCAGGCTTGCACTAGCTTACCGCCCCAAAAACCTGTCCATGATAATCCCGAGAGAATAAACAACAGAAGAATGAATGACAGTGTCCCACCAATATTCGCATGCAAATCACGCATTAATACACGTGTTCCTGAAGCAAATCTAAGCTTGAGAAAACCAGCGCGGCTCGCGTTGTCTCGAGGAAGCCATAAATAGATTCCACTCACTAACAGTAGGATCGACAAGCTGATTGCAACCTCAATCAGGTAATCACCCCAATCGCCAATCAGTAATGTTCCGTGAATATCATTCGCGAGCTGATAAAGGCTATCGCTGCGCGGGATTTCTCCTACCACTTCGCCCGTGTATTGATTCACCGTGGCGAAAACAGATGTTCCGTCTTCAAGTGCTACCGAAAAGCGGTTGGCCAAATCAGGCGCTTTACTCGGTACAAATTGTGTCACCGAACCTTGTGGGTATTGATTTTGTACGACAGCTAATTGTTGCGACACCTTAATCGGTTCGCCCGATGCAACAATCTCAATCTCATCGTGATGGAAAGCGAGTTCGATTTCATCATCAAACAGCATCACCAAGCCTGTAATGCTTAGCATTAACATAAACGGGATAACGAATAGCCCAGCATAGAAGTGCCAACGCCAAGTGAGGAAGTAGAGGGTTTTATTGCGATCTTTCGTTTTTACACTGCTTTTAGACTGCGAATTAGCTTGTGCTTTCGCAGTATCTTGAGATTCATTTCTCAACATTATTATTTCCTTTGACACACGCAAACATACCTTCTGAAAAAACCAGAAAGTAATCTGAGCATGGTTAACTTTACTTAATACTTTATTTTTTAATTATTTTAGTGGGTTAGATATAAGCAAGATCAAAGGGAGGGCCACGTGGGGCTTGCCTCATGTAGCGTTCGCTTAGAGCCAAAAAAGCGTAGCTGTCTGAGACAATAGAACTCAGTCGAGTTGTCAGTAGTGTAGTTGGAAGTTCGTCTTGGTGAAACGTGGAAAAATGGCTAAAGGGACACGGCTTTCCTTTGTGGGTATTGGGTTCGCCTTCTTCAATTTGAACCAGTTCAAAGCCGTTGACCGTACATAACGACGCCCATACTCCCGCACTATTACCATGAGCATTGATAACAGGCATTAATGTTACTAGCACCCAGCTTAATGCTGTAGCAAGTAACATGGAGAAGTTGAACGAGGTTCGGCGCATTATTCCTAATCTTTATAAATTTCCCTTATTATGAGGCACTTGCTATATAGGTAAACGTAAAGATTAACATCAGGTTAAAAAATTGAAGCTAACGCACACTCTTTTTAGTTAAAAACTGGTTACAACGAAAGAGCCAAGAAAATGTGGCGAAACTCGACATAACAAACTGTTTATAAAAAAGACAATAAAAAACGCCGCCTTACACCTTCTCCTAAGAGGATAATGTAAGGCGGCGTTTTAGAAATCAAATCTTAAGGTTTTGCTCTTTGATACGTATCTAACAAGCAAACTCTATTGGTTAGCAGATTAACCGAAGATCTTGCTCCAAATGCTTGGATTACGCTTCTCGTGATACTCTTCACGAAGACCATCGATAGTACGAAGCTCTTGTTGTGCTGATTCAAATTCGCCTTGGTCTAGCTTCTTCTCAATGCTATCAATCGATGCACTGATCTTTTTGAAACCTTCCATGAAGTGTTCTTCTTTCTCAATTGGGTAAACACCCGTTTTGAGCTCAGCAACTAACGTGTCGATACGTACGATAGGCTTTTGCATCTCTTCAATGTTTTGAGCTTCTGCCGCTTGTTTGAACGCAAGCTTCATTTCTTGCATGTTTTTCTTAAGGTCAACATTAGCAAAAGCGTTGCCAGACAATAGCGAAGCAGCGATTAAGCCAGATAAAAGGATTGAGCGAGTTTTCATTGTTTCTCCAGGTGAAGCGATGTCTTTGAAGATAGCGCCATCGTTATTGTGGCACTTCGACTTTATTATTTTCGGCTAGTGTATACAAAAATCCGTCGGGTACAAAAATTGATTGTGTCGAAATGCAAACTAGCTAGCTAATTACTGACAAGTACCGGGCAAACCATCACTCAAATACCGAAAACTCGGCAATCGATTGACGACCACGCAATGCCAAAAAGGCTAAGAATTGCTGTGGTGAATAGGTAATAACCTTGCTCGAATCCACGCCCACCTCATCAAGTAGTGAAGACACGAGATCCAACCCGCCCACATCTACGCAGAAATGCGCATCGCTACCTGTCGTAATAAATGCCCCTTTCGCTTTAGCAATTCTTGCGATCTCGTAACAACGATCGACACTGCCAACGCGGCTATTGCCTTTAAGCGTGGTGTTATTAATTTCGATTGCTACGTTATGTTCTGCCGCGCATTGAATCACAGCTTCAAAATCGAAATCAAAATTAGGATTTCCTAAGTGACCAAGTGCGTCAATGCGACCACCTTTAATCACATTCAACAACGCTTCTGTGTGAGTGGCAACATCCGATGGACGAAATACTGGCTCATGAAAACTCGCGATCACCCAATCCAAGTTCTTATCGACACTCGGATGAATATCTATTTCACCCTGTGTGTTCATGATGTTGGACTCAACACCACGAATAATTGCGACATCTTCAATAAAACGAGGAAGCACACGCTGGTTACTGAAGAACCAATAGTGTGGCGCGCCCGGCATAGACTCGGAATGGTCAGTAGTACAAAACATAGCTAAACCGTTTTGTTTCGCCGATTTCGCGTTTTCGATCAGCGTGCTGTAAGCATGACCACTTGCATATGTGTGGGTGTGGGTATCTACTTTAAGTTTCATGAATCAATGCCCTCATAGCTTGGTCTTTAAACGTTTTTCAAAAAGGTATTCCTGAACCCCTTTTTGAAATGGAGTGCCTCGTGGCAACAATTTAACCAGTTTATCAGCTGAAAGTGACAATTAGCACTTAAAGATAAGGCTTTATTGTTATTTCACTTCGTCACAGTAAAGCACTGCGTATCCAAACCAACGTCTTAATTACACCAATTTTTTGCAACCTACCCAAGTTCGTCAATACTTATACCAGTTAACAAGCTGGAGTGTTTGATGAGACGAAGACGATATCCGCTGAGTATCCACATCACTAGCCTTTTCCTGATTTTGACAACACTTGTTGGTGCCGTACTTATCTCAATAAGCTACCGCCATTCGCAAGAGTTGCTATTAGGCACGGTGCGCGAAATCAGTAATGAACATCGCGATAAACTGGAATCGGTATTTAAGCAAGCCATCGCGCCCGTTATCACAACCTTGAATGTGATGGCTGTAAGCCCGTTTGTTTCTCATCAAACTTCGTCTACTGAGCAGGAATCTTGGATCGCTTCTATCGACATCATATTTAAGCAAAATACCAATTTAGTCGCGCTGTTTTATGGGTCTGATGATGGAGAGTTTAGGATTTTCCGACCACTGAGCACCAACAAACAAAGACTTGAAAACAACGCACCAGCCAAAGCCACGATGATGGTCAGTACGATCAACCTAAAGGGCGAAAATCTTATCTCTTATCTTGATGGCGCACATAAGGTATTGAGCATCGTACAACAAGAGAGTGAGTTTAACCCTACCACCCGACCTTGGTTTCGCAACGCTAAACCCGATGGAACAATCAAACTCTCTGAGCCTTATCTGTTTTACTTTCTTAAGAAGAACGGCATCACCCTTTCAAGGCGAACTTATGAGGGTAATCATGTGGTTGGCGCTGATTTCACTTTGGACTCTTTATCCTCTCAAATAAGCCAACTCGCCTATTCACCACAGAGCCGCTTGGCTTTGTTTGACCAACATTTCAACCTGTTAGGCCAACACCAACTTGACCTAGCAATACCCAACTTAAGCCCCATAGGTGATAACGACCGCACCAATAGCAACTTAGAGGACAATAAAAGATCTAGTAGTGAGCAAAGCCAACAACTATTCAACATCCCTAAACGTGATCAAATGGCCGCCTTAAAGTCGTCTGTTCTAGCCCCTCTTATTTCTGATGAAGAGAAATTCAACCTCAATTTAAAGAACATTGAGTACAACCTAAACACTTGGGCATTAACATTAACGCCCGTTGAGCTGACCCAAGATGTCACCCTTTATTTGGCCGAAGCGACACCGCACAATGATCTGCTTTCTGATCTTATCTCGATGCGTGATAAACAAGTTGCCGTCGCGATTGGTATGTTGTTTATCTGTTTTGGTATCGTGTGGTTGGTCGCCAATCGCCTTTCTCAACCTCTCAATACACTCATGCAGCTGACTGACAACATTGCTCGATTTGATTTCAGACGAACCCATTACCCCAAGAGCATGATCAAAGAAGTGGCCAACCTCGCCCATTCCATTGAGCTGATGGAACACACACTTCATGATCTGATTAATTTACTGCGAGACACCGCGGGTAATCAGGAGTTTTCGATATTAGCCAAAAATATTGCCCATCAAAGCTACCTAATTACCAAAGCTGAAACCATCGTGCTGTTTACTCAGTCCGAAGAAAAGGATGTGTTTGATACGGCAGCCAACCTCGCCATTCTTCCCTTTAAGGCCGACATCAATGACTTCATCAAGCATACCCCTTGGTTGCTGTGTCAGCTTAAATCTGGCGAGACCATTCACCTCAACCGAGAGGATAATGTTCTTAACTATTATCAAGATTCTATCTTCAATTCAGATCTGTACCTATTCCCTCTGTTGAATCGTGAAAAGTTGTTGGTGGGCATTGTTGTGATTGGCTATGAGAGACCGATCACCAAGATACAGGCAGATAAACATGCCTTTTTAAGAGAGCTGCTTAGCTTTGCCGAAATAGCTAAAGACAACATTGACCAAATGCAGCAACAGAAAGACATGCTCAATGCCTTCATAGAATTGATCGCCTCTGCGATTGATACCAAATCGCCTTACACGGGCGGACATTGCCAACGTGTTCCTGAGCTCACCAAATGGTTAACCCAAGCCACCATAGACGATGACCGTTACTACCCACAGTTCTCACTCGATAACAAACAATGGGAAGAACTGATGTTAGCGGCTTGGCTGCACGATTGTGGCAAAGTGACCACACCAGAATATGTGGTAGATAAGGCAACAAAATTAGAAACGATATATGACCGAATCCACGAAATACGCATGCGTTTTGAATTGCTAAAGCAACAAGCTGAAACCGATTATTGGAAAGCCATGGCGAACGGTGCACTCCAAGAAGAGCAACTTAAAATACTCGAACAAAGTCTGTCTGAATTGGATGAAGAGTTTGCCTTCGTTGCACAGTGCAACCTTGGCGGGGAGTCGATGACGGACGAGCAATTAGATCGCTTAGACCAAATAGCCAAACGCCAATGGAAACGAACACTCGATGATCAACTAGGGTTATCTTGGTCTGAAAAAGAGAGATTTAATGCACAACAAGACACCACAGAGAATAGTGAAGCTGAGCCAACAAGCAAAAACCAAACACTACCGGTGATGGAGCCACTGCTTGCTGATAAACCCGAACATAAAATACCTTGGGATAATGGCTTTAACCCAGCCGACGTGTGGCAAGAAGCGTTTGTACTCAAGCCCGGTGAAGTGAAGTACAACCAGGGTGAATTGCACAATTTGAAAGTACGTCGCGGTACCTTAAACGACGAAGAACGCTTCATGATAAACGACCATATCATTCAAACCTTCACCATGCTCAACAAGCTCCCTTACCCATCTTATCTCAAGAACATTCCTGACATTGCCAGCGGACACCACGAACGTATCGATGGTAAGGGTTACCCGAGAGGCTTAAACGAAGATCAATTACCTCTGCCTTCTAGAGCGATGGCGATCGCTGATGTATTTGAAGCGCTCACCTCCAGTGATCGCCCGTATAAGAAAGGCAAACTCCTAAGCGAATCACTCAATATCATGACCGACATGGCCACCAGCGGTCATATCGATCCAAAATTGTATCTACTGTTCTTAGAAAACAAAATCTATGACAAATACGCGGAGCGATTCCTTGAAACTAACCAACGCTGCGAGATTGATCAGAGTAAGCATATCGAACGAGTAAAAGAGTACATACGTTCATTGTTCTAGACTCTAAGTTCTAAGTTTCAGTCTGTAGCTTTTAGTCTTTAACTTAGCTCAATGTTTAGCTTTTAGCGGCAGACTCCAACACCGTAACGTTCGCTACAGTCACTGTGGTGCTCGATGTTTGCTTGGCTTTCACTCTGCTGTGTCTTTTAGCCAATAGAGTATTGGTTATGCTCGCCACGACGATCAAATTGATGCCGATTAGCTGCTGAGTAGAAAACACATCATCAAAGAACAAGCTCTGCCATAACGCACTGAACAGCATGTTAGTAAAAATTAGGGGAGCTAATTGAGAACCGCTGTCTGCCAACTTGTACGCTTTCGAGCGGAAGATTTGCGTGTTAATGGTAAACAGAGCCAATCCAAAAGCGCCCAACCCAATCCAACGTAAGTCATCAAAAGATAACAGAGCCGACAAGGTTTCATTGTCCGCAGCACTCTCAAGCACAACAGGAACAGCAGATACTGAAGTAAACACAACCATTGGTATCACAATGATTGCCGCGACCAAGAACGTCCACGCGTTAAGCTCTGCGGGTGTCAGGCTCGTCTTAGAGGCTCGGTACAAGCTCACCTGTGAGCCAGAGTTAAACATCCCCGCCAATAAACCCAGCAACAGTGCAGGTCTAAAGAACTCAGAGCCAAACTCAAACTGCGACCAATCCCCTGCCATCATCACGACACCAACAAAGGTAATCCCTAAACAAGCGATGGTCGTTGTATGGATCTTAGTTCCAAACATTAATTTTTCTAACAACGGAATAAACAGTGGACCCGTGCTGAATAAGACCACACCTTCAACCAACGTTAAGGTTTGTAATGAAGTCAGGAAACACCACTGGCATGCCACCATAAAGATCGCACGCATCACCAAAGGCTTCCACATATCGAGTGAAGGTTTTGTGATCTTGTAAAACATCAAGAATAGAAATAAAAACAGACTGGGTAAGAAAAAACGCACAAAACTCAATAACGAAATGGGCATCGTTTCAGATAGATACTTGGCCATCAAGCCACTTAAAGACAAACTGAACGTCGACAACAACATAAAAGTCGTCGCCTTGGTAATATCAGACATAATTATCACCTCCTATGACACCTATTTTAGAAGCGTGACGTGATGAAAAATAGCGAGTAATATTAACGGTAACTGTAAGGAAAACTTACCAATGAAAAAACTCGTTCCGCTTAAATCCGTTTATGCGTTCATCGCTGTGGCTGAAACTGGCAGCATGACCGACGCCGCTCGTGTGTTGTACGTCAGCCACTCTGCGGTAAGCCAAGCTATCAAATCATTGGAACAACTGGTCAATAAACCATTATTCCAACGTGTAGGCCGTCGTGTTGTGCTTAATGCCGCAGGTAAGCGATATTATCGTAAAGTCGCGCCTGCACTGGAACAGGTGATAGAAGCCACCGAAGAACTGGCAAGAATGCCTAACGATCACCGCATTACTCTCAACATGGTCAATTCACTCGCGATGCACTGGTGGATCCCTCGAGTGCCCGACTTCCAAGCCTTTGCTCCCTCTCTTGATATCCGTATTTCCACGTTAACCGGCCCTTTTGATATCGAGCAGGAAGGTGTCGATATTGCCCTTGTCCATGGCAAGCCGAACGAGTGGGACAAATATTACAGCGAAAAGCTCGGTAACGATGATCTGGTATTGGTGTGCAGCCCGGCACTATTGAAAAACCAAATGGGGTTAAGCGTTGAACAACTTGTGAAACAAAACCCAACCATTGGTGCGTTTAACCCAAGACGACAACATGACTGGCAAGTGTGGTGTGATCATTACCAAATACCAATGCCGACGTTCCACAGTAACTTAACGTTCGATGTCTCCATTCAAGCCGTACAAGCTGCGACTCGTTCGCTTGGTGTATTAGTCACTCACCGCTTGTTTGTGAAAGATGACATCAGCCATGGCATGTTGGTCGAAATTAGTGAGCCAGTGGCTAACCCCCATCAAGATTTCTATTTCGTTTGTCCAAAAAACAAATTAAAACAAGAAAGTGTGCTAAAACTGAGAACATGGTTGAGGCATGAATTCACTCGCTCAGAGACAAAGCTCAGCGAGTAACTAATCATCAAGTAACCAATCATTTAGTAACAACTCATCTAGCAACCAATCATCTAACTTACAGAGGCCACTATGATTATTACCACCACACAATCTGTCGAAGGCAAACGCATTGTCGATTACAAAGGGGTTATTGCCGGAGAAGCCATTCTAGGGGTTAACGTTTTCAAAGATATGTTCTCAGGTATTCGAGACTTCGTCGGTGGACGTTCTGGAACTTATGAAAAGGAACTGGAGAAAGCACGTAACTACGCATTCAAAGAGCTGGAACAGAAAGCCATTGAAGCGGGTGCAAACGCGGTGGTTGGCGTCGATATTGATTATGAAGTATTGGGGACGGGTAATGGCATGCTGATGGTTTCAGCCAGTGGCACAGCAGTCGTTGTCGCTTAATCCAACCTGCAATTATCTATAAACACTTATTCCAACCTTCGGTCTTTCATCACCGAAGGGTTGGAATAAATATAAGCTGAGACTGAGTTTGATTTAACTCGTTGTGCCTTGTTGCTCAGAGATGATGCCATCAAAAGACGCAATTCGAGCAAGGAATGCACCCTTGTCTTTCGGCAATATAGAGCTTGCCAAAGGTAGGTCAGCCTTCATCGAGTCGACCGCTTTGCCACGTACTAACACCTCAAAATGTAGGTGAGGCCCAGTTAAACGGCCGGTTGCACCCGATAGCGCTATCTTCTGACCGCGTTTAACCTGTTGCCCTTTCTTCACCAAGAAGCGGCTCAGGTGCAAATAACGAGTTGTGTAAACACTGTTATGCTCAATCACCAGATACTTTCCTGCGTAAGGGTGGTCACGAAGCGCCACAACCCTTCCGTCTCCGGTTGAATAAATCGGTGAACCCACAGGTGTCGCGAAATCAGTGCCATTATGTGGTGATATACGCCCAGTCACAGGGTGCTTGCGGAACGGATTGAATGGCGAAGTAATTCTTCGGAATTGTTTATCTATCGGGTATCGATTGAAAGCTTGCTCAAGGCTATTGCCTTCTCGGTCATAGAAACGTCCATCCGGAGCAAGAAAAGCCGCCACTTCCCTATTTCGTAACTTAATTGAGATCCCTTGCACTTCAGTCTTACCCGTTAAGTGATCTTCCGTGTATTGCTCTTTAACCAACACATTAAAGCTGTCACCAGCTCTGAGCTCTTTGGAGAAGTTGATTTTATCTTTCAGCGTTCGAGTGATATTGGCTATCTGTGCAGTCGTCAAACCCGCTCGATGAGCCGACATCGAAAAGCTTCCTGTCACCGCACCTGCGTACAGTTTTTCTTTCCATTCACCAGGAGTTTCTATGAATTGATAACTGAACGTGCCGTCATCATTTTTTGTATAAACAGCCTGTTCAACCAAGCTTTCGTGGAAGATCAACTCGACGAGCTGCTTCGTTTCACTGTCCAAAAGTAGTTCTAGGTGATCACCTGGTTTAATAGTATCCAATTTTAACGACTCAAGATCCGCTTCCAGCACCTTTTGAACGGTTCCATAAGGCAGTTGCCATGATGAAAATACGTTACTAAGCGTATCGCCAACCTTTACGAAGTAATGGATTTTAACCAGTGAGCTTGGCTTAACGTGTGGTTCAGCGCTTTCCTCATCAGAAACCTGAGAGTTTTGATAAGGTGTTATTTGAATTGAGATATCTTTTGCAGGCTCAGGTTGAAAAGAGAGCAAAGCGGCAAGTGAAAATGCGCTGATCGCAGTAATGATCAGGCCAGTGCGAAGGAACTTCATAAAAATACTTAACGGTTATAACAATGAATCTTTCAGATGTTATAACATAACAATAAGTTCAATAGAATAAACAAAATGTAAGAAACCGTTCCGTAAAAATGGTGAAAAGTATGGTGAGCGTGCAAAGCTCACCATGTCATCAAACAACTATTCTACACACAGAGCTTCAAAGCGTTCTAAACCTCTCAGCATCTCAAAATCAGGCTCTTCTGCCAGAAGTTCTCTCATTGAGCCACTGGCTGCAATAGAACGCTCTAAGTCATCTATTGCCTGACCTTCAGCACCTAATCTTGCGTAGGCACAAGCACGTTGGTACAGAGCGTGTGCATTCTGGTCATCCACTTCTAATACACGATTACATAAACTCATTGCCCAATGGTATTCTTGCATGTCCATTGCCGCATCGGCTTTATAAGTCAGCGCTTCCAAATCACCGGGACGGACTTTTAAGATCTCATCGTAAATCTCAATTTTCTGCTCAGCGGTCTGCGCGTTTTGTGCTCTTAGCCATAAATTGTGAATCTCATTGATGATCTCAATCTCTCGGTTATTTTCAGAGATGATTCGAGTTTTCCTTTTCAGATCCCTTTCAAGTACATTAAATTTCTTTTCGTACTCTTGAGCGATAGAATTCAATCGCTGGTCAGCCATCTCTTTGGTTGTGTGTTTGAGTTCTTTCAGTGATTGCCACCCGACCAATGCAATAAGTGAAGCGACGCCCGCAATAATGTAGAAGAAATAAGTCACCGTAACATTGGCGTAATTCAACGACTTATCTGCGACGGTGAGTTCACGATCGGTCATTTGAATCGTTAAACGCCTTTCGAGATCTTGTTGCTCCATGCGTAATTGCTTCAACTCATCCAAGATATAGCGTTCCATCAATGGTCTATCCAAATACTCTTGATCTGAGTACTTAACCTCTTCGTTTGCAAAACTCATGGTCGTGAACATTGAGATAACTGCAATCAATAAGATTCGAAGCATTATACATTCCTTATATATTTAGCTTTAAACTAACTGTATCTCGTTATAGGCATACAAGCTAGGAAGTCGGCAAGTTTGCCTTGTCTGTATTGGAATTAACACTCTAAAACATCATTGATAATTATAAAACACCTGAAGCAACATCATTAATTTATAATTAAGGAGAATACGGCGTATTACTGTTCGATATAATTAATTCGCGATGCAAATATACTAAAAGCTAGTTTTGGCATCTATTTGAAAATTATTGTTATAACGATCAGAACGAGGTTAATTTGAATAATCCACGATACGATTTACTAAGCCGTGTGCTGCACTGGGTGATGGCTTCTGTGATCATCTATGCAACTATCGCAGGGTATGTGATGCACCTTGTCACCGGCAATCCAGAGCTATTTTCTTTCCTGTCAGTGCTTAACATGTCGCTGGCTACTGTCGCGACTCCTTTGTTGGCAATACGATATGTATGGAGTCACTTTAGAACCTCACCGCCCATGCCTTCATCTGTGGCTGTTGGTCAAATATGCATTGCCAAGCTCGCCCATTCACTCATGTATCTCGTTATGTTCATTGTTTTCAGCACCGGTTATTTAATGCTTAAAGAGCCCTATTCATTATTTTGGCTGACAACCGTCGACAACCTAATAACCGACCCCGCAATCAACAGCTTCTTTTTCTATTTACATCGTGCCAGTTGTATTGCCCTTGCTTGTTTGATCCTCTTGCATATTAGTGCCGCGCTCAAACATCACTTTGTCTCTAAGAATTACGTGTTGAAGATGATGATCTAGATTTAATAATTCAAACTTTTGAGCACAAACAAAAAAGCCACAGCGTGTAAGCTATGGCTTTATTCAATCTATTTAAGTGCTCAGTTCTTTTGAGTATCGAGCATCACTTGCCAATATTCACATTTGGCTAAGAACTCTTTTAAATAGAGCTCTGGATTTTCAAGTTTTTCGCCGCCTTTTACATCAGCGCCGGTCACTCGCCAAAAGCTGCGGGTAACGAGATTACGATGATAAATAAAATCGCTGATTTCATTTTTTTGCAAAGGAAGTTGTTCACCAAACTTTTGCACGTACAAACTCAGCGTTGCGTCTTGCTCACTTGGTTTCTCTCTTAGAAAGGTATCCAAGTCCAAACCTAGTTGATGTTGCGCTTCCTTTGGTAGTGCTTTAGCTAACTTAGAGATAACACTGAACAGAGCCAACTCAACTTTTTGAGACGCTAATAACGATGCACCTAAAAGCGCATGTTCATTGGAGATATGTTGCTCTGTTGATGAAACGGTCGCTGTTGTCACTGTGTTAACCTCAAATAATCATAACGGGTGTTACTGAACTCGGTTCTTTTTGCTGAACTTAGAGTATGACGAGAAAGAGCGCGGTATGGCTTAGTCGCTTTTACTGGGCTGAATAGAGTCTTGCAGCTAAGCAGAGTTTTTAGCTAAGCCGAATCTTTTAGCAGAACGCGCTCAGCATCAATAATGGTGAAGCCCGATGCGTCTTCATTCTTCTCGACTTGCACTAAGCCTTTAAAACCAGTTTGCGACAACTTCTTCGCAAGCTGATCCGGTGCTGTTTCAAACACAACGTTCATAAAAGGCAAAGATTCAGCATCAACAAAACCATGCTCGTTAAACAGCTCCATTGCTTGAGATAAATGGTCTGAGTCGGTTAATTCAATAATTTCTACAACTTCTTCCAACAACATCTTCGATTCCATATTCGCCAGAAAGTGACTGACACAAGCAGGTTCGTCTTGCTCGCATACATCCCGATGCCCTAAGACACCCCTTTAGTAGTAGGGAGATCATAACATATTAATATTCGTAAAATATGTTTTATTTTCCCTAAGCTACTGGGAATACTAGAAAAGCATAGAAGCTGATTAAGCATAAGCCGCACCCATTCGACTTGTCGAAGCGGTAGCCCTGACTTGAGGTGATCAGGCTACCGTCACTTGAGAATCACTCGTTTCTACAATCGATTCTTGTAGCAAACCAGCATAAATACCATTGTGTGCGACCAATTGTTGATGGTTACCTTGTTCGACAATTTCACCCTTTTCCAATACCAAAATCGTATCAGAGTGGCGAACGGTACTCAGACGGTGCGCAATCGCAATCACAGTTTTTTCCTTGAAAAGACGCTGCATCGCTCTTTGAATGAGATCTTCGGTGATTGAATCTACCGAGCTGGTTGCTTCATCAAGCATCATCAGTTGCCCGCCTTGTGCGACCGCTCTAGCAAACGAAATGAGCTGTGTTTGCCCCACTGACAGGTTGGAGCCGTTCTTTTCTAAATGGAAGTCATAGCCTTGTGGCAATTGTTCAATGAACTTATCGGCGTAAACATAGCGCGCTGCTTGTTCAACCTCTGCTCTTGTAAGATGTTCCTTACCCAAAGCAATATTGAATTGAATCGTCTCTTCAAATAAGTGCACATCTTGCATCATCATTGAGAACAAGTGAGCAGAGTCTTCGCTTGAGATCTGCGACAGCTCTACGCCATTCAACAAAATGCTGCCTTCGTAATCTTGATAGGTTTTAGAGATAAGACGAAGAATCGTCGACTTACCTGACCCCGTTGAACCGACAAGTGCGATTTGATGCCCTTTTCCCAACACAAAAGAGACATTTTTTAGAACATATGGAGAGTCGTTTTTGTAGCGGAAACTCACATTTTTGAACTCAAGACTGACAAACTTTTCGAGCTGGTTTTTGACTTGATGTGATGGTAATAAGTTGCGCCCTTCTTCTTCCGTAGGCTCAACAAACAACTCTTCAATATGATCAAAGGCCGCAAATGAACTTTGAATAGAGGCAATCTGAGAAGTAAAGTCACGAATTGGCACAAACACCTTTTCGAGCGTGTTGATGAATGCGATCAGCACACCCAATGTTAACGCGCCTTCGATGACTTGCTCTGAACCGTACCAGATCATAATCGCGATGGTGATTGAGGTAATGCCCGAGATAAACGAGAACAAAATCGCATCGTATTTATTGATCTTCTTTTGCGCTCGCAAAAACTCATCCGTGTAACCTTGGTATCGTTGCTCGACTTGTTCCTCGGCGCGATACATCTGAACGGTTTTCATGCCAAATAAAACTTCTTGTAGGAAGCCAATACCACGAGCCAGTGTTGAGCGAGTAATCTTGTACATCACACGTAGACGATTACGCACATAGACCGTCAAGTACATCACGGGAGGCATGATAATCAGCACAATCAAAGTCAACTGCCAATCAATGAAGAGCATCATGATAAGCAGAGCAATGGTGTTGATGCTGTCTTTAACCAATCCAACAACAGATTGAATAAACGTCTCACCGATAGTTTCTAGATCGCTGGTCAGGCGCGAAAGAGTCACACCTATTGGTGTATTATCAAAATAGCTACGAGGCAGTTTAAGCACACGCTCAAACAACACTGAACGCATGTCTGTGATGGTGTATTGGCCTGTTTTACGCAGATTATACGAATAGGTGGTGTCGACCACATAACTGGCAATCAAGACCAGAACTAAGTAGAAGACATACTCAAGCAACCCGTCCATATCCCCTTGGCTCAAATGCACGTCGATCACTTGAATGATCAGCCAAGGGAACAGCAGGCTTGTGATCACCGACAACGGAAGCATGGCAACACCCAGAATTGCTGAGCGTTTGTATTTCTTAGCAAACTTAAAAAAGTGCTTTAGATACTTAACATCAACACCTTTTAACATGCTGCAGCCTCCGTTTCATTCTGTTGTAATTGCCAAGTGTCGTAGTAGTAAGCACAGGTTTTTAATAAGGTGTCATGATCACCTTTGGCGATCACTTTCCCTTCATTCAGAACAATGATTTCGTCCATATATTCAAGGGCATTAACACGATGCGATACCACCAGCACAGATTGATTTTTCAAACGATTAAACAGACCTTCTAAGATCTTTCTTTCCGTTTCATAATCGACCGCTGACAGAACGTTATCCATGATGATTAGATCTGTAGGCTCTAATAAAGCACGCGCAATACTTAGGCGTTGCTTCTGGCCACCCGATAACATGATCCCTTTTTCACCGACTAAGGTTTGATCACCGTTTTCAAAGCGAGTAACGTCATTCGCGAGTTGGCTCAACTCAAGAACTTCATCAACCTGACTCTTTGCGAGATCGTTATCTAAGCTACCAAAACGAATGTTGTCTTCAACCGTTGCTGAAAACAGATAAGGGTCTTGAGTGACCGTTTTAACATAGCGACGTAGATCACTGCGGGAGAAACTTGTTACGTCTGTTTCCCCGAGAAAAACCGTTCCTTCTGGAACGTCCAAGTGATGGTTTAAGCAGTTAACTAATGTCGTTTTACCTGAGCCAATTCCTCCTAATACACCAATTTTCTTACCTGCTGGAATATCAAAACTGATGTTATCGAGAATGAGTCGATCCTCACCTTCGTATTGGAAACTCAGGTTACGCACAGAAAACGCCTTTCCCTTGAGAGATTCAACGTCTAATTCAGACAACTTCGCTTCATCCAATTCTGGAACTTGCGCATTGAGAATAGTTTGTGCACTTTGAATACCTACCATGCCACGCTGATAAATCGTCGCGATTCTGCCTAGCTGCATCAATGGCATTGCGAGCAAAACGGAGTACGTCAGGAAAGCTGTTATTTCGCCTAGAGTAAGCTCCTGCCTCATTAGCATAAAGCCACCAAGTCCCAGAATGATGATTTTCATTAAGTCGTTGGCGTAGTCGAGAACAGGCATAAAGAACACCTGAATACGAGTGATCTTAAGGCGGCATTCAAGCAGTAGCTGATTGAGCTTTTCGGTTTCGGCCTTCACCCAAGGTGACATCTGTTGGCTCTTAATCAAATCAATCCCTGATAGGTAACTCATCAATTGAGCAGACAGATTCTGTAGACGCTTCATATGTTCTAAATGCAACGTCTTCATCCGTTTAAAACCAACACGGAAAATCACAAATGCGATTGAGATAGGAATAATCGAATACATCGTAAGCTCTGGCGATATACGCCACATATAGAGCGGTGTTAATGACAGTGCTAACAAAGCATTAAAGAACTGCAGAAAGCCCACACCAAACAGCAAACGAATGCCACTGAGGTCATTATTAATGATGGAGATCAGCCTGCCTGACGCAAACCTTTGGTGAAAGCTGTTAGGTAAACGGTTTAACTTTTGGAGAAGTGTCGTCTTAAGAGCCGCCTCTGTAATCCGCCCAGGGTTCAGCGCATAGATACGAGACAATATACGCACCACAACCATAGCGACCGACATGCCAACCACAATCCAAACATAAGTTTGAAGCTGCTGATGGCCACTTGAGGAGGCATCATCAATCAGATCTATCGCCAATTGGATATAGCGCGGTATTTCAACTTGAAGCCAATTTACGAGAAAAATGAAAACTATCGCCAACAAATAAGAAGTGCGATTCATACGCAAATAGTGGGCAATAAACTGTCTTTTATTCATGGAATTCTTTCTTTGAGGACGGGTTCGCGGCTGTACCATGGATTCATCAGGAGCTTGGTACATTCTCAGGTTTAAAGGTACACCAAAAAGACATAGTTGACAATATCAACCAAATTGATATTTTGATCGTTCCGTTGTTTTTCAAGGCTACAAAAAGAAAATTTGCCGCCAAAATGGCGGCAAATATTTTAGGTTTGTTAAATGATGATATTTAAAGGACGACGTCCACCTGCCCGTTGTTGATGTCCACTAAACGCTTCACTTCACTTCCCATTGCTGATGGATACCATACTTCCACCCAAACTTTATCGACATGGTTTGGAAGAAGCAGCGTCGTTGAAAAATCGATGTCCTCATTGATCGGCGTTCTCAACACTTGTGAGGTGTAATCAACAACCTCACCATTGAAATCAGTGTAGATACTCATAAAGCCTCGTGAGCTCTGTGAGCTTGCTACATCAACGGTTACAACAACCTCCCTCTCGGTAGAGAAGTCAAAACCTTCTGGTACGGATAGCTCTACTGATTTCAGCGCTTGTGCAGGTGCAACGCTAGAGGTAACCGCGTTACTACCGCCAGCAGGAGCGCTACTCGGCGGAGCAACGGAACTTGGCGATGAAGTAGTTGAACCGCCACCACCGCCTCCGCCGCCACAAGCAGTAAGAAAGACCAGAGTGACACTACTCAGCATTAGTTTAGTTGTATTCATAAATCCTCCTTGATTAATCTTCAGTAGACCAAGTTTTGTCTGAGTTAGGGTTCAAGTACCAAGTTGGTTTTGAAGAACCTCCTGAGGTCGCCCATTCAGCAAAGTCTGGGTATGCCTCACTGATGTCAACGTACTCTGATGGATGATTCCAAGGAGATGAAATTAAGATACCCCAAGGCATATTTTGTGTGGTTTTGTAGTACTTATTGCTCGATGGATCCGAGTCATCTTGCGCTATGCCATAGAAATCACTGACTAACGTACCACGAGTTGTTGGAGGTAGATCTGCAGTATGAATCTCGAGATCTTTCCCTGGAGAACCCGTGAAACTCGAACCGTGATACAAACCTTCACCCGGACCGAAGATGAATGGGTCAAAGCCACTCAATGGCATCAATGAACTCACAGTTGGCTCGCTTCCAGACGCAAACGGTAGAGAAATACTGAACGTCATATTATCTGCTTCGAGCGACATGCTACAAGATGGGTTAGTACGGTGGAACATACATTCGGCATTAATAGGCAGATCATTTCTTAAGTTTAGAGATGCAACAACGACAACGTCTCCTCCTGGCGATGCAACCGCTTTATCCTCACCAGTAAATGGTGAAATATTAACGCGAGTCGCCCCATTTTTTTGTACTCGAGCAGTTTGAAGATCAACATCCGCCTCGTCGAATCCATTGAGCTTCCAACCTAAGCCATTGCCGTAAGAAGCACCATAAGCCATGACAGTACCAGTAATATCCATTCGAAGAACGGCATCGTCTTTACTTAAAATGGTGGTTCGGTAGTAAACAACGACATCATTTAAGTCAAAGTCGCCCACTTCTGGCCAATTATCTTCAAAGGCCGCAGTGTAGTAATTAGAGTGTTGGATCGTGGTCCCTGGGTCGGTTACATTGAAAACGTAATCCTCAACTTCCCCATCACCAACATAACCATCGCTAGGAATGTTTGGGCTACTAGCCAAGCGGAATCGAGTTTGTACTGTACCAACGACGGCATCATCGCCGACACGAATAGGAACAACTTGGCTTCCATCGACAACAGAATGATTTTTCAGTATTTGCTCGTCATCATCGAAAACGCCATTCATGTCCCAGTCAGCCCAAGCCTGTAGATAGCCGCTACCGACTACGTTGACATTGATTAAGCTGTCCAATCCAATTTCTAGGTTGGACAACAAGGTAATTCCATCGTCGTCGTTCCCGCCAAGATCCAAGTCGTCGCCATTGGATGCTGCACCAGGTTGGCCGTCAGTATCAGCATCGATGCTAGCCCCTAAATAAAGCGTTGACGAAATCGCATGTTCAGCACCATTACTCGCTTGTAACGTGCTGTAACTATCAGGCGCATCACCAAAATCAGATTCGTCTGAGCTTTCGATGGGAGTTGTAAAACCGGATAGCTCCCAGTTACCATCAAATGCCGAGAATATAGGGTTCGGTCCAGTACTCGTGGTAACCGTTTCAAACTGAAGTGTAACGATAGAAGTGTTTTTGTAGGTGAATTTAACCGCCCCTGAAGTGTCTATTTCAGAGTAGTTTGTACCTGGTCCCGTGAATAAAACTGAAGTCCCGTCGGCACTCTCTTCTGCCGTCAAACTTGCACTCGCACTACCGAGCTGATAACTGAAAAAACCTTCGCTTTTAAAGACTCGTACTTGTTCAGACTGTGCGGGTTCTCCATCTATGTCATAACCAATCATGTCAAATTCGGGAAGTGTATAAGGTACTGAGAAGGTTCCGGAGAGGCCATCCGTGCCATCATAAAATTCAAAGGTATAGATTAAGCCTGCAGAGCCCGCAGAATTAGTTTGGTAAAGAAAACCAATATCTCCTGAAGGCTGCGTTGCGCCAACTTTGTAGTTAGGAGCATGAAACAAAAATGTCGCATCACCAAACACACTACTAGTCACTTTGGCATCGATTATTTTTCCATCATGTGTTCCGACATTCAGAAAATGCATTGACACCCCATCGTACGTCGGTCCCGCCCAGCTACTACTCCCATTAGTTGATTCTATATGGTTTGAAAAGTCCAAATCCACCGTCGTTGCGTAGATAGGGACACTGACTACTGCCGTCAACAGACAAATCACTTGTTTGTATTTCATAGTAAACCTCGACTTCTTCTTCGCATGAGCGATTTCCTTGAAAAGTGTGTGAACTCTGAACGACGGTTAAATAAAAGTTTTCCACATGCCAAATTAATAATTAAGCCAAAGTAGTGGTTTGTTATTTTGGTGTCGATAAAGCGAGCTGCTTAGTCAATGAAGCAAGAGGAAGGCCAAGTTTCCGTTCAAAAAAACATGGAATTAAGATAATGAAATCAAAGATAAATTTTTTATTTTGGTTTTAAAGCTAGGATTCGTGATCAATATACTCAAAATAAGAATCAAATTGCTCAAGTGTTACGTCAATTTAAAAACCACCGACTTTTAACCAAGATTTATACCGATATAGGGGAATCAAAAGGCGAGCGCTACACTCACTTTCAAACAAAGCGATTGGTGCCAGATACAAAAACCGCCGAAAAGCGCAGGACTCTTAGGCGGTTAATAATTAGCAAGTTTAAAAGATAGAAGCTTGATAAGGAGGAAGTTATTGCGGCTTACAGCATCTCTTTAGCAATCAAGTGCAGAAGATAGGTTTCACGTTCGATGCTCATGCCCTTTTTAGCACTCTCTGCCATGGTTTTTTCATTATGAGCAATCGCTTCATGGATATTCAACCAAACAGGTTTCATCCCATTTTTGACTTCATAATCTTCGTAAGCCGTTTCACCAAGCTCACGATCGATCTTGCATGAGTAGCAGTAAGAGATCATGTGCATCATATCTGCGTCGTCTTTATACCAAGGGCGAAACTCTTCAAAAATTCCGAATGGCTTGATGCTGTGAATGTTCTTTGCGCCAGTCTCTTCTTCCAGTTCACGGACCATACCTGCGATCACATCTTCACCTTCGTCCAAGCCACCACCAGGAATGGTGTAGTCGTGATAACGCTCTGTATAAAGCATCAAAATGTCTTCGCCATCTAACACAATCGCACGTGCTGCATTGCGCTTATATACAGTTTTGTTGTCTAGGTGATCGATATCAGGGTGAATAGTGGTTTTTAGGTGTCTCATGATTCTGACTGCTCAACTGAAATTTGGCGGCATCATATCATAATCATCAATAGATTCGAGGTGCACAATCGCGGACCAGAACGGCTACCCGTTCATTCTCATTGTTGCTCACTCATCACTATTGAATGGTGATCGAAGCGCAATAACCATCAAACCAACACGCCTCAGACAAGAATACACCTGTCATAGCAACAATCAGCTTAGCTTGATCTAACACCCAAAAAGCAGCTAAACATGAAGAAATATCAACCTATTTCAATATCTTGACCAAATTAGGACAACCTTTTCTGAAATCTAAAATATACTCATTTCATAGGGCTTCTAATTGGGTTCTGTAGAACTTAACGCATTTATTTATAGACTTATCACGTAGGAGATACACATGAAGAAAATTGGTTTGATGGCTGTATTTGCCGTTGTATTAGGCGGTTGTGCGAACGACTATGCAGAATATAGTGAAGGCCAACGAGTTTCAGTTGCTAACCCAGCCGCGGTTTACTGTGTTCAACAAGACGGCGAATTAGACACTGTGACTGAAAACAATCAACGCACAACTTATTGTGTATTCGATGACGGCGAGCGCATCGAACAGTGGGAGTACTACCGCAATAACCACGAGCAAGAAACTGAAAAGTAATCACTTCTACTGCAAGTTTCCAACCTCACCGCTGTAAAAACCCACCCCCAAAATTCTATTAAATTACGTAAACTGTCTGCCTTAAGGCAGCGGTTTACCGTATACACACACCAATTGAACAGTGTTTTATTTATGACATTACTCTGACATTAGTAAGCTTCTGCCCGATAGAATGCCAGCCTGTTACAAAATATTACAAGCTGAATTGAAATGAAAAGCCAATCTAAAACGAAAGAACAAACTTACATGTCACTTGAACTCCCAGAGTTCACACTCTCACAATCAACCTCTGAAGTTATCTATAAGCGCTGCCAGACAGCATTGGTCGTTTTAGCGATCAGCATTGTCGCAAACCTTGCACTTCGAATTGATTTTGTATTGTTGAATGGCAATGTTGGTGAGATCTCAGTGACCGAGATGCTGCAACAATTATTGCTTATCGTGACATCTGCATCTTTCGCTTATTTAGCAAGAGAGAAAAGTGAAGTTAAGCATGCAGCTCTTCTCATCAGTGCATTTTTCGCAGTTTTGTTCATTCGTGAAATGGATTTTTGGTTCGACAAAATCGTACATGGTGCATGGGTTGTCCCTGCTCTATTGGTTGCAGGTAGTGCCATTTTCTACGCAATAAAGAATGGTAAGCGCACCATTGACCAACTTGCGTTGATCCTTGCGTCTCCGCACATGAACCTTCTGGTTACAGGCGTAGTGTTGCTATTGGTGTTCTCTCGTCTGTTTGGCATGGGAAGTTTTTGGCACAATGTTATGGGTGATGATTACGTTCGCGTGGTTAAAAATATCGCCGAAGAAGGCATCGAGCTACTCGCTTATTGTTTGATTGCTTTTGCCAGTCTAAAGACGGTTAATGGCATCACAAAAAAGAAATAACCATTTATCGCCACCAGCGTTGAGTCTTATCCTGCTCTGGGTCTAAATATCGGTTCAATAAAGTCAGGTTTGTGTCTAACAGCGCTAGATACTCCCTGACTTTTTTAATGTCTGTAACTGCAGGAGTTTGTTGAATACAGCTTGCTAAAACAGGTCGCAAGGTACCTATGATGCCAAACTGAGATGACTCTTTCAGAAGGCACCCCACTCTCGTTAAAGCCTCTAATGCCAATCTTTCAGGTTCTCGCCTTACGGACTCTAAATCACGTTCAAACGAACCAGCAACAACTCCTTCAAGATAGACGCGATAGGTCGTCAGTACATCCATCAATAAAAACAATTGCCCTTGCGTACTTTGATGAGGATATGGCACCGCAACATGAGCCTCTAGTTGACGATCTATTTGCAGATCCACCCCAAGTGCAGAACACTTCTCGACTAGAACCTTAAGTAAGCCTTGTTCGTCCATCAACATCTGAATCTCAAAAATACGTTGTAAGTGATAGTCATTCGAAACGAAAGTCACTTTTACACTCTGCCCGCGAGAAAACAACCCGCTTTCTATCATTTCTGAAGCCAAATTCTGAATATTCTCAACTGTGTTTGTCGAATGCTGCTCTAGTAAGATCTCGCCCAACACAAACGGCGCTTCACGTTCACTTTCCAGCTTTCGAAAATACTGGTGCATAGCATCCGCTTCAGAGAGGGTTTGGCCTTTTGTCACCCCACCGCAAAATGCAACCGCAGTTTGCTGATTGGACTCTTCTACCAAAAGCTCCGCCAGATACTCAACTAAAGCATCAACTCGACTGATCCCTTCATCAGTCAATTTATTCCCATTAAGTCGCTTACCCAGCACAATAAGGAGGTGATTAATGCTCATTTTATGTTCAAGTCTCGTTTTAGTGATTAGATAGAGTGAATTATGTATACAATATCCAGTAACAAAAGTATTTTTAAATTCTCATAGGTTGCTCGCAATAATGCTCACTATTGATAGCAACACCATATGTAATGCAGGAATAGACGTGACGCTTATAAAGCAAACATAACACGCTCTTGTATTTCATTGCTCTACGCTTGCTAACACAAGTTTCAATAAAAGAGACGTTTCAAGCAAAGAACAAGCTCGACTAAAAATGTTTCATGAAAAGTGAAACGAACAAAATACAAATTTTACACAGAGTTCGTACATCGAACCGTCTTCACAGGAAGTTACTATGCTGTCTATTTTTGACATTTACAAAATCGGGGTCGGGCCTTCCAGCTCCCACACCAATGGACCAATGATCGCTGGGTTTAATTTTACCCAAAAGATTGAATCGGTACTTGATCAAGTTACCCGTATTCAAATCGATTTATACGGTTCACTGTCACTAACAGGTATCGGTCACCACACCGACCGTGCAACCCTATTAGGCCTGCTTGGCAATCGCCCTGATACGATCAAAATAACCAGCGCTAATTTAGCCATGCGTAAAGCAATTGAAGATAAATCTTTAATGGTTAGTGGCAAACACGACATTCATTTCGATGTAGAAAGCGACCTACTCTTCCATAAAACCAATCTTCCACTTCATGAAAACGGCATGACGATCTCTGCGTTTGATGCAAGCGGTAACCTTTTGGATATGGAGACTTACTACTCCATTGGTGGTGGCTTTATCGCGACCGCTGATGAGCTACAAAACGGCAAGTCAGAGTCAGAAACACAAGTTGAATTCCCTTTTACTTCTGCTGATCAATTGCTTGAGTTGTCTGAACAACAAGGACTTAGCCTTGGAGGCTTAATCCTGCGCAACGAAGTCTCGTTCCAAGGTATGGATGTGATTGACCAGAAAGCCGACCAAATCTGGAAGGTGATGTCTCTTTGTATGCAACGTGGCTTCGATACCGAAGGCATCCTTGATGGCGGATTAGAAGTGACACGTCGAGCGCCTGCTCTGCTGAAAAAGCTTGAAGCGAATGCCTCGATTGAAAACGATCCAATGGAGATCATGGATTGGATTAACCTGTTTGCCTTTGCTGTAAGTGAAGAGAATGCAGCAGGTGGTCAGGTTGTAACATCCCCAACTAACGGTGCTGCTGGCGTTATTCCTGCGGTATTAATGTACTACCATCGTTTCATCAAAGAGCTAGACACTAAGCAGTTGAAAGACTTCTTGGCAGTTTCTGGCGCTATCGGCATCCTTTACAAAACTAATGCTTCGATTTCGGGTGCTGAAGTAGGTTGTCAGGGTGAAGTTGGCGTATCTTCTTCAATGGCAGCGGCAGGGTTAACAGCCCTTCGAGGCGGTAGTAACGAGCAAATCTGTATTGCTGCTGAGATCGCAATGGAACACTCACTAGGCATGACATGCGACCCAATCGGTGGGCTTGTTCAGGTACCGTGTATTGAACGTAATGCCATGGGTGCAATGAAAGCCATCAACGCATCACGTATGGCGCTGAAACGCACTAGCAAGTGCCTTATCTCGTTAGACAAGGTTATCGCAACCATGTACCAGACAGGTAAAGACATGAACAAGAAGTACCGCGAAACGTCTTTAGGTGGCCTAGCGGTAATCCACATGGCACCACCTTGTGAATAGTTGAGATGCGATGAAGTGAGTAGTGAGATGCTACAAATAGTTGAAGTGCAATGAAGTGAAGCTATTCGACTAACAGAAGCCCTCACTCAGACCTCATTATTGTAAACTTAGTTTTCAATATCCAAACAAAGCCAGCTGCCAAGCTGGCTTTTTTAATGGCTAAAACCCAACGGCCAATTGAAAGTGATACTCACTTGAAAAACTTTACAAGATGATCCTCGCTAACTTTCCCTATATTTGTTCATTACTTAGCCACAAATAAAAATGGTTGAATTTCACACAGCCATGCATCCATTAGCAAAATCTAACATTGCAAATTTCATTCATGAGAAATATCAATGCACTCATAAGAAAAGGTATATCGAGCAAAGTCCGGTTTGGGATACATGTTTCAGTTTATGTATTGCTAGTAATGATATTATAATTGGGTAATTACACTACATATCAATACAAATGTGAGAATAAAATAATGTGGAATAGATTAAACAAATCAATGATGTTCTGCCAAATGATGTTCGGACTTTCGTTCTATGGCGTCATGGTGATCTTGACTCGTTTCTTCCTTGAAGATCTGAACTACAATGAAGCCGACACCATGATGGTTGTTGGTGCTTTCTCTGCAATCGGACCGCTATTTGCTATCGCAGGTGGCTTTATCGCCGACAAATTTTTAGGCGCATACCGATCTTTGACCATTGCCTTTTTAGGCTTCGCAAGTGGTTATGTTTTACTGGTACTCGGTGCAGCAGCAACCAATGTACCGATGGCATTATGTGGTATCGCTTTAGCAAGTTATGCACGTGGTTTGATGTCCCCTTCTTACCCAAGTCTTTACAAACGCACGTTCAAAACTCAAGAAGATTTTGAAAACTGCTACCCTATCAACTACTCAGTAAACAACATTGGTGCGTTACTAGGCCAATACTTGTTCCCAATGCTAGTGCTTGTTGTGGGTTTCCACGGTGGTTTCCTTCTTTCAGCGGTTCTAGCAGGTGCTGCGCTTCTAATGATGATCTTTGTTCGCAAAGGCCTTGTTGAAGCAAGTGCTGAAATCGATCAACAACCAGTAAGCACGAAAAACTGGGCTGCGTTCCTTGGTCTTTCTGCAGCAATGATTGGTTTGGTATTCTTCATGTTCTCTAACATGGATATTGGCCAAAACATCGTTTACGCAATTGGTGGTGCAGCGATCGTCTACTTTGTCTCTTTGATGCTAAAATCGAAGAAGTCAGACATGCTGAAAATGGGCACTATCTTAATCATCACATTCCTAACCACATGTTTCTTCGTGTACTACGGTCAGATGATGACATCGATGACAATGGTAGCGATCAACACAATGCGTGGTGACCTATTTGGCTTCATCCCTGTTGCTCCAGAAGCTTCAATGGCAATGAACCCACTATGGTGCATGGTCGCTGGCCCAATCATCGCGGGCATCTTCTCTAACCTAGAAAAGAAAAACATCAACTTCTCTACCGCTACCAAAGTGGGTTTCTCGTTCATTCTCACGGCTATCGCTTTCGGTATCCTTACGATGGCAGTAACCACAGTTGGTGATGACGTTCTGATTCGCCCAGAAGTGTTCCTAGCTATCCACTTCTTCTTAGCATTTGGTGAAGTAATTGTTGGCTCTATGGTTGTGGCGTTCATTCTGTCTGTTGCACCTAAGCACATCGAGAACTTCTCAGTAAGCTTGTTCTCTGTAGCAATCGCACTATCAGGTATTGTTGGCGCGGTGTTCTCAACGTCTATTGCACTAGAGAAAGGTCAACAAATCACACAAGAGATCGTACAAACGGTTTACGGCGATTACTTCCAAATGCTAACCGTTTTAGCGGTAGTGATGGTGGGTATCGCAATGGCTGCGTCGTTCATTATTCGTAAGATGCTAGAAGCAGCGAAAGCGGCTGAAGAAACGATTGAACTAGAGCAAGCAAACAGCTAATTCTGCTCACGTTAGCCCGCTCTAATGCATCAAGCCCTTTAGTTTTCTAAAGGGCTTTTTTGTTGAGGTTGTTGCCAATATAGATCAGAGCATTCAAGTTACGTTGCGCCTGTGTAAATAAAAGTAAATGATAACTATTAGTATTGAGTGTTTTCTGGTTCAGGATTATGATGTGGAAATCAAAATCTAAGAGAGCCCTATATGAGCAAGCCTAGCCCTATCACATTAACCGTTACTCAAACCTCAACCATTACTCCAAACATGCAGCGTATAACGCTTAGCGGTGAGGGATTAAGTAAGTATCCAACAGAATGTGCTGGCGGCTACATCAAGCTTCTATTCTCGCCACTAGGCACAACCGATTTAAGCCAACTGAGTGAAGGTGAGCGTCCAACCATGCGCACCTACACCATTCGACAATACAATCCTGTAGAAAAGTGGATTGAGGTTGATTTCGTTCGTCACATCACCACAGATTTGCAATGTGCCTTTGCCGCACTATGGGCAATGAGCGCAGAGGTGGGTGACACGATTTCAGTGGCGGGCCCTGGTTTGATTCAAGGGCTAAATCTTGAGTCTGACTGGTTCTTCTTAGTTGCAGACATGACGTCACTGCCTGCGCTTTCTGCAAAAGTGAAAACACTTCCAGAAACAGCAACGGGCCACGCTGTCATTCAGATCAATTCAGCAGCAGATAAGCAAACACTTGAAGTCCCTCAAGGAATCAAGGTCACTTGGTTAATTGAAGATGAAACTGAAGAAACACTTTCACAGACAGTTCGCAATTCAGAATGGTTAGACGGTCAGGTTTCGATTTGGACAGCGTGTGAATTTGAAAGCATGCGTGAACTAAGACAGTACTTCCGAAACGAAAAAGAAGTAACCAAAGAGAACATCTACATCAGCAGTTACTGGAAACGTGGCGTGACTGAAGATGGTCATAAAGTGTTGAAACAACAGGATGCTCAGGCCTTAGCGAGTTAAAGTTCCTTGCTACACAAGCCTCGATGCTAATTGTTAGACAAGCCTTGATGCTAAAAGTATAGAAAGACAAATTGAAAACGCCCTTAACGAAGCTAATCTCGTTAAGGGCGTTTTTATTGAATTCAATCAAAGAAGCGTAATACCGAGTTAAATACTCTCACCGACTTCAATCTCATAGCCAAGATCCAACTTCGCAACCCACTCTTTATTGCCTTTTAAACGCGCCACAATTTGCTCTGCCGCGACTTTACCTATTTGCTCCCTAGGTGTTAGCACAGTCGCTAAACGAGGTGTCATCGCCACTGTAATGTCGTGTCCGTGGAAACCTGCTATCGCCATCTGTTCTGGAACCTGAATACCACGACGTATACATTCGTAGAAGGCACCAATCGCCAAGTCATCGTTAGTACAGAAAATGCCATTCACTTGTGGGTGTTTCTCAAGTAGCTCACCAATCAGTTTAGCACCGAGAGTAAACGAGGAAGCGTCTTCCGTTTGCAGTGTTACTGGCGTTTTGTTGGCTTCTTGCATCGCATGTTCATAGCCTGCCATTTTCAAACGAGTACGCTCATCCATACGAGCGGCTAAATAAGCAATATCGGTGCGTCCTCTGTCGAGCATGGTTTTGGTCATCGCTCTAGCCGCTTCGAAGTTATCAAAGCCGACGGCTTGCTCAATTCTTGGCGATACCGAGTCCATAATCTCAATCACAGGGATTGAAGCGGTCTGCAGCATTTTTCGAGATCTATCTGTGTGGACATTCTCAGACAGAATAATCGCATCAACATTGTACGAGAGCAGCGAAGCAATGCTTTGTTCTTCCAGTTCAGCGCTATAGCCATAGTGAGCAATCATGGTTTGATAACCCGCAGGTGCGGTGACTTGCTCGATACCACGGATAACCTCAGCAAAAACTTGGTTGGTTAACGAGGGAACCAGCACGCCAATGGCATTACTCTTGGCATTGGAAAGGATGTCTGGCGCACGGTTAGGGATATAACCCAGTTCATCGACTGCAGCGTTGATCTTGTCTCGTAGTGCTTCTGATACTTGAGAAGAATCTCTCAGACAGCGACTGACGGTCATTTTAGTGACACCAACTAGGTTGGCAACATCTTGTAATGTGGGACGTTTTTTCTTATTCGACATAATTAATAGTTATTATTTTTGGTTATGTTACTGGTAACAGTGTATCCAACTGACTTGGAATTTGAAGCCTTATCTAACAAAAGGTTGATACCGCGACAAGAACATAAAAACAGATATATTTAATGCTGCTTACTGTTCAAACAATAACGCCCTCATTGCGAGGGCGTTATACATCATTTAAGCGTTAACTTTTACTTCAGTTCTTGGAGACTGACTCCAAGTTACATGGAATTTTTCAGCCTCATCTCTATCGACTCGCGAATAAGTATGAGAGCCAAAAAAGTCACGTTGCGCTTGCAATAGATTCGCTGGTAGCACTACACAGCGAAGAGAATCAAAGTAGCTTAATGCTGAACTAATTCCCGGCATCGGCACACCATACAAAGCGGAATTAGCAACGGCGATACGCCAAGCAAGCTCACGCTCCTCCACCTGTTTGATGAAAGCCTCATCAAACAACAGATTCGCTAGCTCACTATTTTGTTGGTAAGCCGACGTGATACTTTGCAAGAAAGCAGCACGGATAATACAACCCGCTCGCCAAATCTTAGCTATTTGGATGAAATCGAGATTCCAGCCTTCTTTGTCGGACGCTGTTTTTAGTAAATCAAAACCTTGCGCGTAAACAGACAACTTGGCGCAATATAGAGCATCGTGAAGCTCAGAAATAACCTCTGTTTTATCCAACTGGCTGGCATCAGCAACATTACCTTTAAGGAGCTTGCTGCCTTGAACGCGTTGAGATTTTTGACCGCTCATCGCACGAGCATAAACCGCCTGAGCAATTGTTGGGGTTGGACACCCTTCTTGCAGGCTGTTAACTGCTGTCCACAATCCCGTGCCTTTTTGTCCCGCTTTATCAAGCACAACATCAACAAATGGCTTACCCGTCATCACATCTTCTTGCTGAAGAATGTCGGCACTGATTTCCATCAGGTAACTATTAAGTACACCATTATTCCATTGCTCAAAGACTTGCCCAATCTCTTGAGCTGGCATTTCAAGCACATCACGCATGAAATGGTACACTTCGCAGATAAGCTGCATGTCGGCATACTCAATACCATTGTGAACCATCTTAACGTAATGCCCAGTACCCGAAGGTCCAACATAAGCAGCGCATGCTTCACCCGCTTCAAACTGGGCGACAGGTAAACCGTTCGCATCGACTTTCGCAGCAATCGCTTCCCACATCGGCTTCACATACTGCCAAGCTGATTGGTCGCCACTCGCCATGAGCGCTGGGCCAACGCGGGCACCCTCTTCACCTCCAGAAACGGCGGTACTGAAGAAGCGAAGCTTGCCTTGGTAGCTCACTTCACGCGCCTCGGTATCTGTCCATAAGCTGTTGCCTGTATCGATAACAATATCGTCGCTTTCTAAACCTGCATCTAGCAAGCTATTCACGACGATATCAACGGGCTTCCCTGCAGGAACCGACAACGCAATGACACGCGGTTTCGCTAATCCTTGCAACATATGTTCAAGGCTAGTGCCTTTAGTGAGCTGACCTTTACCAGTAAACGATTCATTAAGCTCCTTCGCTTCTGAACTGGCGCGATCAATGTTTTCTATATTCAAATCAAAGCCAGCAACGTTAAAGCCGTTATCAAGTAGGTTGAGCGCTAAGCTTTTGCCCATCACTCCTAAACCAATCATCGCGATGTCATTTTTTATCTGAGTCATGGTTTAGCCTATCTGCTTAATTTGTTTAAGTGCGCTTGCAACCACGTGCTCAACATCTTGCGAGATATCGACAAATAACGCCTCATCTAGCTCAGGTTCAACCAAGGTTTCAAACTGGCTTTTCAACATCTCTTGACCATTAAAATAATGATTTTCACGAGCTTTATGACGATTCCAAATCGTATCGAAACTGCCCTGTAGGTACACAATCACCAAGTCTTCGTTATTCTCACGTAGAATGTCGCGATATTGAGGTTTCAATGCAGAGCAGGCGATCACCGCACTTGGTTGCTCAATATATAGCTTATTCAGTGTTTCCAGCCATCCTTGACGATCATCGTCTGTCAGAGGAATACCTTGACGCATCTTTTCTACATTGCTTTGGGGATGGAAGTCATCCCCATCAAAAAACTGAAGCGTTAATGCTTCTGCGATACGGCTACCAATAAGGCTTTTTCCGCATCCAGATACGCCCATCACGAGTATTTTTTTGCTTTTCATAAGGCAAGCCTTCCCTAAGCCCCAACCAAAACTGGGGCTGACAATCGAATCTAATAGTTAAACTTGTGTTGCTGATGATCGGTCCCTGAACGCTAAATTTGCTCAGGAACCTTCGCCGTTATTGCCACCAAAGTGCTAGCTGAGGGAAGATAATAACCAGTGCCAGAACCAGAACTTGAAGTGCAATGAACGGCAGTAGTGAAGAGAAAATCTCACCCAAACTGATGTCTTTTGGTGCTACCGATTTTAGGTAGAAAGCCGCAGGACCAAACGGTGGTGACAAGAACGACACCTGCATGTTTAGGCAGAACACCACACCAAACCATACTGGGTCAAAACCAAGGCCAGTGATGATTGGTACGAAGATTGGCATTGTTAGAAGTGCTACACCGACCCAGTCAAGGAACATGCCTAGAACCAGTAAGATAGCCATCATGATTAATAGCGTTACTGTCGCGTTACCGCCACTGAGCGCAAGGATGGTTTCTTCAACAAAGTCAATACCGCCCATCAGGTTGTAGATTCCAACCAATGCACTTGCACCGATACCAATCCACATGATCATGCCGCAGGTACGCATGGTTGCGATGGCACTCTCTTTCAACATGCTGAAGTTCAGCTCACCACGGATCAGCGCACTGATCATGATGCCGACCACACCCAAAGCAGAAGCTTCTGTTACTGAAGCGATACCGGTGTAGATACTGCCCAACACCGTTGCTACAGAGAGCAGTGGGAAGAACAGAGCCTTGAAGTAACTAGGCTGATTTGCAATGTCTTCTTCTGTCTCATCATCACTTGGAATTGGCGCAAGAGAAGGATTCAACTTACAGCGAATCAATACGTAACCGATGTAACAACCCGCAAGGATAAACGCAGGCAAGAAAGACGCTTTGAACAGGTCGCCAATCGATACGCTGGCTGTCATGCCGTAAATGATAAGTACGATACTTGGTGGAAGCATGGTTCCAAGTGCGCCGCCCGCACAAGTTGTACCGATAGCAAGCTTACGGTCATAACCCAAACGAAGCATTTGAGGCAGTGCAAGAATACCTAGTAGTACAGTTTCACCACCGATAACGCCCGACATGGAAGCCAATAACACGGCTACCAATAACGTCTGTACTGCAACGCCACCACGAACCTTGCGGCCAACGGATTTCATTGCATCAAACAGGTCACGTGCGATACCCGAACGGTCTAATAAAGCCGCCATCAATACGAACATGGGAACCGCGAGGAATACATAACCAGAAGCAAAGCTGTAAGTTCGGCTTGCAATCAAAGGCAATGCATCAGGACCAAACCAACATAGGGTGAAGAAAATCGCCACGAAGCCTGTTACGAAGGCCAGCTGCATACCAGTGAGTAGCAAGCCAATCATCATAACCAGCATGAGCAAACTGCCCCACGCGATACCAATAGAAGATAAATCAAACATCGTCATTCTTCCTTAGACCCATCAACTCTTGGATTAGGTGCAATACAAACTGGACAACAAGAACACACAAAACGACAAAGATCAGGCCTTTCAACAACGCAGGATAAGGCGCGTTTAACACTGAACCTGATGTTTCAAGGCGGAATTCACCCCAAGGTGCAAACCACGCTTCTTCCGCAGTGAAGTAAGCCGCATAAGCGAGCATGCCAGCAAAGGCCAAACCAACAATGTGGTGAACAAGATTAAGATATTTGCGTGCTTGGTTAGACACCGAATCGTAGATAAGAACCACACGTACATGCTTATTCGCAGCAAACGCGTAGATACCACCAATAATGAATAATGAACCACCGATGAAAGAAGCTGTTTCATGTACCCATGTGGTCGGGGCATCAAATGCGTAACGCATCACAACTTCATAAAATGAAATCAATACAGTAAAAATAAACAACCAGCTAACGAGATTACTGAACTTTATAACAAAACGATCAAGCGCATTTCTTGGTTGCTCGTCGTTTTCAGCTGGGGCGTGGGGGATTTTATCGGTCATGAGCCAAATTTCCTGGGAGAATACGGGAGAGCAGTGCCCTCCCCCGTCAGTAAACTAAATTTGAATTACAGTAAGCCGTTTTCTTCTAGGAACACAGTCACTGAGGTGTAAACTTTCCCTGCGTTGTCAGAGCGCTCTGCAAATACTTTCCATTGGCCTTTCGCGATTTCACGGAACTTCTTACGTTCTTCTTGAGACCAGTCATGGATAGTGATTTCTGGGTTCGCTTGAGCTTCTTTAAGTGCAGCTTGGTCAGCCATTTTCAGCTGAGTCGTCATGTCGTAAGAGAAGTCGCGCACTGATGTTTGTAGAATGGTTTGTAGATCAGCTGGCATCTTGTCCCATTTTTTCTGAGATACAGAGATATCGATAAGAGGCAGTGAGTGGAAACCCGGTTGAACTGGGTGGGTAGCGATATCGTTCATGCCGGCTTTTTGGTTTGTAGAAAATACTGTGTAGTCCGCAGCATCGATTACGCCTTTGCTTAGGCCAGTAAAGACTTCAGAACCCGGCAGGTTTACTGGAGTCGCGCCTGCGGCTGCAAATACTTGTTGTACTAGGCCTTCAGGCGCACGCAGTTTAAGACCTTTAAGATCCGCAACACCGTCGATTGGCTTTTTAGAAATGAAAGACTCAACGCCGGTTGTTGAAGCACCAACGAACTGAACACCGTAAGGCTTGTACAGTTCAGTCATTAGCTCATTACCACCGCCGTAGTTCATGTACTGAAGCAGTTGTGTTGTGTCTGACCATGCACCAACCATGTTACCGATAAGGCCGAATGCTGGATCTTTACCAGAGAAGTAACCTGTTGCTGTGATGTGACCATCTAGGATACCCATTTTGATCGCGCCTAACGTTTCTGTGTGCTTTACCACAGCGCCAACAGGAAGAAGATCGATATCGATACGTCCGTTAGACATCGTCTCTACGCGCTCAGCCCACTTCTGCTGAACTTTGAAGTTCAAATCACCAGATGGGTCTGAAGATTGAATCTTAAGTTTAAAGTCTGCAGCCATTGCTGAAGTAGCAAATAGGCCAGTGAGGGAAGCAGCAATCAGCGTTTTAGTCAGAGCTTTCATTTGGGTATCCTTATGAGTTTCACAGAGTCCGGTTTGTTGTTATATGTTACCGGTAACGTTGGAGTGGATGTTACCGGTAACTTTACAGCCTTGTCTATGAGAAGGATCACATCTTTAACATTAGTAAAACGTTTGCTATCAATAAGAAAAATGTGGCTGAAAAGTCACATTATAGGTTGGAGGTGTGTTTAAATTTCCTTTTACGTCAGTGAGATAACTAAACCAGCTATGATAAAAATGACGCCTACACCGCGAGTCATGTGCCACTTTTCCTTTAAAAAGTAGATCCCCATCACTACGCCGAAGATGATGCTTACTTGCCTAAGTGCCACAACCAAGCTGACGTTCTCTGTCATAGTCATCGCAAATAACACCAAGCCATAAGTCGATGCCATCATAATGCCTGCAACTGTGGCTTTCTTACGTAGTATCCATGCGTTGGTAAACTCGACTCTTTGATTGGTCACCAGCAACCAAATACTCAGCGGAATCACGATCGCCCAAAACTGAATGCCTAAATAGAAAACCGCGGTGTGCTTATTGGTAATGATGGGTGTGCTTAACGGCTCCAATAACAGAAGCGCTTCTTTATCAATAATGGAGTAACCCGTGGTACCAATGGCGGCGATTAATGCCCACAACACGCCAAGGTTCAGGTAAGCCTTGAGCCTCAGTTCAGAGAATTGTTTAAGCGGCACAAACAAACAACCCAATGTGATCAGTGCAAAACCCATCCACTGATTCGGCGACAGTTCATAGCCAATCAATACGGTACCCAAACCAACCATTAACACCGGAAGTGCTCGTGCCATTGGGTAAATCACACCAATATCATCTTGTTTATAGGCAGCACCCAACCCAATCAAATAGACGATTTGGCAAATCCCGCTCAAGAAAACCAATTGCCAAAATGGAAGTGAGATATTTGATAGCCCAACACTGTGAACATACCAAATCAAATATGGCGTCAATATCGCTGCGGCAGCAACCCCAGATGCTAAGAAAAAAGACGAGCCCGATCCTTGATTAGATTTACCTAAAACATTCCAACCCGCATGAAGCAAAGCCGAAATGATCACGATGATGATGGCAGAGAATTCCATTTCATTCCTAAATTGATAACTGATAAGAACAGTCGCTGAAAATAGCTGATAAAAAAGGCCTCCGAATAAGAGACCTTTGATCGTTTCACTTAAGCACGCTACAAAATTGCAGGTGCCAACCAATACGATGCGCGTTCTAGCTTTATGACTAGCGTTCTAATTGGCAGGTTAGCTTTCTAACTAACTGAGAGACTAACGCTCTAACTGCGCTATCGACTCAATACTGATCGCGTCATGACGCCAATATTCAATATCGCAGTCAATCAAATCACCGTTTTGATTGTAGTTAACACGCTCAACAACCATCGCAGGAGAACCAGAAGTCGCACGCAGGGCTTGCGCTGTCTCACCAAGCAAAGACGTTGTGCTTACTCGGTAACGGATCTTCTGATACACCACGCCAAAGTGCTCGCGGTAGATATCAGTCAGTGATTTAGACAAATCATAATCGAGTAAGTTGGGAAACAGCTCTGGTCGAATGTAGTTGGTCACATACACAACCGGCCTGTCTTCAAGGTAACGAACTCTATCTACACGATAAACATCCGAAAAAGGTTGAAGTTCAAGAAGCCTAGTTGCTTCCTTGGTTGCTAACATACCTTTTGCCGCCACCAACTCTGTTTTCGGCTTACGATTCTGTGACAAAGCCATATTGGTGAAGTTCAGTGTCTGTGTCGGATCATAACGAAGCGGATCCGGTGAGATAAACCAACCACGTCGATCTTCTCGATAAATGCGCCCTTCCGCTTCAAGTGAAGACAAAGCTTCGCGCAATGTAACTCGTGTCGTATCAAACGATTCAGCCAGCTTACGTTCTGCAGGGAGCTTCTGTCGTGGCGTTAACATCCCCGACTCTATCTGCTCTACGATGACATCTTTGATTTTTACGTACTGCACTTAATTTCCTTTCATTCTTGTTCTTGTCGTCAGCCAGTCCTTGGCCAACTGCAATATAAAATGGTTCGCTAGCGCTTGCGCCAAGCTTGGGTGCGCTTCTCAAATAACTTGTTGATTAACATATGAATCAACTTCGCACTCGCCGCAGATATCATGATCATCACCGCCATGGCTGCTGCTGCACCGGTTTGCCCCGCATCGTCCATATTCAGTACTGAAACTGACGCAGGTATCGTATCGGTAGAATACAAGAATACTACCGCAGATGTCGTGGTAAGTGCATTAATAAACAGGTATGTCGCAATATCTAAAATCGCAGGCAGACAAACGGGTACTGTCACTTTAAAGAACAACTTGTATTGCGGTAAGTTTACCGAGGCAGCCGTAGCTTCAATTTCCGAAGGTAGCTGTTTCAGCGCAGTTAATGCCGTCATGTGCCCTACAGTGTAGTAGTGGACCACGGTATTGATAACCAAGAACGCCATCGTGCCATATAGGAAGTTGAGTGGGTTGCTCAAGTCATTAAAGTAGAAGATGTAGCCCAAGCCTAACACCATCCCCGGAACCGCCATTGGCACAACACTGAGCATCTGCATCGCCTGACGAACAGGACCGAATGCTCTGCCTTTCTCAATGCAGTACGCACCTAAGAAAATCAACACGGTACCGATAATGGCAGTCCATGCGCCAAGCGTTAGAGAGTTGAAGAACGGAGTCCAACCATAGGTACTCATCTCTGCGAAATTATAGTTGTTCAGTGTCAGCGCTTTGTTCCAAGGCCAGAAGGTAACCATAGAACCATATATCGCCATGCCCAACACGATAACGACAGCAGCCGAAATAAGTGTGCAGTAAAGGAAACACAAGCTGTCACGCATGGTGTTTGGCTCTGGTTGGTACGCGACAGAGCGAGTATCAAACAAGCTCTTCTGTTTCTTTTGCACCCAGCGATCAACAGTAAACGCAAGTAGCGCAGGCAATAGCAACAAGATACTGGTCACCGCACCCATCGAGAAGTTTTGTTGACCAACCACCTGTTTAAAGATGTCCGTCGATAGAACGTTGTAGCTACCGCCGATCACTTTCGGTACACCAAAGTCACACACCACCAGCGTAAACACAACGATCAAAGTGCTGATTAAGCCATATTTGGCTGCAGGTAAAGTCACCATAAAGAAGGTTTTAAGCGATGAAGTATTCAGTGCTCGTGCTGCCTCATAAAGGCGAGCATCGGACGTTCTGAGTGAAGTGGTTAGAATCATCAAAGCATGTGGGAAAGTCCAAAATATCAAGCCTAGAGATATACCAATCAAGCCGTATACCGAGTTACCACTCAAGACTTCTTTGGCGATACCTTGGTTACCAAATAGGAAGATCAGGCTTATTGCCGGAAGCAATGATGGCGCAAGAATCGGCGCAGAACCTAGTACCTGAAAAAGCCCCTTGAAAGGCATGCATGAACGAGTCAACGCATAGGCATAACCAAACGCTAATGCGCCAACGACAACCGTTACCAACAGACCCAAAGTGAAGGTGTTACCTACTGATTGCCAAAGGCTTTGAGAAGAAAAGTAGGTTGCGAAGTTTTGTAAACCTACAAAATCGCCATCTGCATTCTGAACGCTTTTCTTCAACATTGCCCACAGTGGCATCAGAATGAATAGCGTCATGACTACGGACAAAAATGCCAAAAGCCCAAATAGAATTACGTTGTCTTTACTTAAGCGAGCAACGAAAGGTTGCATTCGTCGTTGAATAAGCAGCTTAGATTGCATCATTTGAGTCGATTCCATGATTGTTACGCAGCCTCGTCTTTCATCGCTTGTAAGCTTTCAGAGGGATAAGCTCTAAGGCCTTCTTCATCAAACGCTACGTAACGAATATCGCTGCGACGCAGTTTCAATCGATTGAACTCTTTGACTGACACATCAACGATGATCTCTTTCGCCGTTGAATCATGTTGTAATTCGCACTCAACTCGATAGAAAGCCCCTAGGAACTCGCTCGATACGATTCTGACTGGCAAAGACTCGTTAAAACGGTCAACAAACTGAATTTGCTCTGGACGCACCGCGATATCAAAACGATCGCCATGCTTTGGGGTCATGTTATCTAGAACTGGCAACGGTAACATCGACTCTGCAATCCGCATTTTGCCTTTCGCAGCAACAGAAGCTTGAATGAAGTTCATGCTACCAACAAATTCAGCCACAAAGCGGCTGACTGGGTTTTGATAGATTTCTTGCGGAGCACCCACTTGTTCGATAACACCATGATTCATGACTACAATGCGATCGGCCATGGTTAAGGCTTCATCTTGATCATGAGTCACCATGATGGTGGTGATGCCCAACTTACGCTGCAATTGACAGATCTCATCACGCAGATGTGTTCTGACCTTCGCATCAAGCGCAGAGAGCGGTTCATCGAGGAGTAGTAAACCTGGAGACAAAGCCAATGCACGAGCGAGAGCAACACGTTGCTGTTGTCCACCAGACAATTGATTCGGATATTTCTGGCCAGATGTTGGTAAGCCAATGGTTTCTAACCAAGACTCTACCGCTTCCAGCGCTTCTTTGGTCGACATCCCTTGGTTCTTCAAACCAATCGCGATGTTCTCTTCTACCGTCAGATTAGGAAACAGAGCATAAGATTGGAATACGATGCCAAAATCGCGCTTCTCAGGAGGTAGGAACGTCGTATCCGTTCCATTTTGCTCAATCGAACCTGAGGTCGGTAAATCCAGTCCTGCAATCGCACGTAGTAGTGTCGTTTTACCGCAGCCAGATGGGCCAAGGAAACAGACGAACTCACCTTTATCGATCGATAGAGAGATGTCTTTTAACGCTGTAAATTGGCCAAATTGCTTTACAACGTTTTCAATATTCAAATAAGTTTGGTTGCTCATACTACAGCACTCTTTAAATGGTATATACCAAATTTAAACTTTGAATATTGCAGTTGAGTGACAAATTTATAGAAGCTAAGTGACAGTTATATTGCAGAAATAAAATTCATTCTGGCGGAGGATGACGCGAGTTAAACATGTTCGAATGTTCAATAAGTTACAGTAAAGGGGTTGCCGTTCGAGAGGTATTTAACAATAAAAGATATTTAACAATTAAGGGGATTCGACGATGAAAGAAATTCGACGATGAAAGCCAATGTACTTTTCACCGCCAAATATCAATGGTTGCTTATGGTTCTACCTCTTGCTTCTACCAAAGCTAAGCTCAGTACACCGCACACCACGGAATAGAATCTGTTCGAGTGCTTAAGCGCTCATGTGGATTAACTAAGTGAGGGCGGTCAGCCAATTCATAGTGTGGTAAGTCGTTGATTGAGTCGCAACCTTGCTGCTGACTAAACGTGCTATGGTAATCCCTAGCCCACTCTTTTAGGCCAACGAACTTCCCATATGGATGGTTAGGCAGACCTAAAATCTTAGCTGTATATTGACCAGACTCTTCCGTTAATTCAATTCCGACCGCATTCGGAATATTGAGCCTTTTCGCCACGCATGCAGGAACGAATGAAACAACGGCAGATAAGATGACCATCGGCTGATCTTGTGTTTTTGACGACCAGCTCTCACGCATAACTTGAGGGAAGATCTTGCTCAGAACTTTGCGGTCGATGCACTCCTCTAATAAATCACACACCTCTCGGTGTGTTTTATTGCTGAGTGGACGAGTAACAAATGTAAGATAAGCCTCTTCATTAAGAATCCCTTGAACATACAACGTCATCAACCGGCGTTCTTCGTTCAAAAAACTAGGATCATTAACCAAGCCTTTCTCAACCAAAAATTCGTTCCAAATCATGGCACTATTACCGTCCATGAGTGTTTCTTCTAGATCAAATACATACAGAGGGGTCGTCATATCAATTCTCACTTCAAATCAAATTTCACTTCGAACTCAGCTCTTGCTTAAAAACCAACCTTGTTTCAAACCTATTCTTACTTCAAAAAATTACGGCTACTTCCAAACTACTGTTACTTCCCAAACGACTTAGACTTAACTGGTAATGATCAATCTAAACCACGTATTTACTTCACCTTGTCGGCTTTCCCTGCCGCACCCGCGAGCTTTGCCAATTGCTTATCCAGCCACAAAGGCGTGTTACCAGAATCTTCCGCGTTCTCTTTTCTTCGAACTGCATCGCGAACCATCATGGCGCCCACCCAACGGAATGGCTCAGGTGGGAAATGCCCAAGCGGCCCTTTGGTTAACCCACAACACGTCCAAGCGTTGTCGATATCGAGCACCATAGATGACAGAATCTTTCCGCCCATACGAGTTTGAGCAACACCATTACCTGAGTAACCGAGTCCATAATAGATGTTGTTTTGGCCTTTTAGATTACCGAAAAATGGCAATCCTGTGACGGAACGATCTGAACCGCCCGACCAGTTGTAATCGAACTCACTTTGCTCCAGTTTAGGGAACAGCTTTTGGAATGATTGATTGAGAATCGGCAGATAATTGGTGGTTTGGTTGAACATGCTTTCGACTTGATTCGCAAACGAGAATTTATTGCCGCCTTTGCCCAACATGAGTCGTCCATCTTGGGTGTCTCGGTAGTAATGAACAAAGATTCGAGAATCCACCACAGCTGCTCCTTTTTCGGGGCCAAACTGCTTGAGTTTTTCTGGGATTGGCTTGGTTACAACCATATCTGACGAGACAACCACAATACTGCGTTTGAACTCTTTGAAGTGATCGAGCATCCACGCGTTTAGCGCTAAAATCACTTTATCGGCAAAGACAGATCCGCCCTTAGTTTGAATGCGAGCTGGAGAGCCGTAATCGAGCGAAGTCATCTCTGTGTTTTCGTGAATCTCGACACCCAATTCGAGCGCGACTCGACGTAAACCTCTCGCTAATAAAGCCGGTTGCACACTACCAGCAGCCTCTGAGTAATAACCTTCAATATGACGATCTGACCCAGCTTTATCAGGTAATGACTGATCGCACTTCTTCCAACTATTGATGCCTTGCTTGATCAACTCATTAACGACAGGCTCCATTCCACCCTTTTGAGCTTGATTGGTTGCCGTGTAATAAGTGCCACTTCGATACAGATGCGCATCAATGTCGTGTTCGTTACAGAAAGCTTCGATCTCGTAAATGACCTTTTCGGATTCCTTAACCAACCATTTTGCTTGTTCTTTGCCGTAGAGCTTTTTCAACGTTGGATACTTAGTCGACCACGTCAACATACACCCGCCGTTCGCGCCAGAAGCGCCGCTGCCACACAAGCCTTTTTCAATCACCACAACGTGCTTTTGAGGCTGTTGCTGTTTGATTAAAATTGCCGTCCATAAACCAGTGTAACCACCGCCGACAATGGCGATATCACAGTTAACGTCTTTTTGAAGCGGTTTAGCGGATTCCAGTCCCGCATTGATGCTGCCAAATTCTTGTTCCAATGCTTGCTTGAACCAATATGAGTAGTGCTTTTTCATTTGTTGTACCTTACTTAAAACCTAAAGGCGTAAAACTAAAAAAGGAAGACCGAAGCCTTCCTTTACTGATTTCTAACTTCTAATGAACTCAATAATTAATTAACTGAATAGCTCAACAGATTAAGATTTTGGCTCTGATTTAGCGTCAAACTTCTCAGACCATGTTTTCAGAACATCTGCACGTTCACTGCCCATACGAGCGAAGTCCATTTTTGCCATGTTCTTCTCTACGTTCGGGAAATTCTCGGCTTTACCTGTAACATCTTGGTGGCCAACAACTGGGTACATTTCGATGTAAAGTTCATTCGCTGCTTTAGAGATAGACCAATCGATAACTCGTTGCGCTGCATCCGAAGGCTTAACAAGACCTACCGCTTCAGATTCCCAACCGATACCTTCGGGCGTAATCACAGAAAGTGGCGCACCTTGAGTTTTTAGCTTCGCACCGCGGCTCGCCATAGAAATACCGATCGCCACTTCACCCATACCCGCTTGAACACATGGCTTCGAACCTGAGTGCGTGTAGTGAGCAATATTTTGATCTAGCTTCTGCATGTAGTTCCAACCTTGATCTTCACCCATGTTCTGTAACCAAGCTGAAACCTGCATGTAGCCCGTACCAGAAGACGCTGGGTTTGGCATCGCAATGTGGCCTTTATAGATAGGCTTCGTTAGGTCATCCCAAGATTTAGGTGCAGGTAAGTTAAGTTGTTTGGCAACCACTTCGTTGAAACAAACTGCATTGAAGAATGCGTCATTGCCGTACCAAGCTTGAGTAGATTGCGGGTCGTTAAGGTTTGCACGCAACGCTTCTACACCTTGAGGTGTGTAAGGCTTGAGAATGCCCTCTTCTTTAAGCAAAGCCATAGAAGAACCCGCAAGACCCCATACTACTTCTGCACGAGGGTTGTTTTTCTCAGCCAATAATTTCGCCGTCATGATCCCGGTAGAATCACGCACCCATTTGATGTTGATGTCTGGGTTTTCACTTTCAAATGCGTTTTTGTATTTCGCTAAAATGTCAGTTTCAAAAGCGGTGTAAACCGTCACTTCCTGTGCTGCATAAGCATTACCAGCTAATAGAGTAACTAATGCTGCAAGTGATCCTTTCATAAAACGGTTTTTCATCATTTTCTCCAGTCAGGCCCAATGCCAAGGTTAGAAGTTAGAGGCCTTAAAAAAGGCACCTATATCCATAAATTCATTTAGGTTGTTAGCACACACAACTTGGTATGTACCAGATAGCGAGTATTAACCTAATCGACTTTTGTGACGGTTAAATGAACAAAAAATGGCAGTTTCAAGATCGATAGCTTTCTCAAGATAAGTGACAGATTTGAATATGAAGCTTTTGTGAAAATGATGTTTGGGCTATTTACGACCGTTTAAATTGGTTGTTAAAGTAGCCCTAAATATTGGTATAGTCCAAAATGACAATCACGAGAATTGAACATGAGAAACGAATACTTACTGCTGACACCAGGCCCTCTATCTACTTCTGAAACCGTTCGCCAAGCGATGCTAAAAGATTGGTGTACTTGGGATGATGAATACAACAAAGACGTTGTTGAAGTGATTCGTAGCAAGCTAGTGACTTTAGCCACCAAGCAACCGGGCTACACAAGCGTATTAATGCAAGGTAGCGGTACGGCTTCAGTTGAAGCAACGATTGGTAGTGTTATCTCTAACAGCGGTAAACTTCTAGTTGTTGATAACGGTGCGTATGGTGCTCGTATTGCTCAAATCGCAGAATATTTAAACATTCCATGCCATGTCGTTTCCCCAGGTGAAACATCACAGCCTGACTTGAACGAAATGGAAACGGCATTGGCCATGGATTCAGACATTACTCACGTGGCAATTGTGCACTGTGAGACCACTACCGGCATGCTGAATCCAATTGAAGAGATTGCCAAATTGGCAAAACAGCACAACAAAACCATCATTCTTGACGCGATGTCGAGCTTTGGCGGTATCCCTATGGACATTGCTGACTTGGGTATCGATTACATGATCAGCTCAGCAAATAAGTGTATTCAAGGTGTACCGGGGTTCGGCTTTGTTATTGCTAAGCAATCGGATCTCGAGAAGTGTAAAGGCCAAGCTCGCTCATTAAGCCTTGATCTGTTTGACCAATGGCACTGCATGGAAAGCAACCATGGTAAATGGCGCTTCACCTCTCCGACTCACACAGTGCGCGCTTTTTACCAAGCCCTGCTTGAATTAGAACAAGAAGGCGGAATCGAAGCTCGTCACAATCGCTACCAAACTAACCAAACCACATTGGTTGCTGGCATGCGCTCTCTTGGTTTTGAACCGTTACTCAATGATGATCTTCACTCACCTATCATCACCTCTTTCTACTCTCCAACTCATAGCGATTACCAATTCAAGGAATTCTATGACCGTCTGAAAGAACAAGGGTTTGTGATTTATCCGGGCAAGGTTTCAAACGCAGACTGCTTCCGTATCGGCAATATCGGTGAAGTGTACCCGTCTGATATTGAAGCCCTAATCGGCGCAGTGAGAAACGCTATGTACTGGGACATCAAATAATGACGACGACTAATCAAGAGCAGCTTCTACAAGCAACACACTTTCGAAGCGAAGGCGATGTGAACACCACGCCAGCGCGTGAGAAATGGAACGAATCGCTAGACGATGATGCGACTCAAGCGATGTTAAAGCGTGACTCTGACGTGTTTCTCCATCAAGCGATGTCAACGCCTTGCCTAGACACACTTGAAGCCGCAGAGGGCATCTACATTCAAGATGCGACTGGCAAGAAGTACATGGACTTTCACGGTAACAACGTTCATCAGTTGGGTTATGGTCACCCACACATCATTAATAAAGTGACTCAGCAAATGGCGTCATTGCCGTTTTCACCGCGTCGCTTTACCAATGAAACTGCGGTTCAGTGCGCTGAAAAGCTGACACAGATCTGCGGTGGCGATTTAAACCGTGTTTTGTTTGCGCCAGGTGGTACATCGGTTATCGGTATGGCACTCAAGCTGGCTCGACATGTCACTAACAACTTCAAAGTAGTGTCATTGTGGGATTCCTTCCATGGTGCGTCACTGGATGCAATATCTGTCGGCGGTGAAGCTTGTTTTCGTGAAGGCATGGGGCCGTTAATGGCAGGCGTAGAGCGTATTCCACCAGCAGTCTCTTATCGTGGTGCTTTCCCCCTTAATCACTCTTTATCGCTTCGCGGGCAAAACTCCGGCGATGCGAACGAGACCGCATGTGATGTGCATTATGCGGATTACCTAAAGGGCTCTTCTCCGCTTA
>NZ_MCZK01000011.1 GCF_002875945.1 Vibrio lentus
AATTACGCAACAAAGCCTTTTCGCACCGCTCACAGGAGCGTCAAAAACGTTACCTGAGATGCTTCCGGTATTCCTAGCTGGCGGGGTGTTATCACCTCCACCTTCCCCACCGCCACATGCGCTTAAGATAAGCGACGTAACAATAAGACCTAATGTTGATTTCAGCGTATTTTTAGTGAACATAGTATTCTGGCAGAGTATATTTTGCCGCGATTATATTATCGTCTAAAATTTTCTCAACATGACATAATAACTACTTGTAAAGTACAATTTAGCTAAATCAAAAGGTGAAAGGTTTGTTTTTTATCACTCTAGAAACACACCCTATGCCTTTAGCCAGTCATTAAGAAGGAATGAACTAAAATAACATGCAAAAAAAACAAATAAATATTATGATCTAATTCTTATTTTTATCCATTAACCGAATTTTATTGATAATTTATGTATTTGAAAATAAATAGCCATTTAAGTCGCCGCACCCTTTCCTTTGGCCTTTTGATGGTTTTTTTGATCGTTTCAACAGCTATATCACTAAGCTACAACCATTCAAATACTGATAAAAAACAGGCATCTAAAATAGCCAAGCCCAAAAACATTCATATTCCAACTACAGCTCCGACATCTGAAATGGTTTCAGGGGTTGTGAAATACTCTTTTGTCAGTTCCATACTATCCTCTGGTTTGACGAACAATGAATTAAAATCACTATTGAGTCTATTAGGTGATAATTTTGACATTATTAAATCAGTTAACAACGGTGATAAGTTTTCAATAAAAACCCAACATGATGGTACAAACACAGAATATGTCAGTGCTTTTTACTATTTAGGCAGTGATATAGAATTTTTTGCTATGAGAGGGGCGGATGATAATATCTATAACGAAAATGGATATAAAATAAATAATGATTATGTATTCCCTCTTTCTCAGCATTATCGAGTAAGTTCATCATTCGATTTAAACAGGAAACACCCTATAACGAATCGAATTGCACCTCATTTTGGAACGGATTACGCGACACCTATTGGCACAGAGATTCATTCGTTGTCCGACGGTGTCGTTTTGAAGTCTCGATATAACCGTTTCGCAGGTAACTACCTAACCATAAAACACACTGATGGCAACTATGCGCGCTACCTTCATCTTTCAGAAAGACATGTCTTAGTTGGGGAATACATCACTAAAGGTCAGATAATCGGTCTTACTGGTAATTCAGGCCGAACAACTGGACCTCACTTGCATTTAGAGTTGTCGGTTGCTGGAGTACCGGTTAACTTCGAACAATATATCAACGCAGACAAAAGCTACAACGACCAATTTATATACATTGCTCAAGCTGAACGTAAGCAGCTAATAAAAAGCCTAGCTCAATCGGTACAATCAAACCAACCTCCAACATAGAGTTCCCTAGTAATATTCGATTTACTTTTGAGGCAAACCAAGCAAATACTCGCATTATTTGTGTCCAAATAGGCGACTCAAATAACGCGTTCTCTCACTAACTCATTTCAAGTTGCTAGCAGTTGAATCAAAGGCTTAGCCGCATAAGTACCGCGTTCTAAATTGTAACTTAATAGTCAATTTCAATTGAACTCCCAAGAATCTTTGCGCAAATGTCTTTTTCTGTAGTTCTTCTAGGCGATATAGCGCTTTACACGCCCTAGCGAACCCTTACAATGTGCAGCAAATATATTTATCAAGGTTTATCTCTATGTCTATTCAATGGTTTCCGGGTCACATGCATAAAGCCCGCAAAGAAATCGAAGAAGTTATCCCACAGGTTGATGTGATCATCGAAGTACTGGACGCTCGTATCCCGTTCAGTAGTGAAAACCCAATGATCTCTTCACTGCGCGGCGATAAGCCTTGTGTAAAAGTGTTGAACAAGCGCGACCTTGCCGATCCAGAGCTTACTGAGCGTTGGATTGAGCACTTCGAAAAAGAGCAAGGCGTTAAAGCGATTGCGATTACCACCAGCGCTAAAGAAGAAGTTAACCACGTTATGGAGCTAGTACGTAAATTAGCACCGCATCGTGAACAAATGGGTAAGAACATTCGAACGATGATTATGGGTATCCCTAACGTGGGTAAATCAACCATCATCAACTGCTTGGCCGGACGTACGATTGCGGTAACGGGTAACCAACCGGCAGTAACTCGTCGCCAACAACGTATCAATCTGCAAAACGGCGTGATCCTTTCAGATACTCCTGGGATCCTTTGGCCTAAAGTAGAGAATCCACACAGTGGTTTCCGCCTAGCCGCTACTGGCGCGGTGAAAGATACGGCAATGGAATACGACGAAGTAGCATTCTACACAGTCGAGTACTTGGCTAAGCAGTACCCTCACCTGTTGAAAGAGCGCTACCAAATTGAAGAGCTGCCTGAGTCTGACATCGAATTGATGGAAGCAATTGGCCGTAAGCGCGGTGCACTTCGTGCAGGCGGTCATATAGACATCCACAAATGTTCTGAAATCCTTCTTCATGAGCTTCGCAACGGTACTTTAGGTAAAGTAACGCTAGAGCTACCAGAGATGATTACTAAAGAGTTAGTCGAAGTTGAAGAAGCGGCGGCACTGAAAGCTGAACAGCAGATTAAGAAGAAAGAAGAGCGTCGCAAGCGTTACTTGAAAAACAAACGCTAACGTCTTTAAACGAACGTTATTTTCACGCTCTAGCCACGAAAAGTTAGAGCGTGAGCATAAAAAAGCCCTACAGTTGATGTTAGAACTAACATATTGTCACATAAATAAAAACTTCCATTTACAAGTACCAAACTCGTAGACATACTTGCACAAAATTAATGCGACACAGTAGCGATTTACCTCCAATGCGTTCATACCCCGGATTTCAAAACCAACGATTTAAGACTTATTTCGACAATGAAATCTATCTACCGTACGTAAAATTCATTTATGTACCTATCACCATTTTCTTTACTTTCATTATCTCCGATTACATCAATTTCGGTACACAATGCATTTTCCCTGTAGTTTTAAGAACGGTACTTTTCGTCATCATGATGTTCGTTGCAGCTTACTGTATCAAACATAAACCGAGCCACTTACAACAGCTCGAAGCTTGTCTTCTGATCATCAGCGCCCTATTTCTCGTCTATGTTGGCCGTATCGCCATTGATTTTGGGAACTTGGATTACCAAGGTGGCATCATCCTCGTAATGATCTATGTGGGGACATTTTCTAGAATGTCCGCTCGATACAGTTTAAGCGCACTGACCATTATATTCTTGTGCTATATCGTTGGCTTGGCGCCATCACTTTACGCAGCAGAGCCTAGTCACGAAATAGAAACGATTTCCGTATACGCTTCAGCTTATATTCTTATTGCAGCCTCTTGTTTAAGACGAGATTTCGAAGTGCACAAACGCTTTACTCAATCCGAGCAGCTTCGTAAACAAGCCATTCAGCTACGTAAACAATCTAACCTGTTTGAAGCTCTCTCTTATCAAGATGCACTCACCGGATGTTACAACCGCTTATACCTGCATCAGGTTATCGAACCGAACATTGACCGCCAGCTGTCGATGACCGCAATCATGATCGATGTAGACCACTTTAAATCAATCAATGACACCTTCGGACATCAGACCGGTGATGCGGTCATCAAGGAATTAGCCGAGGCAATCCAAAACGCGTTGCCAGAACACAGCACCTGCTTTAGGTACGGAGGTGAAGAGTTTTTGATTATTATTCAGAACGAAAGTGAAGCTGGCATCAGAGTGCTCGCCGATGATCTACTAGCATGTCCAACTCAGCTTAGGTTTGAGGTGACCGTTTCAATCGGTATCAAGCACGCCACACAAGCATTGGGGTCGGTTGAACAGCTCATTAATGACGCAGACCAAGCTTTATACTCATCGAAGAAGAAAGGCCGAAACTGCGTCTCTTGGTCTGAATAGACCTATTCGGATCTCAAAGCAACAGCATTCAAAGTAACAACAACATAACCAAAAAGCCCTCAAACTGACTCAGTTTGAGGGCTTTCATATCTTTATTTATAAGAAGGTTTATACAAAAATCTTCTTACAAAGGAAACTCGCGACAGTGATACGTTTATGAATACGCAATACTCGCAGTCTTGTGTTCAAGCTCTTGTGGAGAAGCCCAAGAAATCACTTTCTCTTTGACTTGGCTACCACATGGCGCGTTCCAGGTTTGCTCAAGTTCTTCTTTGCCACCAATCGCCTGATAAAAAGCGATGGCTTGGTGGTTCTCGGACATCACCTCTAGGTAGAGCCCCGAATCAGAATAATATTGCTGTAACCATTTAGTGAGTTCAGACAATAGGCGCTTACCTACACCTCGACCTCGATAATTGCTGTCGACATGTAACGCATCAATGAAGGTTCCGCGATCAAAGTTGTGATTTCCGAACGCACAGACAAAACCAACCAGTAAACCACCTTCTTCAAGCAATAAAACATGTTGGTTGAAAGGAGGATTAATCAAACGAGTCTGCCAAATAACAGATCTGTCCTCCAAAACATCATTTTCTAAGTAATCATCAGCAAGAATGCCACGGTAATATAGCTTCCAGCTATCCGCGTGTAATTGGGCAATCCGCTCATAATCTTTATATTCAGCTACCTTAATTTCCATTTATTAGCCCTTAGTACTTCCATTTATGACTTGCTACTACATTTCACACTACCTTTATACAATATTTAAGCAAAACATACTAATACACGTTTACACTTTCAATATTGACTTACACGTGTACGCTGATATTCTAGCGCACAGATGTAAGCCCAATGGAAATTTGCTAATGAATAGTGCTGACAAACCATCAACAAAAAAGCCACCATTAATCTGGCTCAATATTTTTGTTTTTTCTTCTAGTATGCTGCTTGCTGTTGTTGCGGCTCCCGTTTATGGCTACTTTTTTGGCTATGGTATGGAGCACTGGATATGGCTAGCGATCTGTTTTACTTTTTGTAACCTCTCTATCACGACAGGCTATCACCGCTTATGGTCTCATAAAGCGTTTGAAGCGCATTCAAGCCTAAGATTCCTGTTTGCTTTGGGCGGTGCATTTGCCCTCCAGAACAGCGCGCTACACTGGTCTTCTGACCACCGTGTGCACCACAAGCATGTCGACAACAACGACAAAGACCCATACTCAGCCAAACGTGGCTTCTGGTATTCACACATTGGTTGGATGATCCGTAATTACAACACAGCAATGTATACTGATTACGAGAACTGTCGCGACCTGAAGAAAGACAAGATCTTGATGTGGCAGCACAAGCACTACGTTCTGCTAGCGTTGCTCATGAACATTGGTGTTCCTATTGCATTAGGCGTAATTTACGGCGATGTGATTGGTATGTTGTTAATCGTGGGTGCGGTTCGTTTGGTACTTAACCACCACACAACCTTCTTCATTAATTCTCTTGCTCATATCTGGGGTAGCCAACCTTTTACTGACAAAAACACAGCTCGTGATAACGGTGTGTTAGCAGTACTCACTTTTGGCGAAGGCTACCATAACTTCCACCACATCTTTGAGAACGACTACCGTAATGGCATTTACTGGTGGCAATACGATCCAACGAAATGGTTGATTAAGAGTGCTTCATTGATGGGCCTAGCGAGTAAGCTTAAGAAAACGCCTCAAGCGCGCATTGAAAAAGCAGAAGCGACAATGCTACTTAAGCGCACACAGCAAAAAATCATGCACCGTGCCGACAAGCAACAAATCGCAGACAAGCTTCAGCAAGAGTTCGATGCACTCGTGTCAAATATGAACGAATATTACGAAGTTAAAAAGCAACTACTTGAAAGCAAGCGCGAAAACGTTGTGAAAAAATACGAACACTCTGTACTTAAAGTTCGTTACCAACAAATCAAAATGAACTTCGAACAACAGAAGAAAAATTGGGCAATGACAGTGGAACAATATGCTTAAGACAATACCATACGCTTAACACCCAAATAACAAAGCTGCTTGCTTCTTATGCGAAAGCCCTCATATTGCCATGAGGGCTTTTTTAATTCACAGTTCTAATTAAATTTATGAATTTTAAGTCTTTATTCTAATTACAGACACTAGTTCCAAATGTCACACTTCCAATGCAACAAGATGTCACTACAGAACCCTTCCTGTGACAAGTGTCACTTACAGAATGATATCCATCTCATAACATGCGCGTCCCAAAATTCTTTCAGCAATCAGCGGACCCATTTTATGAAAATGTTAAAAACATCTATCGCTTTCGCCATCTCTTCTGCGCTTTTGATTGGTTGCAGCAGCGACACTGATTACATTCAACCTGAAGAAGTAAAGATCGCTACTTATAACTTGTCTTTTGATCGTGCCACCTTCCAAGACCTTGTAACGGAAATGCAGATTGAGCCAAGTGTTCAAGCAACGCTAGTAACCGATTATTTAAACAATACGATTGATGCCGCTGACAAAGAAACAGCTGCTAAAGTTATTCAGATCCGCAACGTAGCAGCCGTGATTCAAAAGAATCGCCCTGATGTGCTTATGATGGCTGAGTTTAACAACGACGGAACAGGTACTGACAAATCAGCGCTCGAAGGCTTCCAGAAAAACTACCTTTCTGTCGCTCAAAGTATTGAAGGTGCAGGTGGCGACGCGAACCTAGAACCAATCTCATATCCGTATTTTGAAAGCTATTCGACCAATACCGGTTTGCTGAACGAATTTGGTTTTGATTTAGACAATGACGGCACTCCTGGGACATTGCCTGGAGATGCTTGGGGTTTCGGTTTCTATCACGGACAATACGCCTTCGCTCTAATGTCTAAATACGAAATCGACACGGCCAACACTCGTACATTCCAAGAGTTCAAATGGAAAGATCTTGAAGGTGCAACCATCCCAACAATCACAGTGTGTGATGATCCTAGTAAGTTCCCTATCGGCATGGACTGTGGCGACGAGTGGTACACAGCTGAAGAGTGGGCAGAAGTTCGTCTATCGTCAAAAAACCACGTTGATGCTCCAATACTTATTCCTACCAAAGATGGAACAGAAACCGTTCACTTGCTGATGTCTCACCCTACTCCTCCTGCTTTTGATGTGGGTAAGAACATTGAGCAGAATGCAGCAGAAGTCGACTTCTGGCACCAATACATCCAAAACAAATCGTTCATCTATGATGATTCTGGAAAAACTGGCGGTTTAGAACAAGGCAAACACTTTGTCATGATGGGTGACCAAAACTTAGATCCGGTTGATGGCGACGGTATTAGTTCTGTGATGCAAGACTTGCACAACGACTCGTTAGTTAACCAAGAAGTCACTAACGGCAGTTTATACCCTACAAGTTATGGTGCTGCTGAACATGCCGTTGATAAATCATCGTTTCACCCCCAGCCAAACCGCATTACTTCTACATTCGGGCTTGCTGTTGATTACGCTCTGCCTTCTTCAACTCTGAACATCGTTGATTCTGGTGTGTATTGGGCTGCTTCGTACGAAGAAGGGCGTAAGCTATTCAATGACTCAAGAATTGGTGACTATGGTAACGGAAAGGATGTCTCTTCAGATCACCGTATGATCTGGGTGAAAGCGGACTTCAGTAACTAACCCATTCAATTGAGATCTAAGAAGCCCTCATATTGCTATGAGGGCTTTTTTATGAGCGAAACCGATTGTCACTAGCTTTATGTTCTCAAACTCGAATTGTGGATGCTAAGAACCATAGTTATTGGATTCCAGAGCTCTTTCTTCAATCTGAAATATGACTATATTACTGGAACTTATCGAGTTTACAGCTTAGAAATTGAAAATGAGCAAACTGACTATTATTGCAACGATCGTCTCTAAAGAAGACAAAACTGAGCTTGTTAAATCAGAGATGATTAAATTGATCGATAAAACCCGTGTTGAAGACGGCTGTATTAACTACGATCTGCACCAAGATAACAACAACCCTGCTCACTTTGTTTTTCATGAGAATTGGGAGTCGGAAGCTCACTTAGAGAAACACTTAGCGAGCCAACACATCGCTGACTACATGGCTGCGACTGAAGGTTGTATTGAAACCTTTATGCTTAACAAAATGACGCATATTGCTTAGCCAGTCACTCCATCCTGATTCAATAAAAAACCCTGCTCTGATTGCAGTGTTTATTTTTTCTACAAGCTTATATCTGCTCATTCTAATAATGAAAAAACCCGCCAGAGTAGCGGGTATGGTCAATAATCATGACTGTCAACGACAGATAGGTAACAACCATCAATCCAATATTGAGTACCACTTTACAGTGGCACTCTGACATTTCTTTTGCTGATCACTAGCACGGGGGACTAATTAAAAGCACGAGCCAAAATGCCATTCCCTTGATATTGGTAAACACTTGAATTACTACTTACAAAGACCGACTCTCCGGGCTTAAGAGAAACTGACCGTCCTTCTGAAGTGACGGTCGCCTCTCCTTCCACACAGAACAAGATCTCTGCGCTACGTAGATACTGTGACTTGCTCTCATCAGTCGCAGACAAGATATCAAAGCCAAAGTCATCCACTGGAATCGGATAGCTCATTTTGCCCTCTTTCAATACAGGCTTAAGGCGGATATCTTCTGGCTTAATCGGCTCAAAGATTGTGTTGTCGATAAGCTCAGGGACATCGATATATTTGGGAGTGAGACCGGCACGCAACACGTTGTCTGAGTTTGCCATGATCTCTAAACCCGTACCTTGAACATAAGCGTGTGGGGTCTCTGCGAATAGGAACATCGCTTCACCCGGTGCCAGTTCAACCGTGTTAAGCATCAATGGTGCAAACAAACCAATATCACCTGGATAATGCTGTTTGAACTCTTTGCTGTATTGCAGAGCTTCACGCCCCATAACCGTTTTAGCTGGTCGCGCATGCGCCGCATAAAGTTCATTAAGCGCAGACTCTTTACGGTCACTCTCAAGCGACATAATTGCGCTAAAGAAAGACTTCAGAGAATCACTGTCGGCATTGGCTTTAAGTACATTAAGCTCAATCGTTAACGAAGGGATATCCACTTCTTCGAACAAGGCAATAATATCGTCGATTGGACGAAAGCCATTCATCGCTTTGTAGAACGTCAACGCATAAACAAGTTCAGGCTTATGGTTTGGATCTTTGTAATTACGATTAGACGCATTCAAAGGGATACCAAGTGAATTCTCTCGCTCAAAACCTAACTCAGATTTACGCTTATTTGGGTGAACCTGAATCGACAACGGTGTTTCTGCTGCCAACACCTTAAATAAGAAAGGTAGTTCACCGAAACGTGCCGCCGTGTACCCGCCTAAAACATCGGTTTTGTTTTCATCAATCATGTGGGAAAGCGGCTCACCTGTGTCGCCTACTTTTGAGCAACCATTAGGATGAGCACCCATCCAAATTTCTGCTTGAGGTTCTTGGTTCGGGTTCACAATACCGAATAGTTGATTAATGGAGTCTTTGCTGCCCCATGCGTAGTTTTGGATAACGTTGTCGAGTTTAAATAGAGACATAATTACTTCTCATTAAAAATCTGGCCGCCAAGCTTGAGCGTGGCAGCGATATTACGGGCACTGCGAGTCAGATTTTGGCTCGCTTCTGATAAAACTTGGTCTAAGGACTGAGGTGAACGTACGGTTCCAAATAAGCTAGACATTGAGTCATAAAGCTTTTCAACGTCTTTGCCCAAAGAGCCAGCAATACCAATGGTTGGAATGTTCTGCTTAAGAGCTCGCTGTGCGATACCAAAAGGTGTTTTTCCTTGCAGAGTTTGGTTATCCATCTGTCCTTCACCCGTCACGACCAATGAAGCGCCTTCAAGTACCTTATCCGCATCCAACGCATCCAGTACCATCTCGATACCCGCTTTAATTTGGATATTGAATGCCAGGCTTAACCCTAGGGGTGTGCCACCAGCAGCACCAAAACCCTTGCTGTCGCGATGATTAACGCCTGTATGGGTTTGAGCAATATCGGCAAAATGTCCGATAGCAACATCAAGTTGTTGGACTTGAATTTGTGACGCCCCTTTCTGAGGACCAAACACAACACTTGCTCCGCTTTCGCCACACAATGGATTATTCACATCGCAAGCGACCACGAACGTGACTTCTTTGCATCTGGGGTGCAGCCCATCAAGATCGATGCTTGCTAGCTGACTTAATTCGGCGCCGCCACCAGATAACTCGTTGCCTTGCTTGTCTAATAACTTGCCTCCCAACGCTTGTAAAATGCCTGCACCTGCATCGTTAGTTGCGCTACCGCCCAAGCCGATAATGATTTGTTCAACGCCTTGATCTAACGCATCTTTAATCAATAGCCCTGTGCCAAACGAAGATGCGGTTAAAGGTGATCTTTCTTCTACCGTTAATCGGTCTAAGCCCGACGCTTGAGCAAATTCCAACAAGGCAGTTTTCACCTTAGTTCCATCAAAAGTCTGCTCTAACGATGCCCAGTAAGCCGCGCATTCACGTCCGATAGGATCCGTCGTTTGCAAGCTTTGCTTGTTACCATTGAGCGCTTCTAGCAACACATCTACCGTGCCTTCTCCGCCATCGGCGAGTGGCATTTTCACAAACTCTGCATGAGGGAAAACGTCGGCAAACCCACGCTCAATGCAAGACGCAACTTGATGAGCGTCGAGTGATTCTTTAAATGAATCAGGGGCAATTACAATTTTCATTGTCGTTCACCATTCCCGCCCACCAAGGTGAGCGGGTGATTAAAATTAGAATTTGATTTGGAATGTTTTTGCTTGGCAAGATGCCAATTCACCAAAAGATAAGTCGCCAAAAGACAAGTCACCGAAAGTTTCAGTTGCCATATCACCTTCACGAACGCGCTCGTCCATGCTTGTCTCTTTCCAGCTTGAAACCGCTTGAGTGAAAGAGATTGAATCCGATACTGAACCCGTTTCTGCTGGGTTGTAGACACGCATGATCAACGCATCTTCGTCTTCAGCTTTCTTCAGTACGCTTAGTACCGCACCTGCTTGTTGCTTCGATAGCAAACTGAAGCTCATTGGTAGGTTTTGCTCGCCTACGTTTAGCTTCATCGCGTTGTAAGGGATCTTGTTGTAGCATTCGATTTGAGTGACATTGTCACGTGCTTGCGCCATGATATTCGCGTCAATGTGGTTACCAGAGAAACCACACAGTGTGAATTCACATACCAACTTGCCGCGCACTTGTGAGTCTGGTGTCGGGATCTTAATACCTGAAGGACGACCCGGACGAAGCAATAGCTCTTCTTTACCCAACACGCCGATACCACGGAATAATGTCAGTGCGAAGGTATCTCTATTCTCATCGCCTTGAGATGCAATCACTTCAAATTCACGCAGACCATTCGACATAATAGCCATGCCCGCGTTGCCGTTTTCTAGCGCTGCAAAGTTCATTAACTGATACACAGGAACTGGTGCTTCTTTCCACTTCTCTTCTTCCCAAACCGCCATTGCAGGATCGTTAGTTGGTCGAGTAATACAACCGAATTGGTTATCAGCAACGACAGTTTCAGAAACAAATGGCGTTGGTACCAACACACGTACACGGTGGTCGTCGGCTTGGTTGTCTAGTTCCATGCGGACTTCGATGCGGCGAGAGCCTTGTTTCAATACCACTTGGCATTGCGCTTCAACAAAACCATTTTGACCCGTGCGCTCTTCACGCTCTGCAAGGTTTGCAGGCACGTTCATGCGGAAAGCGATGTTCGCTACTGATTGGAAGCCTTGGTGGTCAATCGATGTTTCTACCGGGAATTCGTCTGAATACAGTAACCACTCTTGACGAGATGGAGAGTAATCGTACTCATCACCGTCATCAGAACCGTCTTCTAAACGAAGTACTTGGTCGAATACTTGCTCTGTCTCTTTATCGAAAATAGTCAGAGTACCGTTGTCATTTACATTGATTCGGTAGTACTCGTTCTCTAGCAAGTATTCTTTTTGCTCAGCAACTTTTACTGCGCCCTTCTCGTTAGCTTGAATGTGTAACGTGGTGAAGCCCATCGCTGGCACAGTGCGTTTGATTTGAATATCAAACTCCATGAATGGGTCGTAGTTACCATAGTGAACGATTTGACGGTCTACTTTACCTGGGTCAATTTGGCGCTTGTCTTGAATGAAGTACTCAACTGGGGTTTCGTTTTCATCAAAGATTGAGAATTCTTGAGCACGGATAGTAATGGTTGTGTTCACCACTTCTTCACGCTCGTACGGAGAAAGGTTAAACATCGCCAATTTGTCGCAACCTTCGCGATCCGGCATATGGTCAACGATTTTACGTTTGTAGAAGTGGATTAGGTTTGTCGCCATGTCGTCCGCAAGGATGTAACGGTTTAGGATTTCAGCGTGAACTTTGTCTGAACAACAGCAACCAATCGAGTCATGAGCGTGGTTCTTCATGCTCTCTTTCCACATTTTCTCAATCAAACCGTGGTGGTATTCGAAACCTAATGTCCAAGCGATAGACGCTAGAGGTTCTAAGATGTTTACAATCTTGTTTTCGATTTCCGCGTGGATCAGTTTGATGTCCATACGAGTCGAAGAGATCGTACGGTGAACACGCATGTATTTACCGTCGTTGAATTCGCCTTTGATTGTGTCGAGTTGATCGCGTGCGGCTTCTACTTTTTCGAATACTTCTTCAAAGCGACTCATTGAGAATTCGCGATCTGGGTAGATTTCACGAAGCTTGTCCATCACTTCAAAGATGTCTTTTTGAATCGGCATTTGATCGTGGCCGTTCGGCAATAGGATGTCTTTCGTTACCGATGGTTTTTCTAGCACTGGGAAGTACTTATCTAAACGAGCACGCAGACCTTCTTCATCTTGTGGAAGATACTTACCAATCGCGTAACCCAAAGGAAGCACTTGTGCCGTTACTTCACTGCCGTCGTTAGACTGCCATAAGAATTCTGTTTTGTTGGTGCCATGACGCTCTGAACAACCACGCCAGAACATTGCACGTGTAATGTCAAAACCGTTGTAGATCATCGGCAGTTGAGAACTCATGCTGAATGAATCTGGTAGGTAACCAATCTTCATTGCATCGCCAAATTTCATACAGTCACGAATACCATACATCATGTTACGCACAATCGACTCACCAGAAACTTGCATTGTGTCGGTTTGAGAATACCAAGGGCCAATAATAAGCTTGCCCGCTTCAACCAATGCTTTTACGCGTTCTGTGTTCTCTGGTTTGATCGCAAAGTAGTCTTCTAGAACGGCTGTTTGACCATCTAGAACGTAGTATTTGTATTCTGGATCGTTCTCCAGACGGTTCATGATTTCTTCCATGTTGTTCACAAGAAGAATGCGAGACTCTTCTGTTGTGAAATACCATTCACGATCCCAGTGCATGTGTGGAGTAATATGTACGCGTGATGTAGTCATAATCATTTACCTAAATGTGTCGCTTCGAGTAAATCTAAAATTCGAACTCAAATACGACTAAATTAAAGTTTTTCAAGGGGTTAAAATTGGCTGCCACTAAATTTAGGGTGCAGAAAACCACGCCCAGAATCTGTGTGAATAAAACCGTTAAGAACACAGGTATTTAGGACAGCCAAGTTGTTCGTTATTTTTTATATGGTGTTTTTAATTACGAGCTAGAAGTGAGCTCAAAATTCAGTTAGTTCTGTGTTGCAGTACTTGCTTCAAACTTACCCTTTTTTACAGCGTGACCACGCCACATCAGAAGAGTAACCGTTGAAATCACTGTGCCGACAATCGCAGCACCGAACCAGATTGCAGCAGCAGAGAATGCGCCTAGACCTGAGTCGTGTAACAAGAAGATAGAGAAGATACCCGCGCCTGGAGTCGATAAACCAATACCTGCCGCACCAACCATTGCACCTGTAACAACAGAGCCTAATAAGAATGAGCCGATTACACGGATTGGATCTTCAATCGCCATTGGGATTGCACCTTCGGTAATACCCGCAAGGCCAAGTAGCCATGTCGATTTACCGGTTTCAATCTCAAAGTCTTTGAATAGGCGTGGAGCAATCATGGTTGAAGCCGTTACAGTGAACGCCGATACCATTTTTACTGAGCCAAAAATTGCGTAAGGACCATAAACACCGTTCGCCATTGCACCTAAACAGAATGCGTAAGCAGCTTTGTTTACCGGACCACCTAAGTCGAATGATACAAACAGACCTAGAATCGCACCCAGTAACAATGCATTAGTGCCTGACATACCGTTCAACCAGTCCGTTAGACCTTGGTTTAGGAACGCTACAGGTTTACCGATAACAAACAGCATCAAGCTACCTGCCACCAAAGTACCGATCACAGGGTAAAGGTAAAAAGTTAGGAAGCCGTTAAACGCAGGGCCTAAGCGAACATGCTCTTTTACCCAACGCATCACGTAACCAGCAATCAAACCACCAACAACACCGCCTAGGAAACCAGAGCCAATGATGTTTGCTGCAATACCTGCGGCAAAACCAGGACCCAGTGCGGGTTTGTCTGCCAATGAGTACGCTGTGTAAGCCGCCAGTACTGGCACCATTAATGTACCCAGTAGGCCGCCACCTAGTTTGCGATACATCCATAGCCAAGAATCTTTTGTTGCGTAGAGCTCTTGCAGGTCAAAAATTTGCGCGATAAGAACAGCAACCGCAAGAACAGTACCACCAGCAACGATAAGAGGAACTGCGTAAGAAATACCAGAAAGCAATGCTTGTTTAAGCTCAGTTTTCAACGGCAGTTTCTTCGGTTTGTCATCGGTAGCCACTTTACGTTCTGCACCGTTACCTTTTTTCGACTCTTCAATCGCTTCATTAAGAATGCGTTCACCGTGCTTAATCGGTTCTGCAACTGGGGTTTCAACACGAGGAATGCCATTAAAGCGCTCAGATTCTTTAATCGCAACTTCAGCAGCAAACACACACGCTACAGCATTATTAAGTTGTTCCGCAGTTAAGCGATCTTCAATACCGTTTGCGCCCTGCTTTTCAACATGAACCTTGTAGCCAAGCTTTTTGCCTGCTTTTTCTAGGTATTCTGCCGCCATATAAGTATGAGCAATACCTGCAGGGCAAGCAGTAACACATACAATTGTCGGCGCATTTGTATCTAAGTTGTCTTGTTTTTCTTCTTGTTGGTTGTCGCCATCAAGAAGCGCAAAGATTTCTTCAGCCGTTGTCGCTTTTAATACTGCTTCGCGAACATCGTCGTCAACCAATGTCGTTGTCAGTGCAGTGAGCAGATGCATGTGGGTAGAACCCGCTTCTGCATTTGGAATCGCAATTAGGAAGATAAGATTGACATCTTCGTCTTCATCCAAGCCTTTCCATTTCATGTCTTCTTTAAGCGTTGCTACAGCGAAGCCAGCTTCTTTAACCGCGTCTGTCTTGCCGTGCGGTACAGCTAGGCCTTCACCAAGCGCTGTCGGGCCTTGCTCTTCACGAGCAAATACTGCATCAAGATACTCTTGCTTGTTATGCAGCTTGCCTTGCTGATCCAGTTGGTCAGCAAGTGCGTAAATCGCTTCTTCTCGACTGCTAAACGTAGTTTGCAGATTTACGAGCGACTTATTCGTTAGAGTAGTAAGTTTCATAACCTTTGTCCCATAGTCACGGATTAGTACGACAGTCGTCCCTGTCGACGAGAAGAATAATACAACTTCAAGACATTTAATCCGTGATCACGATCTCATCAATACATATTTGTATTTAATTTGTATTTAAATAGTATTGGTAAATCCTTTAAGAAAGCTTGTTATGTATCGTTTAATTTGTATTATATGTACTACAAAATACCGATACGTTGCTCACACTAACCTTTAAAGCAAGGCTTATATAGAGCAAATTTACGTATTTAAGGTACAGGTTGTTAATCAAAGTCTAGTTGTCCTAGCGCACAAATGAGGCAAAAATGGCAAGACTCCCGATGTATCGCCAAATCGCCGATGCAATAAGAGAAAAGATCAGTTCTGGTGAATATAAAGTTGGAGAAGCACTTCCAACAGAAGCACAGCTACGTGAAGTCTTTTCTGTCAGCCGTGTCACCGTAAGACAAGCACTCAAGCTACTGATCGAAAACGATGAGCTTGAAAGTGTTCAAGGCAGCGGCACTTATGTGAAAGAGAACAAGATCAATTACGACATCTACAAACAGTCGAGCTTTCAAGAAAAGTGGGCGCATTTAGATGTGGTTACACACAGTGAGGTTTTGGCCTTTGAAATGAAACCCTGCTCTTTGGCGATGTCTGAACATCTAGATATCAAAGAAGGCGAATTGGTTTTCTACGTAAAGCGTGTTCGTTTCATAGACAACAACCCAATCACGGTTGAAGAAACCTGGTTGCCCGTTGCCCTATTCCCGGATCTTACCTATCAAGTGATGCAAACATCAAAATACGACTTTATTGAAAACACCAAAGGCATGGTGATTGATAGAAGTGAGCAAGAACTGGTTCCGATTCTTCCACCTGAAGACGTGGCTAAACAGTTGGATATCGACCCTGCTCAACCGATTATTGAAAAGCGCACTCGTGGTTATCTTGCCAATAATACGGTATTTGAATACAGCCGAAACTACTTCACATCTAACGATTACCGATTCACTTTGGTCGCAAGACGCCAAAGATAAAGCTCAATCAAGTATTGCTATGACTAACACAGAGGACGCCCGTCCTCTGTGAAAGCCCTCATTCCCTAAACAACAAACCTCAGTTCTACCACTCCAAATATTCCTAAACCAATATCAAACAACCTCACGAAAGATCATTCACATTCATTGAAATATTCCGAGCGTCATTTGGCCATAAAATGAACGCCAAATTACAAGAACAACAGTCGACAGGAATGTAGATGAATACCAAACAACTTGAGGACGCGGTAAGTGAAGTGACCTTGTTCAACCAGCACCTACACTTAATCCAATCCGTCCATACCATTCCGACACCAAAAGTAAATTGGGAGTCGATTGCCATGGAACCTGCGCCTGCAATGCCAACGGTTCGCTTCGATCATAAAGTCAAAGCCATGGAAGCGCTTGATGAATACAAGCCATACTGGCTCGATATACTGTTGGGTAACAAATCTAAGTTTCACACCCTCACAAACAATGTCGAGCGAGCAGCAGAGAAAGACATCGAACAATATAAAACGGAATTTGTACATTGGGTTCAGAACTGCAGCTATTGGGCAAAAGGCAATCAATTGTCGAAAGGCGTTTTGAATAACGATAGCGAATCAAAGTTGTCTGCTCTTTCTGAAGCTCAGCAGAACCCAATGAACGCGGCAGTGGTCGACACCAAACTGATAAACCACAACTTTAATACCTACAAGAATGGTCACCTGTTAGAAATCAACATTCAGGTTAATAAGCGCAGCGTCATTCCTAAAGAGAAAAAGGTATTGTGCCAAGGCGAAGTAAAGTTAGAAACCTTATCCCTTTCAGAAAGCAATACCTTATATCGTGAGTACGTGTGCAGTTGTATTCTTAAATGTGCGCAGGACTCTTTCAATGTCTTACCCGAGACAAGCGTCGTGATCAATGTTGAACAGGTTTCAGCAGACCATTCCAACGAAACCATTCTTTCGTGTCATATCGAAAAAGGGTTGCTGGAATTCTTATTGATTGAAGATGACAAACCCTCTGAGATCCTTGAATTCTTTGTGCATATTGAAGATTTCAACCCTCATAGAGGCAACGGGTTTTCCGCGATCAAAACCATCTTCTCGCCTTTGCCTATCGCGTCGTAACGCACTCGACCCTACGGTTCAATCATTGACTACTCATCACGACTAACCCTTGGTTGGTCGTGTTCAATCACTTATATACCTAACCATTATGTCGATAACCGCTATTTCAAAATCAACACACCAAGTAAGAGACACAGATTTATCCAAACGCAATTTCAACCCGTTGCCTCTAGTTGCGATGGTTCTGTCTGTGCAGGTATTCGCTGAAGAAACGGTACTGAAAGAAGAAACAACTCCAATTGAAGAACCTACGCTTACAGAACAGCACGAGCTTACAGAAGAGCAAACCTTCCAAGACGAAGCGATACTGGCAGAAAAGTCAGAATCGGAACAAGAAGATGAGTCGCCCTTCACTACGTTAACCAAACTGGGTTTTATCTACTCTCAAAACACCAGTTCATCGTTATCTATCAACTCTGGAATATCCGTTGGCTACAAGAAAGAAAACTGGGGGCAGCGCGTTCAGTTCGACACCTACTATACCGATGCTGAAAATGATGAAGATGGTACTAATCGCTATACCACCAACTATGGCATCAGTTATGACTTGAACGAAGTCACCTATTTGGTTGCAACAACACGTTTTGAACACGACCACTTTGGCACCTATCGTAAGCAGTTCATTGCTGCTACCGGACTAGGTCGTCACTTTTACGATACCGAAAGAATTAAGCTTCAAGGATCGGCGGGCCCGGGTTATCGAATCAGTAAACGACAATCCTCCGATGAAGAGTTCCCCAATAAAGAGAACTATGAACTGATCGTTAATGCTAGTGTTGATGGCTCGCTAACGCTCACAGAAACGTTCTCTATGGGTGCAACTGCAAACATGGCTTACGGTGAAGAGAACACCAACTACAACCTTAAGGGCTACCTAAAGAACATTCTGATGGGCAATTTGGCGCTAACCTTTGATACCGAGTACATTTACAACACGACAGTTGCATCAGACCAAAGCAACGCCGAAATCTACAGCTCAATGAACCTCAACTACGACTTTTAAGAAAGTTTCCCCCATCGAACATGCAAAAGGATTTGCATGATCGTCCAGGCTCCCATCACTCCGTAATTTGTTCATCAACCTATATTCCTGCCGCCTATTTACTTAAGCACAACCGCTAAGCCGTTATTTGATTATATAGAAAACGTTAATTCTGTTTTGCGTAACGCCCTGTTTATCTACAAACCTTGGTGTAATAGATTGGGCTCAAGCAAACAAAAGGAGCGAATACATTATGTTATCTAATCAACTAGAGCGTGCACGCGCCATCGATTTACCGACACGCGAAGCGATGCTTCAACGAGCTCCTTCTGTGCAACAATTTTGGGACAACAATAAAAGTTTGTTCAGTGAAGCTTGGAAAGAGTGGGAAGTGAGTGCCGAAGGCAACCAACTGAATTTCGATGATTCAATATTAGACGCTCGTCTGCGTAAGGCTGTTAAACAAGCGTGGCAAGACCCAACAAAAGAAATCGCAGTACAAGACTTGCTCGAAGAAGTCTCACCTGGTGTGTTTAAATTCCAGTTTTTTGACCCGGAGCGTTTGGCCGGACTGCGCGATTACTTAGAACAAGTATCTAAGGCTCAAATCCCGTTACGCCCGCCTTATGGCATAGTGCTCAACCGAGGTGGTGCAATGCTGGACAGCCGATCTGAAGGCTACTTAGCAGCGCCGAGTTTTCAAACGTTTTATCGTGATTTGCTCGACAGTTACATGCGTCCAATTGCTCGCTTGTTGTTCCCAGAAATTATGGGCTATGATACGCAAACTTTTGGATTCTCAATTCAGTATCAAGCGAACAAAGACACCTCTTTGCGCCTTCATACTGATGCGTCTTCTGTCACGCTCAATATCAATCTGAATTTACCCGATGAAGCGTTTTCAGGCTCTGCACTCAACTTTTATGACCCTATAACGGGCAAAATGAATGAGGCGACGTTTACCCCCGGAATGGCAATGATCCACCGAGGAAACGTAGCACACGCGGCATTGCCAATTACCAGTGGTGAGCGTTCTAACTTCGTGTTGTGGCTTTATGGTGATCGAGGTCAGATCCCACGGCACAACTCGGCATTGGAGCCGATAGACGCTCATCAGCGTTGGGCGGTACCAACGGTTATGACAGATAACTTTGCTCCGTTCTAAATAATTTCGCTCCGTTTTAATCGGTTCGATTCAGATTAGCTTGTTCAGACGGCTAATACAGTAAATAACAAAGCGCCCACCATGAATAATGGTAGGCGCTTTTTCGTTTCTTCAATTACGTGAACTGTAAACCGATTAGATAGACTATGCTGGTTTGGTTCTCAATCGAGTCAGCACATCCATTTGCTTTAGGTTCGCCATACCGACATACGCGACAGGCACTAAAAACAACGAGAAGAAAGTTCCGACAGACAAGCCACCGACCAGTACTAATCCAATATTGATGCGACCTAATGAACCCGGACCATCAGCCAGAGCTAAAGGCAGTGAACCTAGGATCATCGTTAATGACGTCATCAAGATAGGACGCAATCTCGAACGTGCACTGCTGATCGCCGCTTCCTGCGCGCTGGCGCCAGATTTACGTTTCTCGTTCGCGAACTCCACCAGCAAAATACCGTGTTTAGTCACTAAGCCAACCAAAGTCAGCAAGCCAATTTTTGAGTAGATATTAAGGCTTTGTCCAAATATCGATAACGTCAGAATCGCGCCCACGATACACAGTGGAACCGTTAGCAAGATGATCATTGGATCGACAAAGCTTTCAAATTGCGCCGCTAGAATCAGGAAGATGAAAATCAACGCCAATACAAACAACACCTGTGCACCGGCTGTTGAATCAACGAGGTCTTTTACACTTCCATTGAATTCGTAGCTCTGCGCTGGTTTCAATAGACTTGGAACGGTGTCATCAATATAAGCTTTCACATCACTAGCCGTATATCCAGGCATTAAATCTGCGGTAATCTCAGCGCTGTCTTTACCCATGAATGTCTTGAAGTTCGATTCTGATGTCACTTGTTTAATCGATACAAACTGAGATAAAGGAAGCCTTTGACCCGACTGTGAATCCACATACAGCTTATCAAGCACCTTGAAATCACCAAGATCACTCAGATTTACTTGCACTTGAATTGGGTACGTATAGCCGTCATCCGCTTGTAAATCTGCCGCTTTCACTGAACCTAAGAAAGTAGATAGCGCATTGGTGACATTACTGTAATCTACACCAGACAACACAATCGCATTGCGGTCAATCGACAAGTCATAACGCAATTGGTCACGCAACATTGAGTTTTTAATGTTGGTCACGCCTTCGTATTTCTCTAGAGCTTCTACTACTTCGTTCGCCGTTTCCGACAATACCGTGGTATCACGGTTAACCGTCGTTAACTCAAGGATCATATTAGTTGCAATGTTCAAGTTATCAGCAGAGCGAACCTTGAAAGACATGCCGTAGGCAGAGACTGAACTTTGCGCTTTAGCAATAAATTCATTCACCAACTCATCGGCAGATTGGTCGCGCTCTCCCCAGGGTTTTAATAGAACGTGGTTGGTCGGAGTGCCTTCAATGTAAGACAGGTTAGCTTCCACCGAGTCATCACCTTTGAACACGCTGTTGAGTTGTTCATTGTTGTCGAGATGATACTGACGTCCGACACCTGTAGGAGGCGTTGAAGTGACCTCAACAAAGCCAGTATCTTCCGTTGGTAGCAGCACTTGAGGCATCTTCCAAACCGCCAAAGCAGACAGTGCAATCAGCATCAAAGCGATACCACTCATCAGAGCTTTACGCTCAAACCATTTGCCTAGCTCATTGGTGTACACATCAGAGAGAATATTGAGTTTCGCATCGACCTTTTGGTACCACTTTGCGGGTGTTGAAACCGGCTTCATCAAATAGGCGCTCATCATTGGCGATAGCGTCAATGCCACAAAACCAGAGATGATCACCGCTGCCGCAAGCGTGAAAGCAAATTGTCTAAATAGGTCGGCGGTTAAGCCTGCCATTAGTCCAATTGGCAAATACACAACAGCTAAGGTAAGCGTCATTGCAATCACAGGGAATACGATCTCTCGACACCCTTTGATTGCTGCATTAAATGGGGTTTCACCCTCTTCAATATGTCGGTAGCAGTTTTCAGCGACAACAATCGCATCATCGACTACCAAACCAATCGCAAGGATGATCGCCAAAATCGTCAGTACATTGATACTAAAACCAAGTACATGCATCACTGCAAATACCCCAATCACACACACGGGAATGGTGATGATCGGAATCGAAGCCACACGAACAGAGCCTAAGAACAGAACCACGACAGCAGAAACGAGAACAATCGCTTCGACCAAAGTCATGAAGCCTTCATCAATCGCCGTTTTAATAAAGTCAGCTTGGTTGTAGACCATTTTCATTTCAATGCCTTCTGGCAACTGAGGTTGAATCAAGTCGATTTGCTTCTTTACTTTATTGGCGACGGTGACTGGGTTTTCACTTTTCAGTGGCAGTACCTGAATCGACATCGCAAGGTTGTCATCTACACGAAGAATACTCGGTGTTAGGCTTTCTTCCCCCATTTTGACTTCGGCAATATCACCGATACGAATGATCTTGCCGTTATCGACACGAACCACCAAGTCTCGAACATCATCAACGCTGGTCACTTGGTTGACTGGGTTAATTGAGAAATCTCGTACCTGACCTTTGATGGTGCCCGCGGTAAACGTCGCGTTGTATGAGCTTAATGTGCCCACAACGTCTGACGCGCTCATGTTAAGTGCCATCATGCGATCGGGTTGTAGCCAAACACGCACCGCCTTTTCACTGCCGCCGTACGGGCCCCAAATACCACCGACACCTTGAATATGCTTAAACTGCGGCACGACTTGTTGGCTAATGTAATCGTACATGTCTTGCTTAGACATCTTGCCAGTGTTCACAAAAGTAATGATATTACTCGGCATACTGGTGTCAGAAGAGTCGTCTGTGACCGTTGGCTTATCGGTCATACTTGGCGGGAAATCACCAATCGCTTCGACACTGCTGCGCAAGTTGTTCATCAGGCTTGTGTATTCAACTTCATCAATGTCGTCTTCAAAGATGATTTTAAGATTACACGTTCCTTCCTGACAGTCGGTGGTCATCGTTTTCACGCTATCAAGACCCGTTGCCGCAGTGATCAGTTTGTCTGCCACGTTACGTGACATAAACTCAGCACTCGCCCCATTAATCGCAGCCGTTACCGTTGCAGAAGGTGTTTTGTGATCAGGGAAATACTGAATCGATAATTTCTGAAATGACAACAGCCCAAGTAACACAATAGCGATACTCAGGACGGATGCAAAAACAGGATGCTTAATACAAATCTCAGGAAGCTTCATTCTCGTTCTCCTCGGTGGTCGCTTCCTTGCCTGAATTTACGGTATTTTTTGACTCATTAGTGGGTGCGCTTTCGACTTGCTCTTGCTTCACGTCGTTCGTTTTTGGAAGTTCTGTACTCGCTTCTTCGAGCAGTTCAGCTTTCACTTTTGGTGATTGCTTTGTCCAATCGACAGAAGGCTCGATTGGATGCTGTTCTTGGACTGACTTAATGGCTTTCACCTCAGCGTTTGGATTCATCACCTTAACCAGAGATTCAGCTTTGAGGTTCTGCTGTCCTGTTGCGACAACGCTTTCTCCTAGCTCAAGTCCCTTCTCGACCACCACATACCCATCATTAGTATTTACACCTAGCTCAACAATTCGTTGTTCGATGTTGTTACCGTTTACCACCCATACAAAGCGCTTAGTGTCCTTTGCTTGCACCGAGTTTTGAGACACGACCATTTGCATTGAATCTTCGCTGGTCATTTGACTCAACTTGGCAAACATACCCGGAACTAAACGATGTTTAGGGTTAGTGACATGCGCATGAACCTCAACACGACCGGAGCTTTCGTCAACGGCTGGCGCGATATAATCAACCACACCTTCGAACGATTCCTCGGGAAATGCGTCCACTTGAATCAAGACACTCTGACCGAGCTTTGCATTACCCAAGTCAGACTGGCCAATCGCGTATTGCACTTCAACAGGATCAAGTTTGATCAAGCTAACCAATGCCGTCGAACTGTCGATTTTACTTCCAACCGAATGGCTGAAGTTAGTTAGCTGCCCGTCAAATGGGGCAACCAACAGGTAATCGTTCATCAGTGCTTCTTTCTGACGGAAATCGGCCGCCGCTAGATTGGCTTGCTCTTTTAGCTCTTCTACGTCTTGTTGAGACATGGAATCAGGTTGCTTCTTTAGTAACTCACGCACTCGTTTTAACTTCGATTTCGCTAGCGCGAGTGAGCTTCTTGCTTTATCAAGATCGGCTTTAGCTTTGGTGTTATCGAGCTGAGCGATCAGTTCGCCTTTTTTAACAGAATCACCATCTTTGAAATGAATCGTAAGTATTTTGTCGGAAGCACTGAAAGTAAGCGCTGCAGAGTCTGTGGCTCTAATTTTGCCGACTTCTCGAATTGATGAGGTAAAAGCCTGTGTATGCGCTTTTTCGACCGTGACGGGCACCAATGGTGAGTCTTGTGCTAGCGTCGGTGTTGTATTTAAGGCGAATAGAGCCAAAGCAATGGTTTTACTAAGCTTTTTAAATTTCATGTTCAATAACCATAAGTCGCCACAATCATCTGATTTGAAGCGTTTTTCTGTGCAGCCGTTGTTAGCTAAATAAGCATCCAGCTATTTATATCAATGCTAACAACAGCCATAAGTTCGGAATAAGGCTCAATATTGCTAGTGAGCCTTACGATGTTTTTACTTGGCTAAACCAAGAACAAAGATGAATAATTAGGGTTTATGACTACCCGCTAAAAACGATGCTGATATTGAACACCAACGAGCAAAGCATCGGCGGTGACATCAGCGGATATATTGGATTGGCTTCCCGGAATGGTTGTTAAACTCTCATCAACGTGTTGCGATTCACCAATGATGAACCCTGCACCTAAATCAACAGAACTAGCGGCTGTAAGATGATAAGTGCCGCCCACGGTTAACCAGTGACGATTTACATCAGGGATAGATAAGGACGTCAGTTCATCGGTTGGAGAGATGTCATACATGTAGCCCGCTCGCAGAATGATGTCTTTTGACATGGTGTAAGTGCCGCCAACCGAAACGTGTCCCGCGTCTTTCCATTGGTAATCTTTAATAGAATCGTCATATGAATCAGACGTTAACGAGTCAAATTCAGACCAATTCACCCATTGCAGACTGTAGTGGAAAGCCCACTGTTCGTTGAGTTGGTGCCAGCCAGAAAACTCTAATGTGTCTGGCAACGGAACATTCATTTTGTCAGCCGCAACTCCTCCTTTCGTGATGTCACCTTCTACTTCGATATCTGGGCTATAACGGTAGGTAATACCAAATTTATTGCGTTCATTAACTTGATACGTTGCACCAACATTAGCGCCTAATCCGAAGCCGTCAGCGTCTACATTCAGAAGATTTTTACGCGAGATTTCGCCCTCTCCGTAGATAACATCAATACCCGCGCCTAAGTTGATTTTTTCAGACAACTCATAAGCAACAGCAAAACCAACATTGATACTTGAGAGTGCGGTTTTTCCTCCAAACTCATCCGCTTCAAACGAATCATCAAACTCAACATCCGTACCGAAATTGGAATGGACGGTTGCGCCCAAAGTAAATTTGGAACCTTGAATTGGATGCACGTAATGGATATTCGGTACTAGCGTACCCGCGCTGAGTTCTTGGTCACTGATTGATGTCGTATCACCTATCAAAGGTGTGTAACTGATATTCGATACATCAATCCCACTATCAATATAGATAGCGCCTACCGACAACATAGGTTGTTCGATGTAAGCCATCGCAGCACTGTTCTTAGCAACAATCGCTGCGCTATCTGCCATTACCGCGTCACCTGCGAATGCACGACCTAACCCTGTTGCTGACTGCGCGTTAAGTTGGAAGCCAGCTGCGTTAGTTAAACAAGGGATCAGAGCAGCTGCAGTGCCCAATAAAAGTTTATTCTTCATCTTGAGGCACCTCAGTTTCGATATGATCTTCGTTGTTTATAACTACGACTGAGCCGTCACTCATTACCATTGAAGCAACAGCAACTTGTTGAGTGTCCACAGCTTCAAGTACGTCAGACATGTTTTCTCCCTGCATACCCGGTAGCCCGTCTTCATCAACAGGACCTTCATACGGGAACAAATACGTACCGTGCCCACCAGTGGTGGTTCTAACAGCGCCACGTTTTGCATTTTTATCGTCTGATGTCCTTGTTACTGGGTCTAGCCCAAGTGCAGTAATAAGTGGTTCGGTACCAGTGCGAATGTTATCTGGTGCAGAGTTTGGAATAACGCTGTCTGACACGTAATCAACGCCGACATCACAGGTTTCACCACAATCTCCAACGGCAGCTAACAAAAGCGTTGGTTGATTAGCGTTTACTTGACGGGATATGAAGCTGGCAGGATCCGCACTATCAATCGTTGCTTGAACACCTTGTTTAAGATCGGTTACAACTAAATCAAAAATGTCATTCTCTAACTGACTCACAAGCAGCGCGTTATCAGTTGAAAGTGCTACGAACTCTCTAAGTGCTTCAATACATTGTTGATTCGTCGCTTCTGCTGTACATATATCGGGTATGACAGTTTCAGCTATACCTCTCTGAACATCTGGAGACTTCTTAACACCTTCAGACATTTCAGGGCCTAAGGTTTGAGAAGACAAAACCAAATTCGTTAGTCCCTGTCCCGGAACAACAAAGTTCACCGTGTTGAATGCAAAATCAGTGTTAGCTGGGAAACCATCTTTAATTTGGCTAAATTCACTGACCATCACCGACATGATTCCACCCAAGGATTGTCCAATTAAGTGAACATCATCTTTTTTCACCCAATGCTCTTGGCTCAACGCGTAACGAAGCCCCAAAAAGTCAGACACCGATTGCTGGAGGTTAGAACGAAGCGCTAAAGGAGAATCAATATTGATGAAGAACGCCTTGTTTGCTCTAGCGGAGATTTCCACATGTTCCGGGCTTGAGTCATAACGCATTCGCTCTCCGTGGTACGGCATGTCAATCGCAACAACGGCATACCCTTTTTTTGTATATTCCGCAGCCATTAAAGAAGCAGTACCGCGCTCCGCTGTCACACCGTGAATAAAGATTGCTGTAGGTAGCTGACTTCTTTTATCCCAGCCATCAGGGACATAGATATCTGCAGTTATATCTAACTCTTCGGTTACCTTCGGAGTTGGATCTCTTTCCGTAGGAAAACTATCATCGGTATTTGTAATCCACTCGTAAAGTGGCGGACAATTATCCTTCGGCTCAAATTCATCAATAATACACTCTGACTCTCTCGCTTTAGTAAAAGGTAAATAAGATGGGATTTTAAGTTGCTTGGTATACCAGTCGTAATCCTTCTTTCTTTCTGTAATCGGATTTAATTGACCAGTAAACGAAGTTCCAAATGACTCATGGTTGTATTTCATCGCATCAAGCTGAGAATAAGCGCTCTGAGTCTTAAACTGTGCCGCATAGACCGGAATACCTTTTCCAGAATATATGTCTTCATATGAGCTTATAGCGCTTATGACTTGTGTATGAAGATCTTGTTCTTTGTCGCTCTCGAATTGTGTATCCGAATATAATAGTTGCTCAAAGCTAGAATCGGCTTTTAAAGGCTCACCAAATTCAGTTTTGACTCCATCAGTAACAACAATTGAATAAACCCTGTTTTCAAACAACCCTGATTCACATTGAATTTTGATATTTGAACCATCGGCCGATATTCGAGTATCAACTTCATCGCCTGTTATTTCATCAATTAATACAACATGCCCAGCTAAGGTTTCGTTATTGAGTGGATAACGTTTATCTGAATTAACACTTTGTAGAGGAATTAAAATCGGTTCTGCACAAAGGCCCCAGCCGTCTAATGCTGCGTATGAATTATTGTAATCTTGATAGTAGACATCGCTAGTCGATGACATTGTTGCGACGTCTTCACCGACTCCGGTAATGGTTCCGTCCTCGTCATACCCATAGCCATCGTTCGGTTTTGGTAGTTCGTTAATATTGTAAGGAACCAAAACTGAAACAGGTTCTTGAGTAGAGTCTTCAGACTGACAGCCGAGTAAGGCAAGCGTAATTAGTCCACATAAATATGGCTTATTGAATTCTTTCAAAACAGCTCCTTCGTAGCTTTCGCATTTAACTGGTGTGGTCATGCGTTTTATTGTTATTTGAGTTGCCGGTTGAGTCGGAAGTAAGGTCGACTTTTATTCGCAGAGAGCAAGGCAACACAAAGATGGAATGACACGTTGATAGAACTACGTAAGAAATTTGAGCACTTTACCCACACCCACTAAATCAGCGTCACCAGTTAATGATCTAATAGCTACTAACACCAAGCACCTGAAACCGCATTAAACAACCTAAAAAAGGTTTATAAGGAAATCTAATCAGGTAAATAAAATCATTTAGGTCAGTGACTTAAACATCAAAGACGGTGAAATCAGTAAGTTTATATTTGTAGTGATATTTGTTATATTTAGGTTAGAACGCTTATAACAATGAGAACCCAGATGTCTGCTGAATTTATTATCAATGATGATATACAGGTCAATTTAGAAGAGAGTGAAATCCACCACTTTAAGACAGGTCGTACGTACCCAATAGGTTCTAATGAATCAGAGCTACTTAAGTTTTTTATCTCTAGACCTAATGAAGTGATCACTCGCCAAGTTCTGATAGAACAGGTGTGGGTGTCGAAAGGTATCTACGTTGAAGATGGCAGCTTAATGCAAACTATCTCTATCTGCCGAAAAGCGTTAGAAGATAAAAGTGGGATGATTATTGTCACTGAACGCGGTAAAGGGTACCGATTTGCAGGGCAAGTAACACAAGACAAAGAGCGCGCATTACGCAAGATGCAAGCGCAGCCAAAACCAGAAGTAGAACAACCGACAGAGGCCTCAGTACAAGGCAGCACAACGACAGAACAAGCAGCCCCAACAAAGAAGGCAAACAAAGCATTGGCGCTGATTGCTTTATTTATAGTAACCGCTGGCTTATCCCATTACCTGTTTTCTTATTTAGATAGAAACAACTTAGGTGAAGAGCTCGCTGGCCAACACTTTATCTCTTGTAAAATAGCAACCGACGAGTTCACTTTCAAAGAGCTCTACAACGTTACTCTTTACGAATATAAGGGTCGCAAAATCATCATCGATAATTCAGGAAAATCTTTGAGCTTCCCTAGCGAATTTAAAGGAGTTACTTGTGAATAAAGAAAAGCAGATATTTGTTGTCGTCGCACTATTGGGTGTTTTAGTCGGCTGGCTCACAACCTTTATTCCTCAAACTCACCTTAAAGGTCACTATTTGGCCAACACAGCATCGGTGGTCAATCTGCCTGAGAGAATAATTTACAATCAAGCTTCTGTGAATATTGAGTTTAAGAAGAATAATAGCTATGAATTGTTATATGTCTCTACCAAAGAAGCCGGCTTTACATCGTCAGGTACTTACGTTGTCACCCAACACGATATTTCATTAGATGAGACTCAACACGAGCAGATCATTCCAAATAGAGAACTCACGTTTTACGAGAAAGTGATGATCAGCGAAGGTGCCGTGCTCTCTTCGGACGCCATGACCTATATTCCATTAAATGATGAAGAACTCTTACTCGTTACTCAGCGTGGCATGATTCATTTTTGTAAAAAGGTAATATGTGGCGAGCTGCCAACGTATTCGAATGCGGAGCCTGAACTGAACATCAACTAATCGTACTATTCACTAACAAACTGATATTCGAAACGACTGTGTTACTGATTTCTGACGCTTACTTTTTTCATCATCAAGTAGGCGTCAGATCTTATCCCTTCGATAAAAGAAACACTCTCAGATATAAAAAACACTCTTCTCTAAGGTAAAAGCACCTTCCTCGAATGTAAGAAACAGCCCTTTCTCTTTGATTTACTCCACTAAGCTAGAAAAATCATAAATTTATAAATCAAGCCCTCTATATGCAACCTCTCACAACAAAAGTGATCCAAGCTATATTCTATCGAACGATATGATTTGTTTATTAACATCTAAACAACAGTAGTTATGCATGATTTACAACCACAATTAACATCGTAAAAAATGTTTGTCTTAGATCATATCAACCTCAACTATGCCTCGTGCCACAGTGCAGTTTTCTGTACATTCATTGTCATATTCTGAAACACTTTCTTATATTTTTTAAACTTTGTGGAGATTTCTATGTTAGAGCTCTTGATCGGATTAGTGATTACCATCGCTGTTGGTTACTTTATTGTGAAAGGCTATAAAGCAGCGGGTGTATTATTAACTGCTGGCCTTGCCCTACTTCTTATTACTGGCCTTATTGGTCACACAGTTTTACCAGCTAAGGTAGCTTCAACAGGTAACATGGTTACCGACTCACTAGAATTCGTTAAGTACATGCTTCAATACCGCGGGGGCGGCCTAGGTATGCAAATCATGCTTTTGTGTGGTTTCGCTTCATACATGACTCACATCGGCGCGAACAACGTGGTAGTAAAGCAATTTTCTAAACCACTTGCAGCGATCAAGTCTCCTTATGTACTTCTTGTTGCGGCTTACATCGTAGCGTGTCTAATGTCTCTAGCAGTAAGTTCTGCAACAGGCCTTGGTGTTCTATTGATGGCGACCCTATTCCCGATGATGACGGCAATGGGTATTTCTCGCCCAGCAGCAGTTGCAGTTTGTGCATCTCCTGCAGCAATCATTCTTTCACCAACCTCTGGTGACGTGGTTATCGCAGCTGAAAAATCAGGAATGTCTCTTGATGTGTTTGCCGTTCAAACGGTACTGCCTGTTTCTATCTGTGCAATCATCGTAATGGCAGCAGCCGCTTTCTTCTGGAACAAGTATCTGGATAAGAAAGAAAACACACCAATGGAAAAAGTAGACGTTTCTGACATTGAAACAACGGCTCCCGCTTTCTACGCAGCACTGCCATTCCTACCTATCATCGGTGTATTCCTATTTAACGGCCGTACGATTCCGGGCCTTTCACTTGATATCTACACCATCGTAGTGGGCTCTATCTTCGTGGGCGCTATCATCGATTACGTTGTGAAGAAATTCGATGGCGAAAAGACGCTAGAAGATCTAGACTCTTGCTACCAAGGCATGGCAGAAGCATTCAAAGGCGTGGTAATGCTGTTGGTTGCGGCGGGCGTATTTGCTCAAGGTCTAATGTCTATCGGTGCGATTGATAACCTAATCGGTCTTGCTGAATCGGCAGGCGCAGGCGGTATCGCGTTAATGCTTATCCTGACAGGTCTAACGGTTGCTGCTGCTATCGCGACAGGTTCTGGTAACGCGCCATTCTATGCATTCGTAGAACTCGCTCCTTCACTGGCAGCGAAAATGGGCTTGAACCCAGCGTTCCTAATCATCCCAATGCTTCAAGCATCGAACTTAGGTCGTACCATCTCACCAGTATCTGGTGTAATCGTAGCGACTTCTGGTATGGGTAAAATCAGCCCATTTGAAGTAGTAAAACGTACTTCTGTACCGGTAATCTGTGGTCTTATCACGGTTATCTTCGGTACGCTTGTTCTAGTACCAATGGCAGCTTAATTCTCAGTAAAACAGATATGATAATTGAGATATAAAATGCCCTAACAAAAAGGCGCTGAACTTAATAAGTTCAGCGCCTTTTTAATGTCACATGTTCAATATCATTTTAAACGAGCAGTACAGCTTGAAATAGTTTTATTTCAAAGGAACAAGCCCTACTTCATTTCACCGTAGCGTTCTAGATACAAAACCGTCGCCGCCGTACGTGATGGTACTTGCAGCTTCTTCAGCAAGCTTTTCATATGTACCTTAACTGTCGATTCAGAGATAAACAGATGATCAGCAATTTGCTTGTTACGGTACCCTTTGGCAACTTCTTGAAGGATCTGAGTTTCACGTTCAGTCAGTTGGTCAAAAATGTCATTACGACTGTCTGCGTCGTTTAGGTAACGAGAAACGACACTGCTGTAGGCTTTATCGCCGCCATGTGCTTGCTTTAGCAATTCAATAAGTTCATCGGGTTCGGTGTCTTTCAACAAGTAACCATCAGCACCCGCTTTTACGATAGCTTCGATGTCTGCAGGGCTATCCGATACGGTTAAGATAACAATGTTAGCACTTGAGCCATCGGTACGAAGTGCTTTTAGGGTATCTAATCCTGACATCCCTTTCATATTAAGATCCAGAAGGATCAAATCAGGTTCTTCTTCGTGAGCAAGGGCGACCGCTTCAGTGCCATTGCTTGCTTCTGCAATCACTTCGAATTCATCTTCAAAGCTTAGTAATTGGCTTATACCTCGGCGCATCAATGGATGATCATCAACCAGCATTACTTTACAAATCGTCAACTTTAACTTCCTTCAAACTTTTATATTTCAATATGACTGTACAGCCTTCACCTTGAGCCGCTTCAATCGTTAAGTCGCCATTCAGTCTTGCCGCACGCTCCTGCATAATGCTCATCCCGTAGTGGTTCATTCTCGAACTGCCAGGGTCAAAGCCATCTCCATTATCTTTGATCACGACTAATACTTCACCATCTTCATCGATACAGCATACATCTATCAAGTCGGCATTGGCGTGTTTTATTGCGTTTATTGTTGCTTCACGAATCAATTGAAGCAAGTGAACTTGGCTGTGGGCATCAAGCTCAATCGATGACAGATTATTGGTTAAATTAATCTTGGCATCCGTTCTTTCGCTGAGTTGCTCGAGCATGGTGCTCAATGCATCTCCGAAGTTACCCTCTTTAATGGATAACCTAAATGTAGTGAGCAACTCTCTTAACTGAGTATAAGCATCGGCCAAGCCGTTACCTATCTCTGAAGCAATCTGCTCTGATTGCTCGCGGTGTTTTTGCTCTGGTAACTTACCAATCACACGCTTCAATAAGGTCACTTGGATTTTCAGATACGAAAGTGATTGAGCAAGTGAATCATGCAGCTCACGGGCAATTGTCGCACGCTCTTCCATAATAATAAGCTGCTCAGCTTTCTTTTGCGCGCGATTATAATAGATTGCTCTCGATAACAGTTGAATAAAGCTCTCTATTAACGTTTTTGTTGAGTGCCCATGATGATATGAGCAATACAGATAGCCCAAAATGAGTTCGTTATCATCCAGCTTCATCTCGAATTTTTCATAATCACGGTTCGAGTCATAGCCCTCATCCATAATCAATGAACGACCTGAATTATCAACTATCTCTAATCTTAATGACTCAATCCCTTCTAAGCTGACTAAGTGCTGCAAGATAGCCCGAAAGTTTTCAGGTGCAATCCGCGTTACCGTGAGTTCTTGAGAAGAATAGTAAAGCGCTTGTAATGATTGGTTAGCGTTTTGCAATTCAATCGTTTTGGCATCAACGACATCTTCGAGGTTTCGATAAAGCACACCCAAATCTTTGGCCATTGAGTTGAACGTTTTGGTCAAAATACCGAGTTCATTGCTGTTCGTGACTTCCAACTGAACCTCAAAGTCACTGTTCTTTATTCGCTGACTTGCTCCAACTAACGCATGAAGAGGTTTAACAACTTGTTTACGTACGAAGTGAACAACAAAAAGAGATATGACGAGAATACCACCTAGCCCTACGCCACCAGCCCACGCTAATTTAATCAGCTTATATTCTGAAAACTCTTGAAGCTTGAAAACAAAGTGGTCTATCTCGTTCACGAAGTTTTCAACCAACACCAAATAGTGCTTTCGATCTTCGCTATTCAAAACACGTTTCAGCTCGTGCCAACGGCCAATAATTAAATAGTAATCTTCTGTGATGTCTGTCGGAACTTCCCAACTAACGAGTTCAGCCATAGAGGGCGAATACAGAGACTTTTCGAATTCGTAAATGTGTGAATTGTAATCAACTGATTCTATTTGAATATCATGCGCCAAACGATAGCTCTGCATACGCATCGAACCCGCCACGTTTACTGCTTCTGCATCATTCAAACTCGACGCCAAAGTAAAGATAGCAAAGCCAGTTGTAGCAACCGACAGCAGCAGTATAGACAGCAAGGATTTTGCTATTGTGCTAGTGACAGATGAAACCGGTTTTATAAGCAAAAGAGTCTTCCTAGTGAGAGGTGAATAGCCAGCAAGATCGTATTGTCACACATCAAAAATCATAGCTCCATTCAATATGTGATCACTCGCTTTGTAATTTATTGATCTAAGACAATATATGCCCCTAATTAGCCCTTAGGGGGTATTTATACAATTGTTTCTAAAACTACACTACTTGTGAGGACTAATTACAAGATATTAATAGAATAATGACCTACAATTACAACATCTTAGCAACATCCATAGGTATCTAGTGGTAGATCTATCAAAACGCCGTCTATTTTCAAGACGAAAAGTTGACTCAAGCCAGATTCGTTTGCCTTGGATTAACAACCTAGAAAGCTTTGCAGATGACTGCACTCGCTGCGGTAAATGCACCGAGAGTTGTGAGACTAAGATAATCATTGTAGGCGATGGTGGATTTCCTACCGTCGATTTCTCTATCGATGAATGTACGTTCTGCTATCAATGTGCAGATGTTTGTCCTGAACCTATTTTCAAGCCAAAGCAAGGAGAGCCTTGGCAAGCAAAAGCACGTATTTCTGATAAGTGTTTAGCGCAACAAAATGTTGAATGCCGAAGCTGTGGTGACATGTGTGAACCTATGGCCATTCAATTTCAACTTAGAGCAGGCAGTGTTGCTCTACCAAAAATCGAGTTAAATGAGTGTAACGGTTGTGGAGCCTGCGTAGCAGTTTGCCCTACTTCAGCTATTCTTGTGAGTAATGCATAAAACAAAAATAACGAGAGCAATTTATGGCACTAAATGAAGTGCATATATCAAGTTTAGTCGTGCATGTGAGCCCAGAGCATCTGGTCGAGATCAAAGCAGAAATCGAAAAGTTTGATAATGCAGAGATCTACGGGGACAGCCCTGAAGGCAAAATCATCGTGGTCCTAGAAACCGAAAACCAAGGTTTTGTAACGGACACCATCGAAGCAATAAATAACATTAAGAACGTTTTAGGGACAGCTTTGGTTTATCACCAAATCGAGACTGAGCTCGACGAAACGGATTTAGAAACTGGAAGCAACAATTCTCAACTTGAGGGTGAAGTATGAAAATGACAAGACGTGCGTTTGTGAAAGCAAACGCGGCTGCATCAGCGGCAGCCGTTGCCGGCGTAACACTACCAGCAACAGCAACCAACCTGATTGCTAGCTCAGATCAAACAAAAATCACGTGGGATAAAGCGCCTTGTCGTTTTTGCGGTACGGGTTGTTCAGTACTAGTAGGTACTCAAAATGGTAAAGTGGTCGCAACTCAAGGCGATCCAGAAGCACCAGTAAACAAAGGCCTTAACTGTATTAAAGGCTACTTCCTTTCAAAAATCATGTACGGCAAAGACCGTCTTGAACAGCCTCTTCTTCGTATGAAAGACGGCGAGTTCCACAAAGATGGTGATTTCACACCAGTATCTTGGGACCAAGCTTTCGACGTAATGGCTGAGAAGTGGAAAGCTGCACTGAAGAAGAACGGTCCAACAGGCGTTGGTATGTTCGGTTCAGGCCAGTGGACTGTAATGGAAGGCTACGCAGCCGTTAAGCTGATGAAAGCAGGCTTCCGTTCAAACAACATCGATCCAAACGCTCGTCACTGTATGGCTTCTGCTGTAGGTGCATTCATGCGTACCTTCGGTATCGATGAGCCAATGGGTTGTTACGATGACTTTGAACACGCAGACGCATTTGTACTGTGGGGTTCAAACATGGCAGAAATGCACCCAGTACTTTGGACTCGTATTACAGACCGTCGTCTAAGCCACCCACACGTTAAAGTAAACGTACTGTCTACTTACTACCACCGTTCATTCGAGCTTGCAGACACGGGTTACATCTTCGAACCTCAATCAGATCTAGCGATTGCTAACTTCATTGCAAACTACATCATTCAAAACGATGCGGTTAACTGGGACTTCGTGAACAAACACACGAACTTCAAGCAAGCAACAACAGACATCGGTTACGGTCTTCGTGATGATGATCCTCTACAGAAAGCCGCAGCAAACCCTAACTCAGGTGCAATGACTGCAATCACTTTCGAAGAGTACAAAGCGTCTGTTGCTGAATACACCGTTGAAAAAGCATCTGAAATGTCAGGTGTCTCTCAAGATGACCTGATCAAACTTGCTAAGCAATATGCCGATCCAAACATCAAAGTAATGTCACTTTGGACTATGGGTATGAACCAACATACTCGTGGCGTTTGGATGAACAGCCTTGTGTACAACATCCACCTTCTTACAGGTAAGATTTCTACTCCAGGTAACAGCCCATTCTCACTAACTGGCCAACCATCTGCGTGTGGTACAGCTCGTGAAGTAGGTACGTTCTCTCACCGTCTTCCGGCAGATATGGTTGTTGCTAACCCTAAACACCGTAAGATTTCAGAAGAGATCTGGAAACTTCCAGAAGGCACTATCCCTGCTAAACCAGGTGCTCACGCTGTTGTTCAAGACCGTATGCTTAAAGACGGCAAGATCAATGCGTACTGGGTAATGTGTAACAACAACATGCAAGCGGGTCCAAACATCAACACGGAACGTCTGCCAGGTTACCGTAACCCAGACAACTTCATTGTTTGTTCAGACCCATACCCAACAGCAACAGCTCAAGCAGCTGACCTTATCCTTCCGACAGCAATGTGGATCGAGAAAGAAGGTGCTTACGGTAACGCAGAACGTCGTACACAAGCATGGTACCAACAAGTTAAAACCGTAGGCGAAGCTAAGTCTGACCTATGGCAAATCATGGAGTTCTCTAAACGCTTCACTGTTGAAGAAGTTTGGGGCCAAGAGCTTCTTGCTAAAGCACCTGAGTACCGCGGTAAAACGATGTACGACGTGCTTTACAAAAACGGTAATGTTGATGCTTTCCCTCTGTCTGAAGCTCAAGAGCTTAACGACGATGCACAAGCTCAAGGTTTCTACGTACAAAAAGGTCTATTCGAAGAATACGCAACCTTTGGTCGCGGCCATGGTCACGATTTAGCACCATACGACACTTACCACAAAGTACGCGGCCTACGTTGGCCTGTTGTTGACGGTAAAGAAACACTATGGCGCTTTAAAGAAGGTTCAGATCCATACGCTAAGAAAGGTTCTGACTGGGACTTCTACGGTAAGCCAGATGGCAAAGCACTGATCATCAATGCTCCATACGAAGCGCCACCAGAAGTGCCAAATGATGAATACGATATGTGGCTATGTACTGGTCGTGTTCTTGAGCATTGGCATACAGGTACTATGACTCGTCGTGTACCAGAACTTTACAAAGCAGTACCGGATGCACTTTGTTACATCCACCCTGCTGATGCTAAAGCTCGCGGCCTTCGCCGTGGTGACGAAGTTCTTATTGAGAACAAGCGTGGTGAAGTTCGTGTTCGTGTTGAAACTCGCGGCCGTAACCGTCCACCACAAGGCTTGGTATTCGTACCATTCTTTGATGCAAGAATTCTGATCAACAAGCTGATCTTGGATGCAACGGATCCTCTGTCTAAACAGACGGACTACAAAAAGTGTCCAGTTAAGATCACTAAGGTAGCTTAAGCGTCTGAATTACTGACACATTAGTATTTTAGAAACTTAGAACCGAGTTCTTACGTATTTAATATTGGGCTACTGCTTTCTATAAAGTTTGAAAAAAGTAGTCCTCTCAAAGAATTAGCCTTTAGGCGGAGAAATTAACATGAAAAAACTGATTACTGCCCTACTATCAGCTGGTCTTTTGCTAGCTGGTGCAGTTCAAGCTGAAGCTGAGCTGGATAACCCAGGCGGCATTGGTGGCGTAGAGTCTCTACGTGGTGTGAGTGAACTAGAAACAACTCGACCAGCAGATGACTTTAAAAAGTTCCCTCGTGACCAAGTACTCGAGAGTGACTATGTATACCAGCCACCACTGGTTCCTCATACAATTCGTAGCTATGAAGTATCTCTTAACGCGAACAAATGTCTTTCTTGCCACAGCTGGAAGAACGCAAAAGAGATGGGTGCAACTAAAGTGAGCGTAACGCACTACATGAACCGTGAAGATGCGGTACTAGCTGACGTTTCACCTCGTCGTTACTTCTGTCTACAGTGTCACGTTCCTCAAGCGAATGCTAAACCATTGGTTGAGAACGAGTTCAAACCTGTAGATTCACTGCGTTAATCGTAGCCGGAATGTAAGAGAGGCTATACATGATAAAATTACTTAAAGCGTTTTGGAAAAGACTAGCGACCCCAAGTAAAGCAGCGGTAGGCGTTGTGTTATTTTTGGGATTCTCTGGTGGTCTTTTGTTCTGGGGTGCATTCAACACAGGTATGGAGGCAACCAACACGGAAGAATTCTGTTCTGGCTGTCACGCACCTATCGTTGCTGAAATCCAAGAAACAATCCACTACTCTAACCGCTCTGGTGTTCGTGCTATCTGTTCAGACTGTCACGTACCTCATGAATGGACAGATAAGATTGTTCGTAAGGTTCAAGCATCGAAAGAGCTGTATGCACACTTCATTGCGAAAACCATCAACACCGAAGAAAAGTTCAAAGCACGTCGTGCTCACCTAGCGGAACGCGAATGGGCTCGATTGAAAAAGAACGATTCACTTGAGTGTCGTAACTGTCACCAGTTCGATTACATGGATTTCTCTGAACAAAGCCCACGTAGTGCTAAACAGCACTCGACAGCACTGGCTTCTGGCGAAAAAACGTGTGTAGATTGCCACAAAGGTATCGCACATAAACTACCAGACATGCATGGCGTTGAAGGCTGGCAATAAGGAGCTATTGAATGAGTACTTTAGAGAACGTAATTTGGCATATCCTAGGTTACAGCGCTATGCCAGTTATCATTCTTGGTGGCTTCGCAGGTGTTGCAGCCGTATCTCTTTGGATTTTATCTATGGGTAAAGACAAAGAAATCGATTAGAAATCGAAATTTCTTCAACTTATACCAATTGTTTTTTAGATGAGTTGACACTAAAAAGCCACTGAATTCAGTGGCTTTTTTATTGTCTATAACTTTTCAGTAAACATTCCCTTGCCCAAAACATCTGCCGTTCCGGCGTTATCTTAACAACTCTACTCTCTCTAGTTGCTCTACTAGCTCTTCAGAACCACTTCCAGTTTGAGCAGTTCTCTCATTTCACCTCCAATTTACTTGAGGTTAGGTATATCTACAGATAAATACCTTGGAGTGAGACACCATGACCACGAATCATCCCCTAACCACGCTATTTCTATTGGGTAGTCTTACCTCGCTCACTGGCTGCGCTTCTTTATCGCCAGCACCACAAGCCAATTTAGACAACACGATTGAGATTCCCGAACAATGGGAAAGCACTGAACGATACGTCAACACGACAATGTCGACACAATTGCTCTCGCTATTCAACAATCAAGCTCTCGACGAGTTGGTCAAAGAGGCTCTAAGCAATAACCACGACCTACATAAAACCGCACTTCGATTACAACAAGCAGAACTATTAGCCAAGCAAAGCGACCAGTACCTTCAACCGACATTAAGTGCAGGTTTCCAGGCCTCTAGACAAAAAACGAATCAGATTGAGAACAATCACAAACTGTCTCTGGATCTAAGCTGGGAGTTTGACGTTTGGGGACGCTTAGCCGATGCAGCAAGCGCTGCTAACGCAAAGCAACAGGCAACGCAACTCGATTATGTTTACGCACAAAACTCACTTGCAGCTCGCGTAATAGAGGCTTGGCTTGATATCGCTTACCGAGCGCGAGTGATAAGAGTCGAGCAACACTGGTTACAAAGCCTTTCAAATACTGAAGACATTGTACTTGAGCAAGTGCTCGACGGGTTTAAAGAACAAGCAGACCTCGACACAGCACGAGCTGCAACATCTAGAGTGAGGGCAAGTTTGGCCGCCAAAGAACAAGATCAACTTATTGCAATCAGAGGCCTTAATACCTTGCGAGGAAAGAGCGACACGCAGCTTAACCAAACCATTTTCACGATCCCAGAAGTCGAAGCTCCACCATTACGTCTCCCTGGAGAAATGATTGGTTCACGCCCAGACCTCCTTGCCGCTTACCAACAAGTCCTCGCAGCCGACAAAAGCGCAGCAATGGCTTACAAAGATCTGCTTCCTAAGTTCACGTTCTCAGCCTCAGTTTATCGTAGCGGTACATCACCAAGCCAGCTTATCGATAACCCTTCACTATGGAACCTTATCGGGGGGATCAGCGCACCTATTTTTGACCAATCGTCCCTACAGACCCAAGCCAAAATCGCCCAACTTCAAGCAGAAGAAAGCTTTGTCGACTACCAAAAGAAACTATTGATTGCCATCAGTGAGGTAGGAAATGCACTAGACAAAGAGTTCTACCTCAAACAACAAGAACAGCATTATCGAGATGCTTTTACATTCTCTAAGGCTAGTATGAAAAACTATCAGAATCTCTATCAAGAAGGTGCCAGTGACGTGTTGGCACTACTTATCGCCCAACCATCTATCTACCAATCTAAAATTCAATTGCTTGATACTCAGCGTACTCGGCTCTCAAACAGAATTACCTTAGGTTTAGCATTAGGGATGGGGGTTTAAACATGAAAGAAGCACTTGTTACGGTTCTAGGCTTACTCAGTGTGGTGGCAACCGCAATGTACGTCATGAAGGCAATCCCCGAAGAAACCGCGCAGGCATTGGAAGCCCAGTCTAGCCAGTATATTAATGTCACAACGATCGACATTACCGCAGGCCAACACCACTCCACCATTGAAGGTTATGGAGAGGTTATCCCAGAAGAAACTTTAACACTCACGAGTCAGGTATCGGGTGTGGTGCTTTGGAAAGAGAAACATTTCAAATTGGGCGAACAAGTATCTAAAGGCGATCTTCTACTTCGCATTGACGATTCAAGTTACAAAGTACTACTCGCTAACGCGAAAAAAGACCTTGCCAACGCACAGCTTGCGTTTCTTCAAGAACAACGCAAGCATCAACGTGCACAAAAAGAGTGGAAAGCCTCAGGTATGGCAGAAGCGCCAAGCCCTTTAGCTCTGCGAGAACCACAGTTTAAAGCTGCAAAGGCACAGTTAAATGCCACACAACAAGCCGTTGAAGACGCAAAACAGCAACTTGCCAAGACTAGTGTCCATGCCCCCTTTGACGGCATTGTCAGCCAAAGCAGCGTCACCACAGGCAGTGTCGTAGAATCAGGAACTTCATTAGGCCAAATCAAATCAATTGAAACCGCTGAAGTGCATCTAGCGCTCACTGAAGATGATTGGCAACAACTCCCAACCAAGCTAAGCACACTGTCGGTGATCCTGCAGTCCGAATCACATCCTAGACAGCAATGGGCGGCACAAGCCAGCAGCCTTTCATTGCTCGTTGATCTGAAGTGGCATAGTGAAT
>NZ_MCZK01000012.1 GCF_002875945.1 Vibrio lentus
TGTCTAAAGAAAAATTTGAACGTACGAAACCGCACGTAAACGTTGGTACTATCGGCCACGTTGACCACGGTAAAACAACTCTAACTGCTGCTATCTGTACTACACTTGCAAAAGTGTACGGCGGTGTTGCTAAAGATTTCGCATCTATCGATAACGCTCCAGAAGAGCGCGAGCGCGGTATCACAATCGCAACTTCTCACGTTGAGTACGATACTCCTGAACGTCACTACGCACACGTAGACTGTCCTGGACACGCCGATTATGTTAAAAACATGATCACTGGTGCTGCTCAAATGGACGGCGGTATCCTAGTTGTTGCTGCTACAGATGGCCCTATGCCACAAACTCGTGAGCACATCCTACTTGGTCGTCAAGTTGGTATCCCTTACATCATCGTATTCATGAACAAATGTGACATGGTTGATGACGAAGAGCTACTTGAGCTAGTAGAAATGGAAGTTCGTGAACTTCTTTCTGAGTACGAGTACCCAGGAGACGACCTTCCAGTAATTCAAGGTTCTGCACTTGGCGCTCTAAACGGCGAAAAGCAGTGGGAAGACAAGATCGTTGAGCTTGCAGAAGCACTAGATTCTTACATTCCACTTCCAGAGCGTGCTGTTGATCTACCGTTCCTACTTCCTATTGAAGATGTATTCTCAATCCAAGGTCGTGGTACTGTAGTTACTGGTCGTATCGAGCGCGGTATCCTACGCGTAGGTGACGAAGTAGAAATCGTTGGTATCAAAGAAACTACTCTTACTACTTGTACTGGTGTTGAAATGTTCCGTAAGCTGCTTGACGAAGGTCGTGCAGGTGAGAACGTTGGTGCACTTCTACGTGGTACTAAGCGTGATGACGTTGAACGTGGCCAAGTACTTTCTGCTAAAGGTTCAATCAACCCACACACTAAGTTTGAGTCTGAAGTATACGTACTTTCTAAAGACGAAGGCGGCCGTCACACTCCTTTCTTCAAGGGGTACCGTCCACAGTTCTACTTCCGTACAACTGACGTAACAGGCGATATCACTCTACCTGAAGGCGTAGAAATGGTAATGCCAGGTGACAACGTTCAAATGACTGTTGAGCTAATCGCTCCAATCGCAATGGACGAAGGTCTACGTTTCGCAATCCGCGAAGGTGGCCGTAC
>NZ_MCZK01000013.1 GCF_002875945.1 Vibrio lentus
AATTACGCAACAAAGCCACAATGACATCCCCCGTAGAGACGCTTGCTCCCCCACAAGTGATTGGAACACCCAATTCAGAATAGACCTCCTTTTTTCCCGGTACCGGGTGGACGCCTTTCGCAAAAACTGGGAACTTCATGTCTGAAATTTCACTCAGGTCCCGAATTACACCATCAATAATAAAGCCTTTTATCCCTCGGCTCTTAGCGACTGCGCATACATTTCCGCCAGCCACCGCATATTTGCTATCAACGCCATCGACAACAATGATAGACCCCTCGGGTGCTTCGTATATTGCAGCATGAAGCATTAAGTTATCACCAGAAGTTAACTGAACCGTAAATGCTTCACCAAAAATTCGCGGCATTCCTTGCCAAAGAGGACCAATATTGAAATCTACAAAGTGGTCGTTACTTAGTATGTTTCCGTACTCGGTTGTCGCTAATTCAGAAAAGTCTTGCTTCATATTTACACTCCATGTTTAAACTAAGCCTGGCGCTGGATTGAGGTGTCAGGCACGCAAGACCTATGCTTCCGCATAAGCCTAATCACAAAAAACCGTATAGTAAAAATACCACGCATGTCGAATCTATTTTAAATTGTTCATAATACTTGTGGCTCAGAAACCAAGGCACTTTCATTTGACCTAACGTACATCAAATGCTTATCGTAAAAGTCACTTTTTACAAAACCATGTTGTAACGCTTTTTTATAGATTGAAGCCACAAATATATCGGCGACGCTAAAGCTGTTACCCACTGCCAATCCTGATTCACGGCAAATTGACGTACTTAGCTTTTCTAGGCACCTCATAATCCAATCCCCACGAAATTCGCGCTTTGACATTTCATCTAACTCTGGACGCATGAACTTTAATACGGTTCTGTTTTGGGGAGAGTGGATGCTGGTATTTACGTATTCACAAACTCTTCGGATATGAGTTTTTTCGTCAAGATTTTTGCCAAATAAGGTTGGTTTAGGAAAGCGTTCTTCCAGATACTCGATAATCGCCATTGATTCAGAAAACACAGAACCATCGACAGAAAGTGATGGAACATAACCAAAAGGGTTTATATCTAAGTACGTTGTCGCTAGTTCGCTAGAGCACACCTCTATTCTATCGAAATGTATCCGCTTGAAGTTGAGCACCCACTCCACTCTTTCAGAGCTGTTCGAGCCTTTTGCGCTATAAAGCAAAACTTCCATGAATCCTCCTTACTATCAAACCAATACTAACCACGATAAAAATCAAATCACCAAGTTAACCCCTTATTCAAAGCGAGTTATGCTCGACTTTTACCAGCCCACACGCCGTTCGTACAAAGTGCTCATAGTTTTCAGAAAACAAACTGTAAGGAATACCTAGATATTTTCTTGCTGCCTGCACTGCTAAAGCTGGATTCTCAGCTTTAATTGAACTCTTTTGTACAGTTCTGTTATCAGCAAATGCCTCCAGGTCTATCTCTTCGACACGATGAAATGTTTTAGAATTATGGATAACAGTATTGTTACCAATATAAATTCCGTAATGTTTAAAGCCTATGTATTGGATTTTTAATATTTGTCCTAGTTCATACATTTTTCGATTCCTTTCAATTTCGACAGTTAATATGAACATGAGGACACATGGCTAGGAATTCAAGGTTAGATTTTGTGCGTTAGGGCTAAGCCTTGTTAAGGTGTGAGGCACGCAATACCGAAGCCTCCGCATGACACCTTAACCACTAAAATCAACGCATAGTAAAAATGCCACGCGTGTCGAATCAATCTGGAACAATTTGTTAGGTATTTCTGATAACTCATACCTAGCCCAAAGAGTTAACACACGCCTTGTGAACAGTCTCTTGAAATTCTCGGACCGTTACTCTGTCTTTAATTTTTGGCTCAAGCTCTTCTTCATCAAAGTAAACTATCGGATCAACTACATCTTCGTCTTTAAGCTCAACCCCAATAGCTTCTTCCATATCAACAACTACAGAAATTAGGTCTAAAACATCAGTATCAAAGTTTTGGTCATAAAATGTCTTATCAATAGCAATTTCATCCATATGAACATTGAGAGTCTTAGTCATTGCATCTAATACTTTATCGTCTATTTCATCACAGCTACTAGCCCAAACGAAGTTTGAATACGTAATTGTCAACACTGAACAGAACACAAGTTTGAGATAACTCATATTTTCCTCTTTGATACCTAACGAATGACATGGATTCTCCCTACCGAAGATCTGCCACACTTATGTGGTACTTAAATGCATCGGAGGCACCATGTCTGATTATTCTTATTTCTGCGGTATCGACCTAGCTAAAAACCACTTTAGTCTTCATGCCGTAAACCAAAATAGTAAGGTCATACTTCATAAGTCAGTAACTCGCTCTAACCTACTGACTACAATAGCAAATATGCCACTCATGCGTATAACGTTGAAGCGTGTGGTGGTGCACATTATTGAACAATAACACTCAACAAGCTGGGTCACGACACCCGTATTATGGCCGTTAAATACGTAATCCCTTATCAAACTAAGGGAAAGAATGACCTTAATAATGCTCTTGCCATATACGAAGTTGTTCAACGTCAATCAACTCGCTTTGTAGCCGAGCAACAAGCCATCTTATTTGTACATCGCGTAGGCTGGTCTGTTTTTGCTGCTTTTTCTTTCAACAAAACGATGACAGCCGCGATGTATCTAGCTGATAATTTACTCAATGTTAATAAATTATCAGTTATAAAATGAAGCAGAATCTGCGACTTGCCAAACGCCTTTAACATTCCCTTGAGTATCGATACTCCATGCATGACAAAAACGAATCAAAATCGGATCTGCGCCTTGTGTTTTTATGACTTGGTAATGACCAAGCGCAACAACTTTATCTCCACCGTCTACAAAACTATCTGGTAAAGCAGCAAATGAATAAGCTTGTGATCGAAGATTTGTATAAAAGACACCAAGTATTTCAGGTAAGCCTCGATAAACCTTTCCTTCAGGAAAGCCAGGAGATACATCCCAAATAGGCTCATCTACCAGTATTGCCTTTAATGAATCTATATCTGAAGACTTAAGTGCACTATATATAGATTTTACTTGTCGAAGATTTTTTGAATCTTCTGAGTTTATTTCCAATATTGATGTCATGACATTCTCCATGAATAATTAATTAAATTTTCGGTCTAATGCTTTGTTATGTGCCTGATTTACCAAACCTATATTGTTCTACAGTACCAGCGATAAAGCACAAGCCAACATAAAGCCATACACTGCTGGCAATTAGCTCCCAAGTATCCAAACCAGTAGGGGTAATTAATATTGGTATTGCAATTAAACCACGCACAGTACAAAGAAATGAAATAGTAATTAAGGCTGGCTTAAGTAAAGGCATTTTGCGAATTAAACCTACGGCTGAAAAAGAAAACAAAGTACAAGCGAACATTAAACCCGCAACGAATACGGTACTTAATGGAGCGAGCAAAGTACCTTGCACCGCAGAGTCGATTATTGGCTGAGGTGCACGAGCAAACGCAAACCAACTTGGACCACCCCAAATACAAAGAAGGTGCCAAATGGCAGAAGCTGAAGCTATAGCTCCAGAACTGATTAATAATTTTGATTTAACACTAAAATTCAATGTGAACTCCAATATTGCACTGGCACACAACAGTTATAAGAAAATAAATTTACATTTAGCTCAGTTGCATATGAGCGGAACTCTACCACAATTAATTTCATAATTTCAGTGACTTAAACTTAAAGCACAGATAAGTACGTTGAATAACAAGGCAAAGCGCATTTCCGCACTGCATGGTTCTAGCGGAAATCGTCCTGAGCAGTATATAACCACTTTTCATCTACACATATCCCAAACACAAAAAAGCCTGCCATCTATGCGAACATAAATGGCAGGCTTTATACGTTAGTTAAGCTTGTGAGTAGCTAGATTACGCCGCTTCGAATGCGAGGGCTTTCTTTTCTACTTGGCGGAAGATCAGCGTTAAAATGCCGTTTACTGCTAAGTAGAACGCGCCAGCAATGCCGAACACGGTTAATGTGTCGTAGGTTTGGCCGTTGATACGCTGAGCGTAGCCCATCAAATCCATGATGGTGATGGTGCTTGCCAGTGATGTGCCTTTGAATACTAGAATCACTTCGTTTGAATAAGCTGGAACGGCGCGGCGTAGTGCGTATGGCAGCAACACTTTAAGCGTTACGATTTTGTCCATGCCTAGTGCGCGACATGCTTCCCACTGCCCTGCTGGAATTGCATTGAATGCACCTCTGAACAGTAGCGTACTGTACGCTGCGGTGTTCAAAGCTAATGCTAACATCGCGCAGAACCAAGGTTGGCTTAACCATGTCCATAGGAAGCTTTCACGAATCCAATCGAATTGACCTGGGCCGTAATACACCAAGAAGATCTGCACCAATAATGGTGTACCCGTGAACAGCGTAATAAGGCCACGAGTGAACCAATGTATTACTGGTAATCTTAGAATCAGCGTTACTGTCATCAACAGTGACAAGATACAACCAACAAGCAGTGACGCGCCTGTCAGTTGAAGGCTGGTCGCTAAGCCTTCAAGCATTTGAGAGAGGTATTGTTGATTCATGCCATTGCCCCTTTGTTACCCAAACCTTGAATAGAGAACTTACCATCAATCACTTTTACCAATCTTTGCGTAATTAAAGTGATGATTAAGTAGATAGCTGCCGCCGTTGCGTACCAAGTAAATGCTTCGTGCGTTGCTGCTGATGTTAGTTGCGCTTGCTTCAATAGATCGGTTACGCCAATCAGTGAAACCAGTGCGGTGTCTTTTGATAGAACCAACCATTGGTTCGTTAAACCTGGCAGTGCGTGTCTTACTGCCTGTGGCAATACGATTCTGAAAAATGCGCGTGATTGAGGAATACCCAATGCACTCGCCGCTTCTCTCTGCCCTTTGCTTACTGCCTTCAATGCACCACGAATGGTTTGTGAAGCGTAAGAAGCGAAGATAAGTGACAACGCAACAACACCAGATAAGAACGGGCTAACTGCAATAAAGTCACCAGTGATCATGAAGAGCACTTGTGTTGAACCAAAGTAGATAAACAAAACCACCAAGATTTCTGGTAGACCACGTACGATAGTCACGAACGCGGTTGTCGGCCATTTGATTGCAATACGACGAGACATTTCACCGCCAGCAAACAGTACCGCTAAAACTAATCCAACCAATAGACTTACGAACGCAAGCTGAACGGTCATCCAGCTTGCTTCGACGAGCCCTAAAGAGTAACCCGTTAACTGCATATTACTTACCGAAGTACTTGTTGAAGATCTTGTCGTATTCGCCGTTCGCTTTAACCGCTGCAAGTGCTGTGTTTAGCTGTGCAACGAGCTCTGGGTTGCTCTTGTTTACTGCGATACCGAAACCGTTACCGAAGTATTCTTGGTTCGTTACTTGCTCGCCAACGTAAGTTAGGTTGTCTTGCTTCTTAAACCATTCCGCTACTACCGCGGTGTCACCAAATACAGAATCGATACGACCGTTTTTCATGTCGATGAACGCATCTTGGTAGCTTGAGTAAGGAACAGCGGTTACGCCAGTCATTTGCTCAAGTAGGAAGCTTTGGTGAGTAGAACCGTTTTGAACACCGATACGCTTGCCTTCAAGTGCCGCTTGGTCTGCGACTTTACCTTCGATAGAGATGAATGCTGCAGAGTTGTCGTAATAAGCATCAGAGAAGTTCACTTGTTGAAGACGTGCTTCAGTGATGTCCATTGCAGAGATAGCCGCATCGTAACGTTTGAATTTAAGAGCTGGGATCAGGCTATCGAACGCTTGGTTGTGGAAAGTACATGTCGCTTTCATCTCTTCACACAGTGCGTTTGCTAGGTCTACGTCAAAACCTTGGATTTGATTGTTCTCGTCCATGTATTCGAATGGTGCGTAAGTTGCTTCCATTGCGAATTTGATTTCTTCTTGAGCCGCTGCGTTGAAAGAAGCAAGGCCGATAAGTGAAGCTAGTAGAATCTTTTTCATTTTGTTACTCCGAATACTGTTAGATAGTGGCCTGTGGCCATTCTTATAATTTGATTGTTTTAATCGATGTTATGTTTAGCTAAATCTATTGAGTTAACTCAGGTTTAATGAGTCTGCTTTTGATGAGTAAGCTAATCTAGTGAGTCAAATATTCAGCAAACTCTGGGGTCTGCGGATTAATAAATGCGTCGTTGGTGCCGTGTTCAACGATGTAACCCTTCTCAAGGTAAAGAACATGGCTTGCAATCTTCTTGGCGAAATCAACTTCGTGAGTCACAACAACCTGAGTGATCCCTGTGCCGCTTAGCTCTTTAATGATGCTAACAACCTGGTTGGTGATCTCTGGGTCGAGTGCGGCCGTTGGTTCATCAAACAGCAATACATCGGGCTTCATCATAAGAGCACGTGCAATCGCAACACGTTGTTGCTGACCGCCAGAAAGCTGTAATGGCCAAGCGTCTGCCTTGTCTGCAAGCTGTAAAGTGGTTAATACCGCTTTTGCTTGTTTGATGGCTTCTTGCTTATCTAAGCCTGCAACTTTGGTTGGCGCTTCAATCAAGTTTTCCATTACCGTCATGTGTGGCCACAAGTTGTATTGTTGGAAAACCATGCCGACTTTACGACGAAGTTTAAGACCCTGCTTCTCTTGGATCTGACCAGCAAAGTCGAATTGCTCGTTAGCAATGTCTAATTCGCCGTTGTCCGCGATTTCTAGCAGGTTCAAAACACGCAGTAGTGAACTCTTACCAGCGCCGCTTGGGCCAAGCAGTACCAAGGTTTCGCCACTCTCACAGTTAAAACTGATGTCGTGAAGAACTTGGATATCGCCATATGATTTGTTGATGCTCTTTACTTGAATACTCATGCCGGATTACTGCATTAATTGTCATTTGTTGGTTATTCTATTCAAACTGAACTTTTATGCAAGATAAATGTATAAAAAACTAATTTGTTGAATTTTTGTAACAGATATTGCTTAAAAAATAGTCTCAATGACTGGTCTTACATCTATAAATCACAAGTTATTGATAAGGTTGGTTTAGAGATAAAAGGCAAACGTTTTACTGATAATTTATCAATCACCACTGAGTTGTAAATCTATGAACATACTTCCCTATTGATTTAGAATTACTTGCATAAAAATTAGGGTTGAAAATCCAGTTTCACAACCATCTTGGTGTACAGGAAATGCTTAATTTTCCCTTTAAACAGTTTCTGTTGATTCAATCAGTGTTAAGAAAATTTTGGAAATTGAGTTTCCTAGGAAGCGTCACGGGGCAATAAATGCTTTAATGGCATCGATTCTCAATAACAAATTTTCAGCAGCGAACAACACGTATTACAAGCAATAAGCCATCTATTCTTAAAGCGACAACACATTAAGGCAGTCATATGCAAAACGATGTCTCTTCTACGCTCGACTCTACTCAGCGATCGACTCAACAAGCGCCAGAACCCAAACCTGAGAAGAAAAGCCTCAGTATTCTGTTCGAGCTCAGCAAATTTATTCAGCCTTATAAAGGCCGTGTGATTGCTGCGCTGATCGCGTTGATCTTCACGGCGAGCTTAACCCTTTCAGTCGGACACGGTATTCGTCTTCTTATCGACCAAGGCTTCAGCCAACAATCGTTATCAGATTTAGGCAGTGCGATTCAATTCATCATGGTGGTGGTCGTGTTGATCTCGATTGGCACTTTCTTCCGCTTCTATTTAGTCTCTTCTGTCGGAGAGCGTGTGAGTGCGGATATTCGACTATCGGTTTTCAATCACGTGGTGACACTTCATCCGAGTTACTTTGAAACCAATGGCAGTGGCGACATCATGTCGCGTATCACAACCGACACGACTTTGCTTCAAAGCATCATTGGTTCATCGTTTTCTATGGCTATGCGTAGCGCGCTGATGTGTATTGGCGCAATCATCATGCTATTCGCGACCAATATTAAGCTAACGCTGATCGTGTTGGCCTCTGTGCCGTTTATCTTGATTCCGATTTTGGTATACGGTCGACGTGTGAGAGCCCTCTCTCGCCAAAGCCAAGATTCGATGTCTGACGTGGGCTCTTATGCTGGCGAAGCGATTGAACACATCAAGACGGTGCAAAGCTACAGCCGAGAAGCGCAAGAGAAAGCATCATTCGCGATTGAAGTCGAAAAGGCTTACGAGATTGGTCGCCAACGCGTTAAACAGCGTGCGATTCTTATCTCGGGCGTGATTGTTATCGTGTTCAGCGCGATTGCAGGCATGCTTTGGGTTGGCGGCAGTGATGTTATCAACGGTACTATGTCGGCGGGTGATCTGGCTGCGTTTGTTTTCTATGCGATTATGGTGGCTTCATCGCTGGGTACGATTTCTGAAGTGATGGGTGAATTGCAACGCGCGGCAGGTGCGACAGAGCGTTTGATTGAAATTCTACAAGTTGAAAGCCACATTGTTGCGCCTGTAGAAAACCCAACATCACTGGATAACGTGACACCAGAAGTTGCTTTTGATGATGTGACCTTCTGTTACCCATCAAGACCAGACCAGCCCGCAACAAGCAACCTCACGCTAACGGCCCATGAAGGTAAAGTATTGGCATTGGTTGGCCCGTCTGGCGCAGGTAAAACCACTCTATTTGAACTGCTGCAACGTTTCTACGACCCACAAGTGGGTAAAGTGACGTTAGGCGGTGTTGAACTGAATCAGTTTGATCCGAATGAACTGAGAAAGCAGATGGCGTTAGTTCCTCAGCAACCCGCTCTGTTCAGTAACGATGTGTTCCATAACATTCGATACGGCAACCCAGAAGCAACGGACGAGCAAGTTATCGAAGCGGCGAAAAAAGCACATGCGCACGAGTTCATTCAGAACTTACCTGAAGGCTATCACAGCTTTCTTGGTGAACGTGGCGTGAGATTGTCTGGCGGTCAGCGTCAGCGAATTGCAATCGCACGTGCCATCTTAAAAGATCCGAATATTCTATTATTGGATGAAGCAACCAGTGCGCTAGACAGTGAAAGTGAACATCATGTTCAACAAGCTTTAGAAGAATTAATGCGTGGCAGAACGACCATCATTATCGCGCACCGTCTATCAACAATTAAACACGCCAACCAGATTGCGGTGCTCGATAAAGGACAGCTAGTAGACATCGGCGACCACCAGTCGCTCATCAATAGCTGTGAACTGTACCAACGATTGGTTGAACTGCAATTCAAACACCTCAGTAGCTAAGTTATAGAGCAAAAGCGTTCAAGTCATTAAGTAATGAAAGACTAAGTCCCTGACATTGTGTGGTTTCAAGCTTCAAAAACTTAAATCACACGTGTTGCAGTTTTGTTAATTTAACGGTAGGGTTTTTATTCCAATAACAACTTATCCCGATGAAGGGTAAGTAGATAACAATAAGAGAGTTCGCATGGAAGCATTATTATCTGACTACCCGGTAGTAACAGAAATCCCAGTCGCTTGGGGAGAAATGGACGCGCTTAATCACGTTAACAACGCCGTATATTTTCGTTATTTCGAAACCGCTCGCTTAGATTTTTTCAAGCACGTTGAGCTGATGGAAGAGATGGCGATAACCAAAGTTGGACCTGTTCTTGGCGACACTTATTGTAAATATTTCCGACCAGTCACGTATCCAGACACGCTGATGATTGGCTCTCGCGTTACAGATATTCAAGACGACCGCTTCACCATGGAATACGCGATCATCAGCAAGACTCAGCAAAAGCTGACGACAATCGGCACTGCGACCATCGTTATGTTCGATTTTGCTTCAAACCAAAAAGCGCTGCTTTCACTGCGTTTAACCAATGAAATCGAAAAGATGAACACGTTAAAGAGCCCATGCTTCAAACAGGAAGCCGTGACAGAATAACGTATTCACTGATTGAGAAAGACTCAGAAAATTTCAGACATTAAAAAGCCACTCGATTGAGTGGCTTTTTGTTTGGTCTTCTGGGCTTATAAGCTTTTGGCTATAGACGTTGGAGCTTATAGATCTTGAACGCTATAAACCTTGGATCCTATAGACCTTGCACCCTATAGACCTTGAACCCTACAAACCTTGAACGTATTGAGCGTTAGTACGAATCTCGACTAGCTGCTCTAGGTTCTGTTGTGAACCATCAACGCCGTCAATCAAACCTTGGAAGTGCTTGATCAGCTCTACTTTGTCTTGTACTTCTTTCGAACCCGCGCCGATGTTGGTTAGGTCGATGAAGAACTCGTCGAACAGACCCGAGAAATCCGTTACAGCGTCATGATTTAAGAACTGCTCGTGGTTGTAAATGCTTGGGTAGCCGCCCTTCTGCTTATCAACCGCGAAAGAGATACCTTTCACGTTAGTAATCGTTGTCGCTTTCTCACACTTCAACATACAACCCGCTTCGATGCTTGGCTTGTTACAACCGACGGTTCTTTGGAAGAAACACTGGCGGCTGGTCATCATCAAGATTGGGTGGTAGATGCTGTAGAACAGTTTGAAGTTCTCTGGACGGCGAATATGACGAATCTGACCTTTGTTGATCTCGTTCGAAATGAAAGCACCAGCACAGTTCAGCTCTTCTTTCAGCGTAACCAGTGCGTGAGAGTTTGTGGTGTTCATGAACGGGCCAGCGACCCACTCGATACCCATTTCGTAAGCTTTGTAGGCAATACCCGTGTTGTTGGTTACGATGCGAGCTGGCTTGATATCTTCAAGAATACGAACCGCTTCGTCGTAATCTTTACCGATCAATACTGCTGGGAACCAAGGAATCAAACGTGGGTTTGCTGCCAAGATGTCGATGTACTTGTTACAACGCTTCTTGAAGCTTTCAGGCAGTTTGAAGTAAACATCCGCGTCAGTTACGTCACACAGGTGCAAGTCTTCCACATCAGCGATAAGCAGCGACATGGTTGGCTTGTCGTTCACCTTAGGGTGTTGTGGTAGTGCTGGCACGTCAACGTGCTTAATCACTTCTACAGAGCCATTAAGAACGAAGTCGATTTCATCTTTAAGATTAGACACTTCTTTCAAAGGAATAATCAGGCCAGCATCAAGGTTATCGTAGTTGTAGCTCTCTAATGTATGAACCGCACTCTTAACAGCTTTAAAACGCTTCTCAAGTAACTCTTGATCGATCGCCTTCTCACCTGCCGCTATCAGTAGCGATTGAGATTGAACCGTAAAGTTTTCTTTTGGTGTGTTCACTGTCACCGTAAATGGTTGACCTACCTTAGCGCTAAACGACAATGATACCGCTGTTTTACGAATATCAAGGAACTCGATCTTATCGCGCATTTCGCTGCCTAGGGCATTCTTAGCTTCGTAAAGATCGCTGGTCACTTCTTGAATTTGCACAACAGAGATTTCATTGTTCTCTTTCGTCGCTTTATCTACAGCGTAATTCATGCTGTTGTCGCGAGGGTTATCGATGAACATGTCTTTCGTTAGGTTGCCCTTAAGGAAAGAGTTGGTGAAATCACGGTTGAATACTTTGTGTAGGTTCGAATCGTCTTCGATCAACAAACCACTTTCTACAAAGCTATCAATCTGTTTACGCCACGTGTCTACCACTGTGTAAACGTAGTGTGCGCCTTTAATACGGCCTTCTACTTTCAACGAGTCAACTTTTGCGTCAACCAGTTCAGGTAGGTCGTAGTAAGCAGAGTTATCTTTCAAGTTCAGTGGGAACTTGTTACCTGCGTTGGTCACTTCGTACTCATCACGGCACGCTTGGCTACAACGGCCACGGTTACCTGAGTTACCGACACTTACAGAGCTTGAGTAACATTGGCCAGAGAACGCGATACACAAAGCACCGTGTACGAACACTTCAGTCAGTACATCGTGATCGTGTGCCACTTCCGTAAGCATCTTAATTTCAGGCAGGTTGAGTTCGCGAGACAAGTTAACGCGTGTTGCGCCAATCTTAGATAAGAACTTAACTTGGCCTTCATTGTGCGTAGTCAGCTGAGTCGATGCGTGAACATCTAATGATGGGAAATGCTTTTTCACCAAATCGAACAAACCAAGATCTTGAACGATGATGCCGTCTAGTTTGGTGTTCACTAACTGGTTTAGCAGTTTAGTGATGCTCTTAATTTCATGCTCCAGCAGCACAACGTTAAGAGTCAGAAACACTTCACAGCCATATTCATGAGCAAGGCGAATCACACCATTCAATTCATCTAACGACAGGTTAGAGGCTCTGTTACGAGCGTTGAAGGTGTCTAAACCGCAATAAACCGCATTAGCACCTGCTACGATAGCTGCTTTAATCGCCTCTACATCGCCACCTGGGGCTAATAACTCAATCTTTCTGCTCATTTTTGAAGTCGCTCACTTACTTATAATTTTTAAGCCGCGTATTCTACCTACATCACGATCTCTTTACCACCTAACAACACTTTTCAAACTAAATGACCTCAATAATGCCAAACGAATCCGATTTACCTATCCTTTATTCTTTAAGACGCTGTCCTTACGCTATGCGTGGAAGGATGGGGATAGCCTTATCAAAACAGCCAGTGTTGCTCCGCGAAATCGTCACCAAAGATAAGCCTAGCGAACTATTAGCCAGTTCGCCAAAAGGCACGGTACCAGTGCTTGTCTTGCCACAAGGTACGATTATAGAACAAAGCATTGAGGTGATGATTTGGGCACTGGAGCAGAACGATCCTCAAGATCTGATGCGTTCAAGCAACCCCGCTCTAAACCAACAAGTTCTTGAGCTCATTGGTCGCAACGATAACGAGTTCATTGGTCACTTAGAGAAATACCGTGCTTCAGTGCGTTACCGAAACATCGATAGTGAACAACGCAGACACAACTGCGAAGAATTTATCGCTGAATTGGAAAGTAAACTCAGCCATCATGATTACTTGTTTGGCGACACCCCTAGCCTCGCTGACTTTGCAGTAATGCCGTTTGTTAGCCAATTTGTGAGAGTCGAAAAGAAGTGGTTTGTACAATCTGAATATCAGAACGTAGGACGTTGGTTAAGAACGCATCTTGAAAGTAAGCTCTACACCCAAGTAATGAAGCAATACCCTTTGTGGAATGAAACGAAACAAGATTGTCTTTTTGGATAAGACGAAACAGCGCACAACTGACCTTGTTAAATAACTACCTTATTCACCAAGGATTGTGACGAATTTCGTGACACTGTGTCACACGTGATGCCATTGATAGCATATTAGATATCAACGAAAATAGCCTTTCACTTAATCCGACGTTAGTTTGAATTGCGCTATGCCGAATCCTAAAAGTAACAGCTTCGATAACTCCACTCATTGGCTTGCCGGATTAGCGAAAATTTCACTGTTAGTGGCATTCTCGCTTAATCTTTCTGGTTGCAGTGCTAAGAACAAAGCAACCAACGTAAGCCAATCAGACGACCAGCTCCACACGCACTCTCTTAGCTCAGCGCTTAACCAAGAGCTTAAACAAGAGAACAATCAATCTAACAACAAGCTAAGCCAATCTTACACGGCTAAAAACTTCTACCGACAAGACAACAAGGTTACTTTGGTCCTCTCTTTTTCAGGTGGCGGAACGCGTGCGGCTGCGCTCTCTTATGGTGTGTTACAAGCGCTGCGCGATACCGATATGGAGATCGATGGCGAACGTATTAATCTGCTAGAAGAAGTCGACATGATCAGCGCGGTGTCTGGAGGCAGTTTTACCGCGGCTTATTACGGTTTGTATGGCGATAAAATATTCGAAGATTACGAAGAGGCGTTTCTCTATCACGAAGTGTCTGAGGATCTCATTTCTATTCTGTTGTCTCCAAGCTATTGGTTCTCCTATGCGACCAGAACGGATAAAGCGACCGACTATTACGACGCTAACATCTTTGGTGACAGCACGTTTGCCGACATTCGACGTGACGGTGCGCCTTACATTGTGATCAACGCCACCGACATATCGACGGGTTCACGCTTTTCATTCACGCAAGAATACTTTGACCTGATTTGTTCAGACTTAAACAGCTATTCGGTGTCGAGCTCAGTGACAGCATCATCTGCTGTGCCTTTCGTTTTCACACCGGTAGTACTTGAAAACAAAAACAACTGTGACAAAACGGAGCACTTACAGCCCTCGTTCGAAGCCACCAGTTATCGCAATAGAAACCTCATCAAATCTTTAGAGTCTTACAGCAATAAGGACCAAGTGAATTATCTTCATCTAGTCGACGGCGGAATTACCGATAACCTTGGCTTGTTGTCGGTTTATGAGATGTCGGAATATTTACGTTACAACGACAAAGAAAAGCTCAAAAACCTACACAAGAACCAATCTGTGCGCCCGATTGTCATCATCTCAGTGGATGCTTCAACCCAACCTGAGTCTGGCATCGGTGATTCTATCGACATGCCAACCGTGAAACAGACGGTCGATGTCATCACCGACATTCAATTACACCGCTACAACGACACCACTAAAGATTTGATCGTCGACGAGTTAACGTCTTGGGCAGAGTTCTCCTCTTATGAAGGACATCAAGTTGTCCCGCATTTCATTGAGGTTAGCTTGAACAAGGTCGACGATGACGAGACTCGTTACTCACTCAATCAAATCCCGACTGATTTCACGATAGACGGACACAAGGTCGACTTGTTAATCGAAGAAGGCAATAAACAACTTATCTCCGATGCTGAATTTCAAACCTTCTTATCTTTTGGTAATAACGAATAATGCTAATCTAGTTGCTTATAAACTCGCTAACCAGCAGTCATAACACACGTTAGAATTATATTTATACAAGGCTCATTATGGAATTTGAAAACAACGTCTTACACCTTGGGTCATTCTTTGCGGTGACCATGGGTATTGTGGTGCTATTTATCGGACGAAGGCTGAATCAAGTCATCGGCTTTCTAAAAGAGTTCAGTATTCCAGAACCCGTATCAGGCGGGATTTTAGCGTCTCTGTTCTTTGCAGCGCTTTACGCGACGACATCGATAGAAGTTCAGTTTGATCTGTTCGCTCGCGATGTATTGTTGGTCTACTTCTTTACCACCATCGGGATTAACTCCAGTTTGAAAGACCTATTCAAAGGCGGCAAACCTTTGGTGATTCTACTCGTCATCACTATCTTCTTCATGATCATGCAAAACATCGTCGGCATTTCTGTCGCCTCAATGTTTGGCTTAGAGCCTGTCTTCGGCTTGTTGAGTGGTAGTATTTCTTTGATTGGAGGCCACGGCACAGCAATCGCTTGGGCACCAAAGGTTGCAGAGGAGTTTGGTTTGGAAAGCGCGATGGAGATTGGTATCGCCAGCGCAACATTTGGGCTTATCTTAGCCAGTTTGATGGGCGGCCCGATTGCTAAGTTTCTTATCAAGCGTCACAACCTAAAGCCAGCTGAAGGCCAAGCTAACGCGGAAAGTTCGAATATCGACAAGCAGAAACAAGCGCTCACGTCATTTCAGTTTCTCGATGCCGTATTAGCGATTCATATCTGTGTCATCGTCGGCGCTTTATTGAATGAATTAATAAGCCAAACTGGGTTACAGCTGCCACTGTTCGTTTCTTGTTTGTTTGCCGGTATCGTAATTACCAACGCGATACCCGACTCTTACCCAAGAATATCAGGCACCAAATGGCCTACTCGCTCTCCTGCTATCGACCTAATTGCTGAAATATCTTTGGGTACCTTCTTGGCGATGTCGCTAATGAGCATGCAGCTTTGGACACTGATTGACTTAGCAGGCCCGATCTTCGCGATATTAGCAATGCAACTGCTACTGGCTGTGGTCATCAATATCTTCATTGTATTCCCGTCTATGGGGAAAACGTATGACGCCGCCGTGGTATGTGCAGGCTTCGGCGGGATTTCACTGGGTTCAACGCCCACAGCCATGGCGAACATGTCCGCAGTAAGCCAAAAGTATGGACACTCAGTTCAAGCCTTCATCATCGTGCCCTTGGTGTGCGCATTCTTCATCGATTTAGCCAACGCTCTGATCATTCCTTACTTCATGAGAATGATGTAGTTAGCCTTAATTTCTAGCAGGAACAACCCACAAAAAGAGCCACTTCATAGAGAGTGGCTCTTTTTGTTTTCATTAGTTTTGTGGCTCTTCTCCGCTTAGAT
>NZ_MCZK01000014.1 GCF_002875945.1 Vibrio lentus
TCTAAGCGGAGAAGAGCCTTTTACCTAACGAACTTGAGCTCTTTCGCTAGTACGTTAGATAGCATCCAATGCTCAATAAACAAGACAGATATCGTACTGAAAATAAAAAACAGTACGCCACACTTAATATCGTTAAAGACGAGTTCTAATTCTGAATATAATCAAAAAGTTAACGGGGGAACAACAACACTGATCTTAAATATAAAGCAATTCCCAGCAATACTAGAAATACATCCTAACAGCGAAAAATGGATAATTTCTCAAATATGCGAAATAAAAAAACAATCATAAAAAACAAACACTTCTAGTACAACATAGAATACACCTTCATGTGTTCTATTAATTATTGTTAAATTAATTAATATTTTTAATGGTCAGATTAGCGGAATAACAACACGTGCTATAAACTTTAAAGTCTAATATGGATGTTATGGATGAATATAAGGAGCTTGCACATGGGTAAAATGGGAGAAAACCAAGCCATTTTGCTTGCAGAGAACAACCTACAATCAACACTACTCAAAGAATCGATCGAACAGAAAATCAACCTTAGTATCAAACTCATACCACCAGAAAAACTGAGTTCTACAGTACTAAAAAGCCAAGCATTGAATCTAATCATTATTGATTACCCAACGATGACTAAGCAACATACTGAAAAATATCAAGAACTTAGGGATGACATGACAAGTGACGTTCACGAAGTGCTGCTCAATACCCCAAACGATTTCCCGCACTCTGAGATGCTAAAGTGGCAATATTTGGTCGGTATTTTTTTTGCCTCTGACACACTTGATAAGCTAGTTACTGGATTTAACTGCATTTTACAGGGGGAGATGTGGATGACCAGGAAGCTAATCTACCAATACATAAGCTTCTACAGAGAAAGACAGTGTGCGAAAACCAGCCCTCATTATTTAAAGCTCACAAAACGAGAACAGCAAATCATCAAGCTACTCGGTGATGGGGCTTCTAATACCCAGATAGCAGACACACTTTATGTTAGTGAGAATACGGTTAAAGCACACCTTCACAATACGTTTAAGAAAATCAAAGTTAAGAATCGACTGCAGGCTCTAATTTGGGTAAAGAATAATGTCGCGACCAATGAGTTCGTTCAATAGCCCATGCTTTTAGCAACACCATGAGGCTAACTACTCACCAAGACTGCTTAACTAGCCACATCAAACTCAGGCATAAGCCCTTTCTATTACAGAGAGTGCTACAGCTTTCTTTAATGTGGCGGTGAAGAGCTTATTTTGAGCATCAGGCGAACCCCACCTAGGTTCAAACCCTATTTCCCATACCCTGAAACGACGAAAGCCTGCTCATTGAGCAGGCTTTCTAAATCTCGGTCGGTTAAGCAGGGATTCGACGCGGCTAGACTTCCATCAGACTGGCGCACCAGCCCCACCCTCATGTCCCAAACCAAATAGAAACCAAAGGGTTAAAATGCAAAAAAGCCGTAGCATTTCTGCTACGGCTTTCTTTAATGTGGTCGGTGAAGAGGGATTCGAACCCCCGACCCTCTGGTCCCAAACCAGATGCGCTACCAAGCTGCGCTATTCACCGAGATATCTAACTGGCTGATTGCCTGTCGATGGAGCGTATAATACGGATTCTGAATTTATCCGCAAGGGCTTTTTTCACTCTTTTTTACAATATCGAATCGTTCGAACAAAAGACGTACAACCGAACGGCGAATGTGACGAAAAACACACACTCACCAACAAGTATTTAACTTATGAAACAGGATTGATCCAGATCAGTGAATTGATAACGCTACTTAATACACTAAGCCATGTCATATAACTTTGAGGTATACACATGGACTTTTGGCTAGAACTCCTATTTGGTAATGCAGTGGGACTATCTTCAATGATAGTAATATTCGGGGCTCTGGGTCTCATGATGTTTTATGGAGGCTTCTTCATATACAAAGTTATGACTGAAAAATCTCCTCACTAGTATCGCTCAGCCTAAATCATTTACTTTTAAGTATCATTTTATTGATAAATAAATGTTAAAACGCTTTGCACCGGAGTTGACCTCTCTTGTCTCCTCCGGTTTTTTCATTTTTAAACCCAGCCACAACTTAGGTATACTAACCCTACCCTTCTACAACTTGAGATGAACACCATGTCTCATGATGACGACTTAGATCTATTCCAAGAAATGATGGGCGATGTGAAACGTATCGACCATGACACCGCTGAGCACCAAAAAGTGCATCGAGTTACCGAGTCTCAACTTGCAAAGCGAGAAGCGGCTATGTGGCTGTCTGAGGACGAAAAAGATTACCTCTCTCTCGACTACTCTCCAATGCTGAAACCTGATGAGGTTATTGCGTATAAAAAAGATGGCGTTCAAGAAGGCGTGTACAAAAAACTGCGCTTAGGTAAATATCCGATTCAAGCTAAGCTCGATCTCCACAGGAAAACATTGAAAGATGCTCGTAACGAAGTACTTTCATTTTTGCGCCAATGTTTAAGAATGGATGTGCGCACTGTCATTATTGTTCACGGTAAGGGCGAACGCTCGAATCCACCAGCCATGATGAAAAGCTATGTGGCCAATTGGCTATCGCAAATTAATGATGTTCAATGTGTTCACTCAGCGCAGCAATTTCATGGTGGTACTGGAGCCGTTTACGTCATGCTCAGAAAGAGTAATGACAAAAAACTAGAGAACAGAGAGCGTCACCAAAAACGGACTCGCTAAATCATCAGAAGCTTAGTGAAAAAAGGCCATCGTCTTCGAACATTCAGCTAAACACATTGAACACCACAATTGATGTTTAGTGCCGAAAATAGATATTTAGTGCCGAAGCCCACACTAGGTGTTAAAATTGCCTCAATTAACGAATTAAAACGTAAAAGCAACTCTCCATAGTTGCTTTTTGTTTATCTATATTTCCGTTGTGAAACGCTAAGAGAATATCATGTCACAAGAATCCCAAGCTAAACGCCTTAATAAATACATCAGTGAAACTGGTTTTTGTTCACGTCGTGAAGCAGACAAATTGATCGATGCAGGCCGAGTTACTATTAATGGCAAGATCCCTGAGATGGGAACGAAAGTATTGCCAGGTGATGATGTTGAGATCGACAACAAGCCAGTACTTTCAAAAGAAAAGCCTATCTACATTGCCCTCAATAAACCGACCGGCATTACCTGTACAACTGAGCGTGATATTCCTGGCAACATCGTCGACTTCATTGGCCACCACAAGCGTATCTTCCCTATTGGTCGCCTAGATAAGCCTTCTGATGGCCTTATCTTCCTGACCAACGATGGCGACATCGTGAATAAGATTCTGCGTGCAGGTAACAATCACGAAAAAGAGTACGTGGTTCGTGTAGATAAGCCGATCACGACAGAGTTCTTGAAGAAAATGGCTTCAGGTGTTCCTATTTTGGATACGGTTACCTTGCCATGTAATGTCGAGAAAGAGACTAAATTCTCATTCCGAATTACGCTAACTCAAGGCCTTAACCGTCAGATCCGCCGTATGTGTGAAGCGTTAGGCTATGAAGTATTCAAACTACGTCGCGTACGTATTATGAACATCTCACTTGATGGCATTCCAAACGGAAAGTGGCGCTACCTAAGTGAAGAAGAAATCGCAGAGATATTAGCGATGTGTGAAGGTTCAGTGAGCACTGAAGATGCATCAAAAATCAACGCAAAAGGTCAGCGAATCCGCAAAGCAACCGATGCTAAGTTATTTGATAGCCGTGAGGAAAATCAAACCTCAACAGCGCGACGTAATCAAAACGAGAATCGTACTCGCACCTATCGTGGTAATAACGCGGATGAATTCCGCCATGCGCCAAACTCGAAGCGTGGTCGTAATTCGTCGAATAGTGAAAGCGGCGGCAACACCGAGAACTGGAAATCGAACTCTCGTTCAGAGCGTTCAAATTCAGATCGAAACAGCTCAGATCGCAATCGCACAGACCGCGACAATAACGATCGTAGAAGCGGTAAGCCAGCAAACCGTAATCAAGATTCAAACAGACCAAATAAACCAGCAGCAAAACGCGTTGGTGGGACATTAGGCCTTAAGAAGTAGTCAGAATCAGTAAGACGAGACACTCGATATAAAAACGCCCGCTAGATTAGTCTAGCGGGCGTTCTTGTTTGTCATTCGATAGTTTTATCATCATGACGACGACAACCTATAAACATAGATCAGCAAACTGGCCTCGTGTCAGCATCGCTAAGTCTTTTGGAGCTAACTCAATTTCTAGCCCTCGCTTCCCTGCACTCACACATATCGTTTCAAAACTGGTAGCGCTGGAATGGACAAAAGTAGGTAATGCTTTTTTCTGACCAAGCGGACTGATTCCACCCACAACATAACCTGTGGTTTTCTGTGCAATATCAGGATTGGCCATCTCTGCTTTTTTACCGTTCGCCGCTTTAGCTGCAAGCTTAAGATTTAGCTTCTGGTCGACAGGAATAACAGCTACAGCCAAATCTTTAGCGACGCCGTTCAAACAAAATAAAAGCGTTTTGAACACGCGTTTGGGATCCTGCCCCAGAGCTTCAACCGCCTCTAACCCATAGTTGGTGTTGTTTGCATCGTGATGATACTGATGCACGGTATGAGCGATTTTCTTTTTCTTGGCAAGATTGATTGCAGGGGTCATAACAAATCCAAACGATAGATAAACAAAAAGCGACGCCGAGGCGTCGCTTTAGTTAAATTTATCATGGTGCTAGAGTCAATCTAATTTAGCACCTAATGATTCAATTAACTGGGGTCAATTACTTGTAAACCATTTGACCTGACGGTGCGTACTTGTTCACGTCAACCGGGCTGTTCGCTTCTAGGTACTCTTTCAGTACTTCAGCATCAACAAAACCTGTGTTCACGTAACCAGGGTGGTCAGAAAGTTTAGGGTAACCGTCACCACCAGCCGCGTTGAAGCTTGGCACTGTGAAGCGGTATGTTTCGTCTAAACGAAGCTGTTTGCCACCGATGAATACGTTCGATACTTCACCGTTCGTTACTGTCATTGAAATGCCAGCGAACTGTGCGTAAGCACCAGAGTCGATTGGTTTCGTCGCCACAACATTTAGGTAATCTAGAACTTCTTTACCTGTCATGTCTGTGTAAGTCAGGATGTTTGCAAAAGGTTGTACCTTCAGTACATCTTTGTAAGTCACGTTGCCCGCTTCAATTGAGTCACGAACACCACCAGAATTCATCACAGCGAAGTCTGCTTGTGCACGCTCCATGTGAGAAGTCGCAATCAAACGGCCTAGGTTAGTTTGTTGGAAACGAACCACGTTACGATCGCCTTCAAGCTTGCCATTTGTCTCAGCAATTTGAACTTCTAGCTGTGCTTGGCCTTGCTCTTGGAAAGGACGTAGGAATTCAAGTAGCTCTGGGTCTTGTGCGATTTCATCTTGAATAAGAACACGTTGTTTCTTACCGTCAATCTTAACTTTCTTCTTAAGGTTAACTGGAACCAGATCGTAGCTCACCATCTCTAGTTCGCCGTTACGGAATTCGTAATCAGCACGACCTACGTACTTGCCCCACTCGTGAGCTTGAACGATGTAAGTACCGTTCTGTACGTCTGGTTTACACTCATCACCCGGCTTGAAGTTTTTCTTCGCAACGTTAGGGCCTTCCATACATACAGGCTCTTGAGAGTGACCACCAACGATCATGTCTAGATCGCCTTCGTTAAGGTAACGAGCAAGTGCTACATCACCCGGTGCGTTAACACCACGTTGGCCGTTTTCGTAGTGACCCATGTGAGTCACAGCGAAGATTAAGTCTGGCTTCTCTGTTTCTTTAAGTTCAGCGATCAGCTTCTTCGCTTCTTCTTTAGGGTCGCGGAAGTCAATGCTCGCGATGAACTCAGGGTTACCGATTTTTGCCGTATCTTCAGTTGTTAAACCGATAACCGCAATCTTGATACCTTGCTTTTCAAACATCTCGTAAGCTTGGAACTTACGTTCGCCAGTTGCTTTGTCGTAGATGTTTGCAGATAGCATTGGGAAGTTAGCCCAGTCGATCTGCTTTTGTAGTACGTCTAATGAGTTATCAAACTCGTGGTTACCCAATGCCATTGCATCGTAACCAATTTTATTCATACCTTTGAAATCAGGTTCTGCATCTTGAAGATCTGACTCTGGCACACCAGTGTTGATGTCACCACCAGATAGAAGCAACACGCTACCGCCTTCTGCTTCAACTTCAGCACGAAGTTGATCAACAAGCGTTTTACGCGCAGACATGCCGTATTCACCGTATTTGTTCTGCCAAAAACGACCATGGTTGTCGTTAGTGTGTAGAACCGTTAGCTTGTAAGTTTCGTCTTGGTTCCAATCTTGAGTTGATTGAGACGCACACCCAGCTAGAGTAGCTAGGATTGCAGCACTTAGTGCTGTCTTTAGAATAAGGCGTTGCTTCATTGTCATACCTTTGAACTTTTTAGGGGAATCCACTGCTTTTTATGATCTATTGCGACCCCTTATTTGGAGTTCGAACAATAAGACTTCACATCACTTATCTTAAATTAACATTTCAGATGTAACATGATGATTTCATATTTATGTCGAATTGGTCACGCATAGTTCAGCAGTTAAGTGTAACAAAATTATGAGATTACACTCAAACTTCCCCTGCATCACAAGCAATCGTTTACTTACAAAGTGTGATGAACATCAGCAATTTACTGCAAACAGGACTGACCTCACACTCATATACGAGTTTCTTAGGTAATAACCCACCTCGTTAACAACTCTTTAAATGAACGGTTTATGTTCGGCTGCTTTTGCGAGATAAAAAAAAGCCCAATTCAAAGAACTGGGCTTTCTTAGATCAACTTTTGTGAAATAACGTTTCCATTACTTCACATCCATCTCAATTATTTAATATCAATATGCTCAAAGCCTTTGATAAGGTCATCAAGTGCCTTCATCTGCTTCAAGAACGGCTCTAGCTTATCTAGTGGTAGAGCTGATGGGCCATCACAACGCGCTTGATCTGGGTTCGGGTGTGCCTCAAGGAACAGACCAGCAATGCCAGTAGCAATACCCGCTTTAGCAAGCTCAACAGTTTGCTCACGACGACCGCCAGATGCTGCACCTGAAGGGTCACGCATTTGAAGCGCGTGAGTCACATCAAAGATGATTGGGCTGCCGTTTGATGATTTTTTCATTACACCAAAACCAAGCATATCAACAACTAAGTTGTCATAACCCATGCAAGAACCACGTTCACAAAGAATGATGTTCTCGTTGCCGCACTCAGCGAACTTATCAACGATGTTACCTACTTGATCCGGGCTCATGAACTGAGGCTTCTTCACATTGATAACCGCACCAGTCTTAGCCATTGCTTCAACAAGATCAGTTTGACGAGCAAGGAACGCAGGAAGCTGGATTACATCAACCACATCAGCAACAGGCTGAGCTTGTGCTTCAGTGTGAATATCAGTGATGATCTTCACGCCAAAGGTATCTTTCAGCTCTTGGAAGATTTTAAGACCTTCTTCCATGCCAGGACCACGGTATGAGTGAACAGAGCTGCGGTTCGCTTTATCAAAAGACGCCTTAAATACATAAGGGATGCCCAGCTTCTCTGTTACTTTCACGTAGTGCTCACAGATCTGCATCGCTAGATCGCGAGATTCAAGAACGTTCATGCCCGCAAATAGCGTAAATGGCTTATCGTTAGCAATTGGCATATCGCCAATATGAACTATTTTCTGTTCCATCATATTCTCTCTAAATAATAATTAACTAGTGAACGACGACGGTTTTTTCCGTCATGACATTCACTTGAGATTTAAGTAACTCAGATGCAGGGTCATCTGGGCATTGATCAATAAAGTACTGATAATCGGTGGCGGCAATCTGGTGACAATCCAGTTGCTGATAGATGAAACCACGGTCACGGATTTCATACGGATCATCCGGCACAAACGTTAACGCAAGATCAGTACACTTCAATGCAAGCGTATAACGCTCTTCTCTCAGCAGTGCACTTTTCAATAAAGCCAACCACTTACCAATAATGGTTGGGTGGTCTGCGACTTTTAAATGCTCACTTTTCAGCTTAGCCAATGGGCCATCATGGCCAATTAACCATGCTCGCAATGTTTGCTGACCAACATACTCGCCATTGTAAGGATTAATATAGACCGGAGTTTGGCCATACCAACTGACTTTAAGCAAAAACTGAGTCGGAAAAGAGACACCCTCTACAGGAAAGCCTAGCTTGCGACCAAGAAAAAGGAAGATTGCCCCAAGACTGACAGGGATCCCTTTCTTTCTCTCAAGTACTTTATCGATAAACGCGTTTTCCGATGAGAAGTAAGCGTCTTTATCGCCTGCGAAGCCCCACTCGTAAAAGAATAGTCGAATAAAAGATTCAAACTTCTGTTGCTCGTCGGTTTCATTAACTAACGCAAACTCAGCGTCTTTTAATAATCTTGCGAGTTCTTGCTCTGCCCAGCTATCTTGAGTTTCAGGGTCAATGGCCTTGTTTAAGATCAATGCGCCTTCAGCAAGTTCTAGCTGATCAAAGTCTTCATCAAAAAATTCGTACATACGTCATTAACCGAAAAATGTTGGAGTCTTTGTCATTGCGATTTTGCCTGCCATTGCTAGCCAGCCTAGAGCGCCAAAGAATGAGAAAACTCTCAATAGCTTGTTCTTACCTAACTTAAGCGCAAAGAAGCCCAATGCGATGTAAGCCATTACACAGGTTAGTTTTTCAGTTAACCATGGTGCCGCTGGTGTAAAGGGAATAAAGCCAGTAATAAAAATCAAACCAATGCCCGATAGCAACAGTAGCGAGTCATTGATATGAGGGAAACGCTGCAAGAAAGGATGCTTAAGCTTCGGTGAGTTAGCCATCATCAGAGCGAAACGGATCGAAAGAAGTAGCGCGCTTATAGCAATCGTGAGTAGGTGAAAATGTTTTAAACCTTCGTACATGGTATTCCTTTATATTTTTATATGTGCTTTCGTTAATACGAGCCACACAATACCCGTTAATGCCCTGCATTTCTGCGTTAATTCTCTGTATTTCTGCGTTAAATGCATTATCGAGTTAAGTGTATTTTCGAGTTAAAGGTATCAATTTAGCCAGTTCATCATCTATTGCTCACAAGATGATTAACAGCAGCCGATGAACAATCACTATGAACAGTAACGACCCAATGTCACTCGGTCATTACCACCGTAATCTTTTTCTGTAACCACATCCAAGTAGCCCAGTTGTTGCATTATCTCACGTACCGCCAAGCCTTGGTCATAACCGTGTTCAAATGCCAACCAACCTTCGTTTTCCAAAAAGCGTCGTGCGTTTTCAGAAATGTATCGAATATCAGCTAAACCTTTCTCTTCAGCTACTAATGCTGTGATTGGTTCAAAACGCACATCACCTTGAGATAAATGAGGGTCATTCTTCTCAATGTACGGTGGGTTCGAGACAATCAACGAAAACTTTATAGCTTCTTCTCCAGAACTTGCTGAGTTCAAAGGCTCAAACCAACTGCCATGTAAAAAAGTGGCGTTAGTGATATTTAATCGCTGAGCGTTTTCTGTCGCAAGTTGCTGCGCTTCAGGGCGAAGATCAATACCCGTCACTTGTCTGTTCGGCATCTCAGACGCCAATGCCAAAGCAATCGCACCAGTACCCGTTCCTAAATCGAGAATCGCACCTTGCTTGCCATACGTTTTGTCTAACGCTACTTCAACCAAACGTTCCGTATCTGGACGTGGGATTAAAGTAGAAGGAGAGACTTTTAACGGCAGCGACCAAAACTCACGCTCACCAACAATATAAGCCACTGGCTCACCGGTTAAACGACGTTTTAGAAGGGTATGGAATTCGGATTCTTGTTCTGAAGTGAGATGCTTCTCAGGCCAAGTCAGTAGGTAAGATCTAGGTTTATCTAAGGCGTGACAAAGCAGTACCGCAGCATCAATCGAGGGCGATGTGTTACCGCCCTCTTGAAGCTGTACGATTGCTGACTTTAAAGCACTTTCAACCGTATATGCTGACTGCATAGTAATTAGTTGTGCTCAGCAAGTGCTGCTAGTTGATCGGCTTGGTGCTCTTGTAGAACAGGATCAAGCAGGCTTTGCATATCACCTTCCAGAACTTCGTTCAGGCGGTAGATAGTTAAGTTGATGCGGTGGTCAGAAACACGGCCTTGAGGGTAGTTGTACGTACGAATACGGTCACTACGGTCACCAGAGCCTAATAGGTTACGACGTGTATCTGAAATCGCAGCAGCACGACGCTCTTCTTCAGCTTGAACGATACGAGCCGCTAGAACAGCCATCGCTTTCGCTTTGTTTTTATGCTGAGAACGCTCGTCTTGACACTCTACTACTGTACCTGTTGGTAAGTGAGTAATACGGATTGCTGAATCCGTGGTGTTAACGTGCTGACCACCCGCGCCAGATGCACGGAAAGTATCAATCTTAAGATCGCCCGCTTTGATTTCTGGTAGATCCGCTTCTGGGATCTCAGGCATAACCGCAACGGTACATGCTGATGTATGAACACGACCTTGAGATTCAGTCTCAGGCACACGTTGTACACGGTGACCGCCAGACTCAAACTTCATGGTGCCGTAAACAGCGTCGCCACTGATTTTAGCGATCATCTCTTTAAAGCCGCCCTGTTCTGAAACATTGCTGCTCATCACTTCGACGCGCCAGCCTTTCTTCTCGGCAAACTTAGAGTACATACGGAAAAGGTTACCCGCAAAGATACCCGCTTCATCACCACCTGCGCCGGCACGAATCTCTAAGAAACAGTTACGTTCATCGTTTGGATCTTTTGGAATCAGAAGAATTTGCAGCTCATCAGTCAGACGTTCAATGTTCGCTTTCGCATCTTTGATTTCTTCTTGAGCCATTTCACGCATTTCTGCGTCGTCTTCATTTGCCATCTCTTCAGCAGCTTCTAAATCTTCTTGAGCTTGCTGGTATGATTTAAAGCACCCCGTCACCTCTTCTAATTGAGAATACTCTTTTGACAAGGCACGGAATTTATCTTGATTCCCAAGTACATCGGGATCACCAAGTAGATGTTGAACTTCTTCATAGCGTTCAACAAGTGTTTCAAGCTTTATTAGAATCGAGGCTTTCATAATGTCTTATTCTGTTGGAGGTCGAATATTATTGAGGGTTTTCTAGACCCAAACTCTGTCTAATGACCATTAATTTTGCAGGTTCTCCTTGCTCAGCTGCACTTTGAAGTGCACGCGTTGGAGCATGGATCAATTTGTTTGTGAGCTTATTACTTAGCTCGAGTAAGACTTTCTCAGGGTCACCGCCAGCAGCAAGTGATTGTAAACTCTTACTTAATAATTCTTCTCGGATTTCATTGGCCGATTTACGGTAATCACGAATACTGTCTACCGCTTGCAGTGATCGCATCCAACTCATGAACGCGGCGCTTTCTTCACTGACGATTGCTTCAGCCTGAATCGCTTCAACTTTACGTTGCTCGATATTACCATCAACGATCGACTGAAGATCATCAACTGAATACAGGTAAGCATCACTCAGTTCGCCGACCTGAGACTCAACATCACGAGGCACTGCAATATCAACCAACAACATCGGCTGATGTTTTCTTTGCTTAAGCGCCGTTTCAACCATGCCTTTACCAATAATTGGCAGTGGGCTTGCGGTTGAACTGATCACGATATCCGCTCGATGCAGATGATCAGGGATCTCATTCAAGCTAATGACCTCAGCACCAAACTCTTTGGCAAGCCCTAAAGCTCGCTCACGAGTACGGTTAGCAACGATCATCTTGGTACAACCATTGGCTGACAAGTGTTTAGCCACCAGTTCAATGGTTTCTCCCGCACCCACCAACAACACCGTTGATTCAGCAATCGATTCAAAGATGTGTTTAGCTAACGTACAGGCCGCGTAAGCAACAGAAACCGCACTGCCACCGATTTCGGTTTCTGTTCGAACTCGCTTCGCAACAGAAAATGATTTCTGGAACAGTTTTTCCATTGAAGCATCAACAGATTTGTTCTCTCGCGAATCGGTGTAAGCCTGTTTTACCTGACCAAGAATTTGCGGCTCGCCCAAAACCAAAGAGTCCAAACCACAGGCAACGCGCATTAAGTGCTTAATCGCGGCTTGTTCTTCATGGATATAGATACTCGGTTTTAATTCTTCAGGACTAACTTGATGAAATACAGACAGCCAATCGATCAACTTGTTTTTTGCCACGCCTTTGACGTCACAATACACTTCAGTTCGATTACAGGTAGAAAGTATGACACTTCCATTTACGTGTGCATTTGCGTTAAGTTGCTTGAGTGCCTCAGATAATTTATCTGGACCAAAAGCGACTTTTTCTCGCAATTCAACCGACGCTGTATTGTGATTGATACCTACGGCAAGCAAAGACATGTATCAGAAGTTCTCGATCAGGGAATGGAAACAAGGGGCGAATTTTACTTGATGCATGGCTCTATTTAAAGAGCAAGCGGGATTTGTTTTCCTGAGTTCGTGAATTCAATGCTATAGTTGAAGCGTTTTTTAGATAAATTTGAACAAGTTGTGAGCAAATATGAGCAAGCTTCGTAAAATCACGTCTCTTATTTTTATGACCATAATTATGGTGGGTTGCTCGTCTATACCAGAACAACCGACCAGCGTTGAGTGGCAAAGTCACCAAAACCGTCTTCTGAAGATAGAAAACTACCAAGCCTCAGGCAAGCTCGCTTACATTTCTCCAGAGCAACGCCAAAGCCTTAACTTCATTTGGAAGCACTCCCCAAATCAAAGCCAATTGAGACTGACCACTTTCCTTGGTCAAACCGCCTTGAACCTCACGATTGACAGCTCGGGTGCCAAGGTAGTCACTTATGATGATCAGGTATTCACCCATGCAAGTGCATCTGTGTTGGTAGAGCAACTTACTGGACTGCAGATCCCCATTGATCACCTGCCGCAATGGTTCCTTGGTATTCCCGACCAAGCAGATAGCTACCAACTCAACAGCACCAACACGCTTGAATCTCTGTCTAAACAAGTTAGCCGTCAATTATGGACACTGAATTTTGCCAACTATCGCAATACAGAGATGCCGAGTAAGCAACTATCAGATGAAGACAACGCAAAGGTAGAGACAATTCCCCTCCCTACTCGATTGTCATTCAAGCAAGGCGAGAACAAAATCAACATTGTAGTTTCGAAGTGGACACTGAAAAAATGATAACAACGCCAACGCACTGGCCTTCGCCAGCTAAGCTGAATTTATTTCTCTATATTACTGGCCGACGCGATAATGGCTATCACGAACTTCAGACCCTATTTCAGTTTGTCGACTTTGGTGATGAACTTACGGTTACCGCAAACCGAGAAACAAGCTCAATAACTATCACACCTGAGATTCCAGGGGTTGCGACAGAAGATAACCTAATTTGGAAAGCCGCAACTGCCCTTCAACAATATACATCGACGACTTTCGGCGCGGATATTGAGTTAAAGAAAGTGCTTCCTATGGGAGGTGGCATTGGCGGAGGTTCTTCAAATGCTGCAACCGTGTTAGTCGCTCTCAACCATTTATGGCAACTCAACCTGTGCGATGATCAGTTAGCAGAGATTGGCTTAAAGCTTGGTGCAGACGTTCCTGTGTTTGTACGAGGACACGCCGCCTTTGCTGAAGGTGTTGGTGAGCAATTACAACCCGCTAATCCGGATGAAAAATGGTATCTCGTTGTTAAACCTCAAGTGAGCATAGCAACTGTAGACATATTCACACATTCAGAATTAACTCGAAATACGCCGAAGCGAGCACTATCAACGCTTCTAGAGCAAGAATACGTAAACGATTGCGAAAAAATTGTGCGAATGCTGTACCCAGAGGTTGATAAGCAACTTTCATGGCTGCTACAATACGCGCCGTCGAGATTGACTGGTACGGGTTCATGCGTTTTTGCTGAATTTAGCAGCAAAAAAGAAGCTGAATCGGTGCTAGAGCAACTGCCTGACACAGTTTCCGCGTTTGTCGCGAGAGGACGAAACATTTCTCCTTTAAAAGAAACTTTGGCTGAATACCAATCAGCCCACCCACAATCTATTTAAAACTGGACGCAACCCGAGGTTTCCACCGTGCCTGATATGAAGCTATTTGCTGGTAACGCAACACCTGAACTAGCCCAACGTATTGCTGATCGTCTATACATCTCTCTTGGAGATGCTACTGTAGACCGTTTTTCTGATGGCGAAGTCGCTGTACAAATCAATGAAAACGTTCGTGGTAGCGATGTATTCCTGATTCAATCAACTTGTGCACCAACCAATGACAACCTTATGGAATTGGTGGTAATGATTGACGCAATGCGCCGTGCTTCTGCTGGCCGTATTACTGCTGTAATCCCTTACTTCGGTTATGCCCGTCAAGATCGTCGTGTACGTTCTGCTCGTGTGCCTATTACTGCAAAAGTTGTTGCAGATTTCCTTTCTAACGTTGGTGTTGACCGCGTTTTGACTATCGACCTACACGCAGAGCAAATCCAAGGCTTCTTCGATGTACCTGTTGATAACATTTTCGGCACTCCAGTTCTTCTAGAAGATATGGCTAACCGTGGCCTAGAAAACCCAGTTGTGGTTTCTCCAGACCTTGGTGGTGTTGTACGTGCTCGTGCTACAGCTAAAGCGCTAGGTGATGTTGACATCGCTATCGTTGATAAGCGTCGTCCACGTGCTAACGTTTCTGAAGTAATGAACCTAATCGGTGATGTTGAAGGTCGTGACTGTGTTATCGTTGATGACATGATCGATACTGGTGGCACACTATGTAAAGCAGCTGAAGCGCTTAAAGAGCGCGGTGCTAAGCGTGTATTCGCTTACGCAACTCACGCTGTATTCTCTGGTACTGCTGCAGAAAACATCCGTAATTCAGTTCTTGACCAAGTTATTGTTACTGATTCAATCAAGCTTTCTCCAGAGATGGCTGCGACAGGTAAAGTGACTGAACTAAGCCTTTCTCGCATGCTTGCTGAAGCGATTCGTCGTATCAGCAACGAAGAGTCTATCTCTGCGATGTTCAACTAATCAAAGCTCTATAGCTTTGCTTTAGCAGAACAATCTGAAAAGATATTAAGCACTTCATTCGATGAAGTGCTTTTTTTATATCTAATACCAATCACAGTAAGTAAGTGTTCAGAAATAGCGCAGGAAAAAAGCTTGAGAACAAGGCGTAATTTTTTGATAAATAGTTATTCTACAATCAAAAATTATAACGCAGTTATCGAGCATTTTAACCAGCTAGGGTGACCAGTTATTTACTACGATTGGTATAACGACCACAAAGTTAATTTGACCACAGTTTCGAATCATTGAGTTGCTATCAGCTAGCTCGCACCTTTTTCATAAACTGTGATATCATACGGCGCTTTTTGAAATCCCAAGAGAGATCCATACCTTGAGCCAACAAATAAAACTTCTCGTTGGACTGGCTAATCCAGGTCCAGAATACGCCAAAACTCGCCACAATGCGGGTGCTTGGGTAGTTGAAGAATTAGCACGTGTACACAACGTGACACTGAAGAACGAACCAAAGTTCTTTGGCCTAACGGGTCGTATCATGGTTCATGGTGAAGATCTTCGTTTGCTGATCCCAACGACTTTTATGAACTTATCCGGGAAAGCTGTTGCAGCACTGGCAAAGTTCTACCAAATTAAACCAGAAGAGATCATGGTGGCTCACGATGAGTTAGACCTCCCTCCTGGTATTGGTAAGTTTAAAAAAGGTGGTGGTCATGGCGGGCACAATGGCCTAAAAGACATCATCAGCAAGCAGGGTAACAATAAAGAATTCTATCGTCTTAGGTTAGGCATTGGCCATCCGGGACACAAAGATAAAGTTGCAGGTTATGTATTAGGCAAAGCTCCTGCGAAAGAGCAAGAGTGTATCGAGGCTGTCGTTGACGAATCGGTTCGCAGCCTAGACATCTTATTAAAAGATGGCCTACCAAAAGCACAAAATCGCTTACATACGTTCAAAGCAGAATAAGGTTTATATCATGGGTTTTAAATGTGGCATCGTTGGTCTACCAAACGTTGGTAAGTCAACTCTGTTTAACGCACTGACTAAAGCAGGCATCGAAGCAGCAAACTTTCCATTTTGTACGATCGAACCAAACACAGGTATCGTTCCGGTTCCAGATCTACGCTTAGATGCATTAGCAAAAATTGTTAATCCACAGAAGATCCTTCCAACGACAATGGAATTCGTAGACATCGCAGGCCTAGTTGCTGGCGCATCTAAAGGTGAAGGTCTAGGTAACAAATTCCTAGCTAACATCCGTGAAACTGACGCTATCGGTCACGTTGTACGCTGCTTTGAAAACGAAAACATCGTTCACGTTTCTGGCAAAGTATCTCCTATCGAAGATATCGAAGTGATCAACCTTGAGCTTGCTCTTGCCGATCTAGATAGCTGTGAACGTGCGATCTTCCGTAATGCTAAAAAAGCAAAAGGCGGAGATAAAGACGCTAAGTTTGAAACTACAGTTCTTGAAAAGCTACTACCGATCCTGACTGAAGGTGGTATGGCTCGTACTGTTGAACTGGGCAAAGAAGAACTCGCAGCAATCGACTACCTTAACTTCCTAACGCTTAAGCCAACAATGTACATCGCAAACGTTGCTGAAGATGGTTTCGAAAACAACCCTTACCTAGATGCAGTTCGTGAGTATGCAGAAAAAGAGAACAACGTTGTTGTTGCTGTATGTGCTGCAATCGAATCTGAGCTTTCTGAGCTTGACGACGAAGATCGCGAAGAGTTCCTAGCTGACATGGGTATCGAAGAACCAGGCCTTAACCGAGTGATCCGCTCTGGTTACGAGCTACTGACTCTTCAAACTTACTTCACAGCGGGTGTTAAAGAAGTTCGCGCTTGGACTATTCCTATTGGAGCAACAGCACCGCAAGCAGCCGGTAAGATCCACACCGACTTCGAGAAAGGTTTCATCCGTGCAGAAGTAGTTGGTTACGAACATTTCATCGAATTTGGCGGTGAAAGCGGAGCAAAAGATGCAGGTAAATGGCGTCTTGAAGGCAAAGAATACATCGTTAAAGATGGCGATGTTGTTCACTTCCGTTTCAACGTTTAATTACCGATAAACATCTAATAAAAGGCCAGTGAATTCACTGGCCTTTTTCGTTTTCGCTCTTTCTAAAGAGCTTCTTATCCAAAACTTAACTTCCTATATATATCGGTATTTGAACCTATTTTTTGCTGACAAATACGCCTCTTTGACTAAAAAGAAACCGAACAGATGTTTATTCGTGATTTATTCAAAAAAAAAGTTGACGGGTTTCACTCAACTCCGCATAATGCGCCCCGTTCACAACGAAGCGGCAACGTATCGAAATGAGCAACAATTTGGAAATGGCTACTTAGCTCAGTTGGTTAGAGCACATCACTCATAATGATGGGGTCGCAGGTTCGAATCCCGCAGTAGCCACCATTTCCTAAGCACTCTGTTTGTTATTAAACGTATGTCTTTTGACAACAAAGAGTTTTTAGGAAATAAAGCGGTCGTGGCGGAATTGGTAGACGCACCAGATTTAGGTTCTGGCGCCGAGAGGTGTGAGAGTTCAAGTCTCTCCGACCGCACCATTATTTAGATATCTTAATTGATATCCTGTTGGGCTATCGCCAAGCGGTAAGGCACTGGCTTTTGATGCCAGCATTCCCTGGTTCGAATCCAGGTAGCCCAGCCACAATTTAAAGTGTAATTATCTTTAAAAAGATAATGGCATTGAAAGCGAGATTATATTATATTACTTCGCTCTCAGATGGCTACTTAGCTCAGTTGGTTAGAGCACATCACTCATAATGATGGGGTCGCAGGTTCGAATCCCGCAGTAGCCACCATTCTTTCTTTGTGAAAGAAAAAGTACAAACAACGTTATATTGAATCACCAATGTCGATATAACTATAAAGATTTGCTGCGGTCGTGGCGGAA
>NZ_MCZK01000015.1 GCF_002875945.1 Vibrio lentus
TTGCACAAAAACTTGGAGTACTAAAAGGCGAAAGAGACCTCCTAAGATATTGTTTTATAACAGATTAAAGCTAATTAATCAGAATGGTATTAGACGTTTCGTGATGAACATGCTCAAACAATGTGACTGTGGAGATCCAAGCCAAAGAGTGAAGTGAAAGAAAGCTGGATGGAGCAACGATTATCAGGGTAACCCATTAAGCTGTAGGTACTACAGTTTAGTTTTTATCAACGCGAGCAGAGAATATTTGAACCTTAAGCTAATTTAGGTTGTGATAATGGCACTACATTCTCAATGGTAAGAGTTTGCAATTTTTCACCCCAAGCCTGCAATACAGATAACTGCTCATCAAGATAGTTATGGTGATTGTAAACTCTTAACATTCCCGGTAGCTGGTGGCCTACTGTTTTTTCGATCGCCACAATATCCAATCCCATCTCACTACAGCGGCTAATGAAAGTACGTCGTAGATCGTGTGGAGAGAATCGTTCAAAATCGGCTGGTAGATTACGTTTGATCAACGCACGTACTGCTGCTGGCTCTTGAACTTTATCTACCGTTAGCTGAGGCCAGACCAACTTCCACTTACTTGGCACATTTGTACGCTGCTCATTGAGAAGAGTAAGCAGATAATCACTTAAAGGGATTTTGCGACTTTCCGGGCTTTTGGTGTGACGATCCTCTGAACTTGCTGGCAATAACCACACCTTCTCTTTCAGATCTAACTCACTCCAACGCATTTCAAGCACGGCACTAATACGTTGCCCACAACCAAGTAAGAACTGCATCAAACAGATGTTAGAAGAGTCTGTACGCCAAGAATGAATACTCGTTAACAAAATTTTTAGTTCAGAAAAGCTCAAATTACGTTTTGTGACTTTAGAGCCGCCACCAACGTCTTTTGCTTTCAGTTGTGGTGCAGGATGAGTTTCAAGCATATTTAGCGCTAAGGCATGGTTAATCACTTGATTAATAATTTTATGGCAAGCAGCGATGGCTCCAGCCATACGCTTTCCATCCTTATCAACCTTCGCATCAAAGACCCTATTGAGGTCATATATACTTAAATCTGCCAATTTGATGTTACCGAGAATTGGCTTGATATCTCGATTGTAAATGATCCTCGACTGGTCGCCCCGTAGCTGTTTTGAAAGACGTTTTTCATCGAAGCTAATAAACGCATCATCAAAGGTCTTCGCTTCATCCTGCGCTCGTTTCTCGATATCCAGTTCAACCTTTGGATTCTTACCATTCTCCAACCAACTTCGATAACGACCAGCTTCCTTTCGCGCCTGGTCTAATGTCATCCCGCGTTCTGGTTTAATCTTAATGTATCGACCCATAGAGATTTTTTCGTGTTTCTTCCCTACTTGAAAACGAAAGATCCAGGTCATTGTGCCCGTTGGACGAACTCGAATGTTCAATCCTTCAACCTTTTTATCGGGGATCGAGTATTCCTTACCCTGTGGCTTCAATGCTTGCAGCGTTGCATTGGTACTGATTCGTTTTGTCATCATTGGAAAACCTCTGCATTTCTGGGTACGGCTCTGGGTACGGCGTGGGGTACGGGAAGCATCGAGTTTCTATTGTACGGCTTTGGACTCTAACGGACAACGAGATCATTAAAATAACTATAAATCATAATGTTACAGTTAAAAAATATAACTCTGTAGACGTTAAAGGACTAAAGGATCCATATACGCACCACATGGAAGCCGGTGTATTCCTAGAGCGTAAAGCATAAATCTCGCTCTCTAGGTCGTACAGCAGATACAAAAAAACGAGCCAATTGGCTCGTTTTTTTATTTATACGTTGGTTTAAGCGGTTTTACCGATAAAGCCTAGCTTCTTACCTACCCAAGCGAGTAGCAGCATCGCGACAATAATCGCAAAGAAGTTTGAACCTGCATCAGGGTGTTGTGCTTTCACAAAAGCCGAGTGGCCAAATGCACCCACAAAGAAACAAGCTAAACCCACTAATGGAATATCTTCAGATACTGGATTCGTTAGGTATTCTTGGTAAAGCGCTTGTACAGCCAAAACTAAAGCAATCAGCGGAAAAATAGAGAAGCCCACTTCGCTCATTGTTACCCAAGATAACAGTGCATCACCACACACACCTGCAACAACAGCAAGTACGAGTGTCTTTCTTTCAGAACCACGGTTTACAGTATTATTTTCATTCGACATTATTCAATCCCGCCTTTTAATCGGTTACGTTCACGTTCTTTACGATACCAAAAAGCCCCTTTGGCCATCATTCGCAATTGCATGATCAAGCGATCAGCCAATTCATCTCGCTGACGTCGATCTAAATCTAATGCTTCTGCCCCTGAGTTGAAGACCAAAATGACGGAGGCTTCAGCTTGAGTAAAAGCTTCATCTCGTGTCATGCCAGTCGTTATCAAATATTCGGTTAACTCAGCAGAGAAGTGCTGTATCTCACGAGCTACCGCTGCACGAAACTCAAACGAAGTTCCTGAGCGCTCTCGCAATAACAGTCTGAATACGTTTGGACTGCTTTCAATGAATTCCATAAAGGTTTCAACCGATGTGCGAATCACACTGCCTTCTTTGACTATGCGTTGCCTAGCTTGTCGCATTAGCTGGCGCAATAGTAAGCCACCTTCATCAACCATGGTTAAGCCAAGCTCATCCATGTCTTTGAAGTGACGATAAAAGGAAGTCGGTGCTATTCCAGCCTCACGAGCGACTTCTCTCAAGCTTAGATTGGAAAAACTACGATCAGCACTGAGTTGGCTAAATGCCGCATCGATTAAGCTACGACGAGTTTTTTCTTTTTGCTGTGCGCGAATGCCCATTGGTTTCATACTTTATCAACATCTTCTTTTACAGCCTAAACAGGCATGTCTAATACTCTCTTCAATATAACGCGAATCACTTATTTATATAAGGCACTCTGGTTATATAAGACACTCAACATACCTCTTTGTTCACGTACCGAAGTAAATACGTTCGAAGAAAAAATTTCAATCTCCACACTGTCATTTGGAGACATACGACATACCAAATATTATTTTTTCGATAACACTGCGTGATCCCACCGACTCTCTGATGCCCTTTTCATGTACCCAAGAACAGAATCAGTTAAAATCTCGCTAAAGCAATGTTAATCAAATATAACAAGGAAGATATCTATGCCGCACTCCAACCACTTTGATGTAATCGTAATTGGTAGTGGCCCCGGAGGCGAAGGGGCAGCGATGGGATTAACCAAAGCCGGGTTGAACGTTGCAATCATTGAGAAAGAGAGCAGCGTTGGTGGTGGTTGTACTCACTGGGGAACCATTCCTTCAAAAGCACTGCGTCATGCCGTGAGTCGTATTATTGAATTCAACAGCAACCCGCTGTTTTGTCAGAACAACAAAAGCATTCACTCAACCTTCTCCAACATACTGGGTCATGCTAAATCAGTCATAGATAAGCAAACTCGACTGCGCCAAGGTTTCTACGATCGCAACCAATGTACACTGGTATTCGGTACTGCCCGTTTTATCGATACCAACACTATTTCTGTTTTACAAAGCGATGGTACTGAAGAACATTACAGCGCAGACAAGTTTGTTATCGCGACAGGCTCTCGCCCTTATCAGCCAGACAACGTCGACTTCCTACACGAACGTATCTACGACAGCGATTCTATTCTTTCTCTTAAACACGACCCTCAACACATCATCATTTATGGTGCTGGTGTTATCGGTTGTGAGTACGCGTCGATCTTCCGTGGTTTAGGCGTAAAAACCGATCTCATCAATACTCGAGACCGCTTACTGTCATTCCTAGATAATGAAACTTCAGATGCGCTTTCTTACCACTTCTGGAACAGTGGCGTCGTAATTCGTAACGATGAAACCTTTGAGAAAATTGAAGGCACTGATGACGGTGTAATCATTCACCTAGAGTCAGGTAAGAAAATGCGTGCTGATTGCCTACTGTATGCCAATGGCCGAACAGGTAACACAGACAAACTCAACCTTGGTGCTGTAGGGCTAGAATCGGATTCACGTGGTCAAGTGTCGGTTAACAGCAACTACCAAACCAGTATCAACCACGTTTATGCCGTGGGTGATGTAATTGGCTACCCTAGCTTGGCTAGTGCTGCCTATGACCAAGGTCGTTTCGTGGCTCAAGCAATAGTGAAAGGCGAAGCGGAAGGCCATCTGATTGAAGACATTCCAACGGGCATCTACACCATCCCGGAGATCAGCTCTGTTGGTAAAACAGAGCAAGAGCTTACCGCCGCGAAGGTTCCTTACGAAGTTGGACGCTCTTCATTCAAACACCTCGCTCGTGCACAAATCGCGGGTAAAGATATTGGTAGCTTAAAAATCCTATTCCACCGTGAAACCAAAGAGATTTTAGGTATCCACGTGTTTGGTGAGCGTGCTGCGGAAATCATCCACATCGGTCAGGCGATCATGGAACAGAAAGGCGAAGCAAATACCATCGAGTACTTTGTGAATACAACCTTCAACTATCCAACAATGGCCGAAGCTTATCGCGTCGCAGCGCTGAACGGACTTAACCGTTTATTCTAAACAAAGAACCAACAGGACTATTTGACCACCTGTAGGCCAAATACATAAACAGCAAGCCATGAGCTTGCTGTTTTTATTTAAACCACTGAATTATATAGCCATGTGAGTAATTAGATCATGATGTTCTAAATACCATTTTACCTGCACAGCTTCTCTTTTTCGCTCCCTGAACTAGTCTAGCTAAGCTATCTAAGTAAGCTAAGCGAGAAACTCTCCTTTCTTCCATTGAGAAACAAATAAAACACCAAGACCAATCCCACGCATCGCCATAAAGCTCAACATTGCTAACCACAGCGCATGGTTTTCTAAACCTGATGCTAAGTAGAAAATTGCAAAGAAACTGCAGGTGGCCACAAACATACTGTTACGCATATCTTTGCCTTTGGTCGCGCCCACGAAAATACCGTCCAGCAAGAAGCACCACATAGAAACGAGTGGCATCGCAATCAACCATGGTAAATAAACTTCAGCCTGAGTCTTAACTTCTGGGATTGTGGTGATCATATTAATCAAACTAGACCCAGCAATCGCGAACACTATGGTCAGCACCAAACAAATATTGAAGCTCCAAAAGAAGGTGCCTATCAAAGACTGATTTAGCTCATCTTTATCTTTCGCGCCGATCGCTTTACCGACCATGGCTTCCATGGCGTAGGCAAAACCATCCATCCCATAAGAGATGATCATCAAGAAACTCATCAGTACCGCATTGGCTGCCACCACATCATCACCAAAGCTTGCGCCCTGGAAAGTCATAAAAGTAAAAGTGGCTTGTAAACACAATGAACGGAGAAAGATATCGCGATTCAGCTTTACGAAACGACTCAAGCCTTGACTGGTTTTCTTAAGCAGCTCCCATGGGGATGGCAGTTGCCTCTTCATCCAGATTCGATACACACAAATTAAGCCAAACGTTAGACCCGCATAATCCGCAATCACCGATGCCAACGCAGCGCCTTCAACTTGCCAGCCGAGGCCAATCACAAATACGATATCTAAAACGATGTTGGTGATATTAGTAATGATCACCATCCACATAGGTGCTTTGGCATTTTGGGTTCCGAGTAGCCAACCTAACAGTACAAAGTTAGTCAACGCAGCAGGCGCACTCCATGCTCGGATCGAGAAATATTGCTGACCATAGTGTTTCACTTGGTCACTAGCACTACTCAGAGAGAAAACCGCATCCGCAACGAAGCTGTGCAATAGCAAAAAGACACCAGCAAACCCTAAGGCCATGGTCACGCCTTGCACAAAGACTAAGCCAAGCTGCTTACCATCGTTCGCCCCATAAGATTGCGCGGCCAGTCCGGTCGTCGACATTCGTAGGAAGCCAAGCAACCAAAAAGTCACACTGATCATAGTGCCACCCAAGGCCACACCACCTAAATACCAAGAATGCTCTAAGTGACCGATAACCGCAGCGTCGACTAAACCCAGTAGAGGAACCGTAATATTGGAAAGAACCATCGGGATCGCGAGCAAAAGCACTTTTTTGTGCATCGCTTGATTGGATAGAGTTTGAAAAATAGTTTGGGGATTAAATAGCTTCACGATCACCTCTTTGATTAGAGGCGATAGTTTAACCTAGTGAGTGTGCTTTCACTATGTTGTGTACTTTATGTCTTGGTTAGCTTTTCCCAAGCTATCTGTTGATAGAAGAAGCTAGCATTACCATTTAACCAGTACTAATTGAGGAGTTAAACGCTTTTTAAACTGAGAAATCTTACACAACAATCGCTGCCATAACTTCCAACGATTACATTGCTGCTCTAATGGTGAAAATGACTTAACCCATTGCGCCCATGGCAACCAATTAAGAACACTATCTATTGGTGAAGACAACCCGTGAGCATATTCACCAGATCCTAGCTTCTTCCCCAACGTACTTGAGCTCTTATCTCCAGCCAATACTAAGCAGGCGTGGGCATGAGTAAAATAACGACTGAGAGACTGAATAAAATGTGCCGTCTGCTGTTCGTTGCAATCAAGCAGAGCATGTTCACACACCACCATCACTGAGGCTTGCTCTGGAATGTTCAATTCATCGAGCCACGTCAGATCGTCAACCGAGCCACATTCCAAACGATAGCGTTCATTTTTGTGGAACAAGCGTTGGCGCCAAACTAGGTTCTCTGTGACATCTAATTCAACCCAATGACAACGACCATTATCTAAACGGTAGAAACGCGTATCGAGCCCGGCTCCAACATTAATGATCCAAGCATCTGGATTATGAGATAAAAACTGCTGAACTTGAGAATCGCAAAGCTGAGTCAATGTGGCATAGAGAAGTTGTTGCTGGTCGAGTTCACCGGTAAGACATTCAGGCGCTAGTTGGCAACGCTTACAGGCTTGAGCTGCAATAGGATCATAAACTAGACCATCATCGGCAAGACTTTCGCGACTGCGAAACCAAAGGTGTTGAACGAGATTGGTCGGAACTTGAAATTCTTGATGTGCAGACCTTTGATCAGAAGAAGTCTTTTGATCAGAGGAGCGCGGCTTACGAATAAGCGGCTTCATTTGAGGTTTGGTTGGGTTTGGCATCATCATCTTCCTTGTATCTCGACAAAGAAGATGATAATGAATATCAATTACAATAACAAGTTATTGAGAATAAATATCAATAATCTGCTTGTAATGACTACATCCAGTCCGTGTTACGAATAATACCAACCGCAAGCCCTTCAATAGACAAGTGTTGGGACTCTAGGTCCACATGAATTGGAGAAAACTCTTCATTTTCAGCATGTAACAGAACGGTAGAACCTTTGCGTTCTAGGCGTTTTACCGTTACATCATCATCGACACGAGCAACGACAACTTGTCCATCACGCACGTCTTGTGTTTTATGCACGGCCAGTAAATCGCCATCCATAATACCGATGTCTTTCATACTTTCGCCATTTACGCGAAGTAAGAAGTCAGCTTGTGGCTTAAACATACCTGGGTCAACTTGATAATGCATTTCTACATGCTCTTGAGCCAAAATAGGCTCGCCAGCGGCAACCTGACCGATTAATGGTAAACCTTGCTCTTCGTTCGCTGCATCTTCAAGCAAAATACGAATACCGCGAGACGCACCCGGGATAATCTCAATCGCTTCTTTACGAGCAAGAGCTTTCAAATGTTCTTCTGCAGCATTAGCAGAACGGAAGCCTAGTTCGCGTGCAATTTCTGCGCGTGTCGGTGGCATACCGAAATCGTCAATCTTACTTTTGATAAGATCGAAAACTTGTTGTTGGCGGGGCGTTAACGGCTTCATGATTCACCTGTCTTTTTATACAGTTGACTGTGAGTATATCCAGTAACCGAACAAAAGCAAAGCAATTGGTTGTTTTTAGTTCATTTTTCAAAAATCACAAAAATAAAATGTCTAGCCAAACATAACCCGCCAAGCCTAAACAGACAAAAACCGCAGCAGAACCGGCATCTTTAGCCATGCCCGCTAGCTCATGATGTTCACTGCCAATTCGATCAACGACTGCTTCAATCGCCGTGTTGATCAACTCGACCACGACCACTAACACAACGGCCGCAATCATTAAGATACGCTCTACCTGGCCCACATCTAAGTAGAACGCCAGTGGGATTAACACCGCTGCCATAAATACTTCTTGGCGAAATGCCGCCTCGTTTTTAAATGAGCTAGTGATGCCTTGCCATGAAAAGCCTGCTGCTTTCACTATGCGTTTGAATCCGGTGTTTGATTTTTTGCTCATTTTTAACCCTATACTCAATCAGTCGATGAATGATTTTAAACAAACTTAACGGCAATATGACTATTTCCATTAAAAGGTTAGACCAGTTTCTGGTATTCTTGCATCGATTAAATTTACGCCTAGGCTTATCCCTATTTCACTCACAGGATTTATCCTTTCATCATAGAAATAGAGATACGCTTAAGCACATTGAAATAACTATTGAGGCAGTGAACCTATATGTCTTCTGGACAATCTTTTTCACGTTCATTAATGAAGCTACCTTTATCCGTTTTGGTAAAGGGCACATCAATACCTTCGAATCCGGTTGAGGATTTGAACATTGATTTAGGCAAACCGATTGTATACGCCTTACCATTTCGCTCAAGTGTCGACCTACTTACGCTGCAAAAGCATGCGCTGGAATTGGGCTTACCCGATCCTTTTAGCAAGCTTGAAATAAACGGCAAATCACTGCAACGCTTCGTGTTCATCTCTTCACGCAAAACATTGCTGCAAGACGATGACTATGTTCCAAGCTCTTCAATTGAAGTTTTCTCTGAGCTGCTTTCACTGCATGCTGAAGACTCAGAGCTTGATGTTCAAGTTATCCCAGCAACCGTCTTGTGGGGACGTAAACCAGGTAAAGAGAATAACCAGAAACCTTACCTACAAGCAATGAACGGCTTAGAAAAATCAAAAGCCGTATTACTGGCTGGTCGTGACTGTCTGGTTCGCTTTAGTCCGGTTGTCTCTCTACGCTACATGGCCAACTCACACGGTACTGATAGCACTATCGCGCACAAGCTTGCTCGCGTGGCACGTATTCACTTCTCTCGTCAAAAGCTTGCAGCATCAGGTCCTAACCTGCCAAGCCGCCAAGCACTGTTCGACCGCCTGTTAAAATCAGAAGCAATCAAGAAGGCGATAGAAGACGAAGCTGAAGCAAAAAATATTTCCATAGAGAAAGCGAGCAAAGAAGCTCAGGACATCATGGATGAGATCGCAGCTAACTTCTCTTACTCGTTAATTAAACGCGGTGAGAAGATTCTTGGTTGGTTGTGGAATAAGTTGTACCAAGGTCTGCATATTAGCAACGCTTCAACGGTTCGTAAGCTAGCTCAAGACGGTCACGAGATTGTTTACGTGCCTTGTCACCGTAGCCACATGGATTACTTGCTGCTTTCTTATGTGCTTTATCATGAAGGCATGGTGCCTCCGCACATCGCTGCGGGTATTAACCTCAACTTCTTCCCTGCCGGTCCTATTTTCCGTCACGGCGGTGCGTTCTTTATTCGTCGTAGCTTCAAAGGCAACAAGCTTTACTCAACGATTTTCCGTGAATACCTAGCCGAACTGTTCGCTAAAGGTTACTCAGTTGAGTACTTCAGTGAAGGTGGTCGTTCTCGTACAGGTCGTCTACTGCAAGCGAAAACGGGCATGCTAGCGATGACCATTCAAGCGATGCTGCGTGGTATGAACCGTCCTGTAACTTTGGTTCCTGTGTACATCGGTTATGAACACGTAATGGAAGTGGCGACTTACGCCAAAGAGCTGCGTGGTAAGCGCAAAGAGAAAGAGAATGCGAGCCTTGTGATTCGTACTCTGCGTAAGCTGCGCAACTTTGGTAAAGGTTATGTGAACTTTGGTGAGCCGATTCAGCTTAACCAATACCTGAACGAGCACGCGCCAGAGTGGACTAAAGACATCGATCCAATGGGCACCAGCAAACCACAATGGATGAACCCTGTGGTTAACGATCTGGCGACTAAGATGATGACGCACATTAATGATGCAGCAGCGACCAATGCACTGACACTCTGTGCGACCGCACTACTCGCTTCTCGACAGCGTGCATTGTCTCGTGATTCTTTGGTTTCTCAAATCAACTGCTACCTGTCTCTGCTTAAGAATGTTCCTTACTCGGATACATTCACAGTGCCTAAAGACAGCGCTGAAGATCTGGTAAAACACGCAGAGTCATTGAACAAGTTCTTGATTGAATCAGACACGATGGGCGACATCATTTCACTTGATCGTCACCAATCGATTCTGATGACTTACTACCGTAATAACATCATCCACTTGTTTGCACTGCCATCATTCATTGCTCAGATGACAATTCGCCAGCGTGGTATCTCAATCGCGAATATTCAGAAGAATGTCGCGGCGATCTACCCGTTCTTGAAGAAAGAGCTGTTCTTAAGCTATGACGAAGATCAGCTTGAAGATGTTGTTGCGAACATCATTAATGAGCTAGTCAACCAAGGCATGATTGTCGTTTCTGACGGTGAAGTAACAATCAACCAATCAAACAGCCAAGCACTGATGCTGTTAGGTCGCACGATTTCAGAGACTTTACAGCGTTACTCAATTGCGTTGAATCTGTTGGCAGAGAATCCTGATCTTGATAAATCCGATCTTGAGCAGAAGAGCCAAGACATCGCACAACGACTAGGCCGCTTGCATGGTATCAATGCGCCAGAGTTCTTCGACAAAGGTGTATTCGCATCAATGTTTGCGACACTGAAACAGCAGCAATATCTTGATAACGATGGTAACTGTGATTTAGAAAAGACTCAGCAATTCGCTAAGCTTCTTTACTCGATGCTTTACCCAGAAGTCCGTCTAACGATTCAAGAGAGTATTCACCAAGCAGAGTAACCTCTTGCTATACCGTGAATCTTTGTTCAAGGTTTGATTGAACACGATCGAAAAAGGCACCCAATGGGTGCCTTTTTATTTGGAGCGGATTCAGTTATCAACGTTTACCAGAAAGTAATAAATAAGCCTGCTGTCACTGCCATCCCAACGTAGTTGTTGTTTAGAAAAGCTTGGAAACATAAGTCTCGGTCACGATGACGCATCAAATGTTGTTGATACACAAACAAGCTACCGGCCACCAACAAAGCCCAATAGAAGGTATCACCCAACTGGTAATGCATGCCTAGCGCAATCAGCATCGCCAGTGTCACTAATTGTAAGAAGCCAACGATAAGCTTGTCGAAGCGGCCAAATAAAATGGCGGTCGATTTGATACCAATTTTAAGGTCATCGTCTCGATCCACCATCGCATATTGCGTGTCGTAGGCTATCGTCCAAAGCGCATTAATCACGAAAATAAACCACACTACATTTGGCAGTTCATTGGTTTGAGCAGCCCACGCCATTGGAATCGCCCAACTAAAAGCTAACCCAAGAAACAGTTGTGGAAGATGTGTAAAACGCTTCATGAAAGGATAGATAAAGGCTAAGCCAACACCGATAACAGAAAGCTTAATCGTCAGCGGGTTCATGGTTAACACCAACAAGAATGAAACCACCGCTAATACTAAGAAAAGTAATATCGCTTCTTTACTGGAAACTAAACCAGAAGGTAATGGGCGCTGCTTGGTGCGTTTTACATGACCATCGACTTTGCGATCAGCAAAATCATTGATCACACAGCCCGCCGAGCGCATCAACACGACGCCGAGCACGAAAACAACCAAGACATCAAAATCAGGCACGCCTTGCGCGGCAATAATCAGAGACCATAAGGTCGGCCAAAGGAGTAATAAGGTACCAATTGGGCGATTCATTCGCGTTAACTGCCAATACGCTTTCGCTTTGGTGGCCAGCATTTACACATTCTCCTTAGAGTAAATTGGGGCTGTGGGTAAAAACAACTCTGCCACAAGCATTGGCTTATGGTTCATCCATAATCGAGAGCGGCGCGCGAGCAATCGCTCATCGCCTGCAGTAACCCAACCGACTTGCAGCGCATCTCGCTTCACGTTCTCAGCGCTGAAAACCGTTAAACCAAGCGGGACATTCCCTTGTTGAGAAAGGTCAGAATGCTGATCGTCTAGCGTGACTCTTGGAATTAAGGTACGACCTAACACCCACGGGGTATCATCACCCTTTAAAATTACTTTACGCAGCAAGCAATCAAATGATGATAAAAGATGTTCCTCGTCAGGTTGGAGCATTGAGCGCTCGACAACTTGATTATGAAGCAACTCAACAGATAAATGCTGACAGCACTCCCCTAACTTTCGGGAAAGAGAACCTTGCTCCATCAGCCACTCTTTGGTGGTTTCATTAGGAAAATCAAATGTTTCTGTACTTTGCCAATCTACATTCATTAACGAATTAAGATACAGCGATATTGGCTGATTCATACTAGTATTCAATAGGTGACTTTACACGTACAATAAAGCTTCAACTTTCGAACAAAATTAAAGCGTTCTTCGAATTGTAAACGTATTTAGATTTAGACCGCTCATTGTAACAAGACAAACGCGTTTCGAATATCGCGAATAAACTAAAGAAAAGTCACAAATATGCACAAACGTTATGTAGCCCAAATATTTCTTGCGATTACCCTACTATTTTCAGCATCAAGTTTTGCAGAAGAAGAGTCTGGACCTAAACTCGCCTACTTCACACTAGAGCCTGACCTCACTACCAATTTTTACACTAAAGGTAAAAATCTTGGCTATATTCAGGTACGCCTCGACATCATGGTAGCAAACAGTGATGACCTAGCGGCCATTGAGCATCACCAACCTTTGATTCGTGATGCAGTGATTGAATTACTTGGCAAACAAAACGAAGAAACCATTAAATCGTTGTCTGGTCGTGAAGATTTAAGAAAAAGCCTAGTTGAGCACCTCAACAAGATTCTGCTTCCGGAAACAGGCAAAACGATCATTGCTGACTTACTGTTTACCAAATACCTCTACCAGTAACAGTCATTACCAATAGATTCCAAATAAAAAAGCGGCCAGTGGCCGCTTTTTTGTTGTTATCGTTTCTCTATCAATGAGAGAGCATCATTTAACTTCTTGCTGAGTTCGGCGCTTTCATCGCATCAATCAAACCAATTATCACACCAGCCGCTAAGCCAGCGAGATGCGCAGTATTGGCGATGGCCATGAATGGCTGCATATAACCTAAGACTAACCATACCAACATAAAGCCGACGATTTGTCTTGGGATACCTAAGCCAAGCTGAGGTGCTTTTGCACCCACTACCCACAAGTAACCGACCAACGCATATACCACGCCAGAAAGACCACCAAAGTTCGCCCCCTCAACCCAGTATTGTCCAGCACCAGAAAGAGCAGAAGACACAGCAAAGATCTGAAGCAACTTGAGGCCGCCTAACTTTTTCTCTATATCTCCGCCCAGTTGCCACCACCACAAGATATTGAATGCGATGTGCATAACAGAGAAATGCAAAACAGCGTGACTTAACCAGCGCCAAAGCTGCCATTGTTGTCCATCAACCGCAGGAAAATGTAAGGCGTTAAAGATTGCCTGACCAAAACCTATCTGCTGCAGAGCAAAAATCACCACACACACCAGCATGATACTCAGTGTCACAGGGCCAGCTTTGGCTTTTATCATGCCCATGAAGCTTGGTGTGTGGTAATGAAAGTTACTCTTTCTGGTCTCTGCCATGTCCCAAGACGCCGCTTGATAGCGCTTATGATTAGGCTCAGACAAGAAGCGATTGAGCTCAGCTTCGGTTTCAACCTGAAATTGGCTATCAAGAAGCCAAAGAGCAAAACGCCCTTCCCCCTCAGGAGACATCTGAATAGGGATCTGACGAGACGCCATATAATCAATAAATGCTTGAGCAAGACGTGGGTTGTCTAACACCATCAATCTAATCATTGTTACTTCCTATTCATGCTATGAGAGATGCTTGAAGCGTAAAGGTAATTAACCAGCAATCACAGGAAGTTCAGCACGGTGCCAAGCTTCGAAACCGCCATCTACACTATATACCTCTTCAAAGCCTTGATTCACTAAATATTGTGCAGCACCTTGGCTACTAATACCGTGGTAACACATCACCAAGATAGGTTGCTCAAACTCAACTTCGTCCATGAACGACACCATCGTATCGTTCGTTAGGTGATAAGCGGTTTTAGAGTGAGCGACCGCAAAAGACTGCGGGTCGCGGATATCGACAAGTCGAGCTTCACCTTGTTCTATAAGGGCTTGAGCACCTTTAACATCGATATGTTTAAACTGGTCCATGACTTTCTCTTTTATGCTGATTTACTTTGCTGCCATTGTAACCTATCCCAAGGCTAACAATCACATCCACTTAATAAGGTTATCCACCAGCGATCACTTTTACACCGATTGTGGATAAACCTGTGAATTGCGTGAATAAAGTGGTTTTTGAAAAATGGATCCACAACATATAGTAATGATCCTGATCTAGCTGTGGGTTACTTAAAACATATCCCCACACCAAAAACCCTTCCAAAGCCTTACTACACCCTGCTTTTAGACAGCTGACGAATAAACTTCTCACAGAGTTATCCACAAAATCACAATGCAAATATCGATCGCAAAAGTTGAGAATTCGATCCAAAACAAAAAGGCCGAGATCTCTCGATCTCGGCCTTTTTAAATTCTAACTTTTTATGGTGCTGTTAGTTTAGTGCTTAGAAGTCGCCAACGGCTTGTTTCAACTTCTTCATGGCATTCTTCTCTAACTGACGTACACGCTCAGCTGAGATGCTGTAGGTATCCGCTAAGTCTTGCAGGGTCGACTTGTTATCATCCAACCAACGTGAGCGCACAATGTGCTGACTGCGTTCATCTAAGCTCTTCAGTGCGAGCCCTAGACGATTATTGGTATGAGATTCCCAGTTAGCCGCTTCAACCGTTTCTGCAACGTCTGACGCTTTGTCTTCTAGGTAGTAAACCGGAGCCGTGTAAGCAGAACCGCCTTCGTCGTCATCCATCGGAGCTTCAAAGGTTGCATCTTGTGCCGCTAAGCGAGATTCCATTTCACGAACTTCTGAAGGCTCAACACCCAGTTCACGCGCAACAGTCTCAACTTCACCGTTATTGAACCAGCCTAAACGCTTCTTAGATTTACGCAGGTTAAAGAACAGTTTGCGCTGTGCTTTGGTTGTCGCAATCTTAACGATACGCCAGTTACGCAATACATATTCGTGAATCTCAGCTTTGATCCAGTGAACAGCAAAAGAAACCAGTCGAACACCCACTTCAGGGTTGAAGCGCTTCACCGCCTTCATTAGGCCGATGTTACCTTCTTGGACGAGATCAGCCATTGGCAGCCCGTAGCCAGAGTAGCCTCTTGCAACGTGCACCACGAATCTTAGGTGTGAAAGGATCAAACCTTTCGCAGCATCGATCTCACCTTTGTAATGTAATCGCTCTGCAAGTCCACGTTCCTCTTCAGGCGTCAGCATTGGGTAGCTGTTCGCTGATCGGATATAGCTATCTAAACTATCTTGTGTGACTAAAGCCATTTGATACGATTGGTTTGCCATTCGGTTCCTCATCAATCTCTGATCTGGAGTAATATATCTATTAAAACCCGACAATCTTGAACCTAAAATGAACAGGATTCAAGAAGGGGGAAGTAATTATGCATAATCAATTCGTCTATACAAGGTAAAAACTGATTAAAAAGTGCCTATTTATCGTCTAAATATGACTCTATTCAACTAAACAGGTTCAATTTCTTTTAGGTGGCGCTGTGCGGAAAGCTTCGCAGCCACACTGCCTAATAGGGTTCCAACGATCAAAAGCAGTAACGATTCATCCCAACTTAAGCCAATCAGTCTAAAGTGACTATCGTAAAGCTGAGCTAAATCATCAACCGCACTGTTAAGTAAAACCGTAATCAATGCCGTCATTACCCAAGCGCAGATCGCGCCTAACACACCAAACCACATTCCAGAATATAGGTACGGGCGTAAGATGAAGCTATCGGTGGCACCAATCAGCTTCATGGTTTGAATCTCTTCTTTATGCGCCAACACATTAAATCGCAATGTATTGCCAATAATCAAAAACACAGCGCCCAGCATAAGCACGGTTAATGTAATCACGATGACAGCCGCCAGTGCTTTGATCGCATCCAGCCTTGCAAGCCAATCTTCGTCTAAACGAACATCGGTCACGAGCTCTTGCTTCTTAACCTTGCTCGCCAATTCTTTGATTTGCGTGTCGTTGTGTACACTTGGCGTAATCACCAATACACCAGGCAACGAGTAATCATCTAAAATCGTCAGTGCGTCATCAAAACCAGAATACTTGCTCAGATCAGCAAGGCCTTGCTGTGGTGAAATGTATTCAACCAGCTCGACTTGATCCCAGCCTTCTATCTCATCTTTCAGCACTATCACTCGAGGTTCAGGAATTCCATCCTCTACGTAAGCACTGATTTGTGATGGGCTAGTGACGTCTTTCGCCACTTCTCCAACGTTTTTACCTAATAAGTACAAACAAGCAGGCATCGCCAAGGCCATTGAGATAACAGCCAACGTCAGTAGATTACCCAGTGGACGCTGCCACATTTGCGAGAAAGACGACTTGGCTTGTTTCCAGTGAACAACAAAAAAGCCATCACTGGCCGCACGGCTCGCGGCTCGGTTGGATTGAGGTTTCTTGATACGCTTATTAGCGGCCATAATCTTCAACCTCACTCAAAAAGCCTTGGTTTAATTCAAGATGGCGGTATTGGGGGCGAGTGTTCACTAACCCGATATCGTGCGTCGCTAGGATGATCGTTACACCCGCGCGGTTAAACTCTTCAAACAAGCGCAGGACACGGTTCGACAATTCAGGGTCTAGGTTACCAGTAGGCTCATCCGCTAAAAGCAGAGTCGGACGGTTAACCACAGCGCGAGCAATACCCACGCGTTGCTGCTCACCACCAGAAAGCTGGCTTGGCAAACAACGGGCTTTATCTAGTAAGCCGGTTTTATCCAACGCAGCACTGACTCGGCGCTTTATTTCATTTTCAGAAATAGATTCAATACGCATAGGCAGTGCGACGTTATCAAAGATAGATCGATCCATCAGCAGGCGATGGTCTTGAAAGACAATCCCAATATTACGGCGTAAAAAGGGAATGTCTTTGGCTGGTATACGAGTGATATCGTGGTCGTTAAACCAAACGCGGCCATCCGTTGGACGCTCGATGGCGCAAATCAACTTCAGCAAGGTACTTTTACCAGCACCGGAGTGCCCGCCTAAAAATGCCATCTCTCCACGTTTGAGATGAAAGTCCACTTTTTGGAGTGCCTGGCGTCCGCCTCGGTAGGCTTTACTCACTTGCTGAAATTTGATCACCGAAAATTCCTCTTACGATCACTCATATCAAACTTAAAACGGTAGCAGGTTAAGGATAAACCAATTTGCTACACGAGTTACTCTTCACGACTAAATAGTGCTTCAATAAAGTCTTTCGACTCAAATGGACGTAGGTCATCAATGCCTTCACCCACACCAATATAACGAATTGGAATCTGGAACTGGTCAGCAATTGAGAAAATCACACCACCTTTCGCCGTACCATCTAGTTTAGTTAGCGTAATACCCGTTACCGGTGCTACTTCACTGAACAGTTTCGCTTGGCTGATCGCATTCTGACCAGTGCCTGCATCTAACGTAAGCATGATTTCGTGCGGTGCAGAGTCATCAATCTTCTTCATTACACGAACAATCTTGCGTAGCTCTTCCATCAAGTTGCTCTTGTTCTGTAAACGACCGGCAGTATCAGCAATCACGACATCAACACCACGCGCTTTAGCAGCTTCAATGGCATCGTAGATAACAGAAGCACTGTCTGCACCAGTGTGTTGAGCAATTACAGGAACGTCATTACGTTGCCCCCAAACTTGAAGTTGCTCTACAGCTGCTGCACGGAAGGTATCACCTGCCGCCAACATCACTTTTTTGCCTTCGCCTTGGAATTGTTTCGCCAGCTTACCGATAGTGGTCGTCTTACCCACACCGTTCACACCCACCATTAAAATAACGTAAGGCGTTTTCGTTGTATCAACCACAAGAGGCTGTTCAACTTGGCTTAGGATTTCTGCCATCTCTTCTTTGAGCAGACCATATAGAGCTTCACCATCTTTTAGGTCATTGCGAGATGCTTTTTCTGTCAGGTTTTCAATGATCTTAACGGTAGTATTCATACCCACGTCAGCGATCAGAAGTTGCTCTTCCAGCTCTTCAAACAGATCATCATCGATTTGCTTACCCTTGAACAAGCCAAAGAAGCCAGCACCGATATTCGCTTTAGTACGACTTAGGCTGCGCTTAAGACGCGCAAAAAAGCTTTCTGTTGGCTTTTCTTGAACTTCTTCAATCTTAGCTTGAGGAACAACAACTTCTTCCTGTTCTGCTTCTGCTAGGACCGGCTGCTGTTCTTCTTGAGTCTCTTCAAGCGCTTGATCTGATTCAGCAAGCTCAGATTCAACTGACTGAGTTTCAGTTGGCTTAGCTACTTCAGCTTCAGCCTCGACTTGTGATTCAACTTCAGTTTGCTCTTCAACGTTTTCTACGTTCGCTTCATTCTGAGTTTTTGGGCTTTGTTCTTCTTCACCAAAACCAAGCCACGATAATAATCCGCGCTTCTTTTTTTCCGTCATCAGAGGAGTTTCCTAGATCTACTAATTAACTGCATTGACTTAATGCACGTCGACTCTTTGCTATTGTTATACAATACAAGCTTGTACAAACGAATAGTAAAGAAAAATGACAAAGCAGTGATAAGTTTGCTTTTAGCTTGATACACTTTGTCATTGCAAATTTATTTAATACCCGAACCCAACTAAATTGGGCTCGGTATAGTATCACTTTATTAGCGGTCAAAAAATCTATGGTAAGACGTCGCCAGCAAAACACATCACAAAAAAAGCCATCCGGAGGCTTTGTTCGAATTATTAGTGGCTCATGGAGAGGTAGAAAACTGCCCGTTCATGACTTAGAAGGCTTACGCCCGACCATTGATCGAGTAAAAGAGACTCTTTTTAACTGGGTAGCACAAGATATCCCACACTCGACCTGCTTGGATGTATTTGCTGGTTCTGGTGGTCTAGGTTTTGAAGCGGCTTCTCGCCAAGCAAAATTAGTGACGCTACTCGAAATGAATCAGAAGGCCGCTAAGCAGCTTGCTGATAATGCAAAAGAGCTCAAAGCAGACAACATCAACGTGGTGAACACTGATGCGATCTCTTTCCTCAAAAAGCCGGGTACTCCTTACGATATGGTTTTTCTTGATCCTCCATTTCGTAAAGGCTTATTAGCTGAAACTGTAGAGCTTCTTGAGAGTAATGGCTGGCTTGCCGACAATGCCATCATTTACGTTGAGACCGAAAAAGAATTACAACTCGAAGCAATGCCAGAGAACTGGGAATTGCATCGCGATAAGACCACGGGGCAGTCGAGCTACCGTCTGTTTAATCGAACCACTGAAGAATAGGAGTTATTGAATGAAGTTCTTACTTCCACTAGCAAAAGCAGCCATCGCCTTTGTTTGGTTTATCTTAATCGCCAACATTTTCTACCCATTCCCGGGTAATGCTGCGATTGCGCTTTATATCATGACAGCATTCTTGTTCTTCATGCACGGCCTGCAGATGCTGATCTTTATCGGTGCTTTCGGCGATAAGATCGAAATGTCACGTTGGGAGAAGTGGTCAATATTGATTTTCGGAGTCTTTGCCCTCCTCGATATCCGACGCAAACACATGATGTAGTCGAGCTAGAGCCTAGATATACAAGCTTCAGTACACAGTACTCGATGCAGAAAGCCTAGTTACGAGAAAGATAAATAAAAAACGCCGCTCATTTGAGCGGCGTTTTTTATTGTTCGAGAAGAAATTGAACGATAAGAAAATGCTAAGACATGTAGCTTTTCACGCCATCTAAGAACATTTGAGTCGACAGCATAACCAACAGTAGGCCCATTAGACGCTCTATCGCCTTCAAGCCTCTCTCACCAAGAATACGCAGGAAGAAACCATTAAACATAAGAATGAAGAAGGTTACGCCCCATGCCAGTAAAACCGACAGAGACAACTCAAACATCTGGTCTGGGTTTTGAGTTGCCAAAAGAATCAGCGCAGCGATAACCGATGGGCCCGCAATCATAGGAATGGCCATCGGCACGATAAACGGCTCTTCACCCGCGGCTAGGCCTGTGATGCTGCCTGCACTTGGGAAGATCATCTTAATCGCAATAATAAATAGAATGATACCGCCAGAAATACTCAGAGTTTCAGGCTGAACGTGCAGGAAGTTCATGATGCTTTGGCCAGCAAACAAGAACAGCAACAAGATAACGAGTGCAAACATCAGTTCACGAACGAGAACAATACGACGACGCTTAGGATCGATATGCTTAAGGATTGAGAGCACGATTGGCAGGTTGCCAAGCGGGTCCATAATAAGAAACAGCATGGTTGCTGCAGATAAAATTTCCATAAGTTTGTCTCGAAAAGCGTAAGTGCGCGGAGTATAGCAGCCTCAACATTGATTTTCGAACGCAGTAATAAACGAGTTAACTTATGCTATTTAGAAGGGAATTTAACGAGAGCAAAAAGAGAATTTAAGGAGTGAAGCCGAAACATCGTATCCACTCTTCTTATCTATAAAAGCCAAAAAGCTCTAAAAACCAAGTCACTGAGAATTAGTGATTACACACACGTTCGCGATTGGTGCAAAGCTTATCATCGACAACCACAACCTTTTCCATCTTCAGGAAAAACTTAAGCAGGCCATCCAAATCTAAACCACTTAGCTTACAAGTATGGAAACGAGCTTCTGCGCCATACGTTTGAGCAAGTTCTTGTGTTAGCTCTTCGCGAGTCAGTGGCTTTTCACTAAGTAGGTTTAAAACATTGTGTGCGTGAATTTCAGTCGTCATAACTCTATCTCAATATTTAATGAATCAAACGTAGAGTACCGATTTTCAGCAACCCTGCCTTGATGTAGCTCAGAGTTGAGAGCGCTCTATCCTAAATGGTTAGAGATGCCACGATAAGAGCATGAGCTAGGAAGTAACTGCCCGTAACCCAAAGATAAGCGCCCTTGATTGGACTACGATAGCAATTGAGAGCATACGCCAATGCAGAAAGCAGCAGCACGCTACAGCCAGCAAAACCGACCGCGTGTGATAGCTGAGGCTCAAGCAACCAAACCTCACCAGAGGCCCAAGCCAGCTGGATAAGCACAATGCCCATAATGACCACGGGAAAAACCAATCTATCTAGGCGCGGAAGAAGTAAGAAGAAAGCGACAACGCAGGCAGCCAACAATAATGCAAACAACCACCAAACCATCTCTCCTGAGAGTTGTAGCCAAAATGCCTTGCTATAACAGAGTTGAGCCAATAAAAAACAGACAAAATGAAGCGGTCGTTTTTGAGTCACCGTATGCAGAACATCAGCCACAGCCGAGATAGCTAAGCCAGCGACAATCCAATAAGTATAGTCAGCAACGATCGATTGAGTGACCGCCACTACCGCCAACAAAACAAAGGTAAACACCTTGTACACTAAGGCCTGACCGATATGTCCATGTTTCGTCCCTGAGATCGCTCCGATACCAGATAAAGAAACCGCTAACCAACTCCACATACCCATTGCCCTATTGCTTTAAAACGTCGCCAGTCTAGGCACACGAGTGTTGATGTAAAGCCTAAGCCCCTCAAAATTGGATCTTGATTACGCTTCCACTAAAAAGAGTCCCTTTCAGTTAAAGCCATGACAATTACGCGGAGATAGCAGTGATTCGTTTAAAACTAAAGCGATTCGCCGTAAAACACCTTTAAAATGGCGTTACACGACTCAGCTTTCAATTTTAGACACTTCTCGATCATTGAAATCCCAATAAACCACTAAATACCGCCAAAAACCACGACTAAAAGTTAAAAAAAAACTCACCAAAAAACATTAAAAACATTAAAAACAAATACTTAAATACAAAAAATCAGAGTTAACTAGCGAATAAAAACCCCAGACGACTCTAGGTTTGTAAAGTGAGAAACTTGTTTTCCTCATACCTAGAATTGTCAGAATTTCCCAAGCCTCGTGTAAAAAAAACCACCAAAACCGAGCTAAAAATCCAGAAACAAAACCAAATCAAACCTCACCACCGCCAACCCCTATTAATACAGTTTAACAACCTTTAACAATATAAATTACACATAACAAACATTATAAAACAGCAACTTAAAACAAATAAGAACAAACATGAATCACAACGAACAAAATAAGAACACACCAAAACACACAGTTAAACAGAGTCAAACAAGCCAAAAACCAATAGTTTTCTACTACTTTTGGAGCTTTCGAAAGTAATTCTTGATCTAAACCTATAAGTGGGCTATTCTTTAAAACATAGCGAGAGACAACCAAATTTAGGAGTAGTGTTATGATTTCATCTTCGCAAAGACAAGGACTTGTAATGATCGCGGTAGTTGTAGGTCTTATGACACTACCGATGATGTACTAAGCAAGTTACAGATAAAAAAAGGGACGCCATGAGCGTCCCTTTTTTTGTTCAATTTTTTCACTTCGAAAACAGATGCAGCGTTAACACATCCCAGTTCGCGTAATAGAAACCCGCTGCGGCTAAAGTCATTGCCATCATCAGTAAGATAGCAACTCGCCAGATAAAACGACCGCTTCGTGGAGTCAGTTCCTTCTCACAGTCGTTACACATCATGATGAATTTATGCTGGTCTTCCAGTTGAGCGTCATGCTCATTCACTACCTTGTTACGACACGTTGCGATATAACGCAGCTTGATTACCATATCGTGCGGTAGCCTTTCTTCACAGCTTGTCACAAGCTCGTGCAATCCTTCGCCTTCAGCGTGGTATTGAAGTCTCAATAATTTTTCAATATTGCGAGTTCTTGTCACCACTTTTTCAATATCGGTCATCTTAGCCCTCCCACTCCACACTATAATTCTAGTCGAGCATTTCCCTATTTTTATACAAAATCATTGCTATTTACTTAAGAAAGAGACAATAAATAACAATGCTTTATCCCAAGGTTGCCATTAAATGTGATATCAGCCGAAAAATAATCAGCTTAGCTTACAGCAGTTCACGAATAGCGGCTTTAAACACATATCCCTATTGCCCGAAAGACTAGAATAACCATCACGACTACATGGAGGTTCTATGCCTAATTCACTCTTTCTTGCCACCTTTGCACTTGCTGGCCTTGCTGCTTGGGTATTTCTTGGTTTCTATCGAAAACACATGCAAGGTGATAACGCGCCAGAAAAGAAAGTGAATGTCACTGTACTAGACAAGCAGTCGATCGACCTTCCTGACGCAGAGCCTGGCCAAGAAGATCAAGAGTACTGGATTTACGTTCAACGTGGTGTTGTTGGACCGAAGCGAGAATTCCAAGTCGGTATCCATTACTTTCATGCTCTTAACCCTGGCGATAAAGGAACTCTAACCTACCAGGGCGATAAGTTCTTACACTTTGCATTGAAACGTTAATTACTTCAATACAACCATCCTCAGCAGAACTAAGGCAATAACCAACTCGTTTTCTCAGATTTAGAAACCAGCCAGCTCATCCATAACGCCCCTGCACCACTGATCACTATCCATAATGGAATCACCCATGCTGGGTGTCCTTGGTACCAACCGAACTCTTTCATTGGCCACAAGAAGATAGGGTGCAGCAGATAGATACCTAAGCTGTGTTTACTGATAAAGCCAACCACTTGGTTACTTTTCTCAGATAACCCTTCTCCGTAGTAACGACACAGCATAAACACCATGCTCGCGGCTAATACAGTATTCAGCGTTTTGTAAGATAACCAACGACCAACGGTGTACTCCTCGGCAATTAAGCTCGCATCAACCACCATGTAGACCGTGGTTAACAATGCCAATGCGCCAAGCCCCACACTCACACCAACAGTTAACTTGTTAAGCGGCACCTTCTTGTACAACAGGTAACCCAATGGCAAGTAGCCAGTGTAAAGCCACAACTCGTGACTCCATGGGCCATCTATCCTGAGTAAGAACAGCAAAGTCGTAAATAACCAAACCGCAGTGAAACCATAAACGGCCTTATCCCCATACTTTCTGACCATGATCTGTAAGAAAGGAATCACGAAGTAGAGCGGGATAAAGTAATAGAAGAAACCAAGGTGGTAATAGGTGTAGTGATGGTAGCTATTGAGCAACACCTCCCAACTCACGTCGGCATCAAAGCCCATCGCAGACCAACCAGACAGGTAGGTATAGAAAAGCGACCAGACAATGAAAGGTATCAGTACCTTACCTAGGCGGCGCTTGAGGTAATATTTGGCGTCAAACGGGCGCTGATCGCTCAGCATCAACGCGCCACTAATCAAAATAAACACTGGCACAGCCCAACGACTGAAACCATTGACGGTGATCGCCGTTAACCACTCGCCAAAAGGAATCGTTCCTAGCTCGTTGCGATAAGGAGCCAAAACATGAATCGCGATAACCGCTACGGCCGCGACACATCGTGCTAAATCAAAAAAGAGAATTCGCTGCTTCATGTAAATGCCTGATTAATATTCAATCATTCTACTATAGCAATAAAAAAGCTGACCGGAATAAATACCAAGTCAGCTTATTGTTAAAGGAGAAGCATATCGCGAATTAAGTTCGTTCGACTTTAGATTATGCGACTTTAGCTCTTGTGAATGAAGCTCTTGCGAATGAGGCTCATGCGGCTGACGCTTGCGGCACCTTAGGTAAACGCAAAGAGATCACCGTCGTTATCGCTAAGAACGCGAACGATACCCACAGGCACGCAGACAAACCGGCCATTTGAAATACCAAGCCCGACAGAATAGTACCAATCAGGCGGCCCATCGCATTCGCCATGTAGTAAAAACCGACGTCAAGCGACACACCATCGCCCTTCGCATAACTGACAATCAGGTATGAGTGAAGTGATGAGTTCACAGCAAAGATGGCGCCAAATACCATCAAACCACCGATGATAACCAGCTCGGGTTGCCAACCAATCTGTACCGCATAAGCAATACCAGCGGTCACGATAGCCAATGCACCCGCCCACAATAGCGCTGCATGGCCATCAGGTACCTTACCTTGCGCTTTGCCGGTAATCTTAGGTGCAATGCCTTGTACAAAGCCGTAAGCAATGGTCCAAGCCGCTAAGAAGCCACCAACCCATGAGTGATCCCAACCAAACACGCTGCCTAGATAAATCGGCAGAGCAATTACAAACCACACGTCACGAGCACCAAATAGGAACATACGCGCTGCCGACAAGATATTGATGGATTCAGACTTAGAGAAAATTTGTTTGAACTTGGGTTTGGTTTTCGCTTTCCCCATGTCCGCTTCTAAGCTCACTAAGCTGCCAATGAAGACCAATGTCAGAACAGCAGCCATCGCTAGCACTGCGTATTGGAAGCCAATCGTCGAAAGCAGCAAGCCACCAATAAAGAACCCCGCACCTTTAAGCGCATTCTTAGATCCGGTCAGAATCGCAATCCACTTATAAAGCGCGCCTTGCTGTTCATCCGGAACCAAGGTTTTGATTGAGCTCTTGGCACTCATCTTATTGAGGTCTTTAGCGATACCAGACAACGCCTGCGCGGCCATGACCCAAGGGATGGTCAACATTGCACTTGGCACCGCCAGCATACCTAAGGCGACAACCTGCATCCCTAAGCCGATATTCATGGTCTTATTGAGGCCAAGACGAGCCCCTAACCAACCACCGATGAGGTTAGTCACCACACCAAAGAATTCATAAAAAAGGAACAGTGAGGCGATCTCTAACGAACTGTAGCCAAGGTCGTAGAAATACAGAACCACCAGCATACGAAGTGCACCATCAGTAATGGTGAAATTCCAGTAGTTGAATGTCACCAACATATATTGGCGAACGCTCTTACTTAGATTTGAAAACATAACGCTATCTCTGCAATCTAAACAAAAAGAGCTTTTGGATCATGATAAGTTCAACACTCCAGATACCAAAAGCTCCTTATATAACAACCATGGCTTACTAGCTATTCGCTACGCCATTAATGTACTCAACCTGGATAGGCTTAGTAAATGGCGCCGGGACGCAGTGCCTGCACCTCTTGAACAACCTTGCTCAAATCCCAGCCTTTTTCTAACAATAGGTGAGCTGCGAACAAACCAGTGCGACCAGAACCGCCCATGCAGTGCATTGCTACCTTGCCACCGTTATCCACGACTTGGTGTAGTGCAGGGCTCGCTGCTTGCCATTTCGCAGCAAAATCAGCACCCGGTGCACAATCGTCTTCGATTTCGATTTGGAACCATTGCATGCCTAGTGCTTGCGCTTTCTCACCTAGCTCAGAAACATTCTTGCTTGCCAGTTCTTCACTGTCTAGAGCCGTCACAATCGCTTCCACGCCTTGCGCTTTAAGTTGCGCTAGAGATGCATCTAAGTCAGTGTCTTTAGTGCCTGGGCACGGAGTAAGCACTAACGCACCAGTGTCTAAATCTAGTTGCCATGTTGGGTGTACTTGAGAATTTGTCATCGTCATCAATCTCTTAAAATTCTTTTAAATTAAGCTAGGCCGACTGTACGAGCTAACTCAGCGGTGCGCGTTGCGTAGCCCATCTCGTTGTCGTACCAAGCGTAGATCTTAACCATGCGCTTACCAACTAACATGGTTGATAGTGCATCTACGATAGTTGAACGTTGGTCGCCTTTGTAATCGATAGAAACCAGTGGACGCTCTTCAAAGCCAAGGATGCCTTTCAGTTCGTTCTCAGACGCTTCTTTCAGCATCGCGTTAACTTCTTCTACCGTGGTGTCTTGCTTCACTTCGAAGATGATGTCTGTCAGAGAAGCATTCGCTAGTGGTACACGAACTGCGTGGCCGTTGATGCGGTTTTCAAGCTCTGGGAAGATCTCAACAATCGCTTTAGCGCTGCCCGTTGTTGTCGGGATAAGGCTCATGCCACATGCACGTGCACGGCGTAAGTCTTTATGGGGTGCATCAAGAATAGTTTGCGTGTTGGTTAGATCGTGAATAGTAGTGAAGGCTGCATTTTCGATACCTAGCTTCTCGTTGATCACTTTAACCACTGGCGCGAGACAGTTGGTTGTACAAGACGCTGCGGTTACGATTTTGTGTACAGCTGGGTCGAAGATGTTGTCATTCACACCGACAACGATGTTTGCAATGCCTTCTTCTTTCACTGGCGCCGATACCACAACGCGCTTCACGCCTTGCTCAAGATATTTGTTTAGGAAAGATGTCTTACGGTGAACACCCGTCGCTTCAATCACCACATCACAACCAGACCAATCGATCGCGTCGATGTCGCGCTCTTTGGTGGTTTTAATGCGTTGACCGTTGATGATCATCTCATCGCCTTCAACAGACACTTCATGGTTCCAACGACCTTGAACTGAATCGAACTCTAGAAGGTGAGCCAATGTCGCTGTATCACCAGCCACATCGTTAATTTGAACAAATTCTAGCTCAGCCCAATCGAATGCTGCGCGAAGTGCTAGACGGCCGATACGGCCAAAACCATTAATACCTACTTTGACTGTCATTTTCTGTTCTCTCAGTTAATTGCTTTCATATGTGAAGCCGCTGCGTTGTTGACTGCGTTCACTTACCCTAATCACATAGGACATCTATGCTCATAGGGATAAGTTCACTTGCCGCCTAGCTGCAACTCCAACTATTTCGGCAATAAGTTCTAATGTATTTAAACGCAACATTGAGGGCGTGAAGTGATTGCTTCTAAACGCTCAATATCTTGTTGGTATTCAGTTTTCAAACAGTTCGATGCGATAAGGTCATCAATTAACTTTAGCATCCAACCTGGTAAATCTTGTGACAGGCGGTAGAACACCCACTGTCCTTGGCGAACATCCGTCAAAATGCCATTTGAGCGCAACTGCGCTAGGTGACGGGAAACCTTTGGCTGACTTTCTTGCAATGCCTGAGTGAGCTCACCAACAGACAAGCACTCATTGCGCACTATCAACATTAAGCAACGCACTCGCGTTTCATCAGACAGTAATTTAAAAAATTGGTGAGGAAGCATAACTATATACTCATATATGGATATGCGTATATATTAGCTATAAAAAAACGCACGTCAAGGCGTGCGCTTTAATTGTCATAAAAGTTTAACGAAGAGGAATTAGAGCTGATTGGTTACGTTATGACTCCAGCGTTGAGCTTCAGTGAGCTCGGTTTTAACCTGTTCAACATTCAGTCCCAAATGAGCACAATGCTTATCAATTTGTTGCCAATCCGCATGTTCAAAGCTCTCTTCAAGCGCTAAAAGCGTTCCATATGGCCCTTCTCTGCGTAACAAAGCGACCTTGATGGTTTTAGATAATGGGAGTTGTTCAACAAGATTTTCTAGCGATAAATCTAACAAAGCATCGAGTGACGAAAACAAGCCAATCATAAAGGCTTGCTCAGCATGCCCTGAAAACGGCTGATAGCGAGACATACGCTGACAGAACTGAGCTCGCTGAAGCGATAAGCTGTATAACTCTTTCGGTTTCTTATCTGACACATAAGAAGCCACCGCCAGCGAAACAAACATTTTGAGTTTTTCTTGCCCTAGATAAACCAAGGCCTGACGGAAAGAAGAAATTGTCACCTCAAGACGCGGCGACATGGAATTCACAAAACGTAAAAGCTTGTATGACAACGCCACATCTTTGGCCACAATATTTTCAACTCGTTGAAAATCGACATTGGCTTTACACACTTCTTGAAACAGCTCCATAGCAATCACCTGCTCTGGGCTAATGTACTTGGTTTTGACTATCTCTGGCTTACTGAAGAAGTACCCCTGAAAAAATCGAAAACCTGCTTCTTTGGCTTGTTGGAACTCTTGTTCGGTTTCGACTCGCTCAGCCAGAAAGCTAAACTTCTGCCCTTGATGAGCCCTAACTAACTCACACGCTTCATCCAAGCCCATTTGCATAATATCGAGCTTCACAATATGCGTGTATTTTAGGAAACGTTCCCATTCTGGCGTCGAAGTAAAATCATCTAGGGCAATCATGTAGCCCGCTTGGTAAAGTTCTTTAACGGCTTCTAATAACTGGTCGGTCGGTTGGCAGGTTTCAAGGATCTCAACCACGACCTTGTCTTTAGGCAAGCTCAAAGGCAACCGACGGATCAGGCTTTGATACGGGAAGTTAATAAAGCAGCGTGAAGATGGGATCGAAGGGTTAAGCCCAACCGATAAGAAGTTCTCAACAATCAGACGATACGTTGCTCGATTAGACTCAATATGCGCAGGATAGGCATTCCTTTCTCCGTCGCGAAACAACAGCTCATAGCCAAGCGTGTTCTTCTTGCGATTTAAGATAGGTTGTCTAGCAACGTAGGTAGCGGTCATTTATTGATAACTCTATTGGTTTAACGATAACTCTATTGCCAAAACTAAGCTTTCGCGGCAGCCAGCAAAGCACCGCAGCCCATGAACATACCACCAAATATTTTATTTATCTTACCCATTACACGATCAGAACGAATAAAACGTCCCATTTGTGAAGCTAATGAGGTGTAACCCAACATAACCACGCTATCAATGAATACCGTCGTTACACCAAGCACTAATAACTGTGGAGCCTGAGGCTGTGTCGGATCGATAAATTGAGGAAACAGAGCCACCAAAAACACGATTGATTTCGGGTTGGTGAGATTAATCAGCACCGCATTTCTCAGCAATCTTCCGCTCGATAATGTTGTGCTCTCTTCTGAAGCCACCAAGCTAGAGTTATCACGCCACTTTTGAATGCCCAACCACAAAAGATAAGCCACACCGACCCATTTGATGATAGTGAACGCCAACGCGGATTGAGCGACTAGTGCACCAATGCCCGCTCCCACCAGCATGATGTGGAATGCTAGGCCGAGCTGTAAGCCTGCGATCGACGCGAGCGACTTCTTGGTGCCATAACTTAGCCCATTGCTGATTGAATTAACGGTACCTGAGCCCGGAGCCAAACTAAACAAAATCGCCGTGACGACATAAGCAAGCCAAACATGAGTATCCATTTGCATTTCCTTACTAGTTCTTTAATCTAACAACATTAGTAGCGATAACGCTCTCACATGCATCAGTTCAGGTAATTTCCCATGGAAAACCACAGTGCCGCCCTGTTTTCATACACGCAAGAACCTGAGTTCGAGCAAGCGATTAAACACCCGATCCCTGCCCTTTGGCAACAACGAAAAGATGGATATGTCACATCATCTGGTAAAAAGAAGCTGTACTGGTGTAGCCTAACCTCACCAACGCACACCAAAGCCATTGTGATTTCAAATGGTCGCATCGAGTGTTGCTTGAAATACCAAGAACTCTTTTATGATTTCTATCAACAAGGCTATGACGTTTATTCATTTGACCACCAAGGTCAAGGCCAGTCGGAACGTATGGTAACAGACTCTGACATCGGTCACATTCATGAGTTTGATGATTATGCGTCAGATATGTCCGACATCATTGCCAGTTTTGACCTCAACCGATATTCCAATCGTTATCTGCTCGCTCACTCAATGGGCAGCACGATAGCCACTCGCTACCTGCAAACTCACCCAGACCACCCGTTTGACAAGGTCACGCTGTGTGCACCAATGTTTGGGATCAATACTGAATGGTACTTTAAGCCTATCGCGATGGTTGTTGGGCAGGTACTCACGGCTTTCTATGCCAAGCCGACTTATGCCCCAGGGCAACAAGCGTATTACTCGAAGCCCTTCGAAAATAATTTGTTAAGCCAAAGCAAGGTACGTTACCAATGGTTCCGACGACTGTATGACGAGTCACCCTCTTTGCAAGTGGGTGGACCAAGCACTCGCTGGGTATGGCAAGGATTAATGGCGGCCAAGCAGGCAATCCAACAAACCCGTCAAATCAAAATCCCTCTGCTATTGATTCAGGCTGGGGAAGAGAAGATTGTGAGTAACGATGCTCAAATGAAGTTCATCAATAAGCTGAAGAAAACCAACTCAGCCAGCCAGTTTAAGGCCATTGAAGGCTCTAGACATGAGGTGTTGTTTGAAAAAGATGAATATCGCAATCAAACACTGGATGCCATTAATCAGTTTTTTGTTTAACGCTCGCACACCAATAGAAAGTAACGACTAATAAGATAAGCGCTAAAGAGGAAGAGAAGTAAGTGAGCTTTGCCCTCTTTTCTTGCATGAATTTGGCATACAATTTCTAGATAGAGATATTGTATTTCAAAGGGCACTGGCATTGGCTGGTGTCGATATTGGTTAAGCATTTTGCAATGAGGGTTAAATGACTATTCCTGCACTAAAAGATTCCGTGAAAATTGTTGCCTCTGATCTAGATGGTACGCTTTTGGCTCCCAACCATCAGTTAAGCGATTTTACCAAGCAAACACTCACGAAGTTACACGGACAAGGTTATACCTTTATCTTCGCAACAGGTCGTCACCATGTTGATGTTGCCGGTATTCGTAAGCAAACGGGCATTCCTGCTTATATGATCACCTCGAATGGTGCTCGCGTTCATGACCAAGACGACAATCTGATGTATGCCAAGAATATCCCTGCGGAATTAGTGCAAAGTGTTGTAGATGTGTTTAAGAAAGACCCAGAGATCTTCATCCATATCTATATGAACGATGAGTGGTTACTGAATCGTGATGACGAAACAATGAAGAAGTTTCACGATCAAACAGGCTTCACATACCGACTGTACGATGCAGATAACGCACCGAGTGAAGGCATTGCTAAAATCTTCTGTACTCACCCAAATAAATCACATGAGCACCTTGTGCCATTTGAAGATGAGCTCAACGCTCTGTTTGGTGAAAAATTGAATGTCGCTTTCTCAACACCTTGGTGCTTGGAAGTGATGGCTGCAGAAGTGTCTAAAGGCGATGCGCTACAAGCCGTGGCTCAATCTATCGACCTTGAGCTAGAAAACTGCATTGCTTTTGGTGATGGCATGAACGATGTCGAGCTACTATCAATGGCAGGTAAAGGCTTAGTAATGGGTACATCCCATGAAAAAGTACTTAAAGCGCTGCCTGATAATGAAGTGATTGGCAGCAACGCCGACGATGCAGTTGCGCACTACTTAGAAAAGCACCTGCTTTAATTTAGTCAAAAAAATCTGAATAAATAAAAAGGCAGCCAGTGGCTGCCTTTTTTGAACCTTACGCTAAAAGCTTCCTCTAACGTTAGCGATAGCCGAGTACTTCTTTTCCTAAGATCGCCTGCCACTCCTGTTCAGTAACAGGCATGATGGATAAGCGGTTGCCTCGTTTAACCAGCGGCATTTCGGCGAGCTCAGGCATAGCTTTAAGCGTCGCCAGAGGGATCAAGCGCTCAGTCACTCGCACAAACTCGACATCCACCATAATCCAGCGCGGATTATCGGGTGAAGACTTGGCATCGTAGTAATCACTCTCGGGATCGAATTGAAAATGGTCTGGGTAGGCTTCTCTGGTTACCTTTGCGATCCCTGCTACGCCAACTTTTTTGCATGATGAATGGTATATCATCACCAGATCGCCAAGCTTGACGTCATCACGCATCATGTTTCGAGCCTGATAGTTGCGTACACCCTCCCAACAAGAGGTTTTTTGCACTCTAAGAGTCTGAATAGAGAAGGTGTCGGGTTCTGTTTTAAATAACCAATATGCCATAATAAATCCAATTAACGGTTGCTCCGAGGAAGATATAACATGAAGGTAATGAAAAACCCAGTGACATGGCTAGTCGCATTCGCTTTACAAGGCTGTGTAACGGCACCAGATACGCCGCAACAACCTAAATTACCACCAGCAACCTTAGATGAACCACTGAGCATTCAACCGCAAACCTTCATCATGCGTGGTCAGGTTGTGGTTGGTCATGAAAGCCGAACTTTCACGCCTTGCGGCAGCCAACAACAATACTGGTTAGATTTATCACCCGAGTTAGCGCTAGAAGCACAAGGGCTGGCAACCAGACCTTATCAAGCCTTATACGGCGAGCTTATCGGTCATCTCACCGTGCCTAGCCAAACGGGATACAATGCCGATTTCACCGCACGCTTCGTGGTAGAGCAAGTCAATGTGCTAACGGCTGAGAACCCTGATCGTTGTGACCAACCACTTCGCGCAACACGCACTTTTGGTAATGAACCATACTGGTCAGCAACCTTCGATAAAGACCAACTCAAATACACTAAGATGGGCGAAGAACCTCAGCGCCTCAATATCGAATCTAGCCGCACCACACCAAGCACCCGCGACTACCAGCTTAAAGGTAACCAGGCACAAGGTGAGCTAAATCTTAAAAAAGAGAGCTGCAGCGATGGCATGAGTGACTCTATCTATGGCTGGCACGCCAAACTTAATCTCAATGACAGCAACTACAATGGCTGTGCAATGGTGGCTAACCAAGACCCAACCCTCGACTGGAGTGGCCTCTACTTCGCAAGCTCAACGCAGAACACTGGCTTCTCTATCAACCTAGAACTCAACGATGACCACAGCGCTATTACGACTTACTCGTACAGCAATGGCGATCCTTCTATTATTGAACAGGGCTTCTGGCAGCAACTTAACCAAAATCAGGTTCAAGTTGTGATGACTCGCCACCAGCAACAGTACTTAATCTCTGAGCGCATCTTCACACTCGATAACGGTAAACTGGTCGCTGATAAGGAAAAAGTGGGCAATGTTGTCTACCCTATTGCCAATGGCGGTCTAGTGCTATTTGAAGCCAAGAGTGAACAGGCACAAGTAAATACGACCACCAACGTTGATCTAACTGCAAAGCAGGTAAACTCCAGTGATCAACTTGATCAAAAAGTCGACCAAGCGATCCGCGAGTATTTTAAGATCAACAACACCGCACCAGACAATACTAAGTACCGCTGGCTAACCTACGATCTGAACGGCGATGGCAAAGATGAGCTATTTGCTCAACTCGACTGGTGTGGTTCGGGTGGCTGTACGTTGCTTATCTTTGAAAACCACCAAGACAACTGGCGGTTCAATAGCCGAGTGACACTGGTTAAGGGCGATATACGCCTAGGTAAATCACAAAATCATGGCTGGCAGGATCTGATCTTCAATGTCAGCGGCGGCGGAGCAACACCAGCGAAGCACACACTGTCTTATACGGGTGTTAGCTACCCACTAAACCCAAGCGTTGCTCCAGTTGCGGATGATGCTGATATCAGCGATGTGGTTCTGTTTGCTGATGGTGTATCACCAGCACAAAGCGGAGTTAAGCTATAACCATGAGTAATCAACAAGCTTGCGGTGGTTGTGGCTTCACTCATCAATGTATTTGTCATCGTATACCAAGTGTCGAAAGCCAAACTGATCTTGTACTGCTGACTCATGAGAATGAACTGTCGCGAGACACCAATACCGGAAAGCTGCTTGAGCAATCTATTCAGCAGTGTCAGTCCTTCGTGTGGCAACGAAAAACACCGCCAGAAGAGCTGATTGCCTTACTCGAAGACGACGCATTACAGCCTTTTTTGCTATTTCCAAGTGACAAGAGTATTGAGTGCCAGCAAGCCGTATTATCTGTAGCCGGAGATCGTAAGCCGTTATTCATCATATTGGATGGCACATGGCAGGAAGCGAAGAAAATGCTCAACAAGAGCGCGTGGTTAAACACCCTTCCTCAAATCCATCTCGATATCACGACGGAATCGTCATATACCTTGCGCCGCAATCAAGACAGTGGGCACCTATGTACCTGCGAAGTTGGCGTTGAGTTGCTAAAAATGTTGGGAGAAGCCGAGCCAGCAAGGCTGATTAACGATTACTACCAGCACTACCTAAAGGTGTTTCAAGCAGATAAATGTGGTCATTCACTCAAATAGAGGAAGCCACGTACAAGCTTGCGGTAGATAACGTAAAACAGAAACAAAAAGGGTGAGCCATAAGCTCACCCTTTTCACATCTAACGTTAATCTATTGAATCTATTGAACCGATCGGTGTTTCACGTGAAACCCATACTCTGGCTGCTCTCCGAGAAAACACTTCGTCACATAGAAAGCACTTCTCCACGTAACTCGCTCTATTAGAATAAACGCTGGGGTTCACCAAAATAATAACCCTGCAGATAATCGACACCCATATCCTCTGCGATTCGACACACCTGTTCATTATGTACAAACTCCGCCACTGTCTTGGCGTTCAATATCTGGCACAAGCTAACAAGCTGTTGGGCAATCTTGCGCTGTTTCTTATCTTGGTCGATATTGCGAATCAGGCTGCCATCGAGCTTTATCACCTGTGGCTCAAGCTTCAATATCTCATCAATGTTCGAATAGCCCGATCCAAAATCATCCACGATGATATTCACGCCCAAATCACGAAAGTGATTACATATCTCAATCAGCCTGCCGTAATCTTGAATCTGTTCCGTTTCCAACACTTCCAAGCCGATACGTTGCGGATGACTAATTTGTTTGATGGCTTGCTCAAGGTGAAGGATGGTTTTCTCGTTGTTGAAATCTTGTGGCGCCAAGTTAATCGAAAACGAATCGGTCCTTTGACTCATAAAATCAAAGGTACGCGTTATCATCTGGCGACTAAGGCGCGTATAAAGATGGGTGCCTTCGATAATCGGTAAAAACTTACCCGGAGCAATCAGCTGGCCATCTTCTTCAATTCGAACCAAGCACTCATAGCTTTCAACTTGATGGCTGTGCGCGGACACTATCGGCTGAGAACACGCAACAACGTTTTGATTCAACACCGCGCGGCTAACACAAGACAACCAACCTAACTGCTCTTGGCGCTGCTTCTCTAGCTGGATTAATGTTTTAGCACTCACAAGATGCTTGTTTTGACTGACTGCACTGCGACGAGCGTCAATGGCCTTGAGTAACAAGTCATCAATCGATGTGGTTGGGAAATCACGACGGCTCGCAACACCGGCACAAATTGAAACCGAGAGATAATCGATATCCGGTAAGCCCATTGGCTCAAAGTTTACATGTTCGGTTTTATCGGCAAACTCAGAAAATCGCTGATGGATGTGTTCATGACTGGCCCAGCTTTTAAAAACTACCGCCCACTCGCCAATTCCGATGCTATAAAGCTGACACCCTTCATCAAAAAACTGCCACAACGCCTTCTGAAAATACTCACTCAAATCACGAAGCAGCTTGTCACCCACTCGATAACCGTACTTTTCATTGATCTGCCCGAATGTTGTAACCTTCAGCGCCAGTAAATGACTATCAGCATTCATTTTTGACAGTTTTTCACGCAACACACTTCGATTGGGTAAACCCGTTCGACGATCAATCCGGTAACTGGCGGTCAATGCCGTGGCTTGCTGCTGGATCTTACTCGCCATACTGTTGTTCATGTCATCAACATCGAGCAAGGCATTACGAATCAATGAAAATAAGGGCGATATGTTTGTGGCCGGTTGCGTCTCAAGTGGAACGGCACCTTCAGCTGCAATCGCTCCCTCTCTTAAAGTGAGATACGTTAGGCTGTGATGCAAAATGCGTTGCTGTTCATCATCTTGATAAAGCTCGCCCATACAATACACACCATAGGTGTCTGCCAGGTTTTGAAAAACCTCCACCTCTTGGTTGCCATCAATAAAATCGATACGAGAAGTGCAGTTATAGATAAAGAACTGTTGCGGAGCATGAACGCCAATTTGTTGAACGCCAAGCCGTATCTGCTCCAAAGTCAGGGAAGGATGGTCATAACAAAACCTCACCTCTTCACCTAACTGAAACGAGCCACTGAATTCAACCTCCCCCAATTCAGTGACCTTAAGTGGCAGATGGATATTCTGCTCTTTCGGATCACCGACCATCAAAGGGAAGTTATGCAGCTGTTCAAAGGGAACTTCAAAACCATCGGCCAGATAACGATTATACAAATCACGAATCGGCATGCCGTCTAATTCAGCCAAGCGGTTACCTTCAGCGCCAGTAACTCGAAAGGTTCGCCCTATCGGGTTCCACTCGGTGTAATAGCCTTTGGTTACTGCTAGCTCAGAGCTATGTAAGGCCAACATTACGTATGCATTTTCGTAGCAATGGCCATTCAACACAACCCATCGTCCGCTATCGGTGATGGTGGAAGCGCCACCACATATAGGCAGTGAGTATCTGGATTGTTCAAACGCAGCAAACAAGGCTCTGTTGTTTATCTGCAAGCGATCGGCAAAACAGATAATACTTTGGGTCTGAGCGGTGCATCCCAACTGTTCCCACATCGATTGGCTATCAACTTGTGGCTGCTCGCTATATTCTACGACACCACAAGAAAATGAAGTGCTGTCAAAGCGAGTAACAATTAGGTACAAGCCCTGATGTAAAATGACACCTTGGCTGATGTAATGATTGGCACTACAACCAATGAGCTTTGCGTTGGGGAAAGTCGATTGAATTACTTGGCAGGCAGCCAAAACCGAACCTTTCTCGAAAGACGAAAACACCTGAATCAGTAGGCTTTCATGTGTATGAAAATCTATCTTTTCCAATTCACGTTGGGTTTGTTCTATGTCTTGTATCAGGAGAGAGGTCGACTGCATATTCACATTAATCGTTGCGTTAATGATTTGTTATTGTGCTTATTATAGATAAGGCTTGCACGGAATACTTACAATCGTCTTGTAAATAATGTGACGTTAGTTAGACATCACTCATTCCACCAAAAAACAGTCATTAATGGTGGCTGAGCGCTTTCAAAGTAAAGGATGGCAGGATTTTACGAGCTTTAACAACTAAAACAGTCGCTTAGGCTCGCCAAAGTAATAACCTTGCAGGTAATCGACACCCATTTGCTCCGCTATCTCACAAACCTGTTGGTTATGAACAAATTCAGCAACTGTTTTGGCATTAAACACTTGGCATAAGCGAACCAGCTGAGATGCGATGTTTCTTTGCTTTTGGTCTTTATCGATATTACGAATCAAGCTGCCATCTAGCTTGATGATCTGCGGCTCGAGTTTGATGATTTCATCAATGTTGGAATAACCCGAGCCAAAATCATCAACAATGATTCTCGCACCGAGTGCACGGAAGTGATCACACACCTCAATCATGCGGCCGTAATCTTTGATCTGCTCAGACTCGAGTACTTCTAAGCCAAGTCGAGTGGGATCGTTCATCCCACTAATCGCAGCTTCGAGAATCTCTAGCGTCTTATCGCTCAATAGGTCTTGTGGAGAGAGGTTAATCGAGAACGGGCTCTGCTTATCCGCCATATAACCAATGGTGTTCTTAATCATATGTCGACTAAGGCGAGTATAAAGATGCGTGTCAGCAATCATAGGTAAGAACTTACCCGGTGGCACAATCGTCCCGTCGGCTTCCATGATTCTGACCAAACACTCTTGGCCAATCATTTCGTGGGTACCCGCTGCAACAATAGGCTGTGAGTAAGTGATGATGTTCTGATCTAAGATTGCTCGGCTTACACAGCTCAACCAACCGAGCTGTTCCTTACGATCTTCCTCACTCACCTGAATGTCTTTCGCGTTAGTAATATGGGTGTTATTACGCACTCCATAACGTCGAGCTTCAATCGCTTTCAATAAGATCTCATCACCGCTGTCGGTTAAGAAGTCACAACGACTGGCAAAACCACCACACAGCGAAACCGACAGATAATCAATATCGGTTAATCCATACGGCTCAAAATTAATGTGTTCAATGTCATCAGCAAACTCAATGAAGCGTTGCTCTATCTTCCCGCTATCGATACTCGCATTAAAGATGATCGCCCACTCACCAACACCAATACTGAACAGCTCGACCTGAACCTTGGATTCCTTCACGACACGAAGGTGTAATCGCTCAACAAAATGATTCGAAAGGTCGAGTAACAGCTGATCACCCACTTGATAACCATACTTCTCGTTAACCTGATGGAAATTAGTCAGCTTTAGAGTCAGAAGGTGTTCACTGAACAGAATCGTATTAAGGCGTTCTTTTAATACAATGCGATTAGGCAGCCCGGTACGCGAGTCAATTCGGTAACTCTCAGTTAGACGGCGTGCCTGCTGATGAAGTTTTTTCTCCATCTGGGTATTAATGCTGTCTAAGTCCGCAACCGCATTTCTCACCAAATTGAGCAGCGGTGATACCGTAGAATCACAATGGAAATCATCACAACGAAATTCGTCTATTTCATCCGACTCTCTCATCGCAATGTAGGTGAGGCTGTGATGAAGTATGTCTTGGCGATCTTCATTGCGGTAGAGCTCACCCATGCAGTAAGCACCGCTGGCCTTCACAATGCCTTCAAATGGCTTTAGTTCGAGCTTACTGTCGATGAATTCAAGTCGAGAGACACAGTTATAAATGATCACCGATTCTGGTTGGTGCATCGCAAGCACCTCGGCACCATGACGCACTTTTTCAGCGGTTAAAGACGGGTGGTTATAACAGAACTGCGCTTCTTCTCCGACATGCCAAGGGCTATCAAACTCAATACTGCCATCGTCATTGATACGAAGAGGCGTTGAAATCCCCTTCTTTCTTCCGAGTTCACGATAAAGCGGGAAACTCATTAACTGACTAAATGGGAGATCTTTGCCATCAGCAAGGTAATGTTTGAACACGTCAATGGCGGGCTTGTCATTCAATGCATATAAGCGGTTGCCCTCAGCTTGAGTGACTCTCAACTTCATTCCAATAGGGTTCCACTCAGAATACGCGTCCGACCAAACCTTCAACTTTGGGTTGGTCAAAGCAACTGCAACACAAGCGTGCTGATAGGTCTCTTCGTTATGCATAACCCAACGGCCAAAATCATTCTCATGGCAGAGTCCACCAGCCACCGGCAAGGTATAAGGCAGATTTTCAAAAGCGCCATAAATCGGATAATCGCGCCCTTCAACCTGATCACACAGGCTAATCACAGTTTTGGTATCTTTAGAAAGAGATAATTGAGCCACCAGAGCTTGGCTATCGTGGTTCGGATTGCCAGTAAAAGGCTGCACAGCAGAGGTTAAATGAGTTTCATCAAACTCGCTGATAATCACTAAGGTACAAGCGCTTTCAAGGCAGTTATCACAAATAACATGACGTGCACTTTGGCCTATCAATATGGAATGATTTAGATGCTTGAGAGCAACACTCGCAATGCGTCGAGCAACGTCTGGAGATTGGGCTGAAAAGAGTTGAATTAGGTATTGCTTGCGGTCACACCATTCTCGCTGTTCAAATTGAGATTTAAATAACTCCTCAGTATTTGCGAGAAATGTAAATGTTTGCATGCCAACCCTTGTTCAAAATCGAATGAAATGAGAACCCGCAACCACTGCTATGATTGAAATGAATCGATAAAAAGTAGTCGCCAATTATCCTAGCCTAAACAGGCATTTAATTACGACTAATGTAACAATTCAATATCATAAATGCGACCCAATAGCTTACCGTAGCTATTAAATTAGTCGCATGAGATCGCTAAGTTGCTCTATTTCAACATCAGGGAGCACACTCGCCTTCGAGGAGAGGTATAAATTGGAACCAGTGTCATTAAACCAGCACGCTTGGAAGCCATTTTTCTTAGCTCCGTAGACATCCGTTCTCAGATGGTCACCCACATGAAGAATATTGGTCGCATCACAATCTAAGTACTGCTGCGCTTTTTCAAACATATCTGGATACGGTTTTGCTCTGCCATCAGGGCCGGCTTTGAGGATTAATTGAAAGTAATGCCCTAAGCCAATTTTATGCGGATCGACATTACCATTGGTAATCGCCACCAAAGGAATACGCTGGCTAAGCTCAGCCATCACTCGGTGCGTTTCTTGAGGAACATCCACCTGATTGCGCAACCATAAAGCATGCTCTATACCTTCACGAGCCGCCTGTTCTGCTTGCTGCTGAGAGTATCCCAATAGTAGCAAACCACTCTTAATCTGTGTTTCACGCCACACGGTGACATCATGTTTTAATGCTGGGTTTTCAGAGGCGACTTGTTGTTTGATACCTTGCCACTCTTCCAACGAAAGAGAAGCCGACACAGGATGCTTTTGATACAGCCACTGCGCCATCTCTTTCTCAACCTTCATGATCACAGGCCAGTTGTCGTACAAGGTATCATCCAAATCAAAGGTCATGGCTTTGATGGGCTTTAACCCTCGATAAATTCGCATAGTTAAACCCTTAATCTAATCTTTATTCTTCTTACGAGCTCTTGGATGAGCTTGGTCATAAGCTTGTGCTAAATGTTGGAAATCTAAATGGGTGTACACTTGTGTGGTCGAGATGTTTTCATGTCCGAGCAACTCTTGGACCGCACGAAGGTTTTGGCTTGATTCAAGCACATGCGTTGCAAACGAGTGACGCAATTTGTGTGGGCTAATATGACTGGCAACAGCCTGCTTCTTGCCCCACTCTTCCATACGCTTCTGAACACTGCGATGAGAAATACGAGTACCGAGTTTAGAGACAAACAGTGCAGGCTCACCCGGCGAAGCGAGTTCACCGCGTACTTTTAACCATTTATCGACCCACTCTTTGGCTAAACCGGAAAACGGTGCTTTGCGTTCTTTGTCACCCTTACCAATCACTCGGATTTCGCCCTGTCGAGCCAACACATCTCTCAGGTTGATCCCGACCAGTTCGGCCAATCGTAATCCCGCGCCATACATCACTTCCATCATCGCTCGGTCACGAATCGATAATGGATCATCCTCATTCACATCAAGCAGTTGACCCACTTCATCGACATCAAGATTTTTAGGTAAAGGGCGTTGTTTACGAGGCGCTGAGACACCTTTAGCTGGGTTAGCTGACATCTCTCCACGCAATACAAGGAAATCAAAGAAGCTGCGCAATGAAGATAAGCGAGTCGCAATACTGCTGGCTTTCATACCCTCACGCATACCTTTACTGGCGAGTTGTCTTACCCATGCAGCGTCCACTTGAGTCCAATCTTTCAGCCCTAGTGTGACTAAATGAGCGGCCATGGTCTCGAGCTGTTGTCGGTAATTGCGTTGGGTGTGTAGGCTGAGTCCCTTCTCGCTTCTGAGATATTCATAGAAGCGAGATAGTGGCTTTTGAAGGCTGTTAGGAAGAGGTATTTTGGGCTCTAGGCTCATTATTTATCTGCCAAGGTAAGGTGTCCGCCAAATGAGCAACAACAAGCGCTAAATGGCGTAAAAAGAGCGTATCCATATGAGGTTGGAAATGGCCGCCATCTTCGCTAGAAAAGGCGAGCAAGCCCAATGGAGACTGCTTAGCAAGCGGAAGTACTACATAAGAGCCTAGCTCTGGAACTGGAAAATCACCAAACAAATCTTGTCTGTCCGTTTTTCTCAAGCGCCCTAAATAAGCATCTTTACCGTTGAAATGGTTCAATGAAAACTTCGAATAACGCTCTCCATTAAGCTGGTAAAAGCCCAACTGAGACAGTACGCGAATATGAGCTTTCAAACCTAATTCAATCGCCTTTTGTTCAACCGCCTTAATGACTTGCATGAAGTCACTGCACTTCAATACCTGAGCTTGCAGATCCATAAACTCATAAAAAGTTTTGTCGTTATTCGCAGCCAGTGACATCAAGCCAGTGATCTCTTCTTCTAACTCTTCGATTCTCTGGCGTTGACGCTTAAGCTGAACCTCAACCAAAGAAACCGCGCCCTGCTCAACATTGTTAACAGCAAGGCGATCAACCAGATTTCTTCTGTCTTGAAAAAAATCTGGGTTATCACGTAAATATTCCGCGACCACTTCTGCGGTGAGTGCGTCGGCTTCAACGTAAGACAAAACCTATCCTTTATTTTTTATGAATCTATTTGTTATCAGTCATTATTAGCAAGAAAGTTGACCATCAAACACATGCGTTGCAGGGCCTGTCATAAACAGAGGTTTACCCGGACCTTGCCAGCTAATGTGTAAGTCACCGCCAGGTAGACGAACTTTCACATTCTCAGCCAGTAAGCCTTGAGTAATACCAACCGCAACTGCGCCACATGCGCCGCTACCACATGCCTGAGTTTCACCCGCGCCGCGTTCGTAAACACGTAAACGAACCTCTTCACGGTTAACCACTTGCATAAAGCCAGCGTTAACACGCTCAGGGAAGCGTTCATGTGATTCAAGAAGCGGACCTAAGGTCTCCACATCGGCAATATCGACGTCATCAACAACAGTAACCACATGCGGGTTACCCATGCTTACGGCACCGCAGAACAAGGTGTGCACATCCGTTCTCAGGATATACGTCTTCTCTGGCTGCTTTGCCTTGAATGGAATCTTGCCTGGTTCGAACTCAGGAATGCCCATGTTCACCGTGATCTGGTCATTGTCTTCAATCTTGAGAACCATTTTTCCTTTCTTGGTGCTCACGTTGATGCTGTACTTATTCGTTAAGCCTTTCATGCGAACGAATCGTGCAAAACAACGAGCGCCATTGCCACACTGCTCCACTTCACTGCCATCCGCATTGAATATGCGGTAATGGAAGTCAGTTTCTGGATCATAGGGAGCCTCAACCACAAGTAGCTGATCAAAACCCACACCAGTGTGACGATCCGCCAAACGACGGATCAAATCTGGAGAAAAGAAAATATTTTGAGTAATGCAGTCCACGACCATGAAATCATTGCCCAAACCATGCATTTTAGAAAAGTGGAAGTGCATAACGCTTAAAATTACTCCGGAAGAATGTTTTCAAGTTCCCACAGACTCGTAAGCTCTTCACGCTGACGAACCAAGTGAGTTTTATCGCCATCAACCATAACTTCAGCCGCACGCGAACGAGTGTTGTAGTTAGATGACATAGCGAAGCCATAAGCACCAGCAGAACGAACGGCCAGTAGATCACCTTCTTCAAGAACAAGGTCACGATCCTTACCTAGGAAGTCACCCGTCTCACAGATAGGGCCAACCAAGTCGTAAGTCACGGCTTCACCCTGACGCGGGCTTACAGGAACAATATCCTGCCAAGCTTGGTAAAGTGCCGGGCGCATCAGGTCGTTCATTGCTGCATCTATGATGGCAAAGTTCTTATGCTCAGTAGGCTTGAGGAACTCGACTTTCGTTAATAATACACCAGCGTTAGCAGCAATCGCTCTTCCAGGCTCGAAAATCAGCTCTAGATCAGAATGATTGTCTAGGCGAGCCAACAAAGCTTTCGCGTAGTCTGAAGGTTGTGGTGGTAATTCATCACGGTAAACCACGCCCAAACCGCCACCGACATCAAGGTGTTTGATGTTGATGTCATTAGCACGTAGTTGGTCGATCAGTGCAAGCAGGCGGTCAGTGGCATCGATGAAAGGTTCGATATCCGTTAGCTGAGAACCGATGTGGCAATCAATACCATGGATAGACAAGTTATCGAGTGTTTTTGCAAACGCATAAACAGCAGGAGCACGGTCGAAGGCAATGCCGAACTTGTTATCACGCAGACCCGTAGAAATGTAAGGGTGAGTGTTCGCATCAACATCTGGGTTAATACGCAGTGAAATCGGCGCCTTAACACCAAGCTCACCAGCCACTTTATTCAGTCGCTCTAGTTCTGGCTCAGACTCTACGTTGAAACATTTAATGTTCAACTCAAGCGCACGCTTCATTTCAGCGGCTGTTTTGCCGACACCAGAGAACACAACTTTCGCCGGATCGCCACCTGCAGCAACCACACGCTCTAGCTCACCGCCAGATACAATGTCGAAACCAGAGCCCAAGCGAGCCAAAGTGTTCAACACGCCAAGGTTCGAGTTAGCTTTAACGGCATAACACACCAAGTGTGGATGCTCGCCAACCGACGAATCAAACGCATTCCAGTGGCGTTCTAATGTTGCACGAGAATATACATACAGCGGTGTACCATATTGCTCTGCTAGTTGTGAAAGTGCGACGTCCTCAGCCCAAAGCTGGCCATCTTCCTGATAGTTGAAGTAATCCAAAGTTCTTATCCCTTATAAATAACGATTTCTGCGTGTTTCACTTATTGTGATTGTTCAGTCTGCTGAACTTCATCAGGATCGTACAACGGACCCGTTTGACCACAACCAGAAAGTCCAATAACGGACACCATAAACAGAGCGGTAATTAATTTTTTCATTTTGCATATCGTGATTATTAACTCAATGCCCCCTATAATCGCACCACACTCAAGAAAAGCAATAGGATAGAAAGGATGAACGATACTGAATTTCATCAGCTGGTCGATATACAGATGCAAAACATCGAAGAAGCTATCGATGAATCAGAGGCAGATGTTGATTACGAAGTGACTGGTAACGTGATGACGCTGGAGTTTGAAAACCGCAGCCAAATTATCATTAACCGCCAAGAACCAATGCGTGAGATCTGGCTAGCGTCTAAATCTGGTGGCTTTCACTTCAAGCTAATTGATGACAAGTGGACATGCTCAAAGACAGGCATGGAATTGTTTGAGATGGTAAAAGAAGAATGCGTAAAGCACGCAGGTGAAGAGATCAATTGGGTCTAATCATTTGTAAGCAAAACTAAAAAGGAGTGAATCAATCACTCCTTTTTTAATATCAATCAGTCTCAATAAGCCTAGATGTTGACTATCTTTGAACTCCGAGAAGACAAGGTTGCATCGTTACGGTAAGGCACAACATATGAGTTGCCCTCTTCAGGATGCACGATCTGGTAGTACTGAGGGAGATTAAAGTTAATCAACTTAGACGACATCTTCGACTCATCTTTTACCGACGTGTAGAAAGAATTCACGCTCGCGATCATCTCATCTTTTTCACCGCTGTACTGGTGATACACCTCAACTTGATTCGACTCGTCCAATACATAAATATTGAAACCTTTGTCGGTGTCTTCGAAGAAAAATTGAATTAACCCTTCACTGGCAAAGCCATCAACCACATCTGGCAGCTGATATTCTTGCTCTTTATCAAGCATCAGTAACGGTGAGCCCTTCAGCTTATTGGTTGAGATACTGCGGTAGAAATCGACCGAGTTTTCCAACATCTGTACCGACACACCACGACGCTCAAAGAACAGACCAAACATCTTGTTGGCTAAGCGAATAGCTTTAAAGCGGCGGCGTTTTTCTGGCTCAATCGGTTTCAAGCGTAAATCGATACACTCAGCAAGCAGTTGATAGACCATGTTACGCATCACACCACGTAGGTTCTTGCTGTAACAGAACACATCGACCGACTCTGGCGGTAAGGCATCTTGGTGCATCTTACCCAGTACCGTCTTAAGCGCGTCCAGCATCGCAGTATCACCTTGGAAATGAAGCGTACGTACTTCATGCCAAGAGTTACGATAAACCAAGTCGACACTTCCGACTAAACTCTTACCTTCTTCACCAAAACTGAAGATATCAGCGTTCTTAAGATCAACCTTCAATGCACGACCACTTAATTCAGAAGTCGGGTCATTTTCAAAGTTGATGAACATCGCCAGTTGGCTGATCTCACACGGGCTCGCCAATGCTTGCATACTTGGGCGACGCTTACGCAAAGAGAAAGTATTACGAAGGTCACTCACCATTTGATAGAACTTATCGATATCAATATGAGCATCGCGAACGACTGAATGCAAACGCGTCGATTCTGTAATCAAGCCATTAAAGAATGACCAAGCAACCAGCTTACTCAAGTACTCATGGTGCTCAAGTGAAGGCTGACCAAGAATACGATGCGCTACCAAGGGCTGTTTATACAGATACCAACCAGCTTTGTTGGACTGACCCTGACGAACTTCGATGAAGCTCAAGTCTGGTTCATGCAGATCTGGAGAAATTTGCGGATTCAGCAGCGTCACTTTACCCGGCAATACCTCAAACGCAGCGTAAAGCTTACGAGCCAAGATACTGATATCTTGTGGGCTGATTGCCGAAGTGATGTCGTTGCGACGCGCAAATTGAATCAGGTTACGGTAGCTCAGCATCAAGGCATCAAGCAGCGCATGGTGCACCACTTTAACCTGCTCAACCTTCCAGTTACGGCGGTTGTCGAGCTCAGCAATAGTTTCCTGTCCCCAGTTCCAAGACTTAGTCATCTCGGTTAGGGCTTCACGACGCCATGCCACAGAACCAATACCCGCTTCACGCGATAACTTCTCGTGGGTCTTAAGGTAGAAACAGCGTCTCACCAGATCCAAACGAGTATGGTCATTAATGCGTTCTAGATAGCGAGTTACCTTTTCTAGCATCAGATAATAGCTATCCATGCCATACAGATCCGGTTCATCCGCGAAGAAACGGCGCTTGGTATCAATACTCAATAGTTGGGTATTTGGGTATTCCCATGAATACGCTTCTAACAGGATCGCCTTCAACACCGATTTATACGGGGAGTCGATACTCTTATAAAGCTGCCATAAGTTTGAACCAAAGTACTCTTCAGCAGGAATGCGATTCAGCTTGCCGAAATCGATCCACTGCGAACAATCAAGATAACCATCCTGACATAAGCCTTGAACGTATTGGTCATAACACTCTTCCATCTCAGGAGGAATGATTTGCCATAGCAAACGTTGGCCAGCCAAGCGAACGGCTGAACGATAGAATTCATCAAGCAACAACAAGTGCTGTGAAGAACCGCAATTATCACCGGTCATCTCTTCAGAATGGTTCGAGCGAAAACGCTGTTCATCCATCAAGAAAAAATTAGCCTCAACCCCTAAGGTTTCCGCCCAATCAGTAATAAGCAAACATTTATTAGTCAGGCTATCGCGAGCTGCGCCATCCATATCCGGAGAAACACACACCCAGATATCAAGATCACTTGAGGTGCTTTGACCAATAGAGGAAGTACTACCCATGGTGTACAAGCCAAGGATTGCCGGTTCAGCAGCCTCAGTGAGTTTGCCACCAAGCGTTAATTCCGTATCAGATACAAATTGCTTTTGGAATTCATTAAGCGTGAAGCTACGAATTCCAAAAGGAACTTGTTGGTCATAGTAACCGGGCATCATTGGATGATTGAAGTGAAGCAGTGCGGGGATAAGGTTGAAAACTCGCTGGCCTTGGACATTCATCAACGCCAACGCACGATCAATGCGCTGCTGATTTAGATTGTCTAATCGTTGAATCAAAGTCTGAGTGTAAGCCTGCAAGGTAAGTCCTTGGTTTGAGATTAAATGCACTTCTGTTTAGTTACTGAACGAAAGCAGCAACAAAACGTGATCAATTTAACACTTTTACCCTTAATGGTAAAGCAAAGGAAGCCGTCATACTGGCCAATTCCTCAATGACAAAAAGTTAAACTCACGGCGCCGTAGTGTCCTCTTTATTGACTATTTCTAATAATAGCCCATGTTTCAAATGAGATACCAATCACACTATTTTGGTGAACTCATGAAAATCTCTCAGCTATCAAAGCATGGAATGATCAAACAGTAAGAATTTCCGTCTCACAATGGTAGGATTAGGCTATTACAGAACCTATATCGGAAACACCATGACAAATTCAGCACCAATCCGTATCGCTACCAGAAAAAGCCCTCTTGCCCTTTGGCAGGCATACTTTGTAAGGGATGCACTGCAAGCTGCTCACCCTGGTTTAGAGGTTGAGTTGGTAACTATGGTGACCAAAGGTGACATCATCCTAGACACGCCGCTTGCTAAAGTGGGTGGTAAAGGACTGTTCGTTAAAGAACTCGAAGTGGCAATGCTAGAAGGTCGTGCTGACCTTGCAGTTCACTCAATGAAAGATGTGCCTGTCGACTTCCCTGAAGGTTTAGGTCTGGTGACGATTTGTGAACGCGAAGATCCTCGTGATGCTTTCGTATCAAACACTTACAACAACATCGATGAGCTACCACAAGGTGCTGTCGTGGGTACGTGTAGCTTGCGTCGCCAATGTCAGTTACTGGAATACCGCCCTGATTTAATCATCAAGGAGCTACGCGGCAATGTAGGTACTCGTTTAGGTAAACTCGATGACGGTCAATACGATGCGATCGTACTGGCTGCAGCTGGTCTTAAGCGTCTAAAATTGGAAGAACGCATCCGCAGCTTTATCGAACCAGAACAGTCTCTTCCAGCGGTAGGCCAAGGCGCTGTTGGTATTGAATGTCGTCTTGATGATGAGCGTCTGATTAAGCTTCTTGAACCACTGAACCATAAAGATACAGCCGACCGCGTGCTATGCGAACGTGCAATGAACCTAACTCTGGAAGGTGGCTGCCAGGTTCCTATCGGTAGCTACTCACTATTAGACGGTGACAACATATGGTTGCGTGCTCTTGTCGGTGAACCTGACGGTTCTAAAATGGTTCGCGGCGAGATCTCTGGCTCTCGTAAAGATGCTGAAGCGCTTGGCGTTACTCTGGCAAATCAACTGCTGGATGACGGTGCGAGAGAAATCTTAACCAAGCTATACGCAGACCAAGAATAATTATGACAGTGTTGGTGACTCGTCCCGGTTCAGAGGGACAATCGCTTTGCCAACAACTAGCGGATGAAGGGATTCAAGCCATCCATCATCCGCTTATTCGTATCGTTGATAATCCAGACTCAGTGGATTTAAGCTCCCAGCTTAATAACAGCGATATCATTATTGCAGTCAGTCACCATGCCGTGACCGCTGCCCAAAGTATCCTTTCGAAAACCTCATCTATTTGGCCTACTTCACCGCTTTATCTTGGCGTTGGTCAAAAAACTGCGCACGTTTTAAGCAAAGTCTGTAAACAAAAAGTAAACTATCCTCAAGTCAGTGATAGTGAACATCTTCTTAAACTTACTGAACTTAATGGCGTAGATAATAAATCCATTTTGATACTGCGTGGCAATGGTGGGCGTGAGCTCATTCGAGATTCTTTACTCAATCGAGGTGCACAAGTCTCTTATTGTGAGACCTATCGTAGAGAATATATTCCCATTAGCGACCACAATACCTATCAAACATGGATAAACAAAAACACGTCCAAAGTTGTCATCACTAGTCAGGAGCAATTGGAGTATCTCTGCTCAATTACCCCTGATGAGTATTTGGCTTGGCTTTCAACAAGACAACTATTTGTCCCAAGCCAGCGCATAGCAGCACGAGCACAACAGCTCGGCTTCTCAAACGTGACCAATACTCAAAGTGCTACGAACCAAATATTACTGGCTGCTCTCCGGCCTTAGCTAGAAACAGGAAATAAGCATGACAAGCAAAAAAAATAATGAGCATATTGAACCTGAACAGAAACAAGACACTCAGCCAGTAGTTGTTGAAAACGAAAAAGCTGAATCTACAGAGACAAAACAGCCTGAACAAACACTTGATGCATCTGCGTCAAATACCGCTCAAAATGAACAGCCTCAAGCTGAACATAAAGAGCAAATAGAGAAAGCGGAAAAACAAGGTAAGCACGGTGTCAAACTAGGCGCTATTGCGATCGCTATTTCTATTATTTTCAGCGGCGGCATCGCGTTTCAAATGCAGCAAAAGAGCGCTGAGTACTCAGCTCAAATAGCAGCTCTTCAAGCACAACTGCAAAATACCCAATCTGCAGTAAATAAAGACCTACAAACCATCAAACAAGAGACTATCCAAGAAGCGTCGCACGCAGTGGAGAAAACTCAGGTTGTACAATCTCAACAACAGAAGAGCATTCAAAGCCTACAGTTAGCGGTTGCTGACGTCAAAGGCCGTCGACCGAATGACTGGTTGCTTGCTGAAGCCGATTACCTGGTGAAACTTGCAGGTCGTAAACTGTTCCTAGAGCATGACGCCGTGAGTGCAACCAAACTAATGGAAAGCGCCGATCAACGTATCGCCGCACTGAATGACCCAAGCTTAGTATCTCTGCGTCAATCCATGACCAATGACATTACTAAGCTTCGCACTATCCCTCTGATCGACCGTGACGGCTTAGTTCTGCGTATCACAAGCCTACAACAACAAGTCGATACTCTACCGCTTGCCAATGCGATTCTCCCAGAAGCTGCAGTTGTAGAGAAAAAAGCCGTATCGCAAGACATCAATGATTGGCAGAACAACCTGATGACGTCGATGAAAGATTTTTCAGAAAACTTCATCACCTTCCGCAGTCGTGATGGAGAAGTCATCCCTCTACTATCACCAGAGCAGCACTTCTACCTACGTGAAAATATCAAAGGCAAACTAGAGACAGCCATTCGCGCCGTCTACAAGGAGCAAGGCGACATCTACAGTGCCGCACTGCAAACAGCTAACGAGTGGTCGAAGTCGTACCTAAACCAAGATAACAACTCAGTGATTGAGTTTGAGAAGGCAATTAAGCAGCTGAGTGAGCAGAATATTTCTGTGAAATATCCTGTGAAACTTGAGTCTCAAAATGAGTTATCTGACGTAATTCGTGAACGCCTACGTCGTGAAGTAACCGTTATGACCACGGAGGAAAAATAATGATTCGTTGGATTTTTCTTTTTCTCGTTCTAGGTGCAGGACTCGCTGTAGGTACCCAGTTCTCAGGTCAGCAGGGTTATGTCCTAATCTCAATTGCGAACAAAACGATTGAGATGAGTGTGACAACTCTAGTTATTTTTGTGATTGCAGTTCTAGCGGCTTTGTTCGGCTTAGAATACCTATTTAAGAAGCTTATTTACGCAAGTTCAACCACTTGGAACTGGTTCAGTGTTCGTAAACTGAAACGCTCTCGTCGTTATACCAATGAAGGCATCATCAAACTTCTTGAAGGTGACTGGAAAGGCGCAGAGAAGAAGGTAACTCGTTGGGCTAACCACCACGACATGCCACTGCTTTGTTATTTAGTCGCTTCTCAAGCGGCACACGAACAAGGTAATACAGCTGAGCGTGACAAATACATCGAGCTCGCTAGCCAGCAAGACAACTCATTACTTGCCGTTGAGCTAACCAAGGCTAAACAACAGATCAGTGAATCAAACTACGAAGCGGCTTTCGATACACTTTCCACATTGAAAGGTTCGTACCCAAATAACACTGCTGTACTTGGCCTGCTAAAAGCCACTTACATGCAGCTTAAGTTGTGGCAGCCATTGTTAGAGCTAACGCCTAAGCTCGCTAAGAACAAGCTTCTTACCGCTGAAGAGCAAGTTGAGTTGGAACAGAAAGCACAATGTGGCTTACTTCACGATGTCGCACAGCAGCAAGGTAGCGAAGGTTTAATCAGCCATTGGAACAAGCTTTCAAGAAAGCAGAAACAAAGCTCTCACCTTGTTTCCTGTTTTGTGAAGCAACTAATCGCTCGTAAAGCTGATTCAGAAGCCTTCACAGTGATTAAAGAGAACATCGCGAAGAGTGGTTCAAATGAACTCTATATGTTGCTTCCTGAGCTTAATCTTCCTGATCACCACCCAGTAGTCGTAATGCTAGAACGCGCGATCAGTAAAGATGGTAGCAATGCTGAAGCACATAGCGCATTGGCTCAATTCTACCTAAGAGAACAGAAGTGGGCAGAAGCACAAAGTCACTTTGAAAAAGCATTGGCACTTCGCTCTAATGTTTCAGATTACGGATACCTATCTGATGCACTAGAAAAGCAGAACTTAACCAAAGCAGCTCATGAAGTTTCTCGTAAGGCACTCGCTTTAGTTCAGCCAGCTTAATCTAATACATCTAAAATGAAGCCGGTGCCTAGCATCGGCTTTTTTATGTCTGCAGTTTGGCCTAGATAACTTCCGAAGTACCGATAGTCAAAACACTTAGGAGAAAGAACAATAGTCCCCCTTCTAATAGCCTTCAAATCCTCCAACCTAGGTTGTTCGAAGCTTCATCAACATAACAGTCCATTCCTAATTAAATCTACCTAGCCCTTAACCACTCATAGCTAATACATCTTAACCATTGGCCTTCACATACTATCAATGATTTATTAGTGCTGATTTTAAAAATCACACAGTTAAGTCATCATGAAATCACTCACAAGGTCTCCCAAAAAACAGAGAGAGAGACTTTAGGTCAATACGTAGACAGTTCAGTCTATTATGAAAAAGCACTGTAGAAGCCATTAGAGTTGGCTGAAACCTATGTATAAATTATTGAAGGAATGGGGAGCACGTAACTTGGAAGGATTGTAGAGAAAGAAATAGAAAACGTTTCTCGGTAGTTGTCACTTGATTGAAGTGAGGTCGATATTACAGTGGGCTTTGCTATTATAGTCACTAGATGAAAGTCCACACTGCAGCAAGACGCCTCAAAGCTATGGATTTTGTAAGCCCGAACTATCTTCGTAACTAATTTATTGCTTCAAAACTAAAGAAGGGAGTGTATATCTGCGGACTTCAGACTCTAGATTAAGCCAAGGCTGAGATACAACAAAACCTCGCAGCTTAAAGCGAGGCTTAGTCATTACACAGAGTGCGCTTAATGTAGAGCCTATTTGGAATTTTCATAAGGGTTTCAATGTGTAAACACATTTTAGGTCAAGACGGCCTAGAAACGTAAAAAGCCCTGCTATTCCTAACAGAGCTTTCTAATCAATGATTGATTCGGGGGTTATTTGGGATGAACAACTTTACGAAAGTTGTAGCAAAGACTTAAAACCTATACCCCAGAAACGACGAAAGCCTAGTCGTAAGACTAGGCTTTCTGATAAGTGGCGGAGTGGACGGG
>NZ_MCZK01000016.1 GCF_002875945.1 Vibrio lentus
AAATTCACTATGCCACTTCAATGTTTAGTGGATAAGAAAATTTGGCCACTAGATTAAAGGTCTTGTTATAGTTTAAGTCATTCGTTAAATGCTAATTTAGCAACCCGTATAACTTAGTTTCGTCCAGAAACGTTTTTAAAATTGATCAAACTCTATTGTCCTCCGACAACATTAGCTACATATAGAGCGAGCATAGGGTCAGATAGAGTTTAAAAGTAGGTAGTGGTTAGGGGGGGGATTGGTGATCTTAATTACACATCCCTGTGTAACGTATTCTGAATGTCAGCTGGCTTTAAAGCGCTTCATAAATTGACTAAAGCGTGGAATCAGGTTTTGCACAGTCGGCGCATCGGGAATCTCATTTACAAAAATCATAAAGCGCTGTGCTTTACTTTTATCACCTTGAGCAGTCCCTGCTAGTATTGCTTGAGCTAAAATTACATGCTCAGCGGTAACGTCCTTATTCGAAAATTCGTGAATCAACATAGAAAATCCTAATAAGTATAAATACGGAAGTAATAATACAATATGTTGATATTTATATCGATAGCTTATGGTATTCATCAATGTCAGATTTGTGTAAAAGCAAGACAATGATGTGCATCATCAATACTGGACAGTGAGCTTAGTGACTTTCCTTACTTATTCGGCTCTTCTCCGCTTAG
>NZ_MCZK01000017.1 GCF_002875945.1 Vibrio lentus
GAATTACGCAACAAAGCCCTCATTTAGGGAGCGGCATGTATTGTTGAATTGGCTTTTAGAACTCGTACTGGAAGTAAACGGTGTTGTAGTTACTGCCGCCTTTGATACGACCAAACTGAGAGGCGTTTTCAAAGATCGCAGAACGATGATGCAACGAGTAGCCGAACCACAAGTTGTTCAAATCGTTCTTACCGATTAGGTCACCAACATTCACATCAAATGAGAAGTCTAAGTAGTTCAACAGATGGCTCGCTGTATACCCTTTGCGATCCATCTCAGACCCTTCGATGTAGGTAATCGAATCGATGTAAGACATACCTTCTGCCACACCAACACGCCACTGGGTTGGCCAATCAAAGGTGTAGTACGCTTTGATTGCGATAATATATTCGGTACTGCTGGATTGAACGTCTGAGCTCCAGTGATGCGCAATACCCGGCGTTAGATAGATATCCAACGGGAAACCAAAAATCTCATCAGTTAAAGGGTGACCATAAAAGAACGATGTAAGTTGGTTGTTGTATTCGTCTTTCTCCGCGTTGAACTTCATGATATCGCCAATGTTCGATGGCGTTGCCCAACCGTGTGCAACACGCAGATAAGGTGCGTTACTTAGCTTAGGTTTCGGCGCTTTCTCTTTATCATTGAAGAAACCAAAACCAAAGTAGAGTTCACCTTGATAACGGTCTTCGATAATCGATGAATCGTAGGCGTTGTCATCCAACCGAGTCACACTGGTTGAGCCCAATAGGTACAAGTTCGAAACCACATGGTAACGCGCTTCTACACCAACGTTTAAGTCAACACCTGCACCAATCGTTTCATTGGATGCTGAATAGTATTCACTGTTGAAATCGGCACTTTTGTAACGCAACGTGGCACTTGGAGAAAACTCCCAATCACCAGTTTCATACTTGGCTTTTGCGCGCAGGTTACCGTGGAAGTTGTATTCACTGTCACTCATGATTTCCGTTTCAACGGCCCATTGATCATCAAGTTGATAAGTAAATTGAGCACCGAAATCGGCGGTATCACCTTCAATGGCGTTTTGCTCTGAAGCTGGGATATCAATAAAACGCATACGAGAAATAGCGTTCAGTGACCACTTTTCATCATCGGCTTGATACAGGTATGCGCCCATTTCAGTGCCGTCGATAAACACGTAATCGTTCTTGAAGAATAACATCGGTACAAACGAGTTAACCGATTGGTCGCCACCAGAGGTGTCGTAAGGAATACTCGCAGTACGGAACATTGCGGCAATGCCCCACTCTTGCTCTTCCGCAGCCCACGCCACGCTATTACCTAAAAAAGCGTTACCTAATAAAACCGCCCCGTACGAAATGAGCTTCGGTGAAAATTTGTGCTTCATTCTTGTGTAATTACTCTTTGTAATAAATATTGTGTTACTGAATAGACATTTATTGGCCATGCCAGCCAACTAATTTTAGGTTTGATCGACATTGACCGTTACAATGTAGAATATTCTCGGTTAAATGAAAGTATTGTGAAAGTCTCAGAATTACAAAACATTATAGACCACTTACCCAATGATTCCGACCCAGATATCGTTATGGGTGAGGAATGGTTACCAGAGCGACTGGTCAACACAAAGTTGGACGGTGAGCTGCTGTTTATGGAGTTTGATAATGCCCCTGAAGAAAACCAAGGGGACGACGAAGGCCGTGGCTTTGTTGAGCACGAAATTGCTATGATTCGAGAAAAGCTTGAACTGTTGTTAGACGAGCCTTCCGATACCAAGACCAAAGCCGATGCCCTATTGGCAATATTTCTAATGGGTCATGAACTTTCTAGCTCAGAAGTTATCGAAGTCCTTGAGACAACAAGATCGCTGCCCAAACGGTACTTGAACGACCAGATATGCTGATGATGAGCGGTGATCAGATCTACGCTGATCATGTTGCAGGTCCAACATTGGATGCCATTCAGCAAGTGATTCAATTGCTTGGTCTGATTGGTGAAGAGTTACCAACCGATTCACAGGTTAGCCAAATCAACAGTAGTGATGCCTTGTTTGAGAGTGAATATCACCTCTATCAACGCCATCACCTACTGCCACACCACAACACCTCGGATTCGCTGCTCGATAAGCTATTCCCTAAACGCGGGATTCCTATTTTCAGCTCGACCGATTGTGAGAATCACTTAGTCACTTTGTCTGAATTCATCGCAATGTACTTGTTGGTTTGGTCTCCGACCTTGTGGCAATGCATCAACCGTGAGCGATTAATCGAAAATGATTTCAAGCAGGCCGAACGTCAATTAACGCCTGCCGAGCAACAACAGTGGCGTGACGAGAGCGTTATCATTGATGACTTCGTCGCAGGCTTGCCACAAGTGCAGCGACTGTTCGCTCATATTCCGACTTACATGATCTTCGATGACCACGATGTCACTGATGATTGGAACTTAACAGTAGGTTGGGAGCATGCCGTCGATCAGAATCGCTTTGCGACTCAAGTGATTGGTAACGGCCTTGCTGCTTATTGGATGTGCCAAGGCTGGGGTAATGCGCCAGAGAAGTTCAGCAGTGAATTTATCGAGCAAACCAAACAGCTTTTCTCTCCAGTGATTAGCAGTAACGAAAGCGAAAGCAGTGTCGAAAATAATGGTGAAAGCAATAGCGAAAGCTATGTCGAAAAGAATAGAAAAAACCACGGCGATCTCAGTAAGAATATAGATCCCCAAAAACACCAACAATACTTAGAGATGATCGATCGCTTTGAAGAGTGGCACTACACCATCAACACGTCACCAAAAGTGATTGTGTTGGATACTCGGACACGTCGTTGGCGCTCTGAATCTCGAATGAACAAGCCATCGGGTTTGATGGACTGGGAAGCGCTGACCGAATTTCAGCACCAGTTGATTAATCAAGAAAAGGTGGTGATTGTTTCTGCTGCGCCAATGTTCGGCGTTAAGTTCATTGAAACACTACAAAAGATAGCGACAACAATAGGTAAGCCATTGATGATTGATGCTGAAAACTGGATGGCGCACCCAGGCAGCGCGAACACACTCATCAGTATCTTTACCCACACCAAAACGCCCACCAACTTCGTTGTGCTTTCTGGTGATGTTCACTACTCGTTTGCCTACGACATTAAGCTTAGGTATCGCCGAAACAGTCCGAACATCTACCAGATAACTTGTAGTGGTATCAAAAACCAGTTCCCTGCACCATTGCTTAAATTCTGCGATGTGTGTGACCGATTGTTATATAGCCCGCGCTCAGTTCTTAACTATTTCACCAAGCGAAAGCGCCTAAAAATCGAAAAGCGTAGTCCTGACAATCAGACCTTTTATCGCCTTTCAAACCGTAGTGCCATTGGTGAGTTAAGGTTAGATAGCGACGGGAAACCACAAGCGATTACGACGTTAAGTGGTGATGGCAAAGTCACGCGTTTTCCAGAGCCTGACTAAACAAGTGTTCCTTATCGCTAGCGTGTTCGTAATGTCAGTTTTAAGTAAAGACGCTTGCGATCACACTCTGTAGGCCCAATAGTAATAATATTCACCATAACTGGAATGCTCTTATGTTTAACTCACTTACCTCGTTATTTAAACAATTAGTTGAAGGCTCTGATTTAGGTAAAACACCCACCGCCTCTCCTAACTTAGCTATCGCCAGCTTGTTATGCGAAGTGGCCGGTGCTGACCACGCGATCAACGAATCAGAACAAGAAGCCAAGCTTCACTTGCTACAACGTTTGTTGAACATAACCGAAGAAGAATCAAAAGCCTTATTGGCACAAGCTGAGCCTCAAGTTGAACAATCTGTTTCTCTGTACGACTTCACTTCTCAACTGCGAGAGCTTTCGCAGCCAGTTCGCATAGACTTGATCAAAGCTATGTGGGAAGTCGCGCATGCCGATGGAGAGATTGACCCACTTGAAGATTCAGTGATCCGTAAAACCGCAGAACTACTCTATGTTGACCACAAAGACTTCATCAAAAGTAAATTAAGCGTTCTGGGCGAAGATTAGACTCTCAATGGAATCAACAGCGACGGCTCAATAAACCGTCGCTGTTGGATTGGATGAGCCTGGATTGGATAAGCCAAAATTAAATCGATTTAAGCTGAACTGTTCTCTACAAGCTTGCTTAAAGAACGATACATGAATTAGCGAAGCGATCGCCCGTACAGAATCCCTTTCAGCTCTAGAATTTTCCCATCTTTGGTCACGTAAGCACCGCGCTGGTCTGAAACCATCACGCTACGCTTATTGCTGTGGTGCTGAATAAAAAGATTCTTCACGTTGAAGGTCTGCTGCCCGTGAGCTTGGTTTTGTTCAAGCTGGTAGAAATAGTAGTGATTCCCCCAACGTAAGAACACGCCAAAAAATTGCTTGGCTTGTACCACTTGTCCATCAATGTTGTAGCCAACGTAACGCATTTTTGAGCGACCATTCTTTAGCTCTAGGGTCACAACCTCTGAACCAATATTGTCATAGACCCCTTCAAACTGATAAGCCCCTCGGGTCATTACTCCTGAAATCACGCCAAACAATAAGATAGCGAATAAGGTCACCAAAATGGGTAGCCAAAACCTACGCTTCATTGACGCCCCCTTCTGTGGCTTTGTTTATTTCTCTGCTATCAAGTCGTTCTACTTCGTTGAGCCCTGCCAGCCCTGCACTGCAAAGCCTTAATTCAAAATCTGAACTGATGTCTTGCCAACCACTAGGGGTCAAAATCACCACTTGAAGACTTCCACAATCCACACCAAACCGATGAAGGTATATTGCCTCGACGCCAGGTTCAGCAAGCGACATTAGATCTTCCACCAGCATCGAGTCGAAATCGACGCTGTCGTGGTATACATCGATGCCATTAATAGATGTTTTCTCCATAAAAAAGCCGAGGCAAGACAGCACCACGACCAACAACGCGCTCGCCGCAATACCAGCCACTAACGGCACAAAATGAAGTTTGTCTTTGCTATGAACGAAATTAACTAATGATTGGCGTTTAGACAAAGGCACCTCAATAACGTCGGAAACTTCGGTAGGAGTTTTCACGAATTGGGGAGCGCTGTTGTTTTCTAGTCGCTCTGGGGCATTCTCGCTAGGGCTGTTGATAAGTTCGGCAACTTGAGTCTCTCCTTTATCTGGTGAGACAAAGCAATAGCCCTCTTTTTGAACAGTGATAACCTTACAGTCAGAACCAACTTCTTTGAGCGCGGTACGAACGTTTTTAATCGCAACATTAAGAGAGCTGCTTGTTACCACTCTACCCGGCCAACAATGCGTTAGGAGGAACTCTCGCCCAATGGTTTGTGAGCAATTATCCATCAAGTGCTTTAAAATTAAACATTCTGATGGGGATAAGGTCACTTGCTTATTTAAAGACAGGTTAAGCAATTGTCGATTTTCAAGTTCAATAACCAAGTTATATTCTTGTATTTTATTATTATTCATAAGGTGAGTTAAACGTGTTAATAGACTCACCTTAGAATAACATGGAAATTTATTTTATTTCAAAATCATAACGTGAGTTTAAAACCTAGCTCACTGATATTTACACTAGCAAATCCTAATTTAACAGCATTAAGTTCATTAGCAATTTCAAGTGCATGTTGTTCATCTCGTGCTAATACAGCAATAGAATAAATAGGTCTGATCATCGCCATTTGATTAGCTTGAGCTTCTGCAATCGCTTGGTTTTTTAAATAGGCCGATGTAATAACGCCTTGAGCGCTCCAGTCCACCACTTTTTGCAAATCAACACTGATTATTTTATCTGCAATTAATTGGTCTTCCGGCTCTTTCCAAGATAACTCAATCGCATAATTTTTAAACGCAATTTCAGTATCTAACCACTTACTGCCAATATCTCTCACCTCTGTTATTTCTGCTAACTCTTTAAATTGAAGAGGAAGATTACCAATAACACGTCTTACTTCTTCTTCGCTGTCTGCTTCCATTACAAACTTAATGATTGGGAATGCTTGATCGCCAATGAAGCTTTCAGAAACAAACATATCGTGAATTAGCCCTGCATCAATCAGATTAGCGAACGCCTTTTTCTGAGTTGGCATCGCGTCGAATACCGCTTGAGCATCTTGTGTTTTCCACGCAACCGAAACGCCATAAGCCGCAGAATAACTGCTGACAGAGAACAAAAAGCTAAAAAGAACTAAAAACAATCGTGGTACATATTTCATTTGAACTAACTCTCAATTAATGGCGAATAACTTCGTAAAGATTAGGATCGGCAGTCACACCCTCAATATCGAGTGCAGGCAGTTCTTTTCTCATCACAGAGATAGCATCGAGGAAATGTTTCTGGGTCTCCCAATTAGCGACGTTCACATACAGGTAAGTGGCATCAGCGCTTAGCGAACGGTGCAGCGTAGTGGAGATGTATCCCGGTTGCTCAATGAGTACGTCCCTAGCGCTTTCCCAATACGCTAACGTTTCGGCTTCTTTACTTGTTTCAACTGAGAAGGTGTTAATAAGTACAACGGGCTGTGCAAAGACTAATGGACTCACACTCAACAAACTCAAAGTAATGGCTTGTTTAATCAAACTCTTCATCTCGATTTTCATATCGCTCTCCGTGGATTAGATTCGACCACGCTAACAGAGATAAAACCGCCATCAAGAGCAACACGAACGATTTAATATTAATTAAAGCGATACTTTATTATTAATATTAAACATCGGTTAAACATATTCATAACAGACGCCAGATAAATATAATAAATCGATTAACACTAATAATGGAATGTCGGATGAACCAAGAAATAATAAAAAATAGAATAGACAATAACGAAAATAACAAAGTCGATTCACTGCATTGGGCAATGTTGTGTGCTGTTATGATGACCTTAACCCTTGGCTTTATATCAAGCCGATTGCTCCCCTTCCCAGATAAATACCCAACAATATTAATACATCAGATTTTTGGATCCGTTGTTTTAGTGCTGATAAACATACTGATTGCAAGAATGATCGCTAAACCGAAAAGAGGTGAGCGCCGATTTACCATCCCTAGAGTAATTCAACTTATTCAGGCGGTAACACTGACCTTTATTGCAGTCTCGGGGTTAAGTATCGCATTGATTGATACACCGATATTCAGTGTTTACTCATGGGTATTTAATGAAGGGGCAGCAAAAAGAGAAATGGTTAGCCTATTGTTTTTTATTCATGCAACTGCAATTAAGGTGTTCATGTCGTTGGTAACGTTACATGTTTTAGGCGCGATGAAGCATCACTTTTTCGATAAAGGCGATAAGTTAAAAAACATGCTTGGTAAGTAATTAGGATGAATAAGGAGCTAAGTTGAATAAGAAAACTGGCTGAATATCTAATTAGCTTGGATAACTAGAATCAAAAGCTTGATTTATTTAGCTCCTTTCCTTGAATACAAAAAAGCCACCTAGTTTTCATATATAAACTCTGTTCATATAGAGACCTAGATCATATAGAGACCCAGATCATATAGAAACTTAGAAGGTGGCTTTTTGTTGTCTGTTGTTCTTTAAGAGACCAATCGCTTTTAAAGACTAAAGCATCGTCAGTGTCAGTTTCGCGAGGTTATAAGCATCGACATAGCCGGAGTGCTGACGGCCTTCCCACTCAATGTTCTTAGCTTCTTGAGCGGCGCGATGTCCGATGCGTTTCTCTTTAAGGCGGTTTTGAACACGATAAAGTGTGGCGATGTTCAAGAACTCGCTAAACGGCGGTTCGATGCCTTTCTCTATACATTCTTTGTGTAAGATAAGGTCATCACGCCCCCAAGCAGCATAGATTTTCTTTGGGCCACCGAAGTTCTTAATCATCGATTTAATTACGGATTCTAAAGGGCGCCCCTGCTTTTCTATCTTGCGAGGTGTAATGCCTGTTAGCTCTGCACAAAACAGAGAGACTTCGTCTTTTTCGGGCTTAACGTAATATTGTGCGCGCTTCACGATGGTTCCAGATACAAGATCAATCTCAGCAAGACCCACTTCAATGATCTCTCCTGTTGTTCCTACACCATCTTTGCTCCAACAGCACATTTCTAAATCGAAACATACCACTCGATTGTGATTCATACGTCGCCCAATTCTTTCATCAAAAGTTTTTTGAAATTGTACATGAGCCCAATAAAGAACTCGACCCCAGTTGCATCAAGTGCTCATTTAGCCTGCAATTGTGACTCTATTTCGGCCATTTGACTTACTTTGATAGAGCATGCTGTCCGCTTTTTGCATGATTTCTTCAGAGTCTTCACTGTTACGAATGGCTGCACCGATACTCAAAGTACAACTTAACTGTCGACCTTTGTGTTCACAATGAGAGTGACTTACGGTGTTTATAATGCACTCTAAGTAACGATTCAGAGATTCATGGTCTGAAATGCTAGAAATAATGCAGAACTCGTCACCACCTAAACGGAACAAGTTATCTCCCTCTTTCAAGTTCACCGAGATCAGCTTGATGACATGAATGAGCAAGGCGTCACCTGCAGGGTGGCCAAATTGGTCATTAATGCCTTTGAACTTATCGATATCAAACCCAACAAGGCTAAAGGGCTGATTTCGCTCAATGGCTTTGTCGAGCTTCTTATTGAAAGCACGTCGGTTATACACTTCGGTCAGGCTATCGTGATCAGCTAAGAAACGAAGTTCTTCAGTCCTCTTATCCAGCATTTGATATAAACGTTCTTTCTCTCTGATTTGCATGTTAACGATGTACGCCAACAACAACGAGATGGTTGTCCCTACCAATGCGATGCCTGTTAACACCAGATAGCCATAAAAAGAGATGCATGAATCGATCTTGTAATCGATCTTCCAATCACGATTGGTCAGTGCAATTGTCTTGGTTATGTGATGCCCAGAAACGGCCTCATAACCATCAGTTTCGAACAAGATTGGCGAATCTTCCGCTTCGAATCCGGTATCAGTAACACGAATATAAACGTCCATATCACCCACGGCAGACGCCAGCAGGTTTTCAAAGTAATACGTGGTGCGAACTACACCAATCACAACACCGAGTAGATTATCGCTTTCGCCTTCAAACACAGGGTGATAAACCAACATGCCACTCTTTGGTGTCTCTTGATCTAAGCCATCTTGTATCAAACGAACCTTGTCTGAAATATTCGCTTCGCGTGTCTGTTTAATGTTTTCTAAGACAAGCTTAAATCGCTCGCGAGAAGAGTAAAAACCGAGAACTCTATCGTTCGCTGGGGTATTGGGATAGATATCGCTGGCGATAAAAGCTGGCTCACCATCTAAGATGTAGCCATAGGTTTTTGCTTCATGCTTCGGGATGGTGAATAGCTTATAGAATGGGTACTTTTCTTCCATTTTAGCCGTGTGTTCAGCAATCTCATCTACTGACACTTTTTGCATCCACTGCAAACCGATTAGACTCTTTGAATCGTTAATGGTTTGCTGAGCAAAACGGTCGAATTTATCCCAGTTCTCGGGATCATTGGAATAGAAAAAATTAGCGCCGGAACCTATATAAGCCACATCATTGCCGATAAACGCTTCCAAGCTCAGTGTCTGATGATTTGCGAAGCTATTCAAATTCATATTCAGTGCGCGGTTTTGGTTCAGCGCGACTAATATAAAACACAACACAGTAATCAAAAAGCTGACCGCAAATACGACCAGTGGGAGAGTTCGTCTCTTCAACCCTGTTAGTGGGTCGGTAGTGTGGGGCATGTGGCTTCCAAATAGGCTCTAATGAGCTAAAAGTATATAACGGAAGGGAATCATGCTCCATTTCTGTTTAGTCTTAAAACTGACATAAAACGGGCATTGTTTACCTCTCGCTTACATCAGCGGCCAATATTCAGACAAATCTCGACTAATTTTCAAGCTAACACACTAAAAACCCACTTGATTGAAAACATTAAATACCACTCTTAAGCCTTGAATATGCTAGTATCCATCCATATTTATAGCTTGAAAGTGACCGTTTTGGACTTGTGCCATCGTGTTTCTTTCCAATCTGTATATTCCTTTAAACCGACGAATATACCGTTAAATCAATTTTAAAGAGAAATCACTATGATCGTTGATTTGAACCTAATCCCACAGACGTTTGATATGCTTCACGCAGGCCTAACTGCATCAAGCGTTTTACTACTGTTAATTGCCGTTTCTCGTAAAACCAAAGTGGTTGAGAAAGTCGTAGAAAAACCAGTAGAGAAAATCGTTGAAGTTGAAAAGCAAGTTGAAAAAATTATCGAAGTAGAGAAAGTTGTTGAAGTAGAAAAAGTGATCGAGAAAGTCGTTGAAGTTGAATCTAAGCTAGCAACAGCACCGACAGATTCTGCAATGCAACTTCTGTCTATCATGCAACAAGAAGCGCGTTTAATCGACTTCCTAAAAGAAGACCTGACTTCGTTCTCTGACGAAGAAGTTGGCGCAGCAGCACGTGTTATTCACACTGGCGGTAAAAAAGTACTAGCCGATTACGTAACGCTGTCTCACATCCGCACTGAAGATGAAGAAACACGTATCACGGTTGTTGAAGGCTTCAACCCACAAGAAATTCGCCTAACAGGCAATGTAACGGGTAACGCGCCATTCAACGGCACTTTGGTTCACAAAGGTTGGAAAGCCACTGATATGAACCTGCCTAAGCTTGCTGAGAACTACGATGCATCTGTGATTGCACCGGCAGAGGTGGAGCTATAATGGAACACCAAACTCAGCCATCATCGCACGAGTCATCTGCACAGACGCATTCACAAGAGCTATCTTCTCAAGAGCTATCTTCTCAAGAGCAACATCAGGCGCCTAAGTTCAGTGTTGGTATCGATTTAGGTACCACACACTGCGTTTTGTCTTACATCGACACAACCAATGAAGATGCTCGTGTAGAGGTGATGCAAATCCCTCAGCTAACGGCACCTGGTACAGTAGAAACTCGCAGCCAACTTGGCTCGTTCCTATACCAGCCGCACGAACATGAAATGAATGCGGGTTCTCGCGTTCTGCCTTGGTCTTCTGAGCCTAAAGCACTGGTGGGTGCTATTGCGCGTAACCTTGGTTCTAAAACCCCTATCCGCTTGGTCGCAAGTGCTAAATCTTGGCTATGCCACGGTGGTGTGAACCGTCGTGATGCTTTCCTTCCTGCTGGTAGCCCTGAAGAAGTTGAAAAAGTATCTCCGCTTAAGACAACTGAGTTGTACCTAGAGCACCTAAAAGATGCTTGGAACCACGCGAATCCAGAACACAAACTGGCAGACCAAGATGTAACGATCACCGTTCCAGCTTCGTTTGATCCTGCGGCTCGTGACCTAACGGCTGAAGCTGCTCGTAATGTTGGTTATACTCACCTAACGCTTCTAGAAGAGCCACAAGCAGCTCTTTACAGCTGGATTGATAACAGCAACGATACTTGGCGTGATGAATTGAACGTTGGCGACATCGTTCTTGTTGTCGATATCGGAGGTGGTACAACTGACCTTTCGTTAGTTGAAGTAACACAAGATGAAGGCAACCTAAGTCTGAACCGTATTGCAGTAGGTGAACATATCCTACTTGGCGGCGACAACATGGACTTAGCGCTCGCTTACCGTTTGAAAATGAAACTGGCTCAAGAAGGCAAAGAACTGGCTCCTTGGCAGGTTCAAGCGATGACTCATGCATGTCGTGATGCGAAAGAAGCACTGCTAAACGATGCTGAACTCCAATCTGTTCCGATCGTTGTTCCAAGTCGTGGCTCTAAGCTACTTGGCGCAACACTGAAAACAGAACTGACTCAGCAAGAAGTACAACAAACATTGGTTGACGGCTTCTTCCCACAAGTGGCGGTAACGGATCACCCGGTACAGAAAACTCGTGGTGCATTGACTCAAATGGGTCTGCCTTACGCTCAAGACGCGGGTATCACTCGTCACATTGCTGCATTCCTTTCTAAGCAAGCCAATGCGCTTTCTGGAAATAGTGAAGCCGCTCAGCAAGATTTTAACCCGTTTGCAAACATGCCTGGTATGCCCGGTGCAGAAGCGCCAGCGGCAGACTTCATCAAACCAACAGCGGTACTGTTCAATGGTGGTGTTCTAAAATCTAACCTACTTGCTGATCGTCTTTCAGACACGATCAATGAATGGCTAATTAATGCAGACGCAGAATTCGCTAAACAGCTTTCAGGCCTAGATCTAGACCTAGCAGTTGCAAGTGGCGCTTCTTACTACGGCGCAGTTCGTCGTGGCCAAGGCGTTCGTATCCGTGGCGGTATCGCTTCTTCTTACTACGTAGGAATTGAAAGCGCGATGCCAGCAATCCCGGGTATGGCTCCTCCAATGGAAGCACTGTGTGTTGCACCATTTGGTATGGAAGAAGGTTCAAGCGTTCAAGTACCTAGCCAAGAGTTCGGTCTAGTGATTGGTCAGCCAGTTCACTTCCAATTCTTCGGTTCAACCACACGTCGTGAAGACCAAGCGGGTACGCACCTTGATCACTGGGCTCCAGAAGATCTTGATGAGCTTCCTGAAATCCAAGTGACACTGCCTGTTTCTGAAGGCCGTCGCGAAGGTGAAGTGGTTCCGGTGACTTTAGCGTCTCGAGTTACTGAATTAGGCACGTTATACCTAGAAGCGATTGCCACTGACAATGGTCAGAAATGGCACGTTGAGTTCGACGTTCGTGAAGACTCGAATAACGACTCAAACGAACAAGCATAATGAATCAACGGCACCTTAACGGGTGCCGTTACTTTATCAATGCGATTCCCTAGCCCTGTATTAAAAACATTCCAAAGACAATAATAAGACCAAGACTATCCATTAACTGGTCATCACTTTGGCAGAATAAGGTTTTGTATGGCATCTCCTCGTTTTTTAGTCGGCATTGACTTAGGCACAACCAACACTGTGGTTGCCTACTGTGAAATCAACGACGACCTACAACATGCTCCCGTTTCTCTTTTCGATATTGACCAACTCATCGGCCCCGGTGAAGTGGTTCGCAAGCCGCTGCTTCCTTCATTTCGTTACCATCCGGCACAAGGTCAGATCTCTCCTTCCGATCTCACCATGCCTTGGGAACCAAGTTTGGTTGAAGGCGATATTCAAAACGTCATCGTTGGTGAATGGGCGCGCGAACTGGGCGCAAAAGTTGAAGGCCGCCAAGTATCCAGTGCTAAGAGCTGGCTATCTCACCAAGCGGTTGATCGTAACTCCGACATTCTGCCGTGGGCAGGCGCAACTGACGTCGATAAGGTGTCTCCTGTTGTCGCAAGCGCAAGCTACCTAAACCACATCCGCCAAGCATGGAACTACCGTAACCCAAGCAACAAGCTTGAAGACCAAGATGTTGTCGTCACCGTTCCTGCTTCATTCGATGAGACAGCACGCAAGCTGACACTCGAAGCGGCAGAACTGGCGGGCTTAGGTAAGATTCTGTTACTCGAAGAGCCGCAAGCCGTTTGTTATGACTGGTATGCACGTCACCAACAAACCGCTGCAGACGAACTTCAACAGATCCCGCTGATTCTAGTATGTGATGTCGGCGGTGGTACCACCGATTTAAGTTTGATCGAGGCAAGCTTCAACTCAAACAATAGTGATGACCAAGAACTCGCACTCGACCGTATCGGCGTTGGCGAACACTTGATGCTCGGGGGTGATAACCTCGATTTGGCTCTTGCCCACCTTGCAGAGCAACGCTTCAATCAAAACAAAAAGTTGAATGCCTCAAGCTTAACCAAGCTTATTCAACAAACTCGCGCCGCAAAAGAGAGCCTGCTTTCTGCTAATGCGCCAGACGATGTGAAGATCACCATGTTGGGCAGCGGTTCAAAACTGCTTGGCTGTACCAAGAGTATTGGTTTAACCAAACAAGAAGTTCATCAGATTGCACTTGAAGGTTTCTTCCCACTTTCTGAGTTCACTGAAGTACCTGACAAACGCCGTAGCGCGGTTGTAGAGTTCGGCCTACCCTACGCAGCAGATCCTGCGGTAAGTAAGCACGTTGCCGAATTCCTAGCGACACACCAGCAGGTATCAAAAGCGGCACTAGAAAAATCTGGCGCAATCGAGTTTGATGAGACAAAACCAGCGATACCTGTCGGTGTGCTACTCAACGGTGGTGTATTCAACAGTGAGCTTGTCACTGAACGTATTACTCAGTTACTTGGCAATTGGAACGGTGCGCCAATCACCGTCTTAGATAACCCTCATCCTGACTGGTCTGTAGCCCTTGGTGCAGTAGCTTTTGGTAAAGCACGCCGTGGTGCACAACTGAAAATCGGTGGTGGTGCGGCTCGTTCTTACTTCTTACATCTACAAGAAAAGAACAAGATGGGTAAAGCACTGTGTCTGCTTGCCAAAGGGACTGAAGAAGGTCAAGAGATTCGCTTGAACAGTCGTCGTTTCTCACTGACTTTGGGTGAGCCGGTACGTTTCAATCTACTGACTTCAACGCACGATCAAATTGCTCATGACACCGCCATTCAAAATGGTGTGATGGTCAATGTCGACGCTGACTTGTTCTCCCCTCTTCCACCTTATATTTCTACGCTAGAAGGATCAGGCACTGCAGAGCTTCAAGCCAACCAAAAAGAGCGCGTTGAAGTACTGCTCGCTTGTCAGTTAACTGAAGTCGGCACATTGAAAATGGAATGTGTGAGCACGGAAGATGACACCAAGCGTTGGTTGCTTGAGTTCGAAGTCAGAAACAAGCAAGGCGACGAATCCGATAACTCGAAACTTCATCCAAGACTGGACGAATGTAAGGAGCTGATTTCTCGCCTGTACAGCGGCAACAAGAAAAGTGCTGAATCGAAAGAGATCAAAACACTGGCCAAAGATCTTGAGAAACGACTTGGTAAGCGTGAAGAGTGGGACTTTACTACTCTCCGTCACCTGTTTGATTCGTTCTCTTTAGGTCGTAAACGCCGTCGTCGCTCAGAAGCACACGAGAAGAACTGGCTGCGTTTAGCGGGTTACTCTTTGCGACCTGGCTTTGGTGATCCAACCGACTCATGGCGTATTGAACAAATTTGGGGGCTCTACCAACAAAACATCCAATTCCAGAACCATCAAGGTTGGACAGATTGGTGGGTATTCTGGCGCCGTGTTGCGGGTGGTTTAAATCAAGAACAGCAAGAGACCATCTTGGCTGATATCGCGAAGTATCTTCATCCAGGTGCAATGAAGAACCCTAAGACAGCTAAAGACGCGCAAGACAACGGCTATGAAGCCATGGTGAGATTAGCTGCGTCACTTGAGCAACTTGAAGTGGAAGATAAGGTTCTATTAGCGACTTGGTTCTTAAGCAAAGCGATTAACCATAATCAGTTTGAACAAGCTCACTGGTGGGCTCTGGGTCGCTTAGCGTCTCGTACACCGTTATACGGAAGCCAACACAGCGTCATTCCAAGAGAGCAAGCAGAACAGTGGTTACCAAAACTGCTTGACCAAAATTGGCAGAAAGAGCAGATGATTGCCTTCGCGGCTGTGATGATTTGTCGTAAGACGGGTGACCGACAGTTCGATATCTCTGATGACTACCGTGCTCAGGTTCTTGAAAAATTAAAGCAAAGCAAGGTGCCAGAGTCTTGGCTAACGCTAGTAAGTGAAGTCACTGAGCTTTCTGAGAGCGAGTCGAAGCGTGTGTTTGGTGATGCATTACCAAGCGGTTTAAGCCTAATCAATAGCTAGTATTCAAAACGATTAGCTTTAGTTGTTAATGAGTAAAGAAGCTAACGAGAAAAGAAAAAGCCACTTTCGGTTCGTTGAAAGTGGCTTTTTTATTGGTGGCTTAAGGCTGGTATGTTTAGTCGACTTATAGCTTTTTGGTTAAGAGCCTTAGCCGTGTTGCAGTTAATCATTATTAATGTTTCGTTCCAGTTGGGTTAATAGGGAATTCGGTGTTTTCATAGATATCTGATAACTTTTTCGGTTTCTTCTCTTTCTCTCCATTCTTAGATTGATTATGAGTTTCGCTTAAAAGCCATTGCTCATGCATTTTTGCCGAATCCAGAAAATCCGGATCCTCCATTGCTTCCTTGCGAAGTTTATTTACACGTTCGAGAGTATCCCAAATCATAATACTTCACCTCCACTAAGGCAGTACTATAAAGATAACCCAAACCCACAAAACTTCAACTAAGCCAATGAGATAGCGATCTCAATTTCGAAAATTACTAGCTCTAAGCTAACGAAAACCCTCATCAGAAATCGGCTTCAAATGACGTGTATTTACCAATGATCTTCGACGATCTTTAGCCACAAAAAAAGCGAGCTCAGAGCTCGCTTTTTATCAATATTTTGTCCAACATTCGCTTGATTAAGTCGTGTCTTACTTAAGCTCGGTTACCAATTTTAACGGTACCGTTTGTTGCAAACCAAAGTGCTTCTGAACGACGGCGACCTAGCAAAATTGGGCCATCATCGTAGAACAAAAAGTTCTTCCAATGCTTCTTGAAAACTGACCACTTAGTTTCAAGGATGTTGTATTTTTCATAACAAAAATAAACAGTTACGTCATCTTGCCAATCAATGAAGTTAAGGATCTCTTCTGGCATTTCAGGCTCATCGGCTTCCCAATTTGCCATCCAGCTGATCTCTTCATTCCAATTAGAAGCCTTGCTCGGCCAGTCTTGCGAACTTAGTCTTTCTGCATCAGGACTTTGAGGGCTTACGTTCTCTTTCCAAAACTGAGATGCCCTTGCCTGTGTCATTGGTTTAATCTTTTCCAAGTCCTCTGCTGGTAATGGCATCGACTGGTGAGTGAAAATCCATTTTCTTTGGTATTCGTCCAAAGTTGTATATGACATCAAAATTCCTCAAATTTCTTCTTAGGCTTATGGATTTCCATGCCTATATGCTCTTTTTGATACAGTGACGGTTTCATTTTATCTATGTTCGTCACTGCCTCTAAATCTGTATTTACGTTTAATTGATACTTACGCCTAATGACTATTGGTCTCTAAACAGCGCGCCTATCTTCCCAGTTCGGGTTAACGAGTGCAGTCAGTATATGGTCTTCCCATTTACCGTTGATCTGCAAATAATCTTTAGCAAAGCCTTCACGAACAAAACCTAAATGTTCCAACACACCAGCGCTACGCTCATTATGAGGCATATAACCCGCCATTAAGCGATGCATGTTCTGAACATCAAACATGTAGTCCTTTGCCATGCTCAAGCCTCTGCGCATATAGCCGTGACCTTGTGCACTTTCAGCCAGTGAATACCCGACATTACACGCATAGAATGGGAATCGAGATAGATTACTGAATGAAATGGTACCCAACATTTCGTTGGTGTGATCATTAATAAGCAAACAGTAATAGCCTAGCCCCATTTTATGAAGCTCATTCAACTTAATCAGACGTTGAGCCCAACCCGTTCTATCAAAAAACGCATCTTCGCGAATCGGTTCCCAAGGCTTAAGGTACTCTCGGTTAGTTTGAAAGTAATCACTGATCATGTTCGCATCGTCTATCTCAGCGGTGCGTAGAATCAGGTTTCCATCGCGCTTATAAATGCGTTCTGGTGTGCTCAAATCTTCCATAATCATGTTCTTATTCGATCAGTTCTTTCTGATACCGTAATCACGCAGTTTGTTGGCAATTGAGGTGTGAGAGACATTTAGACGTTTTGCTAGCTTACGGCTCGATGGGAACGACTGATACAGCTTCTCTAGAATCTGAGATTCATAGTCTTTCATGATCTCATCTAGAGAGCCATCTAAGCTTAGATTCGCCATTCCTGCCGTCATGGTTTCAAGTTGAGGCAAGTGGAATTGCTCAACAGTTAACGTGTCCGAATCCAGCTCAGTTAATGCACGAAGTACCATGTTATCAAGTTGTCGGATGTTGCCCGGCCATTGATAGTTACCCAACTGATCGATAAGTTCTACCGTCAGTTTTGGTTTCAACATGCCCAACTGCTGTGCGTATTTCGCAACAAAGAGCTCCAACAGAGGCGCTACATCGTTTGAACGTTCACGCAGTGCCGGAATAGACAGAGTCAAAACGTTTAAACGGTAGAACAAATCTTCACGGAATGAACCTGAGTCAGCTAATTCAGAAAGACGATGACGTGTTGAAGCGATAATGCGTACATCAGCATGCATCTCTTCTTCTTCGCCTACGCGTCGGAATGAACCGTCTTGCAGGAAACGCAGCAGTTTGATTTGAAGATGAGGGCTCATTTCGCCGATCTCATCTAAAAATACCGTACCGCCGTTCGCTTGTTCGAAAATGCCTTTATGACCTTGTTCATGATTGAATGAACCCGGAGCATGACCAAACAGCTCAGTTTCTGCCACGTCATCAGGCATTGATGCACAGCTTAGAATCAAGAATGGGAAAGACGCTCGGTTCGAACGGTTATGACACGCTTTAGCCAACATCTCTTTGCCCGTACCTGTATCCCCTTCAATAAGTAGAGGCTGATCCAGCATAGCCAGTTTCTTAGCTTGGCTGATCAAAGCTTTATGGCGATTAGAGACACCAACAAAGTGTTCAAAGCCTAGGTTGTTCTGTTCAGGGATTGAATCTGGCGAGTTCATCTCTTGATTACAAGAACGAATCGTCATTACTGCGCTCGCCAGTACCGCTTCGTTAACGTCACCGCCAAGATAAATCGGTAGTATCTCGATTGAGAAGTCCAAACCTTCTAACACTACGACTTCACGATGGCGCGTTACATCGCCTTCGATCCAACGAGCAAAGTTGAAGCTAGGAACAAACGTCGCTAACGGCTCACCTATGACTTCGTCTTCTTGCTTGCCGAATAGGTTCAATGCAGCGTGGTTCGCCATGTCGACTGAGCCTTTTAGGTCAATCGCAATCACGGGGTCTGGCAGGTTAGCAAGCAGAGCAATCAGTTCAGTATTATGCCTTTCGCTCGGCATAAATTGGATTTTACGTACATCCTTCACACCTGAAATTCGGCGAATTTCAGCCATAAGTTCACTAAAAGCATCAAAATTAATATCAGGGCAGTTTAGGTAAATAATGCCTTTAACATCAATTTCGATTCCTCTTAAATCAATGCTTTTTGAGGCCAAGATATCGAGCAACTCGCGCGTTAAGCCGAGTCTGTCTTCACACAATACTTCAAGACGCACAAATAGTCCTATTATAGGTGTCAGGATAAGTTGACAGTAGTGTGAATTAAGCTCTAAGTTCAGTCAAGAAGAAGAGTAAACATATGTTTACTCTTCGCTCGCTAACTACTCAATGTCTACCGTTTTATTGGTAAGTCGTTCGCTTTATTTAAGCGTAATGCGCTTTATTTCAGAAAGGACAGCTTTGCGGAGGTCGGATAGTTTTACTTTTCGGTCATTGTGCCAAGGCATAGGTCGAAGCAATGACATCGCTTTCAAACCAAGTCGTGCAGTAAGAATACCAACACCAAGGCCTTGCCCTGCTCTTGCTGATACTTTACCCGCAAGATCCATCGAGACTAAGTCCATACTCGCATCAATCGCCAGCTCACTCGCCCCAGCCGCTGCCATGTTGATTAACACCAACTTGAACAACTTAATGCGAGACCAATAGCCGAGCTCAATGCCATAGACGTCGGCAAGCTTGTCTATCATGGTGAAATTGCGCCACGCCACCAGCAACATATCTGCTGCGGCTAATGGGCTCACCGCAACCAAGGCCGCTGATTCCGTCGAGAACTTAGTTACGATTTGGGTGGCTACTTTATCTTACTGACTCGCGACCAACGCATCGTACATATCCAACACTTCAGCATCGCTGTGCGCAGGATTAATGCTGTTTCGCCACTTATCGTACGAAGGAGACTCAGCAACGATACCTCCCTGCTTGGCAATGTTTTCACAGAATGCTTTGCCTTTACCAACGCTCTGGCTTTGCAGTAGCTCTTCACTCTGCTCTTGCACACTGAAATGGTCTTTCAGAGAACGCAGCTTCCACAGCTCTTTACCTATTGCGCCTAAACCCAATGAAGCAATAGCTGCGATAAAGCCTGCCCAACCTAAAGCTAACCAGTCAGCGGTTTGAATAGCGGTAATGACAGAGTCAATCGCCTGCCAGCCCACCAGACCGGAGAAAGCGACAAGTAAGCCCGTTCCAAACCACTTCTTCTTTTTGCTCGGTCGAATCACCTGTTCCAATTGTTGCTCAGCGTCACCATCAAGGTCGGTTTCCACTTGTGGTGCTACGGGCACAAACTTCTCTTGTTCTGTAAACAGCTGTTGAGCGCCTAAGTCTGGACTAACTTCATTGTTATCTGGCTCATCGAACGAGGTCTTCAACGGTTCATCAAAGACCTGTTTCGTTTTTAATTCACTCATATTGATTGCCTCAATTACTTCAACTTGTCGCCAATAAGATACTCTAAGACCTTGTCGACTCTCAGATGCTGACAAGGCTCATCGGAGTGTTGCTCCATTGGCCTAAAGCTCGTGAAATCAAACTGATTAGTTTCCCAATACTGTTTGTTTGGCAGCTTACGCGGCACCTCACCCGGATACATGGTTTGAGGCACGTTATCCAAGGTTACGCCTTGCAGCGCGGGAACATTGTCTGAACCTGACGAGATGTAACCCGCGCTCGTCGCTTGAATAGACGCGATGCTCATGCAACTCATGTCGATATGCTCAAACGCCGCCTGTTGCCACGCAGGGTGTACCATCTGTTGTAACAGTGACACTAAGTTCGGGTGCTGATCCGGCGTCACGTGATCGGCCTTGGTAGCGGCAAACAAAATCTTGTCGATCTTCGGGGCAAACAAGCGTCTTAGCATATTGCTTCGACCGTACTTAAAGCTCTTCAATAGTTGTTCTAACGCACCACGCATGTCCATGAAAGAGTCATAGCCCGCATTAAGTGGTTGTAAGCAGTCCACCAGCACGATTTGTCTATCGAACGTCGCGAAGTGATTCTTATAGAACGCCTTCACCACCTTCTGTTGATACTCTTCATAACGCGCTTTTAAAACCGCATAGTTGCTTGTTTTCGAGAACTTACCCTCGGGTGCTACACACGGGAAAAATTGCAATACGGGCGCGCCTTCAAGCTCACCCGGTAATACAAATCGACCCGGCTGTACCCAGTGCAGTCCGTTACTCTTACAAGTATGTAGATACTGGGTATAACTATCGGCAACGGCGACCAATTTCTTTTCATCGGCATCGGCCAACAAATCAATGTCACCGCGCATCGCGTTCCATTCTTGTGAATAGGTTTCTCGATCGCCTTTTAATGCTGCGAACTGGGATTGGCTCCACGTATCAAAGTCCATATCCAGTAACGGCAAATCAAGTAGCCACTCGCCTGGGTAGTCGACAATATCGAGATAAAGGGTGCTGTTTTTACTCAGCAGCTTCTTCGCGCCTTTGGCAGGCTTATATTTGATGGCTAGGCGAATCTCACTGACATCACGCGTCGGTACTGGCCATTCTGGTGGCTGCGCGTTTAGTGACTCCATCGCTTCATCATAAGAAAAACGCGGGATCATCATGTTGTGTTGTGGGATACGTTTAGCACCAATAATCCTTCCATCTCTCGCCGATGAAAAGAGCGGTAAATTCTTGTGAGTAGACGTATGAAGAAGTTGGTTAACCAGCGAAGTGATGAAGGCTGTCTTACCCGCACGAGAAAGCCCCGTGACCGCTACTCTAATGTGAGAATCCGTTCCTCTGCTTATAAAGTCACTCATTTCTTGAGTTAGGTGTTTCATTTGAACGACTCCGTGATAGTTAGGCTAACTGATTATGATAATAGAGAGGCAGCCTATGTTCTTTCCCTGTTGGGATAGTTTGTCTGCTTTTGCTAATAGTAGTGAGTATGCAATACACATTCTTAATGCTAGATGAATAAAAGCCCCTGACTACATTCATAATCAGGGGCTTTGAAATTTTTATACGATGTCGGACTAATCGTCTTCAATCAACTTGTAGATAACAAACAGTGTTATCTCAGCAATCAACCATAATACACATGTGATGGTTACGTACTTTTCGTTAAAAATACTGATTCCGTGCAAGATCAAATCGTAACCAATGAAACTACCAATCACCACTGCCAAGATAATCTGTAGGATCTGAATAAAACGAGGCATTCCTCTCTCCTATGTTCTTATATCAAACGATGTGTTTATAACTATATCATTGATAATAAGACAAAAGTGCAGATAATGCTGCACTTTTGTATTTAACTTTCTATGAAAAGTCGTGATTCAAACGCTGATGCCAATTCTTATTTGGCTTTTTCAGCTTCTGCAATTTTCACTTTCCAAGTATCAGGACCGATTTGGTGTGCGTTCACGCCATTAGAATCAACCGCTACCGTTACTGGCATGTCTTCAACTTCAAATTCGTAGATCGCTTCCATACCGAGATCTTCAAACGCAACAACACGTGCTTTCTTAATCGCTTTTGCCACAAGATAAGCGGCGCCGCCAACGGCCATTAGGTAAACTGACTTATGTTGTTTAATTGATTCAACGGTTGCAGGGCCACGCTCTGCTTTACCAATCATGCCCATAATGCCGGTTTCTTCTAGCATCATGTCGGTGAACTTATCCATACGAGTAGACGTTGTTGGGCCAGCAGGACCTACCGCTTCATCGCCTACTGCATCAACAGGGCCTACGTAGTAAATGAACTTACCTCTCAGGTCGACGCCTTCTGGTAAGCCTTCACCACTTTCAAGCATGCCTTGAATACGCTTATGAGCAGCATCACGACCGGTTAAGATCTTGCCTGATAGAAGAACCGTTTCGCCGGTCTTCCACTCTTGAACGTCTTCTTTAGTAATTTCATCAAGGTTAACACGGCGTGTATTTGCGCCTGCTTCCCAAGTAATATCTGGCCACTCTTCTAATTTAGGTGGTGTTAGCTCTGCAGGGCCGCTGCCGTCTAGCGTCAAATGAACGTGACGCGTTGCCGCACAGTTCGGGATCAAGCAAACAGGCTTAGATGCAGCGTGCGTTGGTGCTGTTTTGATTTTCACGTCAACAACAGTCGTTAGACCGCCAAGGCCTTGTGCGCCAATACCCAGTTTGTTTACACGGTTAAAGATGTCTAAACGAAGCTCTTCTTCAGCGTTCTCTGGACCTTTGTCGATAAGCTCTTGAATATCGATGTGTTCCATCAGAGATTCTTTTGCTAGTACCGCTGCTTTTTCAGCCGTACCACCAATGCCTATGCCTAGCATGCCCGGTGGACACCAGCCCGCGCCCATTGTTGGCAGCGTCTTCTCTACCCACTCTGCAATATCATCAGAAGGGTTCAGCATAACCATCTTAGTTTTGTTCTCAGAACCGCCGCCTTTTGCCGCGATTTGAATTTCAACTTTGTTGCCAGGAACCATATTAATGTGAACAACCGCTGGCGTGTTGTCTTTAGTATTAATACGCTTACCTGCAGGGTCCATTAGGACAGATGCACGCAATGGGTTATCTGGGTTGTTGTAAGCTTGACGAACGCCTTCATCAACCATCTGTTGTACTGTTTGATCCGTTTCCCACCTAACATCCATACCGATGTTCACGAAACAAGTAACAATACCTGTATCCTGACAAATTGGACGATGGCCTTCCGCAGACATACGCGAGTTAATAAGAATCTGAGCGATCGCATCTTTTGCTGCTTGGCTCTCTTCTTTCTCGTACGCTTTTTCTAGGGCTTGGACAAAGTCTAAAGGGTGATAATAAGAAATGTACTGAAGTGCGTCAGCGACACTGCTGATCACATCTTGCTTACGAATAACCGTCATTGCATGCCTCTTTATTGTTCTGGTTCCATGTGGGTTCTTGGTTTGACTGTTTTGTCTAACCGGACTAGTTGGCTTAGCTTTTTATTATGTTGAGCTGTATTTAGTTGCTTTAGCAATCGCTTGCATAGCTTTAAACTAAACCATGTGGTTTGCACCGTTCTAATCAAGAACCCATTTTATTTTCAATTTATGATACTCTTGCTTCCTCTCACACGCCATGCAGTGATCGAACTCTTTGTCACAAATTAAACAAATGAATAACAACGAATTTCACTCTATCCAAATCAAGCCGCTTGAATATCAATCAACTTTAGCTAAACAGCTGTTTTCTCATATTGAAAGCGTGCCGTGGGCAATGCTATTACGCTCTGCCTCAGAAAGCCACGTCGATAGTCGATACGACATTTTAGTTGCTCAACCCATCGCCACCTTCGAGACAATCGGTGTAAAAACGACCGTTAATGTTAATGAGACGTGCGAGGTTTCAGAGTCAGACCCTTTCGAACTACTCGACCAATATCAGCAGCAATTGCTACCCGCAACCAGTGAGCATCCTGAACTGCCTTTCATTGGCGGCGCTTTAGGGTATTTCAGTTACGATTTAGGGCGACGAGTAGAAGCTCTGCCCTCTCTTGCTAAGCGTGATATTTCTGCGCCAGACATGGCGGTTGGATTGTATGAATGGGCTGTGATTGTTGATCACAAGCTTAAAGCTGCGTTCCTTGTTGGGCAAAACATTGATACTCATTGGGATTGGTTGACTCAACAACCGTCGCAAAACGAACAAGCAGAACAAGCTCACCAGAAGTTTGGATTAACCACCCCATGGCAATCCAACATGACCGAGCAGAGTTATGCCAATAAGTTCGATAGCGTTCAAGAGTACTTGTTGTCGGGTGATTGTTATCAGATAAACCTTGCTCAGCGTTTTCGTGCCGATTACCAAGGCAGCGAATGGCTCGCTTATGAAAAGTTAGAGCAATACAATTCGGCGCCGTTTTCTGGTTTTATTCGTCTTGAACACTCTGCAATCTTAAGTGTCTCTCCTGAACGATTCTTAGAGCTCAATAGTGGCACCATTGAAACTAAGCCGATCAAAGGCACTCGTCCTCGTTCTGAAGACCCTATGATTGACAACGCCAATGCTCAAGACTTAACGGCAGCAGAAAAAGATCAGGCTGAAAACCTGATGATCGTCGACCTACTGCGCAATGACATCGGTAGAGTTGCAAAGCCGGGGTCGGTTCACGTCCCTAAATTGTTTGATATTGAAAGCTTTCCTGCCGTGCACCACTTGGTCAGTACGATTAGAGCAGAGTTAGATGTTCAGTACTCAGCAACTGACTTATTGAGAGCCTGCTTCCCTGGCGGTTCGATTACGGGCGCTCCGAAAGTTCGCGCAATGCAGATCATTGAAGAGTTAGAACCCCATCGACGTTCAGCTTACTGTGGCAGTATTGGTTATATCAGCCGTAATGGCAGAATGGATACCAGTATTACGATTCGTACCTTAGTGGCGGAAGATAATGCCCTTTACGCATGGGCTGGCGGTGGTGTGGTATTTGATAGTGATTGTGCCTCTGAATATCAAGAAACACTCGATAAACTGAGTCGTATCTTGCCAGTGCTTGAAGAATGCTAATCTAAATCGGTAACTACCCAAACGTAAATATCCAAACATAACTTAGCGGCGTGTTAGCCAATCTAAGTCATTAAATAAAACAAACCCTAAGCCATCCAAGATAGCTTAGGGTTTTCTGTTTTTAGATAAGAGCCAATACGGATGTATTAACACTAAATAACAGCAGCTGGTGCAATACCCCACTTCCTGAGCATATCTTTAAGATCGTTCGAGGTATAGGGTTTGCTGAGGATGTCATCCATTCCAGACTTAATGCAACGCTCACGCTCTTCAAGTGTCGTTCCGGCGGTGAGTGCCACAATTGACTTAGTGTAGCCTTTCTCTCTAAGCTTTTGTGTCGCTTCAAAACCATCCATAACTGGCATCCTGCAATCCATAAACACGATGTCATATTCATTATCAGAGGCCAATTCCAGTCCTTCGACTCCATTACCGGCGATGGTCGGCTCTATCTCATATTTACGTAGCATCTGTTGGATGATGATTTGGTTCATCTTAATATCGTCCACCACTAGAACTTTAAGTAAAGACAGTTCGACCTCTGATTCGAAGCTTTTAGCCACACAATCGCTCTCTACTGGGACGTCGATAACTTGAAGCGGAACTGAGATAGTAAACGTAGTACCAGAACCAAAGACACTGGTAACGCCAATATCACCATTCATCAACACCACCAACTTACGACAAATCGCTAAACCAAGCCCCGTGCCTTCGTAGTTTCTGCTACTTGAATTGTCAGCCTGGGTAAAAGGTTCAAACAGTGTTTTGTGGGCGGATTCGGTTATACCGACACCGGTATCTTCCACAGAGAAAACGAACTGGTTGTTTTCCCACTTAATATCGACTTTGACATGCCCGTGTTCTGTAAATTTGATTGCATTGCCAATTAAGTTTACGAACAGTTGAGTAATACGTTCTAAATCACCATTGAAATGAGTCGGTACGTCTGGCGCAATAGTGATCTTGAATTTAAGCTGCTTCTCAATCGCTCGGTTGATGAAGATACTTTCAATCGTATTTCTCAAATCGTGTAGGGCGAATTTCTTAGGAATAAGCTCCAGCATCCCTGCATTAATTTTACTGTAATCCAGTAGGTCATTAATGATGGTTCTTAGAAATTCACCAGATTGACTTAGGTTGTTCACTATCTCACGCTGAGAACAGTTCAGCTCGGTATCACTGATCAACTCAGCACTACCTAGTAAGCCGTTTAGCGGAGTTCTTAGTTCATGGTTGATCATCGCGACGAAATCGCGCGTCGCCCTTTCGGATTCTTCGGCACGTTGGCGAGATTCGATATTTCGGTTGATGGTCAGTTGATGGGTTAATGCACTACAGATAAGGTCAGTCACGAGTAACAGTTGGCTCTGGATAAACTCGTAGTCTTGGTCCAGCAATCTAACTTGGACGATTAAGACGCCGACAATCACATTCTCGACCTCTAATGGCACACTCAGCACATTGCCTTGCCAATGGGGTTCTTGAATGTCGTGTTCTAGCACCTCGACCATTTCGTCACCATAATCGTAGGTTTGTAACTGAGGAAGTAACTTGGGAGGCAAAATCAAACGACTGGCTTCAATCAGGTAACTGTTGGTCACGTTAGTGGTTAACTCTGAAAGCATTACATCGTTGAGATCGTTCCTAAGAAAGGCGCGCCCGAAATCAATCAACAAGTTGTCGATCTGTTCCTGAAACTCAATACGACGTATGTTCGCATTCGAACGCTTCTCTAGCTGGCGCAATGCAAGCTCAAGCTGTTGGTTAGCCTCAAACAATTCAAGGCTCTTTTGTTCCAACAATGCTTCAGCCGCTTTTCGCGCCGCTACCTGACGTTTAAGCTTCTTTTCTAAGGCAGATGCCAGATCCATATTACTTTTCGACTTTTAAATTAAACCTAACCACACTTTGGTCATCATTCTGAGGTGTCATTTCTACCAAAATTGACTCACCATGATGTTCGGCACACCCTTCAATTAACCCCAGACAAACATGAGACATACACCTAGCGCTTTTGTAGTCAAAAACGAGCTGTGCTTCGGTAGTGGTAAGAAAACTGAATTCTGGTGGCTCAGCGTCGGGATAGAGCTTCTTCACTTCTACATGAATATAGCGCTCTACGTGTTGGATAAATTGAAAAGTCGTATTGCTATGTGCAAGGCTGGCTTTGTTCGGTAAAGAGGCTAATAGGTTCTTAAATACCGACTGGCCAAATACGCGTTGCAAACACCCTGCATCGATATCGGTCTTCTTACTTAGATTAATAATGAGTTTCACGAGATCTTTATGGTCGTAACTTCCGACCGATGTGTAGATCCCTTCGTCTTCTGACATTTCTAAAACTTCTTCCAAAAGCTCTAACCCGAACTTATCTTCAACAAGTTCCAAAAATTCGGTGAATATGATTCCTTTCATCTCATACCTTTTCTTCTATTTCTTTTTAGAATGAGCCACTAAGTGAGTGTTATCAAATTCTTAAGGACAAAAACTACGTTTAACCACTCAATTATATGACATGAGTAACGCTTACAGGCTCATATGCCCATATTGAATATAGCAAAAACCTGAGAATTTAAGATAAAGCCCATCAAGCTTCTCTATTGATTGGCGATGCTATCTATTGATACCCACAAGAGAGTAAACAAACAGGTCAAGTATAAAAAAACTACGCCAAACGAGCTGAGCAGTGAAATTGGCTTTCAACTCGGTGTTATGCCTATACTTAAAATCATAATAATCAATATATTGGCATGACATGAATAAAGACAACTTCCTTCAACAGTTCCAACTTAACCCAACGGTTGGTTACCACCCTGAATCTGTAGAGCGTGTTTCTCATATTAGTGGGGAGCAACTTCGTAAGGCTGCAGTTGTGGTTGGTTTAGTTGAACGAGAAGACGGTTTACATGTCATTTTTACTAAAAGAGCAGCACATCTTAAGCACCACCCCGGCCAAATCAGCTTCCCTGGGGGAAAACATGAACAATCGGACCCTTCTATGCAATTCACTGCACTAAGAGAACTGCATGAAGAAGTGGGAATTCGATCGGATCAGGTTAAAATTGTTGGGCAATTACCAGCATTGAGTACCATTAGTAAATTTTCTGTGACACCGATTGTTGCAATGGTCGATCCTGATTACAAAGCGGTTATTGATCAGAACGAAGTTGCCTCTATTTTTGAGGTTCCTGCCACCTATGTTTTGGACCAAGCTAAACTTCATAGCCACACCGTTAACTTTAAGAAAATCAAACACCGTGTTTTTGCCATGCCCTTCGAAGAGCACCTAATATGGGGCGTTACGGCTCAAATCATCCAATCTCTGCAGCAGCATGTAGTGCAACAAATTACATAGCAACTACGTTTTGTTTAATCTCTGTTAACAAAATCCAGCCTTTCCATGGAACAGATTTATTAATCCAATTTTACGCAAACGTTTCCCTGGTATAAATCTGAGCAACCCCGCCTTTCGCATAACAAAAACGGCTCTTCTCCGCTTA
>NZ_MCZK01000018.1 GCF_002875945.1 Vibrio lentus
ATTACGCAACAAAGCCATTATGGTAACAACCAGTACCAGTGAACACTCTAACACTTATTCCCGACGCTTAAGAACAACGCCCATTTTCTCGCCGAACGCGAGGGTTAGGTACATGAAGATTTCATCATTATCGACGACCCATGACTTACCCGAAACCAAGCTACCCGTTCGTGGCAACTCGCGATTTAAATAAGCTTCTAGTGCTTCTTTGTTAGTATAATTCAGCTCGGTTAACGAGAAGGTGATCTTTGAGTCAACTCGTCCTTGAACTTGGATATTGCTGGTTACGCTGGTTTGAAACGGTGTTGCAGAATCCGATTTAGGTTCAAAAGTGGTAATTAGCCGCGCACTCTCAGATTCGGGGGCATCAATGATGAGTTGAGTCCTGATGCTTAATGAGCGCTCGCCATAATTAACGGTCGTGTGTCCACTCCAAAAGCCAGTAAACGGTTTAGTTGGCGTGTAGTTTAGTTGGAATAATAGGTAACCAAACGCGACACAGGTAGCCCACATCACGAGCACTTTATAGTGTTTGGATTTTAATTGCATAAGGTCACTTGTTCTTGGTAAGCACAATGAACGGTTTCTTCATCGTCTTTTAAGTAGATGGCCATAACCTGTTGGTCTTTGTCGATAACCACTGTTGGTGTCTGGGATAGTGTATCTATGTGTTGGTTTTCTGCTTCGACCACTGAAACTTGTTCTAGATAACGTGCCGACGGAGCGAATGAAGAGCCTAGTCCGTAACCTACCGCTACTGCCAATAAACAACCGATTACAGTCACCGCCCCAAAGCGTTGTAAACGACTTTCATCACGAGGCTGAATCTTACTCTTGTTTACACGGTTCAGTTCCTCGACTTTGACGTCAACAGGATCGAAATCACCGTGCTCAACAGCTAAATACTTTGCTGGGATTTCTGGCGAAACATGGGGGTGTTCTTCAATGAGTTTAGGCGCTATTGCTAATAAGTATCCTTGCTTGGGAATAGTACGAATAAGTGAGCGTTGGTCGTCTCCCATAGCTTTTCTTAAGCGTTTGACCAGTTGGTTAATCGTCGCATCCGTCGCATAGGTGTTTTCATACAGCTCTTGAACGATGTTTTCACGAGAAAGCACTTCAGGAACCTGTTTGATCAATGCATTCAGCAAAGCGGATTCTTTTGCTCTTAATCGAGTGAGGTTATTGTCTTTAGACAAAACCCCTGATGTTGATGAATACAAGTATTCACCAATTAGGTAAACAGGTGGTTCTAAAGTGAGTTTGGTCATAGGTAAATAGCTGAATAGAAACTGATTTTATTATCGCATTTTAGTCATTATATCGCCACCAAGTCTGAATCTATGTCGGCAAGCTGATTTTTAGTAGGTGTTAATGTCCTTGATTGTATTCAAACAATAGTAAGAAAGTAATGTTTAAACCGCTAACTCTAGGAGCTAACGGCTTGTTTTAGTATCAATATAATACGAGATATTTTGCTAGTTCGATTGAGATTTTACTGTGAAGATGGCTAGAAAGCGTAGTTCAGTGACGCTGACAGCAGCCATTCACGGTGCGTGAAGAAGTCGATGCTAGAATCGTTCTTTCGCGTTCCGGTGAAGGTTGCGACGCTCCAGTTTTCCCAACTGCCTAGATCTTTGTACTCATAGGCGATGAATAACCTGTAACTGTTGTCTGCACGGCTGCGGTCAAATATTGGGTTGTCTGTACGATAGTCACTGTGAGCATAATTACCAGTCACCGCTAATGCGTAAGAGCTCGATACAAAAAAGTACGAGGCTTCAACAGCGTATCGACTGTGTTGGTTTGCTTTACCTTCAGAATCATGAAAGGTGTAGCTTAGTCCGTAATTGATGCCAGATTGAGGGCTCAGCATTGATAAGTACTGGGCTTTGATGAAATAAGCTTTGCTATCACGTTCTAAAAGCTCATCGGAAACATGATCTTCTTCGACGTCAGCGTAGGCGTAAGCCATATCTAGTGAAATGTTGGTTTGTGCAAGGTTGCTTAATTTCATTCGCACTGCACCACCATCGACATCGGTTTTTTGTCTGCTTTCGTTAACGTCGTAAGGGTTTGTCCAAACTTCCCCTGGAATAACCGTTGGTAGGTAGGCCAAATCAAAGGTGGTACCGGAGTCTAACTGTTTTTGGTATCCGAACTCGAATGCCAGCGTACCAACCGATAAGTCATCACGAGAAGTACCCATGTATAGGCGGTGATCTCGTTCTTCACCAAAATCAAAGTTAAGAATACCTAGGGGAGTGAAAATGGCTTTGTCGCCATCATCTCCACGGTTTGAGTCTTCGCCTAGGTTTGGGTTACCTTCTGTATAAAGGTTGGAATCAGAATGGGTATAGAGGGTAGCAAAAAGAATCTCGCCACTGAATTGGTCCCACTCTACAGCATGTGCATTGTTTACTGTTGCTACAGAAGTCAGGGCAATTAAAGATAATTTTATCGCGTTCATAACAATCTCAATAGTAGGCTTACCTTAAATCATCCTTGTTGGTGTTTATGAGAATTCCGTCCTTTAAATCGATTCTTTAGACATGAAATTCAATAAATTAAGCACCTATCGTTAACGTTGAAACCGTTTGATGAAGCTCAAGATGTTCGTTTGAATTCATGAATTGGAAGTGAATTATTCACGGATGATGGAGGTAAAGCTAACAACAAAAAGTGACGTTATATCTTGAATTCAAGCTATTGAATTTATTGAGTAATTATTTTTTGTCACTTTTATATCGTGACTAGATGAGTGCTTGTCTAAAGGTGATTTAGCTATTTTTAGATGTTTGATTAAGCAAATAGAAGGGTGTTTGCGTGCGGGATAGGACTTTGCATGTGGAGTATTGAACTCGCGATCGCATTGATCGCGGTAGGTGGAATGATGAAAACTTGGATGGTCGAGATAGGGAGAGTATAAAGTTTAAGACGACGTCACAGCCACTGAGAATAAATATGATGCTATTTTTCGAATACATACCCCTGGCTTGTGATATAAGTTTACTATGTTTTGGCGGTCTTATATTGTCACTAATCCTACCTAGGGTAACGATTATCGTTAGAAAACTCGACTAAGGATGGTTAAATAAAGGGTTTTATTGGTATGATTTTTTAAGAATATCAGTTCGAAGTTCTTTTTTAGTTTAACTTTTTTCTTTTCAACTAGATTATTATGCTTGTTGTTTTACACGTCGCTATAACAATAAAACATCAATTTTTATGTGATGTATTGTTGTTGATTATGTTTAAATCTTCATAAATTTGTATAATTACATATGTTTTATTGATGGGTTTCATCGCCCAAGTTTAATTGTGTTGTCCCACATCAAATCCTCAAATATTAGTTCGTAGCCTTTGGCGGAAAAGGTTGTGCGAATTTTCCTACATTCGTTCATTAAGTTTTAAATAACAGTAACTTATTGTCATAAGCGGGTTGTTGCCTAATTTGACAAATTAGATGTCAAGTTTAGGATGTCCGACCTGTTTTGTAGGAAAGTTACATGTTGAACTATAGAAATACAATCGTATTTATTGCCGTTACTTTGGTGTGCTTTGTCATTCCAGAGACTACCGTCGCATCTGAAGAAAGAGACGATAAAATCGTTGTTGGCGTGCTCGCAAATAACAATCATGATCAAGGTGGTAAATTTGAGGCTATTTATGGTATCAGCTTAGATTACCTATCAAATATAAGTCATTTCCTAAATCTAAAATTAGAAATTAAGCATTACGGAAATATCCCTGAACTGCTTGATGATGTCGAAACCAACAAAATAGATGGCGCATTAGGGTTTAGTAAAACAGCTGAAAGAGAAAAGAAGTTCTCATTCTCAGAACCTATCTTCTCGACGACTCTGGCCGTTTGGTACCGAGACGTATACCTGAAGAATCAAAACCAAGACCAACTTACATGGGCGTGTATAGACAAAAGTGTGTATTGCCAACTTGTAGAGAAGCGTGGCGCTCAGAAAATCTACAGAGCTAAGTCCCGTGATGATGCATTCGACGCGGTATTACAGGGCAAAGCTGATGCGCTGGTCACTACCTATGTTTCAATTAACGAATACCTCGATCATAAAGATGTGATGAGAGGGGCTGTTGATGTGCCTGTTTGGTTGCCTGAAGAAAAAATCCGCTTTATTTCGAGTAAAGACAACTCAGAACTCATTAAAGACATCGACTCAATCCTCTTATGGGAAGTTGAAGGGCGTGGCATTCGCTCAGTGGCCTCAAAGAACCCTTATCATGTTAGCGACAAGCTTATTTCTCAATATAAAGCACACCAAAATGGTAAAGATGTGATCACCTACAGTTCGAGTGGTGAGGCGTATCCGTTTCTGTTTGAAAACGAAAAACAACAACTCGACGGCATGCTGGTGGAGTATCTTGCACTGGTTTCTGCACGTACAGGGCTAGGTTTTGATTATGTCGTGCCTGAGTTGAACCTAGAATCCAGTTACACCTCTTATAACGCAGATATTGTTCCTGTGCTGTATCGCGATAGAACTAAAACTAAGGCTGCACAATGGTTAATCACCAAACCTTTTATGCGTGCTAGTTTTACCAAAGTGACACACAACGAAGCCAACAATACGCTGCAGACAGATAAGAAAGGCATTCTTCTTAGTGTCAGCAAACAAGGGATCATTAATGTCGGTGAGCGTGAAGACCGAAATCTTACACGTTATCGAGATATGAAAAAGATCCTTGATGATTTGAGAAGTGGTGAGATATCAGCCGCGTATGTACCGAATGATATTACTTACTCAATGATTCTAAATGACTCATCTGAAGGGCTCTCATTTGACCAAGATGAAGGCATCACTTATTCAATTGCCTTTGCTGTGTCTAAGAAAAATGTCGAGTTAAAGAATGTATTGAATAGCATTATTGATACGGTGAGTGTTGAAGAGATAGAAAAACTGCGCCGTAATTATCGTAAATTCGATTTAGTTTACGGTTACGACAGCAGCAATGTGAACAAGTTTGCTGCTTTGGTATCGGTCGTGTTTGTGACTCTCTCGTACCTTGGCTACCTAATATTGGTGAATCTGCGTTACAAAGTCAGGCTTGCCGAGTTGAACGCAGGTAATGAAGAGAAAGAGAAAATCTGGCTCTCTGAGATCATTCAAGAGATCAACAATATCGTTTTTATTCATAACGATAAGAACGAGATATTGTTGAGCAATTGTCCGAAGTTCCAATCGAATGAATGTCAGGTTTGTACTATGAAGTCTCAGGCAACCGGATCTTCGTTAGTCGGCAATCAGATTGAGATCAAAACCATTCTTGACGGTGACAGCCTTAACGACACCCATTTAGCGAAAGATTGCCGTTTGGATATCTCCCATGTTCACCGAGAAAGCAAAACAATTGCTTCGTCGAGCAGTGACAAGCGTTTTATTCTGACTTCTCTGCTCGATATTTCTGCGCAGAAGAAGCGTGAGAACGCATTAATCAAGGCTGAGAAAGAGGCCAAACTTGCGGTTGAAGCAAGAGAGAGCCTACTGACAACCATGAGTCACGAGTTACGCACCCCTTTATCTGCGGTGCATGGGTTACTCGACATCATCAAGATCAATACAGGTAACGACAAAGACTGTCATTTGGTCGATCAAGCCATTCGTTCTCTCGACCACTTAAATAAGCTGGTGGATGGTGTCCTGGATTTGTCGAAGATCGAATCGGGTGTACTGTCTGTTAAGGCCGAAAAAATCGAACTTTTGCCCCTTCTTTGTGACGTTTTCAGAACCTTTGAACCCATTTCGAAAAGTAAGAACCTACAGTACTGCGTCGAGATTCACCCCTTTGCTTTTCGTTGGGTGATGGTCGATGGCATTCGTGTTTCTCAAATACTGACGAACTTGCTATCGAATGCCGTGAAGTTCACCTCGGAAGGCGAGATCAGTGTTGTGGTTGCCGCTGTCGATGATCAGTTAATTGTCGAGTTAACGGACACGGGCATTGGCATGACACCCATGCAGCAACAACAAGTACTGAAACCCTTCGTACAGGCTGATGACACCATAACCCGACAGTTCGGTGGTACCGGGCTAGGGCTTAGCATTGTTGACCAACTCCTGCAATGCATGGGTGGTGAGCTTCATATTGAGTCTGAACTGAGTCGCGGTACCACGATTAACGTGTCTATTCCGTTTGTCGTAAACGAAAATGAAGGCAGTGCAGATTATGAAATGCGAGATCTGACTTACTCACGCGACCTACCGGATAATTTGAAAGGTTGGTGCCACGAGTGGAGGTTGACGGAATCCGATAATACGCCGGATCTGAGCATCACCCGTAGCTCTCAATCTAACCATGTTGATATGACCTTTCGCCGAGGTGTGAATGATCTGGTCACAATTGAACATGAACAATTGAAATACCCAGACAGTCTGTTGAATCTGATAGTGAAATCAGATGAGCACGCCATCAATGTACCAACCCCGAAAGCGGTCAGGGAATGGAAGCATGGCGATGTACTCATCGCAGAAGATAACCCAATCAATCAAAGTGTCATGACGTTACAAATGAATGAGATCGGCATCAAACCTGTATTTGTGGATAACGGTCTTCAAGCGTGGGAATACATTAATCAGAACTCAATTAAATTACTGCTTACTGATTTCCACATGCCCGAAATGGACGGCTATGAGCTCGCCAGCAAGATTAAGAACAGTGACCAGTTCAAAGATATTGTTGTGATTGGTATCACCGCGGAAGACACACGAGTTGCTCGTGACAAGACCAAAGATATCGCGATCGATGACATTCTTTACAAGCCATACAGTGTTTCCAAGTTGTTGGATATTCTAGAGAAACATGCAACGCCTTTGAGCCATGCGCCAAGTTGGTTAGAGCGATTCGACAAAGATGATGCGATTGCGGTTGCCAATGTGTTCATCAATACCATGAGCGAAGACGTAGCGAATCTTGACATCAATTCGCCAACCATCAACCGAACGCTTCATCGAATAAAAGGAGCGTTAAACGCAGTCGGTGTAAATGAAATTGCTGCGTTGTGTCAAGACGTTGAGTGCTGTGAAGCGAAAGCGAATACAGAAAAATTAAGGAAGCTAGCTAGGGCCATTGAGTCAGAAATTGAATTTACAAAAGCGTGGTTAAAAGCCAATGAATACTAATCTCGAAATCATGATTGTTGATGATCATCCCATTCACCTGATCTTACTCAAGCAACTTTTAACTAAGCTAGGTAGCAAGGTTACCGTTTTTGACAATGCATTAGACGCTTGTGAGAGCGTGGCTGAAAAGAAGTACGACATTATCTTTTGTGATATCCAGATGCCGGTGCATGACGGGATAGACATGATGTTTATGTTGGACGAGGCGAATTACCAAGGCAACGTGGTGTTAATCAGCTCTGTCGAACTGACGGTGATCTCGGCGATTCGCGCGATGTGTGAAGGTTTCCCATTTGATGTGTTGGACATCATTGAAAAGCCATATACCCAGAAATCGATTGAGGATGTATTGGCGATGAGACTTAAATCGACCAATAAACCTTTCCCTGCAAGAAAGAAAATTGAGGTGACTGATGAAGAGTTTTTGGTTGCTTTGGCAAAAGGGCAAATACAGAACTATTACCAGCCGAAAGTGGACTTTGTCACGGAACATTTGTCGGGTTATGAAGCGTTGGCTCGCTGGGTTCACCCTGAATATGGCGTGCTAACCCCAGACGTGTTCTTGCCTATTGTCACGCGATGTCAGTTATCTGCGGAGTTGTTTGATACCGTTTTAAATAACGCATTAGATGACATTAAAATTCGAAATCTAGATAAGAAAATCGCCATCAATGTTGATCAGTTTAATCTAGAAGATAGCGACTTTGCACAAACGTTTATCACTCGATGTTTAGAGCGAGATGTGAGTCCTTCGGCTTTCATTATCGAGATCACCGAGCGTGACACTTACCGAAACAGCGTGTCTTTGTATAAGAACCTCACCAAGCTCCGAGTGAATGACGTCACGGTATCAATTGATGATTTTGGTACAGGCAACTCGACATTGGAAAAATTAGCTCAATTGCCGTTCAATGAAATGAAGATTGACCGTTCATTTGTCTTTGAGATTAAAGATGATCAAAAGAAGAAAAATATCGTTTTATCAATATGTGGCTTAGCGAAAAGCCTAGGTATCAAGCTTGTTGCTGAAGGGGTGGAAGACCATGAAACGTGGTCTTTGTTAAAGGAGTACGGTGTTGAGGTTTGTCAGGGATATTTCGTCTCTAAGCCATTGCCGTTAGAACTTGTCCAAAAAATAGATATAGAGATCAAATGAACTGTTTAATCTTCGACGACCATCCCTTGGTATGTATGGCGATCAAATCCCTGGTTGAATCTTCACCGCACATCGCTCAAGTCAACGTCGCTTCAGAATTGAAAACTGCCAATGAGTTTGTTCGAAAGTCGAATATCGACTTACTGATCCTTGATGTGAATTTGAATGACTGTGATGGCTTCGATTTCTATCGTCGAATTAAAGCACATGGTTTTAGAGGAAGAGTGGTGTTCTATTCAGCAGAAACCAGCGCTTATTACAGCGAAATGGCATTTAAAGTGGGGGCGAATGGGTATGTATGTAAGTCAGAGCACTACGACGTCCTCAAAGACGCGATAGAGGCCATCGTGAAGGGTTACTCATTTTTTAAAGAGATTAACGACCCGAAAAAGGCCAAGCAACCCCTTAAGCTTTCTGCTCGTGAAGCGACCGTTGCGAAACTGTTGTTGAAGGGAATGACAAATAAAGACGCGGCTGAACGGCTCTCTATCAGTGAGAAAACCATTAGTACTTACAAAAGAAGGATGCTTACCAAGTACAGCGTTGACAGTATTGTTGAGTTGTCGAGAGTAATTGAATTATGACTGCTAAACGAATCATCAAACTCATGCCAAAATTTAAAGTAGCGACGATTTCGTTGACCTTTTCTTCACTGTCCTTTTTATTGTTTATCGTAAGCTTCGGTACGGTGGCAATAAACAACGATATTAAAGAGTTTGATTTAAGTACGTTGCAGTTAGATAGGCATAAAGACAACTTGGTTCTGTTGGGCTTGTTTACAGAATCTCAGATAAATCAAACGTCAGGCGAGAGAAGTCATGACTTTGATAGCGTTGATGAGGTCAACTTTGTTGATAGTATTTATCCTCTAGGGGACCCTGAATTAAACAAAGCAGAAATTGCAGTTAGACATTTGATGCATCAAATTTCTTTGTATAAAAACCTAGGTGGTATCGACGATAATTTTGTCTATTTCTATCGTTCGTATTCTGGTTCAAAGTACATATTCCCGAATAAATTTGAGAACTTCACACCCTCTGAATCGTATCTGTCAGGAGACATATGCCTTGGAAGCGAGGTATGTTCAATTACCGCCAAAGAATATCAATTGGCGGATAGGGTGATCATATCGGCGCCTCATATTGGGCTGATCAGCCAAAATGAAATCATTTCGATTGTAACCCCAGTTTATGATGAAGGGGTCATCATTGGCGACTATGTGTTGAACGTCAACATTGAACTGTATGTAAGCGATGGTTTAGATGTGGGTTATGAGACTAAGAATGACGTCAATAATTTAATCGTGACGTACCCAGGTTACCCATATTCCTATCTGAATTACAGTAAGACGACCGTTGCCGACAATAGAACCACCTATACGTATCGATACCCTTATTCGAAGTTACTGATTGATTATTGTTGGGTGTTTGTCGTGATGTTCTTAGCGAGTCTTAATTATCTGTTTTATGTGAATAAAGCCAAGATTACCAAAGATGAATTGGTGGATGCGAAACACACGGCGCTCAAAGATGAGTTAACGGGTTTGTACAATCGACGAATCTATAATGAGCCGTCATTCGACCAGGCTGTACGGGGTAAGCCTTGTTCGATTATCGCTATCGATGGCGACAGGATTAAGAAGATCAACGATAACCTCGGACACAGCTGGGGAGATGAGGTAATTCAACACATAGCCCAATCAATGAAAGATGTGTTTCGTCGCGATGACTTTTTGGTCAGAGTCGGTGGCGACGAGTTTATCGTCATAATGCCGAATTGCAGTTTTGAAAACGCTAACAAAGCGTCGGAAATTTTGAAAAAACAAGTGACCGAATCTAAAGTGGCTTCATTGGGTTTTGATGTATCGGTGAGTGTTGGCGTCGCCTTTAAGGGGGCGAGTGAGTCGTTGGAAAGTGTGCTCCATAAAGCCGATGAGAAACTCTATGAGCAAAAGGCACAACGTTGATTTAACGATTGTTCATCTAACGAAGCGGTTCAGCGGTTCAGCGGTTCTACGCGGTGATATGTTAGATGAAAGTCATATCTAGCGGCTGGTGGAAAGGATAACGTCAGCAATGGCTCGTTTCCTTGTATTGACTAAACTTAGATATTAACGTGTATACGTTTGATAAGTTTATGAAATGACAATGAAGGGTTATTGCTGTGAATAAAGATTTAGATCTGAATCTTCTACGTATCTTGGTGTTGTTGGATAAACACCAACAACTGAAACCCGTAGCTAAGATTCTAGGCAAGAGCGAGGCTTCAATCAGTAAGTACCTTGCTCGCCTTAGAGATCAACTTGGCGATGAGTTGTTTATTCGACACGCCCACCATTTCGAAAGCACAGACTTTCTTAAAAAGCAGCTCCCGCTCATTCAAACAGGGTTAGACAACCTTGAATCTTGCATGGGAGCAAGCGCCTTTGATCCTCTAACTTACGATAGATCTATTACCATATCGATGCCTCAAGTTGCCCAATACTTCCTAGGTGAAGCTATATTGGCTGACCTTTTCGAGTTGTTGCCCAATGCTTCTATTAATATCGTAAGTCCAAGCGATCAGCCAATCGAGAGTATTTTAGACGGTAAAGTCGATGTGTTTTTGCATCACTTTAATGAAGACAGTCCTAAGAGCATCTATCAACATTCCGTCGGCTCACTGCCTGTTGGTTTGGTTCTTCCCGAAGAAATAGACCTTGATACATTAGAAGAAGCCTTGTCATTACCTTTTATTTTGCTGGAACTTAAAGGTTGGAAGGGGTCGAAGCAGGTGGTACGAATGATCCTAGAAAAGAAAGGGTTCGAGATTGATTCGAAAGTGACTGTAGGGGATATTGGCCTGTTACTCGGATTATTAAAGCGCCGTAACAGCGCTACAATAATGATGAATTTTGGGCGACAGATTGATGGTTTCAAATTCATTGAAGTGCCAGAGTCTTTCTATTCAGCGGGTCGACCTAAAATAGCGGCATACATCAAACAAACGCATCGTCACAATGCACTCCATCAACTGCTCATTGGTGTGATAGAGAAAAACTTAAATCTAGCTAAATAACCTATGTTCGAGTACGTCAACACCAACACTCAGTAAACCGAACGCGTAGACGTTCAGTCGACACCGCCGCTAAATGTTGTCTGTGAGTTGAACCAGTTCAACGATTGAGTTGGCTCTGTATTTGCTCAGGATACGTGTTTTATAGGTGCTGATGGTCTTGGCACTTAACGACAGCTTTTCTGAGATAAGTTTGTTCGAGTGCCCTTGAATCAAGTACTGAAACACGATCGCCTCTTTATTGGATAGCTTGGTACTTTTACCGCTGTTCTTTTGATCTGATTTGAACAACGAGTATCCCTTCATAATACTGGATAGGGCGAAGCGAATTGATTCATGGCTTTCGCTCTTACTCAGGAATCCGTTGGCACCTAATGATAGAGCGGCCTCAGACAAGCTTGAGTTATCTAAAGAAGAAACAAACAACAATTTCCCTTCGTAACCGTGCGCCTTGATTATCTTCGCGAGGTTCATACCATCGTTGTTTGCTAGTGTCACATCGAGAACAATCAAATCAATGCTCTGGCTATTCACTAGCTTAAGAATTTTGTCGGTATCGGTAGTTTTATAGAGATCTTCAACATTTAGCGAGTCCATGATCAACTCGGCGAGTGCTTCTCGGTAAAGAGGTTGTTCATCTATGATTAGAACGTTCTGATTTGTCATAAGTCACCTACATTATTGCTATGTGACATCCTGTCTCTTTGAGTTCTAAGCTTGTGATAAGCGATAATTCTATGTAAAAACATAGAGGTTAGGGTGAAAATGACATTTTAACATTTTGAAAATCAGGTGTTTAGAAAGGGCGCGCGTTACTACTTACTTAAAGATAACGTGACTAATAGGTCGCTCGACCTCGTGCTTTATACAGTATTTGGTTGTAATTTATACTGCTCAACTCTTCTTTAGTATGTAAGTTAACCAATACGTCATTGCACTTGTTTATTTTGATACGAATATCGTGTTTACCTTCATAGGGAGTGCTGAGCAAGGCTGAAAGTTTGATAATTGCCAAACAGGTCTTTTTCGAATGCGGCAAAAGGTTATGAATATCGAGATAGTAATCGAGCTGTTTGTCTTTTGTTAGACGATCCGACGATTTCATGAGTATCATTTCTTTTCTGATATTACTTAACTGAAGCTGTGATGCCTGTAAGCGTTCTTTAAAGCCATTGAGCATATGAATTTGACTACGAATAATACTCGGGTGTTGGTCTTTATTAATACTGTCTTCCAACCTTGTTACGAATGTCGGTGTTTCGCTTAAAAATGAACACTGTTCCAATAAGAAGCAAAGGTGGTAGAAATCATAAAAATGAAACTCAGAGGTATAATTGAGTGCTTGTTTGATACTTAGCGTTGCGGTTTTCAGGTCACCTTTGATCAATCCAATGTGCGCAGAGATGAGTTTATCCTGAAGAATAAGCTCTGGCGTTTTTCCGATATCATTGAGAATCGAATTGTATGAAGCAAGCTGCCTTTCAAACAGGTTTATTGAACCTCCAAGTAGTTGTTTATAAAGAAAGGTACGCATGTAGTTAATCTTTGTATAAAACCCGCCACGAAAGGTATTAATGTTCTTCTCGTAATACCTTTTCATATAAGTGAATGCGTCTTGATAAGCGCCAGCAGCGATTGATAAATTCGCAATCACCAACTCACGATGTGCGCCCGCATCAAGTAACATCGCTGACTGTTTCAAATGATCTATCGCGTTGGGCAGGTCTTCTTCAATCGAGTATATGTTCGACATTTCGTCGTGAAAGTATGGGTTGTTCTTTTTAGATTTTACTAAGTTGAGGATTTCTTTGGCCTCATCTACTTGGTCTGTTTCAATGAGCGTGCTCGCTAGGCCGGTTTTAATCCAGTCCAAGTCATCTTCTTCGAGTAAGCTTTCATACTCTTCTTGAGCTTTATTAAACTGCTTACTTTTCAGAAGGGCGGAGGCCTTGTACTTTCGGATAAGCTTAGAGTACTCAGGGTGAAATGGCTGAAGCTCGTCGCACTCACGCACAACACCAGCAAAATCGAATTCGGTTAACTTCTCAAAGATCGGCGCGAGGACCACTTTGCGATTTAAGGATGAAAATATCCGTTTAATAAAGAACTGTTTATTAAAGGGTTTAAGTAGGTAGTCGTCAGGGTCTGAGTCCACAATAGATCGCACGACGTTGTAATCATTTTCACCGGTAAGGAACATAAAAACCGTCGTCGATTTCAAAATTCGAGCGTGTTTGAGTTCTTCCAGCAGTTGGTAGCCCGTCAATTGGGTTTGAAAGTTGTAGTCACAGATTATAATGTCAAACGAGTTCTGGCGGCATTGATGAATAACATCGAAAGGTTTGTATGCATAAGATATGGATTCAAAGCCGATTTGGCGCAAAATTGTGGTTACACTGCTTGTAACCAGTCGAGAATCGTCTGCAACCAGTACCGTATATTTCTTTATGTCGTTATTCATTATTTTGACTGTTGACGAAATTTAGCTAATTGTAACAAATAGAAAATAGCTAAAAGTATCTCAGAGTGAAAACAAGAAAAATCCTACAATGATTCGATTAATTTCCTACGCCATTAATATTAAGCCAATCTTCAATTGACTCAACACTGTGTGAAATTAATTTAATCGTATTGAGGTTTGTTTGTTCGACATTATTATTTCCTGCTTTCAATTCATTCTCTTCCACTTTGATGAGCTGCTCTAGTGGGAAGTGTCCGATTGAAGAAAGACCACCCTTTATGCGGTGTATGATTTGCAAGCTTGCTGCGCGCTCAGGCTTTGTATCCCTGAGTCGCTCTAAGTCTTCTTGCATGACGCTAACGTAAACCTCAGCAAGGTAAACTCTTTGATCGCTAGGGTAGTTATTTAACCAATCGATATTATTGGATTTACTCGGTCTAGATTGCATAAGAATATTGATTGAGATATTGGAAAGAAAGGGTATCTATTATGGTCAGTTAATGGAAATACGTCAGACTTATTGAATTAATGTGATTAATATTTAAAGTGTATATTGGTAGGTGGCTAGGTAGAAGTATATTTAATGTGGGTGAGAAAATAGAGTGTTCAATAAAATGGGTAGTAGAAATTAAAAAAGACCATTAACGCTAAATGCTAAACGTTAAATGGTCTTTTTGTAGCAATACTGATCTAATCGTCAGTACGTTCAATCAAATTCATGACCGATCTTACGTCACGAATTTATAGCGACTTCTCGATAGCGATTAGGAAGCGAGCAATGTCTTCAGCACTAATATCACGGTGAGTAACAAAGCGAACTGGATTACCTGGTGACATAGTAATGCCTTGTTCACCTAACTCACGTGCGATGCGGTTAATATCCACAGACTCATCTAACTTAGCGAACACGATGTTCGTTTGAATGAAATCAGGATTAACATAGAAGCCTTCTAGTTTACTAAGGCCAATAGCTAGGTTTTTCGCGTTCTCGTGGTCAGTTTTTAGTTGAGCAACGTTTTCAGTCAGTGCCATCTTACCTGCTGCAGCAAGAATGCCTGCTTGACGCATACCGCCACCGACCATTTTACGTAAGCGACGTGCTTTGGCGATGTACTCTTTGCTACCAAGCAGCAACGAGCCAATCGGCGCGCCTAAGCCCTTTGATAGACAAATCGTCATAGAGTCAAAGTGCTGTGCGATTTCTTTAATATGGACATCCAGTGCAGCGGCAGCGTTATAAACGCGCGCGCCGTCGAGGTGCATTTGCAGGCCGTGTTGATTTACGAAATCACGAGCTTCTGCCAAGTATGACATTGGCAGTACTTTGCCATTAATGGTGTTTTCTAAGCTCAGAAGCTTGGTGCGAGCGAAATGGCTGTCGTCTGGTTTAATTGCAGCAGCAAGCTTTTTAAAATCTAACGTGCCGTCTGGGTTGTTTTCAATTGGCTGAGGTTGAATAGAACCAAGTACCGCGGCGCCGCCAGCTTCGTACTTGTAGTTGTGCGCTTGTTGGCCACAAAGATATTCGTCACCACGTTCACAGTGCGCCATTAAACCAAGTAGGTTAGCTTGCGTGCCAGAAGACGTGAACATAGCGGCTTCAAAGCCAGTCTCATTCGCTGCCCATTGCTCTAGTTCGTTTACGGTTGGGTCATCGCCATAAACATCATCACCCACTTCTGCGTTTGCCATTGCATCACGCATAGCTTGTGAGGGTTTAGTAACGGTATCAGAACGAAAGTCCATGTTTCTCTCCTAGAGTAACTTTAGGTAGTCATATAAGTGGCTATAGATAGCCACATAGTTGGGCTTTACTTAAACAAGCGATAGTTTTGGTATCGGTAATTTGATCGTGTCGTATTTTGTCGTGCAGTTCATCTAAGCTCAGTTCGATCACTTCTATGACTTCATCTTCATCGCATTCAAAGCGGGTAGTGAGGCTAAGCTCTTTTGCGACGAACAGATGCTGTATCTCATCACAGAAACCCGCCAAAGGGGTGACTTGCCCTAAACTCTGAAAAGAAGTTGCACTGTAACCGGTTTCTTCTTCCAACTCTCGCTGAGCACATTGAAGAGGTGTCTCATCAATTTCCATCGTGCCAGCCGGTAATTCTAAAAGCCATTTTTTAAGAGAAGGTCGAAACTGGTTAATAAGGATAATTTTTCCAGACGCAGTAATAGGAAGAATAACGGCCGCGCCAGGGTGGTGTATTGTTGTGTGTTTTACTATGACATTCGTAGGGAGTGTCACGCTCTCTTCTACGAGAGAGATACTTTTCCATTGATGGATAACTTTATTCATGCAGTCTGGCCACATTCCTTGCCAATTTGTCGTATAACTGAAGACGTGCACCACCATAACGTCTATGGTGTCGAAAATAAAAGAAAAATTCGGTTTAGTGATAGGTTTCGTTTCACACCGTTCGTGATGCTACTCTCAAATTTGGAATCTATGATTACGCCAAAATTACAGTCGTAACCATCTGATATAAAGGCAACTCAATAAAAAAATACACTTGTAACAAAGTGCTAACAAATGTATAAAAACATATCTACACTCTCAACTGTTCATAGATTTTCGGAGTAACGCATGACCCCCTCTATTTCCTCACATGCTGACAAGGCGCTACTCTCTGAAAGAATCAACAAATTAGCGCATGCTCTCTCAGATGGCGTTTACGAAAGAGAAGACACCATCAAGCTTTGTTTACTGGCGGCTCTTGCTGGTGAAAGTGTGTTCCTATTAGGCCCTCCAGGTATCGCAAAAAGTCTTATCGCTAAACGACTCATTCAGGCTTTTGATAACAGTAGCTATTTCGAATATTTGATGACGCGCTTCTCCACGCCAGAAGAAGTGTTCGGTCCGCTAAGTATCCAAGAATTAAAAGACAACGGTCGTTATGTAAGATTGACTGAGGGCTACCTACCAACAGCGCAAGTCGTGTTCCTTGATGAGATCTGGAAAGCCGGTCCTGCAATCTTGAATACGCTGCTGACTGTAGTGAACGAAAAGACATTTAAAAATGGCGCAGACATCGAGCGTGTGCCTATGCGTCTTTTGGTATCAGCATCTAACGAGCTGCCAGACGAAGACAGCGGCTTAGAAGCACTTTATGACCGTATGTTGGTTCGCGTGTTTGTAAACCGTATTCAGAACAAACAAAACTTCAAATCAATGCTGACGACAGGCACATCTCAAGAAGCGGTGATCCCTAAAGGCTTAGCGATTACTGATATTGAATACCATCAATGGCAGAAAGAACTCGATAAGCTTGAATTGACGGATAACTCGTTTAACAAGCTATTTGAACTGAAAACCATGCTTGAAGAGACCGTTAAGAATCAGGGCTCATCATCAGAATCTGACTTGTATGTATCAGACAGACGTTGGAAGAAAGCGGTCAAGCTATTGAAAGCGAGTGCATTCTTCAGTGGCCGTGATAGCGTGAATCCGCTAGATATTATGCTTCTGCAAGATTGCTTGTGGCACAGCCCAGAATCACGCGATGTGGTTCGTAGTGTCGTCAAAGACTTTGCATTAAACCGAGCGTTTGATCAGCAAGAGTCGAAATCTCAAATCGAGATGTCACGTGAAGAGCTCGAAGAGATTCAAGAAGATGTTGAATCGACGCTATCTGTTTCGCTCTCTATGGAGTCAACCAGCGGCTTGTTGCGTAAAGACGTTTATCAGAATGACATCAAGAACGCCAAAATGTACAGCGTAGGCAGTGCATACAATCTCGTTAAACTGGTGATGTTGCAAAGCAATATGTCGGTTTCTGAATCTGAGAAAGGCGATAGCCGTTGGGTATACGTAGCCAAAGATGATTTTGATCGAGCGCTTAAAGAAGGCCACGGTGATATTTACGGTTACGTAAACGAAAACAAAAACCTATGTCGTTTAAAACTGGATTTGGACGCGTCGAACCAATTAGTGATTAAAGATATTGCGAATCGCTCAGTATTGGTGAGTGTGGTGACTACCGACGGTTTAGACCAAGAATTGTATAACAAGTGGTTGAGTGGTGCTGAGAGAGCGTTAGAGCAGTTGACTGAAGCTGAATTCAAGTTAAAAAGAGTTCGTACTGAATTCCATGATGCGTTGCCTCATAACTACATTGATCCTGATTTACCAAAGGCGATGGAAGCAAGTTTGCAAGCTGTAACGCAAGATCTTGAAACCACGAAAGTGAAGAGCAGCAAGATCGCACAGCGCATTAAGTTCATGAGTCAATACTTCGAGTAAGGGGAGAGCATATGTTAGGAGCAGACGGCTTAAACCTCGCTTTGATGGTGGCTGATTCAGGAATCATTGATACAGCGATGAATGATCTCATCGCTCGTTCTCAAGTCATGATGGCTGCTGAGAACAAAGGCGTAAAAACGTCGGTTAAAAACCACTTGGTTAAGTGGCGCGGTAAAGTGAAAAAACGCGTCACTAAGGTGTGTGAAACCGATCGATTCCAAGAAGAAATTGCACTGTACCAAGAGGTTATCTACTGGGATGAACCCCAGTTTTTTGATGAGATTGACAGTGTCATCAAAAAATTGGAATGGCACTCAGCGTTCTACCTTCAAGCAAGACGTTTAATGGAAAACAACAAAGGCGTTTATAACGCGATGTTTCCACACTACTTTTGCGACCAATGGTATCAATCACTATCAGAAGCGATCAAACAAGCGCAAGTAACCGAACTTGAAACCAGCAAAGAAAAAGTCTTAGCTGACCTTTATCAACGCATGGAAACCATGAAAAACATGGATAAAGTGACGGAGTCGGGTGATGAAGGCAGTGTAGGGCGCTTGTGGGACATGGCTTCGGCTAAGTTGAGCAAGACCGACTTAACAGTAATGAAGCGTCATGCGGAGTTTTTGAACAAGCACAAAGGCCTTCAAGAGATCGCTGAGAAACTAGGTCGTATGGCTGGCTTAGAAGACGATCCTTCTCTACACAAAGCCCCTGTAGAAGAGCTGCAGATGGTTGAAGAGAAGAGCGATGAAGCGGTTGATGATATTGTTGGGATTCATGAAAGTGATGACCTCAACAAGATGCTGCCGAACGAGACCATGTTCTTAGCGTACCCAGAACTTGAGGTTATCTTCTACAAACATTTGGCCGACAAGCGTTTACTTAGCTATCGTTCACAAGGTAAATCTCGAACGTTACGTAAAGTGAAAGCTCAGAAACCAGACAGCAAGTCTGTCGACATTGAAAAAGGCCCATTTATTGTTTGTGTTGATGCGTCGGGTTCAATGAGTGGTTTCCCAGAACAGTCGGCAAAAGCGATGGCTTACGCTTTGATGCAAATTGCCTTAGCTGAAGAACGCGACTGTTATGTGATTTTGTTCTCTTCAGAACACATTACTTATGAATTGACGCGACAAGACGGCCTACGTGAAGCCAGTGACTTCCTAAGTTACTCATTCCATGGTGGGACAGATCTTGAGCCAGTCCTAATGAAGTCGATTGATTTGATGATGGGCGACAAGTACAAGAACGCCGATTTGATCGTGCTTTCTGACTTTATCGCTCCAAAGCAGTCTGATGAAATGATTGCTCAAGTCGAGAAACTTAAAACGCACAAAAACCGTTTCCATGCAGTTAGTCTTTCTAAGTATGGTAACCCTCAACTTATGACCATGTTTGATCACTGTTGGTCGTATCATCCAAGCCTTGTTGGCCGCTTCATGAAAAAGTGGTAGTGCGCAAACACCTTAATTGAATCCAGTTTGCTGTATGCTTTTTGAATGAAAAGATCGAACATGCAGCAATTTGATTTAAATGTCAGCAAACAGAATTTAAATTCACATTTTTGTTTGACTATCTTCACTCAATCCGTAAAGTAGGCACCCGAACACAGCGGGGCTAACGTTTAGTCGGTTCTAACGTGTTGAAAAATGGCGCCTTGGCAGAGTGGCTATGCAGCGGATTGCAAATCCGTGGACCTCGGTTCGACTCCGGGAGGCGCCTCCATTCTCTTTCTTATTTAATTAATGAGAAATTAAAAGAATGAAATTGCGATACTA
>NZ_MCZK01000019.1 GCF_002875945.1 Vibrio lentus
ATTACGCAACAAAGCCCATCGACTCAACAGGCATTTTGCTTATAGGCATATAAAGGCTATTTAAGGTCATGAATACGACCCGTCAGCTTAATAAGCTTGCAACCAGAGATCCTTTGATAAAGAGAAAAGGAAACGAGTCGCTAGCAAAAACGTGTAATTGATAGGTTTGATAACACCAACTTGATGAGTATCAAATCTGTTCGAGCTCTGCTTCTAGGCACTAATCCTTTGTTCTGATATCGTTAGCCCAGAGAAATTAAGGAACAGAATCATGCAAACATTGGTTAATCAACTGAGTAACGCTGACCAACAAGGCCTAGCTGGAAAAAAAATCCTACTTGGCATTAGTGGTGGTATCGCTGCGTATAAATGTGCCGAACTGACTCGACGCTTAATTGAACGTGGTGCGCAGGTACAAGTCGTGATGACAAATGCAGCCAAGGAGTTCATTACTCCTCTCACCATGCAAGCCGTCTCTGGAAGGCCAGTGTCTGATAGTTTGCTTGATCCTGCTGCTGAAGCTTCCATGGGGCATATCGAACTGGCGAAATGGGCTGACCTGGTGTTATTAGCACCCGCAACCGCTGATCTGATTGCGCGCATGACCGCAGGCATGGGTAACGACCTACTGACCACTTTGGTTTTAGCAACCGATGCGCCAGTTGCGGTATCTCCTGCAATGAACCAACAAATGTACAGCAACCCTGCAACTCAAGAGAACATCGCCACACTAAAACGTCGTGGCTGTGAGATCTGGGGACCCGCGGCTGGCGAACAGGCCTGTGGTGATGTCGGTATGGGTCGCATGCTCGAGCCAATGCAACTCGTACATCGTTGTGAAGACTTCTTCCAACCTAAACCGCTTGCTGGCCGTTCGGTCTTGATTACCGCGGGTCCAACTCGTGAAGCCATCGACCCGGTGCGTTACATTACTAACCACAGCTCGGGCAAGATGGGCTATGCACTGGCTGAAGCAGCCGCTAAACAAGGCGCTACGGTAACTCTAATCAGCGGCCCTGTATCACTAGCAACGCCAAACAAGGTTAATCGAATTGATGTAGACAGCGCACAACAGATGTTTGATGCCGTTAGCGCTAACTCCGCTCAGCACGATATTTTCATCAGCTGTGCTGCGGTTGCCGATTACCGCCCTGAGACCATTGCAGACCAAAAGCTTAAAAAAGTGGATGGTAAAGATGACATGACCATTCAAATGGTTAAGAACCCAGACATTGTCGCTTCTGTTGCTTCAATGACGGAAGGCCGTCCATTTACCGTAGGCTTCGCTGCAGAAACTCAAGATGTAGAGAAGTACGCGCGTGGCAAGCTGGAAAGAAAGAACCTCGACATGATTTGCGCTAACGATGTCTCTGTCGAAGGCCAGGGCTTCAATAGCAGCAGTAATGAATTGCACCTTTATTGGAAAGACGGTGATAAATCTCTGCCACTGGATAGCAAAGACACACTTGGTTTCCAGATCCTCGATCAGATCCAACAGCTTATTGGTGCATAAACGCACAAATTTGCTCTGACAATCTGCTGACACCTCTCGATTCTGTTGACCTAGGTCTTACAAAACTAGGAACAGAATTGAATGGTGTTTATAATCCTGCTTCACTCAATCCTCATCTTTAGGAAAGGAAGTAAATAGATGGCTGGTACTCGAAAATCAAACCGTCGTGAAGAAATCCTGCAAGCGCTGGCACAAATGTTGGAATCGACCGAAGGTGCTTCTCGTATCACAACGGTAAAATTGGCCAAGCAAGTCGGCGTATCTGAAGCGGCGCTCTACCGCCACTTCCCAAGTAAAGCACGCATGTTTGAAGGCTTAATCGAGTTCATTGAAGAAGCGTTGATGTCTCGAATCAACCGTATTCTAGATGAAGAGAAAGACACACTTGAGCGTATTCGCTTAGTCATGCAATTGATCTTGGTCTTTTCTGAGCGTAACCCTGGATTGACTCGTATTTTATCGGGCCATGCTCTAATGTTTGAAAATGAGCGCCTGCGTGAACGAATCAATCAGCTTTTTGAGCGTATTGAAACTCAGCTTCGCCAAATCCTGCGTGAAAGAAAACTTCGTGAAGGGAAATCGTTCCCGGTTGATGAGAAAATCTTAGCGGCTCAACTGCTCGGTCAGGTTGAAGGCAGTCTGAATCGATTTGTTCGCTCTGATTTCAAATATCAACCAACCGAAAATTTTGATGCTTACTGGGCACTGCTGAGCGCTCAAATTAAGTAAACCCAACCTTAAGTGATGGTTATGACGACGAAAACTTCTCCGGAAAACAGCACCGCACAACACGTTCTTACTAAGCCACCTTTTACCTTGGCTTTGCTCCACCCTAAACATTGGGGAGTTTGGTTCGGTTTTGGGTTACTGGCGTTTCTCGTTAACGTTCTACCTTACCGTGTGTTACTGCTGTTAGGCCGTTCATTAGGCTCTCTTGGCGCTCGTTATGGTAAAAAGCGTGTCGCTGTGGCAACACGTAACTTGGAACTTGCCTTCCCTGATAAGCCAGCTGACGAAGTCGCGGCTATGGTCAGTGAAAACTTTAAAAATACTGGCATGGCACTTATCGAAACCGGTATTACATGGTTTTGGCCAACGTGGCGCTTCAAAAGAATCCTAGTGGATAAAGACACCCAAACGCTGCGTACACACAAAGACAACGGTAAAGGTGTTCTACTATGTTGTGTGCATGCCTTGAACCTAGAGATCACCGCCCGAGCAATGGCGGTACTTGGTATTTCAGGTTTAGGTGTTTATCGTCCGCACAACAACCCGGCTTATGAATTCATTCAATACCGCGGTCGTACTCAGAACGGCAATCGCCTGATTCACCGTAAAGACGTAAAGCGTATGATTCGAATCTTGCGTCAGGGTGAGATCCTTTTCTACCTGCCAGATCATGATTACGGCCGTAACAAGTCTGTGTTTGTACCTTTCTTCGCAGTAGAAGATGCGTGTACCACAACAGGCACCAGTATTCTGGCTTACACTAGCCGATGTGCACTTGTTCCGGGGTCTGGTTTTAGAAATGCCGACGGCAAATATGAGATCATGGCTGATGAGTCAATTGAAGATAACTATCCACAAAAAGATGAGAAAGCTGCCGCTGCCTACATGAACAGTTATCTTGAGAAGATTATCTTACGAGCACCTGAGCAATGGATGTGGCTGCACAAGCGCTTCAAGACCATGGAAGATCCAGAAGTTGAACGCGGCATTCGTTATAAATAGAGTAGCCGTTACAAATAGAGCGCCTATCTTCAGGTAAGAAAGCAGCTCACCTCAATAGAAAAGTAAAAGGCCCGAAAGAGTTTAATCTCTCGGGCCTTTCTGTTTGAAGCTCTAAATCTTAAGATTCAAGACATCAAATATTAGATGCCGTATTGAGCGCGGTACGCTTTTACAGATTCTAGATGTGCTGCGTCGGTACCTTTCTCTTCAAGGAAAGTCACTAGGTCAGTCAGGCTAACAATTGAGATAATCGCACAACCGAAGTCACGCTCTACTTCTTGAATCGCAGACAACTCACCTTTGCCCTTCTCTTGGCGGTCGATAGCAACCAGAACACCCGCTAAGTCAGCGCCGTTTGCTTGGATGATTTCCATCGACTCACGAATCGCAGTACCTGCAGTGATCACGTCATCAACTAACATGATACGACCTTCAAGTTCGCTACCGACTAAATTGCCACCTTCACCGTGGTTCTTCGCTTCTTTACGGTTGAAACAGTAAGGCGTGTCCACATCGTGGTGATCCGCTAGTGCAACCGCTGTTGTTGTTGCGATTGGGATACCTTTGTATGCAGGGCCAAATAGTACATCGAACTCAATACCTGAATCTGCTAATGCTGCTGCGTAGAAGCGACCTAAACGCGCTAGGTCACGACCTGTATTAAACAATCCAGCATTGAAGAAGTAAGGGCTCTTACGGCCAGACTTTAAAGTAAACTCACCAAACTTAAGTACTTCTTTCTCTAGTGCAAATTCAATAAATTCACGTTGATATGCTTTCATGTTTTTCCTCTACGTTTATTCAATAAAACTTAACTTACGCTCTGCACTACCCTTTCGAGTTTTGCAGACAAAAAAATAGCCCCCAATGTGGGAGCTATTAAATGATTAGTCGGCCAACGCAGCTTTCTGCGCTTCGACGATATCGGTAATGCCCTTATTCGCCAGGGCTAAAAGCTGCATCAGCTCTTCGTGGCTGAACGGTTCGCCTTCTGCGGTGCCTTGAATCTCAATCATCTTACCGTCTTCCGTCATTACAACGTTCATATCGGTATCTGCTGCTGAGTCTTCAACGTACTCAAGGTCACACAGTGCTTGTGCACCAACGATGCCCACTGAAACTGCCGCTACGTGGCCTTTCATTGGGTTCTTTTTCAGTTTACCGCTTGCTAGTAGGCTGTTGATAGCATCAGCCATTGCAACGCTTGCACCTGAGATAGAAGCAGTACGAGTACCGCCATCTGCTTGGATAACATCACAATCGACAGTGATCATGATTTCACCCATTACTTTCAGGTCAACAACAGCACGTAGACTACGCGCGATCAGACGTTGGATTTCCATCGTACGACCACCTTGCTTACCACTCGCTGCTTCACGACGGTTACGAGTGTGCGTTGCACGTGGCAGCATGCCGTATTCAGCCGTTACCCAACCCTTTCCTTGGCCTTTTAACCAACGCGGTACGTTTTCTTCTACCGTCGCATTACATAGAACTTTAGTGTTGCCGAACTCAACTAATACAGAACCCTCAGCATAAGCTGTGTAGTTACGAGTAATTTTAATTGGACGAATTTGATCTACAGCGCGGTCATTTGGACGCATTGGTATCTACCTTATTAACAGTCTGAAGTGATTTACTATCGAAAGAGTGCATCACCTAAGAAAGGGGTGAGACAGTTTTGATTGGGGCAAGATTATATAGCAGTTTATCTTTCAAATCTATTTACCGTTCAAAGCTATTTATCATGAAAGGCTATTTATAGTGAAAAGCGACAAGCTTCGGGAGTACACCATATCGTGATACTATGCGTGCGCGTTATTTTCAGAATGATAAAAGACAGGAAAATTCGATGATTTATAGTATGACCGCGTACGCACGCAAAGAAGTAAAAGGCGATTGGGGTACAGCAGTATGGGAAATCCGTAGTGTAAACCAACGCTACCTAGAGACTTACTTCCGTATGCCTGAACAGTTCCGTGGTTTAGAGCCTATCTTACGTGAGCGTTTCCGTAAGCGTCTAGCTCGCGGCAAGGTTGAATGTAACCTACGTTTTGAAGCAAACCCAGCAGCGAAAGGCGAGCTGAGCATTAACGAAGGTTTGGCTCAGCAAGTGATCAATGCCGCTAACCAAGTTATGACCATGACAGGTGAAGACAGCCGTCTGAACCCATTCCAAGTCATGAACTGGCCTGGCGTGATGGAAACTCCAGAGCAAGATATGGATGCCATCAACAAAGATTTACTTGAAGCATTCAACGATGCAATCGCAGAGTTCATTGACGCTCGTGCTCGTGAAGGAGAGAACATGAAGGTGCTAATCGTTCAGCGTTTAGATGCAATCACTGAAGAAGTAGTGAAAGTTCGTGCACGCATGCCTGAGATCTTAGAATGGCAACGTGAACGTCTTCTTACCAAATTTGAAGATGCGAAAATTGAGCTTGAAGGTTCTCGCGTTGAGCAAGAGCTTATCTTACTTGCGCAGAAGTCAGACGTGGCAGAAGAACTAGACCGTCTAGACTCTCACGTGAAAGAAGCGAATGTAGTATTGAAGAAAGGTGGCGCTTGTGGCCGTAAGCTTGACTTCATGATGCAAGAGTTCAACCGTGAGTCAAACACGCTAGCATCTAAGTCCATCAGCACAGACATCACTGCTTCGGGCGTAGAGCTTAAGGTTCTTATCGAACAGATGCGTGAGCAGATCCAGAATATAGAATAGTATCTAACCTAGTCCTATCACATCTTTAAAGCCCTTATTTTAAAGGGCTTTTTTATTTCCCTGTACATAAAAGTCCATAGTCATCCACTAAAAGCCACAAATTAATGGGGAGTACAATGGGGAGTGCTTTGCAATTCACTCCCCAAAATAGTATAAAAACATAAAACACTCCCCACACTTATTAATAGTAGATCAAGACAACTGCATTTATACCCATTAATTCAAGGAGATAGAGATGAGTAGCCTTACCGTCAAGCGAATCAAGACAATAATAAAAGACAAAGAAATTGGTCGTCATGCTGATGGGAATGGTTTCTATCTCATGCTCCCCAAAGCTGGTCAAGCGTACTGGATGCTAAGGTACACCCTTTTTAATAAAAGAAAGGAAGTGACTATTGCTAAGGTCAGTGAACTTTCTCTTGCAGACGCAAGATTAAAAGCCGCAGAGCTACGAAAACAAATTAACGAAGGAATCAATCCAATTGCTGAAAGAAAACGAAGCAAGCAGGCTGATATACAGATAGTTGATGATCTTTTCATAGATTGGTACAAAGATTTAGAAAAGAGGTTAAAGCATCCCAGTATTCCTAAACGTATCTATCTAAAAGAGATCGCGCCTCAAATAGGGCAGTACACGTTGAAACGAGTTACTCCTTTGGATATTCGCAACATCATCCAAATAGTCGCTGACAGTGGCCGTCCAACCACAGCCAATGACACGCTAATGTACTGTAAACAGCTTTTTAGGCACGGTATGAAAATCGGTGTAGTATAGTCGAATCCTGCGCTAGCATTTTCTAACTATGACGCTGGTGGTATTGAAGAGAGCCGAGATCGAGTCTTAGAACTGGAGGAGATTAAACATATTTTCTCTGTGTTCCATGAAAATATTTATAGTTTTAATAAAGACAACTACCTAGCCTGCGCTTTACTCCTTTGCCTTGGCATTGGCTTTGTTGCGTAATTC
>NZ_MCZK01000020.1 GCF_002875945.1 Vibrio lentus
CTAAGCGGAGAAGAGCCCTTGCGCTTACCCAAGGCTGGGTCATTTATATAAAACCATTGGTTAGAAATCCCAGTGAGAACTACGAAATGATCTAAATCCCAATGCAAAATACATGGTAGCTTTAAGTTCCCGACCTCATTTAGCTCACACCTTAGTGCTCTCGATATTAGGCCAGTTTCGTTAGCTAACCCCATGATTTGCTTTAAACTCATTCCTTGAGCACTTAGAGTCTGAAATTTTCGAAAGGTAGCTACATTGCTTCGAGCCCCGTAATAAGAACTAATCATTGCCAGCGAGGCTAAACCACATTCAGAAACTTCTGCTTGCATGATTAATGGTACTCGTTTTTTCCCAGAGAACGACAATAAATCTAATGGGTTTAAGTCTTGTAATGTTGTCATCCTATCTTTCCTCTAATTGCATAAATAGGATCTAGCAACCATTCAAGTAAGGTCCGCTTTTCTAAAATAATATCCGCGTCAGCAAGCATGCCTACCTTTAAAGGGAAGGACTTACCATAAGCGGATATTTCTTGTTTATTTAGGGACACTCTCACGCGATAGATAGCTTCTTCAATCTTAACAGGGAGGATGGTATCTGTAGGCAAAATTAGAGCCTGATCAATATTGATTACTTTCCCATGGGCCAAGCCAAATTTTTGATAAGGAAAAGCGTGGAATCTTATCTTAACTAAATCACCCAATTGCACAAAGCCAGCAGAACGAGTCGGGAGTAGAAGTTCGATTTCCAAAGGTGAGTTATCAGGAATAATACTGAGTATTGGGGTATCTGTGTCTATTTGAGTGCCAACGGTTGGTTGAATTGCTGTCACTACTCCGGATTCTGGTGCATTTTTAACAAATTCGTATTGATTATCCAACTCTATTAACTGTTCTTTGAGCTTTGAAATCTGTCGCTGTATTGCCACTTGCTTAAGGGTGTTCAAATCAGGGAGGGCTATTTTATCTGATTTTAGGGTGCTAATTTCTAATGATATTGAGGAAATATCGGCTTTGTTGCGTAATTCA
>NZ_MCZK01000021.1 GCF_002875945.1 Vibrio lentus
ATTACGCAACAAAGCCATTATCAAGATAAAAATATGTGTTTCCGTGTTCGTCTTTCCATTTTAAAAGTTTTGAGCTTCTGATTTTTGCCTGTTTTGGGTTTCGCTCGCTGTCTGCGTGTAGTAGTTCTAGACTTTCGAAAAAGTCTCTAAATCGCTCTATAAAGCTCTTTTTTGTAATGTCTGGACTGTTGAAGTCGTCGATTTTGAAAGACTTGATTAGTTTGTTCTTGTCGTTATTCACGTTGAACACTAGATTTTTATTCTTGTCTAGAACTGTTTGAATGTTCGATTTTTGAAGAATATTGAAAAACTCAGTTGAGTTTTTTGATTTGTTTAAGTTGTAGATTATGAATTGAGTTAGTAATTTCAGTAATTCTAATTCGTTCATTTTTGAATTGTATATAAATGATTTCATTTGTTCACCTCCATTGTGTTGAAGTAAAAAGATTTAACTTATAACTACATAGAAGCACATTTATTAAAATATCAAAATATTTAGATCTGGAATGCTCATTTTTACTAATAAATAAATGGTTTAAAAATTGCATTTTCAGAATATGAGCTTGCGATTTAATAAAAGCGTCAAATCGCTCCAAGCGATTTTCTACGCACAAACATTTTCGACGACAGGAGAACAAACACATATCAAAGTGAAGGATTTCACGAACTTCACTATTATTTAAAATAATCTTATTTAAATAATATTATTTAATAGGTGGGGTGTTCATATATAATGGGTAGGGGTGTTCATATATAAGGGGTAGGGGTATTCATATACTTTAGTTTGTAAAAATCTGTAAAATGACAATAAAAAAGATTGTATAAAAATATTCATACAATCTATTGCAATTAATTTAATTTGTGTTATTCGTTTTAATTAGAGAGTTATTAAAAAGAAAAAAGCACTCTCCAAAGTGCTTTTATAATCTTTAAATAATTACAGAACAATCTTAAAAATCACCGTGACAAGTTTTTTATTAAGATATAGACAAAATAACTTGAGTTTTAACTATTGTCAATATGTCCTCTGTAATTATTTAAAACAATTACAGAGGTTTTTTATTATGACGAAACAAACAAAAAAATTATTTACAGAATTCGAGTTGATCAAAACGAACACAAAAGACAACACATTCTTTGATTACTTCATAAAAAATGAGTATATGTCTAGCAAAATCAAAGCTTATGTATTATCCACTGCACAACTACAACACAATATCAGCGAAAAGAAAAAAAAGAATATTAGTGTTGAAATCACATATCAAGAAATCAGAAAGTTTTACAATTTCACTTATGCGAACAATGACAGAATTATTGAAGAAACTTCAAAATTACGAAATACAACATTCATTAAATCAGTAGACTTTGAAAAGAAAAGTTTTAGTGTAGTTGTTGACTATGAACTTATAGAAAGAAACTATAAATCAAAAGTAAAAACAGGATTTTCTAACGTCTGCATTACTCTAAATGATCTAATCAAATACAGAACAGACAAAGAATTATTTTTCAATATTTACATTAGTTACTTCAAAAAAAAGAAAGATAAGTTTATTAACAGAAAATTTCTTTTTAACTTGTTCGATATGAAAAACGAAACAAAAGAACAAAGAAAAAACAGTAAAAAAACGCTTGTAACAATGCTTAAAAAGCACGATTTTTTAATCAAATATGAAGATTTCTGTTTCTATTTAAAACTGCCAGAAGCACAAGAAAAAGCAGCAGTTACAGCGAAAGCAGAAGCACAGCCAGCAGTAGCGAAAGCGACAGAAAACGAAGCACAAAGCACAGAGAGCAGCGAAAAAGGTTTTAATGGTCTGAGTGCTTGGCAAGAGGCTTTAAAACGTCCAGAAATTGATTTTATGAAAGAGTCTGAAACGATTTTTGAAAATGAAAAATCAGAAGAAGAATTATTAAATGAACTAGATTTTTAAAGCCTTGTTTTTGTCTTTCTTGTTCTTGTCTTTTTTCTTCTTCAAGACAGAAGTAGAGACTTGTTTATTTGAGCTATGAGACGGTTTTCTGTTCGCTGATTTGTATTGACTAGCTAAGTCATTACTTTGATTTTTAAACTTGTTGAGCAATCTCTCACGCTCTCTTTTTTGTTTTTCGTCGCTCGGTTCAAAGTCTTTATAAGCTCTTGATAAAATTTCGTCATTAGCTTCATTTTTCTTTAAAGTAGTGAATAAATGTTCTTTCTCTTTTTGACTAAGCAAGTCTTTATTGTCACTCATAAAGTTTGTGATTTTGAATGATTGATCTTTGTCATTCCAAGATTTTGGAGTTTTGACCGTAGTCAAATCAAAACCCTTTTCAAGCATTTCTTGATACTTTGTTTCGTTCGGTTTTGTGAGATTAGCAAACCAACCAACCGATTTTTTGTTTTCTAAATCAATAACCTTTTTCGTTGATTTTGTAGTTTTTTCTGGTTCTTCATTAACGAAACTAGACTCTTCAATTAAAGACTTTTCAAGCTCTCTTATAGCTCGTTTTTGTTTTAAACTTTCTTTCTCTTTCAATTCTTTGTAGTCGTCAACGAAAAGCTTAAAAATCCCGTCTTTTTGCTCGTTTTGCTCTGCTCGTTTTTTCGCTTGAACTTGATCATAATGGTCCATCATTTGTTTCTGATATTGCTGTAATTTTTTTGTTTCTGCGTCTGCAAATTTATCAATTTCATTCGATTTACTTGGTAGAGTTGAAGAAGGAGCTTTGGACGGCTTTTTAACTGACTTATTAGCCGTTGAAGCCGTTTGTTTTACTGTTTGAGCGTTGTTTCTAGTGGTTTTAGGCGTTGTTTGCTTTTGGTCTTGTCTCTGTATGATTTGGCTAGTTATGCCCTTAAAACGGCTTTCCAGTGCGTTTTTAGTCAATAGCTTTCTATTTAGCTTTGAACCGCTGGAATGTGCGATTACTGAACCTTGTTTATCTTTCATTTCAAAGGAAAAACCACGGATTTCTTGCTGTCCGTTTTGCCCTTTTTTGAAGCTTGGTTTTACTTCAATGTTGTGCTTGTCTAGGAGTTTGAAAAAGTGTGTGTTGTTCTTTGCGTTCTTAGCTGCGTAGATGGTTTGTTTACGCATAAACTCAAACGGATTCTTTTCAAGTTCTTTTTGTCGTTGCGCTGCTAATTCTTCCAGTTTTTCAGACGCTTCTAAATCGTTAGCGTTAAAAGCTTTTTTAGCTATGGCTTGTAGTTTGTTTGCAGGGTCTTGTGGTGCGGAATCTTGGCGATTTGTTCTAGTTAAATCATATTTATCTTCTAGATCTTCCGCTACTTGTCGAGAGCGGTTTTTTGATTGAAAAGCTTTATCATACTTCAAAGAGTTTGAAACTCTAGGAATAATAAAGTGAAAATGTTTGTTTACTGTATCGTTATGCATAGCATACAAAATTTCTTTATCGTCAAAATCTTTTATAAATCCTTGTAATCCCTCTTTCGCAATGTCTAACATTTCCTCATTTGTTCGGCTTTTCCAGTCGTCAGCGTGAAAAGCTACTTCATAATGATCATAAATACGCTTTTCTTTTGATTTGCGCTTTTCTTGTTGCAAGTGCATTGAATGATTTGTTTTAAGTTGAAGAATAAAATCAGAAATATGATTTTTTTTATTATCTAAATCTAATTCACCACGAGCACCGCCAAACATTTCACAACGTTCAGTTTCATTTTCATTTTTCGGATTAGCGATATAGTTACATATACGCTTTAAATCTCCGAAAGATTTTGCTTCGTGTTGAAGTTTTATAATCATATTCTTTCTTATGCTTCTAGTTCAACAGCTTGAACATTAAGCCTATTTTTCCTTTTGTTTTTTGTATTAAGTGTTTTTTGACAATAATTAGTTAAGTCTTGAACAAACATATTAATATCTATTTTATTAAGAAACGCTTTATTTTTTGCGTTTCTATTTAGAAGAGCAACAGCTTCAACGTCAAAAGTAGAATTGTTATACTCAACATTCCTTAAAATTATTTTTCTGTTTGTATCGCAAAATTGCGAATACAAATCAAAACGTTTCTTTACTTCACGTATTTGAGGAACTTCGGACAATTTAAACTCTACTGAAACAGTTTCATTTTTAATAAATGAATAAACAAAATTAAGATTTGAAAGTCTACCAACCTCTTGAACTTGCTTCATTTCTTTCTTTTCGAACTCGAAAACTTTTTTTTCAACATTTGAAAAATCAACATACTTTTTATTATTTTTCTTTGAAAAGTCAGAAAGTGGTCTATCTTCATATTCCGAAAAATCACATATATAAAATAGAAGTTCGCCAAAAACCTCTTTGCAATTTTTCAAGCTTACCTTGTAGTAAGTTTCAATAAATCTAATTAACTTAGGAATTAGTCTGCAATTACCTCTTGAAATATCAACAAAGAATTTTTTATCTTCGTCAATAATGCTTTCGCAAAGTGCAAGATTTCTTTCTAAGTGCCACTTTGTGATTTCTTCTAATTTTGTGTTGTCCTCTTCACCTCTAATTACAACTTTCTTTTTCGTTTTTCTCATTTCCTCTTTTCCAAAAATATGCAACTTCCAAGTTGCTATTTAAAATTAAAATAATTCAATTGATACATTTTTCAAAATGTGAGATTTATTTTAATTTCTAACCTCGTAGAGCAAGTCTATAAGCCAAAGGAAACGAAGTGCCCGGCGGGTTATAGTCCAACTTGTTTCTATTCAGTTTTCACAACTATATTTACTAGTATATCTCGATTTTTGAGAACTCAAAATTATTGAAATATTGAGAGGAAAGAAAGCTTTTAGTTTGTGTATTTTTAAAATTATTTTATGCGAAATAATATTTAAAAAATTGTGTAGTGAGGTTTGAGAAATGAAAAAGCCAAACTTTAAAAGTATGGCTTTCTTTAATTTCAAAAACTATCTTACTTTGAGTCGTTTTCAGCAGATACCAAACCTAATTCTTTTTCCAACGCTTTTATCTTCTCACGACACGATAGGATTTCTTCGTCATACTCTTCTAGTAACTCCCCATTGTCATCGTTTTTTTGTGTTACGTAACGATGTCGCATAGAATAAAAAAAGATTACTTTTTTTTGACAAAAGTAGAGTTCTTGGAGCTTTTCAAAAATGTTTATATTTTTCATTTTAAATCTCGACCAGTTTGTATATGCATATCTTATAACACGATAGAGTGTTCAAATAGGTCTTGTAAACGTGTTGTCTTCACTCGGATCTTTGTGCCGTGGTTGTGGCGTGTTCGAGCGTCGAAGTCAAGATACAAGCCGCCGCTATTCAATAAATCAACTAGATTATCCACTTTAAAACCGCTCAATATGAAAGCTTGATCGTAAAAGAAAAGCTTTTCTTGTGTTTTCGGACACTTTTTAGTTTTACACAAAACAAAGACGGTATTATCAAGTTTTGCTTTGATTTTAGCCGCTAATGCTCTCATATCATATTGAACGGGTAAAACATCAGTATAATGAATGTCTCGATTTGACAAATCAGCTAACCAATCGCCATAAGTGCCAAAAGCTTTCGATTTATCTTCTTTGTGTGTTTGAACCTCGTTAGGAGAAAACATAAACTCTAAAATGTCTTCGCTTGCTTGAATTCTGAAACCTCGATCAGAAAAAGCGTGTCCGTATGTGGTAGAGCGGAAACTCATTTCGTCTACTGGATATTTACCGCCTGCGTCTTTATGAGGCCAACCAAGCGATACACAAAGTTTTGGAACGGGAGTTTGAGGAATAGTAGGATCTGAATGTAAAAGAGTTACAAGAGCACTAGACTCTTTCTTTTGAGTTTTTAATTCGTATACACCACCAAGATCAGGTAGTGGAATGTTGTTCTCTGGAACACCTAAAAGATCTTCAAGTGTGTTCCCTTGGTTCCCGTCATTGCCTTGACGTGTCCCTCTGTGCCATTGGTGCATTACACCTTGTAGTTTTTCGATTAGCTCATCAACTGTCATTGTTCATACCGTAGAGACCAAAAAAAGGACCCTACGATACGATCATATCTAACTAATTGAAAGGCTTATAATGCAAGTTGTTGCTGACCTGTTTCCTCTAGAATGCGTTGTTTCGCATATTCACAATATTCTGGGGAGATTTCGATACCTACATAGTCTCTTTCTAGGTTCGTCGCTGCAATTGCAGTAGTGCCTGAACCCATAAACGGATCTAAGACTATTTCCGCATTCGTTGAAGAAATTACTCTTTCAATCAATTCAACTGGGAATGGTGCAGGGTGATCGATACCTTTTGCTTGTCCTATTTGCCATACGTCCCCGTGACCGTTCGCACCTTTGGCAAGTTTAAAGTCTTTTTTCGCTATCATATAAATGACTTCATAAGTCGGGACAAAGTAGCCAGGGTTGAAGTTAAATCCGCCTTTACGTTGCCAAATGATAATCTGGCGAACTGGGAAGCCTTCAACAATGTCTTGACGGTCTTGAATTAGACCTTTTTGAACTCGCCATTTATGGTTGTAGAAAATCGCCCCGTCATCTTTTACTACTCTCATCATTTCGGTCAAACAAGCTCTTTGCCATTCTACATACTCATCGTGCGGCATATTATCACCGTGAGTTTGATAGCCGTTGATTAGTTGAGCATTTGCCCACTTACCACCACGACCATCTTTCATTCCGTTACCAGACGAGTTTTTAAGATTGTAAGGGGGTGAAGTAACCACTAAATCTATTGATTTTTCGGGAATTTTTTTCATTTCTTCCAGAACGTCACCGCACAAAATTTTATTTTTAATGTTATCTAACGAATACATTATTCACCCTTATTCACTACTACTAATTTGCTAACGTCATAACCCAAAGATTGAATAGTATTGAAAGCACTATCCAAAGTTTTGAAGTATCGAATGCTTCCTCGCTGTGTTTTGAGGTAGAATTGCTGTCCATTCTTACCCAAGAAAGTGATTACGTATCCGTTACTTTCCTCGGTAATAATTTCTACTTTTGAAATGACACCATTCTCTTGCATTAGTTTTGCGTCAGACAATTCAAAGCAATCAGTCATAAATCAAAAACCAACTTTTGATAATCAAAAACACAGATTTGATTTTATATGGTACGAGATAGGTCCACAAGCTTTTATTTGTGCAGTGTGAATAAAAAGAGGTAAGCCAAACTTTTTAGGGTGTGGCTTTCTATAATCAGAGCAGATTTTTTTGAATGTTGTTGAGTGCAATCTGTTTCAAAACCGTGATCTCGTTGGCTTCGAGGATTTCAAGGATTGACTGAATGATCAGCTCTTGTTTGTCGGGGACCTCGTCGGGAACCTGCTTCGAAATCCTGTCTATAAACTCTTGTATTTGAAAATCCATGCGTTTCTATCCGTGTTAATGCCTTTGTTTAACTTTACCACATTTCTTTAAACTGGGGCGTTTCACGGCTTCAAAACGTGCTTTTGAAGACGTGGAAGGTCTAACAAATCTTTTGATTTGTATAGTGTGATGCTAATCTTAGATTTCTAAACACGACTAAACAGAATTATTTTTTAGATTTCTGTTGATTTTGAAAAGTAAACTACAAACAGTCTAAAACGAAAAAAAACCCACTGTAAAACAGTGGGTTATCTCTTGAATGTGGCGGAGAGATAGGGATTTGAACCCTAGATACGCTATTAACGTATGCCGGTTTTCAAGACCGGTGCTTTCGACCACTCAGCCATCCCTCCAGTGGCGTGAATAATATAAGGGGGAGAGTGCCTTGTAAACCCTTAATTATCATAATCTTGTTTGGTTGCTTGTTTTCTAGTCATTAGTGGCAATAAAAAAGGGAAGCTGCATGCATCCCTTCTTTGTATGGTGACTAGTTAGTCATTTTTTGTGTAGAAACGCTGCAGCTCTGTTAAGCCTTGCATTAATACTGGTAAGCGAGGGCTTACATCTTTTAGGCGTTTGTAGTTCTGGTCATACAGTTTGTAGTTGCCAAACTTATCTAACACCGTTGTTTGCTGAGCAGTCACAAGAGCCAGTTCACGAGAGTCGCCCGCTAGGATCCACTTTCTCTTACGTTCATCAAACAGGCTGCGACCGCTACTGAAATCTGTTGGATTTGAAGAAACACCAAGCAGCTCTTGCATCAATGTTACGGACACATCTAAATGACTCGAGCGATGCGTGTATTCAGAAGCAGACTTACCAGGCCAGCTGATGAACAAAGGCACCTGCAGTTGGTAGCGACTGTAGTTGGAGTTTGCGCCCCAACTGTTGGTCTTGGTTTCGTTAAATTCAGTACCATGGTTCGACGTGATGATAACCACAGTGTTGTCTTTAAGGTCGAGACGTTCTAATTCTGCGTAAATAGTTGCAAGCTGAGTATCGGCCGCTTGAGCTGACTTTTGGTAGTCTGCAGCAAAGCGTTCTGCCGTGGTCAACGTAGAGTCTGACTCTGAACTTGAATCGTAGTTAGAGAAGTTATCCAGCGTGGTCAGTTCAATGAAGTTAAACCAAGGACGTTTAGCTTGTGGTGATTGAATCCAGTTAGACCAAGCTTGTATCGCGCTTTTGTCATCATAAGTTGCTTGCTCTGGAATAACATCACGGCCTCGGAAGATGATTTCCGAGTAAAGTGCATCGTCAAAGTTGTCGCCGCTGAAAGCCGCAAACTTATAATTGTGATTATCTAAAACGTCCAACAGTACTGCACTCGAGCCTTGAGCTTCGATGCTGCTTGCGTAGCTGCTTGGAAGGCCATAGAACAAACCGAAGATACCAAACATGTCGTTGCTTGAACTGTAGTGGTTGGTGAAGTTGATCGCTTGCTGTGAGTACGCGTAGCTGTTTGGCATCGCTGTAGCATTAAGTGCATCAGAGCGAAGGTTGTTTACACTCACCATCAGGATATTAAGATCGTCACTGCGGCGGTTGTATTGAATTTTTTCTAGCGGGTAGCTAACTAAGTTGACGTTCTCTTTGTTTGCTTCTAAACGCTGTAGATACTCTTCACGGTCTAACAGACCATGTTTTTCCATAAAGCTTTTCGCTGTCATTGGGTAAGACAGTGGGAAGTTCGCTTTTTGGCTGGTAATTGGGTTGTAGAAATACGCATCAGCCCACATGTAGGTCAAGTGGCTGCTGATGAAACACAAGAAGAAGACGGCTGTGATCGGACGGCCAACGTGTTTATGAGACAATTTACGCTGCTTACGCCAAACCCACTCAGATAGTCCGAGCTGTAATAAGAAGATAAGCGGCATAACAATGAAGAGGTGCTGCAAATCAGAAGTAAATGCAGATTCCTCTCCACTGAATAAAACCTCCCACACAACAGGCGTCAGGTGGAGGTTTATATTTTGATACGTTTGAGTATCAATAAGAAGGACAGTTAAACCTACGGTGGCGAAACAAACGGCAACCAAGCGTAATAACTTCCTCGACGGAAGAATAAAAGTGAGTGGAAACAGCACTAATAGGTAGAGAGCAAATACTAAAAAGCCGAAATGACCGACCCATGATGCAGCCAAATAGAATTGACCCAGCAAGGTGTCTGGCCAAGCAGATTGAGTAATATAACGAGTACCTATCAACATCGCCGCAATGATGTTGAAAAATGCAAACCAGTGTCCCCAACCAACCAGTCGAGATACACGATCGCTATAAGAGTTTGCGCTGTCTACCATTTATAATTCTTTTATCCGTCAATCAAATTTAGTGAGACTGTTTGTCTTCAATAGAAGAAACCAAAGCCTCGGCAAATTTTTCAGCAATTCCTTTGCGTTGTGAAGCAGCAACGTTCTGATTTAAGACATTGGTTGCGATATTTCCAGCGATCATCAGTGAAAGTTCTGGTGAAGCTTTGTGCTTTGTTAGTACAGCACCTACTTCAGCTAGGATTTTTTCAACTTGTTCATCTGTGTATTTAGATATAATCGGCATAAGGACTCTAATAATGATAGTAAAAGCGGCTTATGATAACCTACTATGCACGACAACTGAAACCTGAACGGTAATATTTTCACTATGAGCCTTCACCTTTCCAACGTAATTTTACACCAGTTAAGCAAGAACGATCAGGAAGAACTGATTGTTAACTACCGTGCTGAATCTCTAGAAAACGATGCTTCGTCTGAAAGCCTTGTTGCTGAGCTTCACCGAGTGTTCAACTCAAAAGCAGGTAAAGGGTTTGGTTCTTTCAAATCCGACAGCGAATTCCAGCAGTCGTTGCATGAATTTCGAGCGGGAGAGCAAAGTTTTTATGATTTCTCTCAAAAAAGTGCGCTACGTCTAAAAGATGAGCTTTCAAAGTATCCTTTTGCTGATGAAGGCACTTTGGTACTTGCTGAATACCAATCACTGGCGACAGACTACCTTTTCATCGGTTTACTGCCTTCGAACCAAAGTTTGAAAGTGACTGAAGGGCTAGACATCAGTGCGACTGATTACCTTGATATCTCTAAGATGGATATTGTTGCGCGCCTTGATCTTTCAACATACGACACAGACAAAGAGTCAAACCGTTACCTTACTTATATTAAAGGACGTGTTGGCCGTAAAGTCGCAGATTTCTTCTTAGATTTTCTTCAAGCAGAAGTCGGCTTGGATGCTAAGCAGCAAAACCAAGTACTGATGCAAGCGGTAGAAGATTTCGTTTCTGACTCTAAGCTAGAGAAAGAAGAAGCGATTAGCTATAAAAAGCAGGTTGCAGATTACTGTAACGAACAGCTAAAAGCCGGCGACGAAGTGCAAGTTCGTGAGCTTTCTGGTGAATTGCCAGCCAGCACAGATGGCACTAGCTTCTTTGACTATACTAGTGAACAAGGCTATGAGTTAGAAGATAGCTTCCCAGCAGATCGCGCAACTATGCGTAAACTAACAAAATTTGTTGGTGCTGGTGGCGGTTTGAATGTTAGTTTTGATAGTCTGCTTCTAGGCGAACGTATCTTTTACGATCCGGAGACAGACACGCTAACGATTAAAGGCACACCACCGAACTTACGTGACCAACTGACTCGCAATAAGTCGTAGTCCGAAGTTAACGGATAAAAGCGGCAGCAGGATGTTGTCGCTTATTTTGTGCTTAATCTTTTAGCTACGGTCATGGCTTCAAGTTAACACGCACAAGGAATATAGATGGAACAATCAGTGGCAACGCCCCATCGCTTTAAAAAGCCTGCAACTTTCTTAGTTGTACTTCTGGCTCTATGGCTACTTCCTTCGTTGGCCATTCTTCAGCTCAGCCGTTCTTACAATAATTCCCTTGCTCAAATTGAAGAACTTGGTATTCGTGTTACCGAGTTAAGGCAGTCGCTTTACTTCTCTGAACCGCTCCGAGTCTCTCGTATTAATGACTTAGCCCTTGATGCCCAATTGGTGTATTCGATTCGATTACAGATTGAATCGGATTTTGAGCATGCGTTTTTCCGCCCAGACGTTAATCAACTGCTGTATGTCGCAGACCAATTTTTAGAAAAGTTCGATGAGTTCATCCCGATAGAAAGCCAAGTACAAGCGATAGTTGATAACATCAAGGCATTGCGCGCTGACAGTAAGACTTCATCTAAGTTAAAGCCTTTGTTAAACGAATTTGGCGTTGTGGTATTTGAAGCCATGTATTCTGATAATCAAAGCTCATCGGCGACGTATCGCTCTTTCGACTCGATTCTTAAGCGTTCTTATTCGTTAAAAACCAAAGAGCAAGAAGCCATGCAGCAGTTACTTGCTGATGCTTCTGCGTTATTGGGTGATTACGCTCAGCTTAATTATTTGGTTGATAAGATAAAGAAAAACTCAGTCAATGAGCAGATCATCAAGCTTGAAGCTCAATTCCATAAGAGTCAGTTCAACCTATTGCTCGCAGCCTTGGGTTTAAGTTTGCTCGCGATGATCGCACTGATTTTATGGGGAGTTGGTTTTAAAAAGAGCGCATCACAAGCTGAAAGTGATTCGGACCATGAACTTGAGACCAATTTAGGAAAACCAGAGAGCAGTTCGAACGCCACGGTTAACCAAGTAGAAACGACTGATTCAAAGGACACGCTCTTTGATGTAAAACAGGCTAGCCATGTTGCCTCAGCACCAGAAAGGGCGCAGTCGATTCAGCACTCAGTGAGTGAACCTCAAGCAGTATCAACAAGTCATCAGGAGCCAGAGGCTCATTTGGCCGAGAAACACGTCGCAAGTGTGACGGATTCAAAGCCGGCTATTGATATCGAAGAGATGTTAGAGACTCTGGACGGTGACGCTGAATCTGTGAGCTTGTTATTGGGCGTGTTTGTGCAAGACCATGCCGATGATTATACAAAATTCAAATCCTTGCTGACAAAAGATGAGACATCTGCAGCTCGAATCGTACACAGCTTAAAGGGCGTTGCTGGGAGCATCAAAGCATCGAGGTTGGCGATTATTGCCGCCAGTATTGAGATGACAATGAAGCAATCTCGCGCGATCAGTGAGTACGATCTTGAGGAGTTAGAACTGGCGATCCAGGCTTCAGTCGACTCTGCCTTGGCGTATTTAGAACAATCGCACTAATTTTGCGAGAGTTTTGACAATACTCTGACGAAGTGCTCATACAATCCGCGCCATTAGTCTTTGTCAGAGGTGTATATGTTGCGTGTTTCTAGTAAGTGTTTGATGGTGTGGGTGCTTAGTATTGTTCTAAGTGGTTGTTCTCTCTTAGAAGTTAAGTTAGATAGCCAAACAACACCACTGACTCAACAAGAGCTCAATGCTCGGATTATGACGCGTGAATACGCTAAGATTTTCTTTACTCGCGTAGAAGATTCGGCTGATTTCATCGCTCAATCTTATCCTGCCGACGATACCCTACATCAATCTTATGTATTGCTTTGGAAGATCCACGCAGAGCAAGGACTTCAGCAAGCGGCTTACCAAACTTCTCCAATGTCAGCGTTAATTGATTCGTGGGTGTTTACCGCTCAAATGGACCAGTTTTATACGCAAGGCGACGGTGCTGACCTATTCATAACTGATCATGCAGTAGAAACCGCTCACGACCTTACTCAAGAAGCCGAGAAATTGGCAAAAGGCGTATTGAGTTCTGGTGACTTTAAAAAGAGCCAAGCGTTCGTCGCAGAGTTTGCCGCTAGCCATCCATTTAAAGATCTCACATTCAGAAGTACGCCTGCTTACCGCGATTGGTTAACTTACTTAGGTAAAGACGAATCTCAAATCGTGCAAAACTTAGGAACCATGCCAGAGGCGATGAGTGATGCATCAGACCGTTTAAGCGTAATGGCTGACCAAACGCCGAAACTGATGACGTGGAAGGCCGAGTTGGTTGCTCTGAACAGCTCATTGACGGGTGAAGACTTGTCGATGACGTTGGAAAGCCTTCGTCAAACATCAGCAAGCATGCAGGATTTCATCGAAAACAACCCTGAGTACATGCAAACGCTAGCTTCTATTATGTCGACAGAAATGCAGCCATTGCTAAACGACCTCAGCGATAAGACAGACCAAAAATTAGCGATGCTGAGCGATGAACGTGTGGCATTGGAAAAAATGGTGACGCGTGAGAGAGAAGCTCTGGTGCAGATGATTGAGAAAGAGCGCATCGAGATTGCAGGTATTGTGACTTCAGAAAGAGAGTTGTTCACTCAAGATCTCGACCGTGTTTCTCAAGAAGTGGTCGTGCTTGCGATTGATAAGCTGATGGAGCTAATCAAAGGTGTGATCATCTACTTCATCTTGTTTATCTTAGTGGTGTTCTTTGCCCCGTTAGGTATCGGTTACTGGCTGGGTAAACGAACTGCCAACAAATAAGTAATTCAGTAACTAAGTAGATCAAAAAAGAGCGCTCTAGGGCGCTCTTTTTGCATTTAAATCATTAACGTTTTAATGACTTACGCTTGCTGCTTGCTTAACTCTGTCGCTTCTTCAGCTTCAAACGCAGGTGCTGTCGGTTCACACTTGTCAACGAACCAACCCATGTAAGACGTCACGATAGTCACGATGATACAGATGAAGCTTAACCACATGAACGGTGCGTAAGACAGGGTAGCAACGCCCAGAATACTTGCCATGTAGATACCGTTATCACTCCAAGGAACCATACCTGACGTCAACGTGCCACCGAACTCAGCGTTACGAGAAAGGTTCTTACGTTTGTAGCCTAAGCGGTCGTAGTTCTTTGCACAGATTTTTGGTGTAAGGATGAGCGATACGTACATTGCTGAACCAAACATGTTACCCATGAAAGCTGTACCAATGGTGCTAGTCGCTAGTGAGCCGGCGCTGTTTACGCGGCGCTCGAACACTTTGGCAATCGTCTCTAGCACGCCAACTTTATCCAGCAAGCCACCGAAACCTAAACCAAACACGATAACCGCAACCGAACCAAGCATTGAAGACATGCCGCCACGGTTAAGAATCGAATCAATGAACTCCACGCCAGATGAGATAGAGAACGGTGCCCATGCTGTGTTAAATGCAGTAAGGAAGTCGATCTCTTGGATCATTACTGCCCAGATAATACCTAGCAGAGAACCAAAGCTGATCACTGGGAATGACGGCATGCGGAAAGCCAATAGGCCAAGCACGATCAATACAGGAACGAATGAGTAAGGCGTGATGTAGAACTGAACTTCCATTGCTTTGATTACAGAGTCAACTTGGCTCATGTCAACGTTGCCTGCGTAGTGGAAACCAAACGCAGTAAACATGATGCCAGTAATCACGTAGCTGATTAACGCAACTGGAAGCATGCCCTTGATGTGTTCAACCACTTCAACACCAGACATTGAAGAAGCCAGAATCACTGAATCAGAAAGTGGAGACATCTTGTCGCCAAAGTAACAGCCCGAAAGTACGGCACCAGCGGTGATTGGTGCTGGAACGCCTAGGCCTTGGCCAATACCCATCATCGCAATACCTGCGGTACCAGCAGCTCCCCAAGAAGTGCCTGTTGCCAGAGCGGTTAGAGAACAGATGATCATGGTAGCTAAAAGGAAGATAGAAGGGTGGATAGCTTTCAGACCGTAGTAAATGATAGTGGGTACAATACCGCCCGAGATCCACGTACCAACAAGAGCGCCAACCGCTAAAAGTATTAAAACTGCACCTAAGCCATTAGATATTCCTTTGAGTGCTGCTTTTTCTAAGTCTTTGTATTCGTGGCCAAGGCGAATACCTAGCACCATGATAATGAACCAGCCAATGTACAAGGCAAGTTGGATTGGAAGATCAAGCTTTGCTGTAAAGGAAAAAGCAAGGGATAGAAATAGTCCTAACGCGATGATTACCTGTAACAGGTTCGGTAGGCGAGTTTTACTCTGCTTCATATAAGCCTCTTGTTATTTCGAGCATTTATAGTGCTTCGTTATAGTTTGGGGTACGACGTGGACACTACAGTAATTAGATTATTATATCGAAAAAATACACCTAAGTTGTGATATTTGACTATTAAGTCAATGTATCGTGGTTGCATTGTCTGAATTTTTGTTACATTCATGATTGTTACATGTTGATTTTTGTCGCACGTTGTTTTCGTTGTGTAAAATATTATTCTGATTAACCATTGTTAAATAGTGGTAATTGCTGTTAAGGCTTGGTTCTATCAGGATGGAAAATAGAGCGTTTTTATTGGCCAAACCTTTGATGCTAACTATATTGCGTGCTTTATCAGTGGCAAAAGCGACGAATGAGATTCATAGATAACTGCACTATTCATCGCGTTCACTTAAAAGAAACGAAAAAGTTACACTTTTTGCTAAAAAGCACTTGAGTTCTGTTTCTGAAAAACTTATAGATGGGGGAGAGCAATTTTTAATTTATACATGGAGAGTGAGAGATGAGAGTAGGTCTAGTTGGTTGGCGCGGTATGGTTGGTTCTGTACTGATGCAACGTATGGTTGAAGAAAAAGACTTCGACCTGATTGAGCCTGTTTATTACAGCACATCTCAAATTGGTATCCCTGCCCCTGTTTTAGGTGGCAAAGAGGCGGGTCTGCTTCAAGATGCCTTTGATATTGATAGCTTAAAACAACTTGATGCCGTTATTACCTGTCAAGGTGGCGACTACACTTCAAAAGTTTACCCAGCACTGCGTCAAGCAGGTTGGAAAGGTTACTGGATTGATGCAGCTTCTACGCTAAGAATGGATGCTGACTCCATCATCACATTAGATCCGGTTAACTTGGCTCAAATCCAGCAAGGCATCCACGGTGGCACCAATACTTTCGTTGGTGGTAACTGTACGGTGAGCTTGATGCTAATGGCATTAGGTGGCCTATATGAAAAAGGCATGATTGAGTGGATGAGTGCCATGACTTATCAAGCAGCCTCTGGTGCAGGTGCTAAGAACATGCGTGAACTGATCTCTCAAATGGGTGTTATCAACGACAGCGTTAGCTCAGAACTAGCGAACCCAGCAAGCTCTATTCTTGATATTGATAAGAAAGTTGCTGACACGATCCGTTCTTCTTCATTCCCAACTGACCAGTTCGGCGCTCCTCTTGCTGGCTCATTGATACCTTGGATTGATGTGAAGCGTGAAAACGGTCAAAGCAAAGAAGAGTGGAAAGCGGGCGTTGAAGCGAACAAGATTCTCGGCCTAGATGGTCAGCCAATTCCTATCGATGGTACTTGTGTTCGAATCGGTGCAATGCGTTGTCACGCTCAAGCACTAACGATTAAGCTTAAGCAAGACGTTCCAATGGACGAAATCGAAGAGATCATCGCAACTCACAATGATTGGGTGAAAGTGGTTCCTAATGACCGTGACATTACTGCTCAAGAGCTGACACCAGCGAAGGTAACAGGCACGATGTCTGTACCAGTAGGTCGTCTACGTAAGATGTCTATGGGTAACGACTTCCTAAACGCGTTTACTGTTGGTGACCAATTACTTTGGGGCGCTGCAGAGCCACTACGTCGTACATTACGCATTATCTTAGCTGAGAAAGCGTAACTGCCTCATTTTTGAGAATAATTAATGAAGAAGCGCCTCAGGGCGCTTTTTTTGTATCTGATGACAGAAGCCTGACTTTAAAACCTTACATTTCGTACGTCTTAAAGTTTGGAGTCAAAAATGAAAGCAACTCACAAAGGTTTTACTCTTATCGAGTTAGTTGTTGTTATCGTCATTCTTGGTGTTTTAGCGGTTGTCGCAGCACCAAAGTTTTTAAACATACAACATGATGCTAGAGCTTCGGTTATAGAGGGGCTAGGAGCATCAGTTCACACGGCGTCTGATCTAGCATTCGAAAAAGCCGCAGTGGCAGGTATGGAGTACCAAGCTTCTTATTCAATTCCAGATTACGGTACTGTGCAGTTCGGTTATCCTGCAGTTCAAAGGGAAGGTATGGAAAACTTCCTTGCAATAGAATCGGGCTATCACGATTTAACCACCGAGTGGACTTGGGCGGCTCACAATAACGGTTCGGTGCAAGACCCTGATATTTGGCTTATCACTCGATCTGAGTATCTTAATGATATGGTGGGTGAGGATTTCAATACCGCTATCGAGAATACGCAATGCTACGTGAAATACACGGCTGCGATGGAAGCGAACGATGATTACCAAGTGGAAGTTTTCACAGACGGCTGCTAATGAATAGTTAGGTTAGTTAAGAAAGAGCTCTTGAGGAGCTCTTTTTTTTGGTTTTTATTCTGTCTCGTCGGTGACGACTCGTTTGTCCGGATCAGCCAATTCACTTGCACAGTGCTTGCAATACATTGCATCCGAATCATGGCCAGCGCGGTTGCAGTTAGGGCACTTAACCAACTCTTTGTGAGAGTTCATCTCATTGCTCAACTCTGCGGTAATAATCCCTGTCGGCACCGCTAAGATGGAATAACCCAGTAGCATGGTAAGCGAAGCGATCGCTTTACCCAGCGCGGTCTGAGGGATCATGTCACCGTAGCCAACCGTTGTGATGGTCACGATTGCCCAATAGATACTGTGGGGAATACTGGTGAAGCCGTTTTCTGGCCCTTCAATAACAAAGATAAGAGCGCCGAAGATAACAACCAAGATACCCACAGTGCTGAAGAAGATGAGGATCTTACGTCTTGCCATTAATAGTGAACGCAGCAAGATATTGGAATCTTGTAAGTAGCGAACCAATTTTAGGATACGGAAGATACGCATGACACGCAGCAGTCTCACCACGCCCATAAACGAAGCGCCGGGGAAGATGATCGCAAGGTAGGTCGGAAGAATCGCTAATAGATCAACAACACCATAAAAGCTGGTGGCATAGGATTTTGGTTTTGGAGAGCAATAGAGTCTCAACAAATACTCGAGAGTGAAGAGGGCTGTAAAAGTGTATTCGATATAACGCAACTGTTGTGACCATTCGGTCATGACATTTGGGATGGACTCTAGAATAAGTACCAACAGCGAAGCCAAGATTGCAACGATCAGTGATATATCAAATGCACGACCAGCTGGAGTATGGGTACCAAAGATAATGACGTACAAGTGATGCTTAAGTGGCTTGCCTGACATAAGGAGAGATTCATCTTCTGTTAAATGTATTAACAGTCATTATACAAGCTTCACAATAACGAGGCGAGTGAAAGCCAATTTGCTTTACTTGCCTCGTCGATAATGTCGTGCAGGCTGGCTTTGAATCGCCAGAATCCGGTTTAGCGCTATGCTAATCCTGGGAATAGGTTACGTAAGCCGTTGGCGATAAACTCGATGCCCAGAGCGCCAAGAATCAAACCCATGATACGCGTGATAACGTTGATCCCAGTTTGACCTAGAAAGCGCACGATAACCGGCGCTGAACGGAACAGAAGCCAAGAGCAGGTTGCGAAAGCAATGATACTAATGCCAATGCCTACCGTGTCGATTGCGGCTGGATAACGAGAGCCGTAGACAATCGTTGAACTAATGGCACCCGGGCCTGCCATTAATGGCATCGCCAAAGGAACAACACCGATTTGTTCTTTACTAACGTACTCAGATTTCTCTTGCTTGTTCTGCTTATCTTCACCGAGTTTACCGCTCATCATCGAAAACGCGATGCTCAGTAATAGCAATCCACCGGCTACACGAAATGAATCTAGCGAAATGCTAAACATGTCGAGAAGCAATTGTCCTGCAACTAAAGAAACAATCAATATAACGGCAACAGCAATGTTGGCTTGTAATGCGGTCCTGTTCCTCTCTTCTGGCGGCATATGAGCCGTAAGAGAAACAAAAACAGGCATGATGCCGATAGGGTTTACGGCAGCAACAAGCCCAAGGAAGAATTGCATAAAAATTGCGATTTCTAAACCTTGCATGTGGGTGATCTCCAAATAGCGTACTTAAGGAAGAGGGGTTGATCTGTCTATAATCAGAGCGCGTAATGTAAGTGACAAATCTGAATTTCACGAATGAAAAAAACTAACCTGAAATAGGGTCTTTTTTATAGAAAAACTAATTGAATCCAAATGCTGACTTTCGTCATGTTACGAACAGACTATTCGTGTTTCATGTTGTAATTATTTTTTGACCAAATGTTAACCTACGCACGCTTTTAATAAAAATTATGTCTAAATCTAGCCCGTTGCAACGGTATGGATATACTCTCAGTAGCACGAATATAGCTGTATACATGTAATTTAACGGACTAAAAATGAAACTTTTTTACAGTTTATGACGCTATGTATAAAAAAGTTGTCTGTTTGCTTGTTTTTTGCGCGAACGAAAAGTGTGATTTTAATCTATATAAATCATGCTCTTAAGTTCATTTTTGCGATTGCCTTACTACTTTCTAGTTAATTCTTTTTGGGTAACTGATCTGGGTCAATTTTTTTCACACTGTGAAATAATATACTCAGCCCTGAAAGCAATTTACTAAGAACGCTGATGTTTAAGGTTAAAGGCAAGCAGCGAATTTAATAAAAAGTTTTTAATATTTATTATTTTAGGAGATCCACCATGCCTGTAACTAACTTAGCTGAACTAGATGCTCTGGTAGCACGCGTTAAAGCAGCACAAGAAGAGTTCTCAACATTCTCTCAAGAGAAAGTTGACGCAATCTTCCGTGCAGCATCTCTTGCGGCTAACCATGCTCGTATCCCACTAGCACAACAAGCAGTTGCTGAATCTGGAATGGGTATTGTTGAAGATAAGGTTATCAAAAACCACTTTGCATCTGAATTTATCTACAACAAATACAAAGACGAAAAAACATGTGGCATCTTAGAAGAAGATGACAACCTAGGCACGATGACTATCGCTGAGCCTGTAGGTATCATTTGTGGTATCGTTCCAACAACGAACCCAACTTCTACAGCAATCTTCAAATCTCTAATCTCTCTTAAGACACGTAACGGCATCATCTTCTCGCCACATCCACGTGCAAAGAACTCAACTAACGACGCTGCTAAACTTGTTTTAGACGCGGCTGTTAAAGCAGGCGCACCAAAAGACATCATCGGTTGGATCGACCAACCATCTGTAGAGCTTTCTAACGCGCTTATGAAGCACGACGGTATCGCGCTTATCCTAGCTACTGGTGGTCCAGGCATGGTTAAAGCAGCATACTCTTCAGGTAAGCCTGCTATCGGTGTTGGTGCTGGTAACGTTCCTGTAGTTATCGATGACACAGCAGACGTTAAACGTGCTGTAGCATCTATCCTTATGTCTAAAACATTCGATAACGGCGTAGTATGTGCTTCTGAGCAAGCTGTAATCGTAATGGACGAAGTATACGACGAAGTGAAAGAGCGTTTCGCATCTCACAAAGGTCACGTACTAAGCAAAGCTGACGCTGATAAAGTTCGTAAAGTTCTACTTATCGACGGCAACCTAAACGCAAAAATCGTTGGTCAACCTGCAACTGCAATCGCTGAAATGGCGGGTGTTAAAGTTCCAGCTGATACTAAGATTCTTGTTGGTGAAGGCCTTGGCGAAGTATCTTACGACGACGAATTCGCTCATGAGAAACTGTCTCCAACTCTAGGTATGTTCCGTGCGTCTTCTTTCGAGAACGCAGTTGCTCAAGCAGTAACAATGGTTGAAATTGGTGGTATCGGTCACACGTCTGGTCTTTACACTAACCAAGATATCAACGCAGACCGCATCCGTTACTTCGGTGACAAGATGAAAACGGCTCGTATCCTAATCAACATCCCTACTACTCACGGTGGTATCGGTGACCTGTACAACTTCAACGTTGCACCGTCTCTAACTCTTGGTTGTGGCTCTTGGGGTGGTAACTCTATCTCTGAGAACGTAGGTCCTAAGCACCTTATCAACAAGAAAACTGTAGCGAAGCGAGCTGAAAATATGTTGTGGCACAAACTACCTAAGTCTATCTACTTCCGTCGTGGTAGCCTTCCAATCGCTCTTGGCGACCTAGAAGGTAAGAAACGCGCATTCCTAGTAACTGACCGTTTCCTATTCAACAACGGTTACGCTGATGACGTAGTTAGCCTGCTTAAAGCACAAGGTATTGAAGTTCAAACATTCTTCGATGTAGAAGCGGATCCAACACTATCTGTTGTTGAGAAAGGCGCTGAAGCAATGAAGAGCTTCCAACCTGACGTAATCCTTGCTCTAGGTGGCGGTTCTCCAATGGATGCTGCTAAGATCATGTGGGTTATGTACGAGCACCCAGATACTCACTTCGAAGAACTAGCAATGCGCTTTATGGATATCCGTAAACGTATCTACAAGTTCCCTAAAATGGGTCAAAAAGCTGAGCTTGTATGTATTACTACAACTTCAGGTACAGGTTCAGAGGTTACTCCATTCGCTGTTGTTACAGACGACAAGACTGGTGCTAAGTACCCACTAGCTGACTACGAAATCACGCCAAACATGGCTATCGTTGATGCGAACCTAGTAATGAACATGCCTAAGTCTCTAACAGCGTTCGGTGGTTACGATGCAGTAACTCACGCTCTTGAAGCTTACGTGTCTGTTCTAGCGAACGAATACTCAGATGGCCAAGCTCTACAAGCTCTTAAGATGCTTAAAGAGTACCTACCATCAAGCTACAAAAACGGTGCAGCAGACCCAATCGCTCGTGAAAAAGTACACAACGCAGCAACTATCGCTGGTGTAGCATTTGCGAACGCATTCCTAGGTGTGTGTCACTCAATGGCTCACAAAATTGGTGCTGAGTTCCACCTACCACACGGCCTTGCTAACGCGCTGCTTATCTCAAACGTTGTACGTTACAACGCGAACGATAACCCAACTAAGCAAACTGCATTCTCTCAGTACGACCGTCCACAAGCACGTCGTCGTTACGCTGAAGTTGCTGACCACCTAGGCCTAAGCCAAGCTGGTGACCGTACTGCTCAGAAGATTGAACGTCTACTGACTTGGTTAGAAGAGCTTAAAGTTGACCTAGACATCCCACTGTCTATCCAAGCTGCGGGTGTTAACGAGTCTGACTTCGTTGCGAAACTAGACGAGCTAGCAGTTGAAGCGTTCGATGACCAGTGTACAGGTGCTAACCCACGTTACCCTCTAATCACTGAGCTAAAAGAAGTTCTAACAACGTCGTACTTCGGTACTCCTTACGTTGAAGGTGAAACTTTCGAAGGTACTACAGTTATCCTTAAGAAAGCTGACCAAAAGCCAGCTGATGCGAAAGCACCAAAAGCTAAAAAAGAAAAAGCTAACGCATAATAAGTAAGCATTAGTTTTGAGATAAGTTTTCGCTAGCACGAACCTTATCTAATCGGGAAAAATACAAAGCCCCAGTCGAGAGACTGGGGCTTTTTTTATGTTTGCAGTTGGACGGATATCGTGAGGTGTCGAAGGTAAATGTTAATGTTCAACGTTTTCTTTATGAGCAGGAACCTGAGTACCAAAACTTGCGATGGACAACGGTCGTCAAAGGGATTCTCTAAACTTCTGCGGCAACCACACGCCCACTAAAGTAATCATTAGAGACGATGTATTCGGTTGTTCTGGTCAATTCGTCTTGCAGCTGCGCCCAGTGGCATCGGTTAAGTTTGCCATCTGAATTATGAACCGCAGGGACAACACCACCAACTCGAATACCAAATGGAGTCAGTTCTTTAGCCCAACTGTGGGTAAAGCCGGTGATCATCGAGTTTGCGCTCTCTAAGCCGGACACATCATGGAAATCGTCATGGGATATCACATTCACGATGACGCCTTCTTTATCTTCTTCTCGTAACCTTTCAGCACTGATTTGCCCAAATGCGAAAAGGGTTGATGCCATCGATGATAAATCGTTGATAAAACTGCTGACAGGCTGATCACCAATTAAACTCGGCATTGGTGAACTGATCCAGTTATTGACCAATACATCGGGTGTGGTATTGAAGGTGGTTTGAATGAAATCAAACACGCTCAAGATATCTTGATTGTCGTTACCTTTGAGTGTGTAACTGTATACAGATTCGGAAAAACGAGCACATTGTTCATAGGTTGCCTGAAGGGCGTATGGGTCGTTATCACAAAGAATAACGGTCGCTCCAAGGTTAACAAAGTGGTTCGCAATCGTCCCTCCCAGTCGCGAGCCGGCAGATGTTACCAATATGATTGAGCTTTTTATTTCCATCCCAGTACCTAAACAAATCGTCCATATCGGATAAGGATGGGTCAAATTTCATACAATGGGTGTGAATTGGTTCAAACTAAGGTATGCCAATTAATAAGTTTTTATGAACTTAGTGGCACGTCACATTTTGTAGTAACTTCAAGAGGTAATCGACAAACTGGAAATGATAGATGCCTAAGGCTAGTGGTTTATATCACTCGCATCAATGAATCCGCAGGTGCACACAAGATGGGAAAAGAGGAGCCTTAAGAGAAAGTCTGAAAGGGGAGCCGTTACCTACACCTGAGCTTGAATCTGATATTGACGCTGAGCGGTCGACAATTCGTTGTAAAGCGTGGCATGAGGTAAATCAGGTAAGTGCTTATTCGCCAATTTACGTCGGTCATGACCAGAAAGGTTTTGATAAACCTCTTCGGGAAAGTCATGCGTATCTTCAGGCATGAAAGCAAGCGCTTCAGGTTTCAAGTAATGGCTGAGTTTTGCACTGGCAAGGCTTGCCTGATGAAACTGAGCCGACTGTTGAGCCGAAATTTCATAAGACGATTGGTCTGAGCGCAAAGGTTGTGGATCTGCTACGCCGAATTGCTTACGCAGACGATCTTCATTTGTCTCGCTAACTTCAATGGTGTCGATGGGTGTGCAATCGCGTACATCATTAGAAAACATAGATAACAACAACGCGAAATCTGCACGGCGACCTTGCTCAACCGCTTGGCTGATCCCGATGCCGAACTTCAGTTCGTTGATGATTCCTGCTTTGTCTAAAGTATGTATTTGCATGTTGCCTCTCATTCGATACACCTTTAACGGCATGGAGTCGGCAAACTTTAGTGTTTAATTACAGGCAAATAACGAATTTATGCAGGGCTGATATGAAAGGTAGGGATAGGCAGAAACTACGGTCTGTTAATTGATGCTAATTTTTATCTGGGAGGCGATAGATACAAAAAAGCTCACGCCGAGGCATGAGCTTTCAATAGATAACTCGCTATAAATAGCGCAGCATAAGTAATAATTACTTAGCTAGGTTCTCTTCTACGAAAGACCAGTTTACTAGGTTCCAGAATGCAGCCATGTAGTCAGGGCGAACATTGCGGAAATCGATGTAGTAAGCGTGTTCCCATAGGTCAACAGTTAGAAGTGGAGTAACACCTTCTTCTGTTAGAGGAGTAGCAGCGTTAGAAGTGTTAACGATGTCTAGAGAACCGTCAGCTTTCTTAACTAACCAAGTCCAAGAAGAACCGAAGTTGTTGATTGCTGAATCAGTGAATTTCGCTTTGAATTCTTCGAAAGAACCGAATGCAGCGTTGATAGCTTCTGCAACAGCGCCAGTTGGTTCGCCGCCTGCTTTAGGAGCAAGACAGTGCCAGTAGAACGTGTGGTTCCAGATTTGAGCAGCGTTATTGAAAACACCACCAGTAGAAGTCTTAACGATCTCTTCTAGTGTTTTGCCTTCAAACTCAGTACCTGGGATAAGACCGTTTAGCTTAACAACGTAAGTGTTGTGGTGCTTACCGTGGTGGAAATCTAGCGTTTCTGCTGAGATGTGTGGTTCTAGCGCGTCTTTCGCGTAAGGAAGAGCCGGTAGTTCAAATGCCATTGCTCAATTCTCCATTGATATGAAAGAGTTAACTCTTTCGATTGCTTCCAGTGATATTATTATTCATGGTTCGCTATGAGGCCAACCACGGTCAATTTGTTGACTTGCGATATAGTTTAGCAAGTTTTTACTTTATTAAAAGCTTATTTCATCACTTTTATGTGAATTGTTAGCTTAGCTCGTAAACCGCTTTTTTTATATGGTTTTTATTCTTTTGGTTTGGGGTAGAATAAAGGCAATAAAAGCCGTAATCCATTAACGAGGAAGCAATGGAAACTATCGATAAAATCAAACAGCAAATTGAAGAAAACACCATTCTACTTTACATGAAAGGTTCTCCTAAGCTGCCAAGCTGTGGTTTTTCTTCTCAAGCATCTCAAGCACTAATGGCGTGTGGCGAAAAATTTGCTTACGTAGATATCCTACAAAACCCTGACATCCGTGCAGAGCTTCCAGCTTACGCACAATGGCCAACGTTCCCACAACTATGGGTTGACGGTGAGCTAATCGGTGGTTGTGACATCATTCTTGAGATGTTCCAAAAAGGTGAGCTTCAGCCAATCGTTAAAGAAGCCGCTGCTAAAGTAGCTGGCGACGACGCTGAGTAAGCTTTAAGCCTTTGCGCTTAAATATTGAATGGAAGGGGCCTTAATCAGGCTCCTTTTTTGTTTGACTGGTTCGAAAGACTCGATAAGGAATGAACAATGGACGTAAAACTTCATTATGTGCATGACCCAATGTGCAGTTGGTGCTGGGGTTATAAGCCAACATTAGAACTTTTAAAACAGCAGCTCCCTGCAAGTATTGAATTTAATTACGTTGTTGGCGGTTTGGCCCCAGATTCTGATGAGCCGATGTCAGAAGAGATGAAAGGCAAGCTGCAAGCTATCTGGAAGCAGATCGAAGCAAAGCTTGGTACTGAGTTCAACCATGAATTTTGGACAGAGTGTCAACCTGTTCGCAGTACTTACCCGGCATGTCGCGCCGTGATAGCTGCTGGTTTTCAAGACCACTACGAAGCGATGCTTGAGGCAATTCAACACGCTTACTATCTTCGTGCGATGTTGCCACACAGCCAAGAAACGCATCTGCAGCTCGCTCAAGAGTTAGGCATGAATGTACAACAGTTTGAAAATGACCTTTCTAGCAAGTTGTTGGAAAGCGAATTAGATGACCAATTAGGCTTTAAAGAAGCGATCGGTGTGCACTCTTACCCGACGTTAATGCTTGAAGTAAATGGTATTTTTACGGCAGTAGAACTGGATTACCATTCAACGGAAGCGACGCTTAAGTCTATTCGTGAAGTGCTTGTGAATAACGCTCCCGCAGCATAATTCAGCGAGAGCTGTCTGTATTAACGCAAATGATGCCTAAGGCTTACTCATAAGAGTAAGCCTTTTCTTTTGTTTGCCGTAACTGGTTCATTTCGTCAATGAACAAGTCAAATGTCGAATCCACTTCTTCGATTGAAGCTTCAATTTTTGATTCCACTTGCTCTAAGCTAACGGCTCCTGTCACTAGTTCATTGGTGAGTGCCTCTATGTTTGCTAGCGGTGAGGCGATCGGCTCACAGGCCACCATTCTCGCCGCACCTTTGAGTCGGTGTGATGTGGTTTTGACTTGCTGATATTCCTTGGCAGTCCACAGCGTTTTTATCTGTTCATTATCTTCAACAAAACTTGCAGCAAACTCATCGAGTAAGGTCATCACAACATCGTGATCTTCAAATAGATCATAGAGTGCTGAGTAGTCGATGACTTGATTGTTCATATCGTTGCAAGAGTCTTGGGAGATAGTAGGATCAACATTTTCGTTCAGTGCTAAATTGTCACTTTCTGCAAAGCTGTGTTCAATGTCTTGGAACAGCATCGAAAACTCATTGGTATTTTCTTCCGTTGACGAAAAGTTTGATGAAGAGTCTGATGAGGACGTCATGTCCTGATTTTGTGTATCTAGTTGTTCTGTATTGGGAGCCTCGGTTTCAAGCGTTGGTACAGAATCCTTTATCGCAGGTAACCATTTCTCAATGGTTAGCTTCATCTGTTTAATCGACACGGGCTTAACCAGGAAGTCATCCATGCCATGTGCATAACAGTTAGCATCCTCACCTTGAACGGCATTCGCTGTCAGTGCGACGATAGGTAATCTTTGAGTCTCTTGCTCAAGCTCTTCTCGGCGTTGTTCTATCTGACGAATACTTGAAGCCAGCGTATAACCGTCCATCTCGGGCATGTGGCAATCAGTGAGCAGCAGGCCATAGCGTTTGTCTTTTAAGGCGTTTAGCGCGAGCACTCCGTTATCAACGATATCGGCGTGAACACCAATATTCTCAAGTTGCTTAGCAATGACTTGTTGGTTGATAGGGTGATCTTCTGCGACAAGAATCAGCCTACCGTTGAGCTCAGCTTGCTCACGAGTCTCTTTGGCGATAGGCGCTTTAGTTGGGTTGTCTAATGGCGAGATTAGATTGTCGTGACTGACGGGTTTCGTTAAAACGTGAATAAGGTTGTCGGGTAACAAAGGGTTGACCGACAAGCACCATGAGTTGCCTAAAGGTTCTGGCGATAGCATCGGATTTTGGTTGATCACCGTGAATCGTGTTGAATCCGCATGCTGCTGAATCCATGCGTCGGTAATTGCCAGTTGTTGCCAAACAGACATCGCCACAAAGATGTGTTTTGGCTGATGTTTAACGACCATCTCTTTGAGTAAGTGCTTTTGATTAATGTGCAGAACCTTGGGTTCAAGGCTGAAGTGTTTCAAATATCGACACAGCTCTTCTTGTTGAAGAACGTAACCAACCACATACACCTCTTGTGAGTGATTGCTCATATCTAGCTCAATAGGATTCTCAGCCTCCGAAGTACAAATCAGTGTTTGTGATAGAGCTAAAGCGTTGCTAACTGCATGTTCAGGAGCACAAGTTGGGAGGACAACGGTAACCGTAAAGTGGCTGCCTTTTCCTTCTTCACTCGACAGCTCTATGGTGCCATCCATTTGTTCAATCAACTTTAACGCGATAGACAGCCCAAGCCCTGTGCCACCGAAACGGCGACTGGTTGTTTTGTCGGCTTGTTCAAAAGGTTGAAACAAGCTTTGTTGCCTGTCTTTCGGGATACCAATCCCTGTGTCTGAGACGGTGAGGCTAATTTTCTGCAGATGCTGGTTTTTCTCAATTACATCGATATGCAATGAAATAGTGCCATGTTCGGTGAACTTAATTGCATTATTGAGGAAGTTATTCAGAATCTGATGGAGTCGTATATCATCTGCAAACAGCCATTGAGCGAGATTGGGATCTTGCCAATAGTGGAAGGCCAAGCCTTTTTGTTGTGCGTGAATGGATTGCGGTTGCACGATGCGCGCTAACACTTTGCCTAATTCAATCTCAGTTGGATTGAGTTCTAGTTTACCTGCTTCAATCTTAGAGTAATCGAGTACGTCATTAACGATGTGCAATAGGTTACGAGCAGACTGATTCAATCCACCATGTAGGTTTAATAGCTCTTCGCTTAATTGATGTTCTTGCATTAACTCCAATAACCCTAAGATCCCGCTGATGGGAGTACGAACCTCGTGGCTAATGGTAGCTAAGAATTGTGACTTGGCCGCGGTGGCACTTTCTGCTTTTTGGCGCGCATTGTCTAAAGCCTGTTGTTGTTTTTTCAGTAGGGTGATGTCTGTAATCACCGTGTTCCATTCGATAGCCTTGCTGTTTGATATCTGGCTATTAAATTTCACCCATTTCACTTCACCAGACTCTAACTGCACTTGCTGTTCGCTTTCCCAATGCCCAGATTCCATAGCTTCGAGCATACTAGTTTCAAACTGGGGCAATTCATCCTCAGAGATTAGGCCAAACAGATATTGAGGGTGCTCTTTTACCCTAACCACGGATAAGCCGAACATATCGGTTACACCGGCACTCACGAAGCTAAATTGGATATTCAAAGGCTGTTGAGGGTTTGTTTGAATATGCTTGAGCACCACTCCATCTATGTTGTCGGCCAGTGTCTGTAAATGGGCTTCTGCGGCTTTGGCGCGTTGTTCTGCGACTTTTCGCTGCTCGATTTCAGCCGCCATTTTTCGGTTCCAGAATACGATCACGAAAATGACCATAAAGATGCCGAGCCCGATTATCACCGACCATTTAGCCACTTCGCGTGGTGACAAGCCTTCTTGGTATTCATAGGTCAGCCATTTGTTTTCCAAACGCTCTAATTCATTGGCAGGCAATGCGCCAATGGCTTTATTGAGAATGCTTAGCAGCATGGGATGGCGGAAGTTGACCGCGAGAGCCAGCGGTGCGCTGTTTTGTTCATTGATGGTGCCTGTGATTTTAAACTGCCCGACATAGTCTTGATGTAAAAGAGGGGCAGCATGGTGAAGAGAAGCGAGCGCGAAACTGATTTCGTCTTTCTGTAATGCTTGGAAGGCGCTGACATGATTAATGTAAGGTACTGCTTGGCAAGTCAGGCAGAGAGAAGGGAGAACCGTTGCGCCTCCGGAGTTTTCAATCACAGCAATGGCTTCAGTTCCACTTGGAGCAAAGTTGCCTAGTCGGTCAGAGCGACTTAATAACACCCATGGTTCAAAGCTGTAGGCTTGCGTGAAGTCCATGTATCGGGCTTTATCTGTGGTTGGCGTGATGTTGGTCAGTACCATTGTCTCGCCACGATTGAATGCGACCTCTGCCGCTTCTGGTGTTAGGTAAGTGGTACTTTCGAATGATACGCCAAGCACATTGCTCACTAGGTTTAACACATCAGCGGATAACCCAGAGTGTTGTTGCTGTTCATCGGTAAAATCGTACGGGTACCAACTCGAGTGGGTGCCGACCGGGATGTTGGGATTGTTGTCGAGCCAGTTCTTCTCGTCCTGGGTTAAATTCAATGTTCCGTAATTCAGCAGCATCGAGTGTTGTGATGGAGCAAGCCATTGATTGTAAATAGATTGCAGTGATCCTTCCTTGATGTCTTGTAAAGCGAAATTGATTCGGCTGAGTAATTTGTGTTTTCCTTTTTTGATCGCGAAATGCAGGTGATCAGCAGGTAGATCGGGAAGCACAGAGGCTCTTCTCCGCTTAG
>NZ_MCZK01000022.1 GCF_002875945.1 Vibrio lentus
TGAATTACGCAACAAAGCCTACCATTAGTTATAATTAATCCTCTATTACCGCAACTCCGTATCACTACAGCTATTTTTCAACGATTGGTTAATTCCGCGAACTAGTTTAATAGTATATAATCTGACGATATTCACAATTTATATAACACGCTATCGTACTTAATTGTCATTCTAAATATTGATCACATTTATACTTTCTTTCACTGTATTTATAAAACAATTGCACTATATTTAAATTTCGGATCACTTTGATTTCAACGTAGGGATATATTGTGAACATGTATCTGAAATGGCAATCAACAACATGGCTAACCTTGTTAGCTTGGTACACCTTAGATCACCAGCTCTCGTTCCACCTTTCTTCAGAGTAGTATCCTCTAGGCGTCACGCGCCAGCAGAGCCCTGAGCTTTGCCCAATCCTGTTAATTTTGTCTTTAAGAAATGTCGTAACTCATGCGTTCGCTCTTTGTGTTTGGTGCATGCAGTTCTTATCTCCTAGTCATTATTAATTGGAACCTAATCAATCCGTATTGATTAAATAATCTATTTCTAGCTATTAATTTTTATCGCAATTATCACGAGAGTGAACGTGTGTGAAACTAAATTAATGGTGATGACTCGTGACATCTAAAATAATGAATTTGGCTTTTGCGCCTTAGGCTGAATTTGTTGAAAGGGACTATTATGGAAAACTTCAAACATCTACCAGAACCGTTTCGTATTCGCGTTGTAGAGCCAGTAAAAAGAACAACTCGCGCTTACCGTGAGCAAGCCATTGTCGAAGCGGGTATGAACCCATTTTTGCTCGACAGTGATGACGTGTTTATCGACTTGCTGACCGACAGTGGTACGGGTTCAATCACACAGCGTATGCAAGCAGCGATGTTGATGGGTGATGAAGCCTACAGTGGCAGTCGTAGTTACTATGCACTGTCGAATGCGGTGAAAGATATCTTCGGCTATGAGCTGACCATTCCAACTCACCAAGGGCGTGGCGCAGAGCAGATTTACATTCCTGTTTTGATTAAGAAGCGTGAAATGGAAAAGGGACTCGATCGCAGCAAAATGGTCGCTTTGTCGAACTACTTCTTCGATACCACACAAGGCCACACTCAAGTGAATTGCTGCGTCGCGAAGAACGTTTATACCAAAGAAGCGTTCGATACCTCAGTCAATGCTGATTTCAAAGGCAACTTCGATATCGTGAAATTGGAAGAGGCGATCTTGGAAGCGGGTGCTGCCAACGTTCCTTATATTGTGAGCACCATTACCTGTAACTCGGCTGGTGGACAACCTGTCTCTATCGCCAACCTTAAAGCGGTATATGAAATCGCACAGAAGTATGATATTCCCGTGATCATGGACTCTGCTCGCTACGCTGAAAATGCTTACTTCATTCAGCAGCGTGAGGCCGGTTATCAAGATTGGACTATCGAACAAATCACTCGTGAGTCGTACAAATACGCGGATGGTTTGGCTATGTCGGCCAAGAAAGACGCGATGGTACAAATGGGCGGGTTGTTATGCTTTAAAGACGATTCTTTCATGGATGTGTACACAGAGTGTCGTACCTTGTGTGTCGTGCAAGAGGGTTTCCCAACCTATGGTGGCTTAGAGGGCGGTGCAATGGAACGCCTTGCAGTTGGCCTATACGACGGCATGCGTCAGGATTGGTTGGAATATCGCATCGGTCAGGTTCAATACTTGGTTGATGGCTTAGAAGCTATGGGTATCGTGTGCCAGCAAGCAGGCGGTCATGCTGCGTTTGTCGATGCGGGTAAACTACTTCCTCATATTCCAGCAGGTCAATTCCCAGCGCATGCTTTGGCGTGTGAACTGTACAAAGTGGCAGGCATAAGAGCGGTTGAGATTGGTTCTTTACTGCAAGGTCGTGACCCCGTAACGGGAGAGCAGCATCCATGTCCTGCAGAGTTATTGCGCTTAACCATTCCACGAGCGACTTACACACAAACACACATGGATTTCATTATCGAAGCGTTCGAAAAAGTGAAAGAGAACGCAAGCAAGGTGAAAGGGCTCGACTTTACCTATGAACCGCCAGTGTTAAGACACTTTACGGCGCGCTTGAAAGAGGTAGAAATAAGCGAGAAACAAGCAGGAAAAAAGAATGAACAAACGCTCGAAGAAGCATTTTAAAAATAAAAACATAAGCGAATAGTCACTATTACAAAGGCTCCTGTGGGAGCCTTTCTTTTTTGTTGAGCAGATCTATTAGAAGCAGGCTATTTGTTTTGCAATACTGACTTGAGGATCTTCAAAAGCCATTGGTTCACTGGTGCGTCTTTTTGTGAACGACGACAGCTCATCACATAGCTGACACCGATAGTCAGCTTCTCTGGTAAATTAATACTTCGACATCCCTCTGGGACGCTGCCATCTAAGGTGATCCCAAAATAATCAGACTTCAACACAACATCGTGGATCATCGCAGGGTGGTCGACTTCGACTTTTGGCGTGACGTTGAAACCGACGCTTCTGAGCCTGTCGATAATGGGGTATTTATTGTCATTCCATCCAGGGGTCTTGAATAGAATGATTGGGTAGTTAACCAATGACTCAAAGGTTTGTGCTTCGTGGTCATTTCGGACGAAAAATACCGCTTTGCCTTTGCCTATTTCTTTCTGTGAAATGGATTGTGGCAGGCTTTCATCAAAGTAGTGGATGGCAACGGCTTCTTCACCGTCGATGAGCCTACTCTTAACATTGGTTCCCCATCTCACAAACGAATAGTGAGCATGTGGTGCTTCTTGGCTTAGTGCGAAGTAGAGCTTAGATCCGTAGCGTTCCCAAAACAGGGTATTAGCGTAGATCTTGATATCGCCCTGATAAGATTCAGGTAAGAACACTTGATGTTTTATTGCTTCGACACTGCTCAGTATCTGTTCAAAATTGTCGATATTGCTTTCAACAAAAGTCGTTGGCTCAAAGCCGTGTTTGGTTTGAATGAACAGTGGGTCGTCGAGTTGTAACTTTAACTTCGACAAGTTCTTGCTGATCGCCCCAGAGGTTTTCCCTAGCGACTCTGCAACCAAACCAACATTGCGAAGCTCATACATACGTTTGATGACCAAGATATTCTGAATATCGAGATTGATGTCCACAAGCACTCCGAATTGGTTAGGTGATAGCGATACGATTCTTTGTTGCGAATGCAGCGTTAAAGCATAAAAGCGCGGCAACAAAGAAACGTAAAAGCATCTGACTCTAATATCATAGTCATGAGATCTAAGTTTTAAGACAGCACAACGTCAAGATGTGAACTATTTCGTTGATTTATCGGGCGAGTTTCCATTTTGTAAATCTTGCTTTTCCTCGAATCGCCCGTATCCGGTTGTTAAAGTTACCTCAGCAAAGAAACACAGTAACAAACGAACATAATATTAAAAATAACGAGGGGTGATGTATGAACAAGTTAATCGCACTAGGCTTGATGGCTATTTCAATGAATACTGCTTTTGCTGCTGATGGAACCTATACAGGAACCATTGATATGACAATGAGCGAAGGCAATCAAGTAAACGTAGAGCGTGTTGAGTCTGATCTTACTCTTGAAGGAAGAAATGAAGCGTCAACTGGCGGTTTGAAATTCGAAACGAATACGCCACAAGACCAAGCTATTCAATTAACAGGTCGTCGTGACTAACGCTTAAACCGTGCTTACCATTGTCATGAAAAATGCTGTGCCTTCGGGTGCAGCATTTTTCGTTTTGGGTTTGAAAATCTTTTATAAAATTCAGCCATCTAGCCTTGGCATGGTGTGTAACGTGTGGCATTTTGTCTTTCAATTAACGTTAACTTGCGACTCGGTGTGGGCTCAGAAAGACACATAAGCAAACGAAGACTCGAAAAGGACTAGGAATGAATCGAAAAGAAATGGGAATGATTCGTCATATTTTGCTGATTAAGTTTAAAGAAGAGGCTGAAGCTTCTGAAATAGAGAAGCTGAAAGGACTGTTTGAAGCGATGCCAAACAAAGTTGAAGGCGTAACTTCAGTCGAGTGGGGGCTAAATGACAGCCCTGAAAATAAGAACCAAGGTTATACCTATTCGGTACTAATGACGTTCGCTGATGAAGCAGGTCGCCAGAACTACCTTCCACACCCAGAGCATGATGCGCTGAAAGATGTGTTTCGTCCTTTGTTAGATGACATTATTGTGTTTGATTACTCCCTGTAATCAGCTTCTCAGAATGTCTCTTATGTTTTACTCTCCTTCGATAATGAAGAGTTAGGGCTTATGTGATTAAGCCCTAACTAAACAAGTAACGATTTACTCTGTCGGTGAAATCGTAACAGGGGTGAACGAAGCAACCGCATTACCGCCAGCGCCCGGGCGATCAACATAAGGAGTGTTTTGCATTAAGGTGTAATACACGTCCACGAAGTCATCATCATTCACTAATACACCTTCAGGAATAACATCAATGATCTTACCTGTGATTTGAGGAATGATCGCATACCCCTGAACTTCAGGATCTGGAATCATCTTCAATATCTCTTCTGCGGCTTCAACTAGCAGCTTGGCTAACGCTTTATAATCGGTGCCGTCATCGTGCTCCATCAAAATCATATCGGCAGCACCCCAACGGTAGCGAGGCCAGAAGATTACCGTTTGATTTGGGTAGTATGTCTGTTTGTCGTAGTCCAGATAAGGCATCTCAACCAGGTCGATCTGTGGTTCTATACGGCTTGCATTAACCCCAGTCACAATGGCATAGATTTCAGCTTTGCCAGAGATCCACGGTTCTTGGTCGACAGCCAAACGTATTTTCGTTAATTGTGTGGTGTTCAATGGCTCAGGTTTAGACATGGTCATTGATCGAGCCGCTTTGCCTAAGAACGTTTGTTTTTGCGTTTTGGAAATGCTGGTGTCAGTTTTGCTATCGTTATTGATTTGCGTTGTTGTACCTAGTTTCTGCATCTCGGCCTGCATCGCCATTAGGCCTGCTTTGAGTTCTTCTGCGCCGTTACTATCAATAACAAACACAGGAACGTCTGGTGTTTGGTACACGTCTAGTTCGTGAACTTGCCCATACACATCATAGGCTTCGATGTATTGCCAGTTTGAATCATCGCCTGATGGTTCGAAAGCAAACAGCGGGCTCTCACCGTTTTTCCACGCTTCAATCATCGCTTCATCGGCCATGCGAATCTCTAGCAAAGAGTCACTGAAGTCGTTGACCCCTTTCATCTTGCGGTAGCTAAGGTCGGCTTTCTGCATCTTGCTTGAAAACGCGGAGTAGGGCTTGGCTGAGTTAAGCTTGTCTATCGGCGTAGACAGCTGCTTTTCTGTTATCTGGTCTTTTAAAGAAAGCTCAAGGTCGGAGTAGCGGGCACTGATTTGCAACGCCAAAGATTGCTTTTGTGCCGAGGCGTTCTCCGAAAGAGAGCGTGAGTTTGTTGTGTCGATGTTGTTTGCATAGGACTGAAAGCCAACCACTGTCGTTGCAAGTACCATACTGATAGAAAAAGATGGTCTCATAAATAATCCTTATTTTAGTTTTTATCATTAATAGAGCATTTGCCCTATAAGGATTAACCTATCAGTAACGTGAATGTGTTTAAAAGTTAGACAGCTATTTTTATTTCATTGTGCAGCACAGGATCCCAATTTAAGTAATTTATAAAATATCAAACGGATGTTGGCTTGATATATGCGAATTTATAAACCAATCAATAGTTAATTAACAAGATTATTAACTATTGAGGATTTTCTTATATATGTTTAGATATGCGAATGTATGTTGGTTGTCATATTGATAGATACGAAAAAGGGCTAGCGATTGGCTAACCCTTTTATGTCTATAAGTACACGGCAGTACTTATAAATACTGATGGTTGTAACTGTAATTGTAACTGTAACTATCAGTTCGACGCAGCGCTAAATAATGGCGTTTAGCCTTGTGATTGCTCTGCAGATGCCATGTACATTTGCATCTCTTCTAAGCTTGTTTTAGCGATAACTTGGTTATCAATAGAGTAGTGAACTTCATCGCCAAAGCGCTCGCCCGTTAATGTCGTGTGAGAACCGTCGTTGTAAGTTAGCTCAATTGCGATTTGGTCCTCGTTGATCACTCTCATGTCACTGTGGTCAATCACATGCTTTGCCAGCGGGTCGATTGGCGCATCTGTTAGGCTGTCATCCAGTTGATCATTGATATCAATGTAGGTATCTACTTTGGTGTCAAAGATGTGTGGTTTCTTGTTGATTGGGTTCTTACCCGTCCAGAATTCCAGTGAGTTAAATACGATGTAATCGGCGGCAACGGTAATACCGTAAGCAGGGGCAAGTAACATGTTTAGGCCACCACGAGCGTAACGGTTATCAACGGCTTTAACGTTAAACTCCATTAATTTTCCTGTCACAGCATTGCTGCCCACACAGCCAAATAAGGTCACAAGGCTCATTGAGATTATTATCGGTTTTACAAGTCGGTTCATCATTATCTATTTCTACACGTGTCTGTTTAGGAACCGGTAATTATGTCAAAGTCATCTGCATTCTAATATAACGTCACGCCTATACTAGATATCAGGAAATCCTATATCTCTATATAAACCAGAGCCTTGCCTATTAATCTTGTCTGTTTTTCTCGCTATCCAATTCGATCCTATTGTACTAGTTCGTGTTATTTCTACTTAGGCGTTTTTACAATGAACTGTCATGCCCTTAACTGAATGATGGGAATGAAACACGATAATAGAAGGTAAGTTAAACGATATTATCTTCACCGTTTATTGATTTAAATGACCGCCTAAAGGGCTCGAATGAAACGATTTAATCTGAACCTCATCTATTACTTTATTGCGATATATGAAGAAGGAAACTTAACGTACGCAGCAGAACGGCTCAACATCTCACAACCTAGCCTCAGTGCACACTTGAAGCAGCTTCGAGACGAGTATCGCGATCTGCTCTTCGTTAGAAAATCGTACACACTCGAACCGACGCCTGTTGCTAACGACTTGTACCCAATTTTCAAGCAAGCGCATAAGCTTGTTTCGCACTCGCTGCCTGAAACGCACGACTTTGAACCGAAAGAGTGCAGTTACACGTTTAGAATTGCCGCGATGAGCATTTCAAGCAGTGTGACGCTGCCGCAAGTTCTGGATAGGATTCAGAAAGAAGCACCAGACTGCGTGATTGAAATCGTGAACATCAAAGAAGACATGGCGACCGACATTCGAGAGAAAAAGATCGATCTTGTTGTCGACTTAACCAGCGCACATCCCACCTTATTAAGCCAAGAGGTGTGGAGCGACGAGTTGTGTATCGTGTGTAGCCAAAACCACTCGAACATCGACGAGCAAGTCAGCTTAGACCAATACCTTTCAGAAAAGCATGTGACGCTCACACATGATAACTACCGAGTGAACCAGCTTTCCGAATTTCACAGCCCAATCTTTTCAGAGCGAAAAGTGGCAAGAAAGCTGAATTCGATCGCTGACTTCTCCGACACCATTTACAACAGTGATTGGATCGCAACCTTCCCCAAAAGCGTGGCGAAAGTTTACTTCGATGGAGAAAAAATAAAGATGTTAGAACTGCCGTTCGAATACACCAAACCGTCACTGAGCGTTTATTGGCACAGCAACCGTAATGACGACATCGTCAACCGATGGTTAAGAGAATTGTTTACCAGTGAGATCTTGAAACTGTCTGCGTGATCAATTTGGTATCTTAATAGGTCGTCCAAGTCTCTAGATAAATCTAAGCGCTTAATAAACAATGAAGCCTACTCATGTGAGTAGGCTTTGTTATTGGTTGTGACCTTCAGTGGTTCGTTCTAACTCAATCTAAGCGCAATGTTAGGCCAGAGTAGTTCGAGTATCCGCGCAGTAACACATGATAAGTCACCCCCGGTTGTGCGCTCACATTGCACTGCTCATTGTTTCCAGCACGATAAGGGCGACAATCGTAACTCGATGTCGTTGGCTTGCTTCCCGACTTCACATAAAGGTCGGCATCGCCTGAACCGCCAGACATTGAAACCGTCACGCTGGATGCAGAATCAACAGTGAACGTGTAGAAGCTCTCTGAGGATTGATTCCCGCTTAGGTTCGCAATCGGTGTGCCTTTCGTTAATACATTGCCAGTTGGAGGCGTCACACCACAGCTTGCATTGACGCCTACTGTATTAAAAGCATCTTCAACATCGGCAACCACATAACCCATGTCTGCTGCGGCTTTCGCTACGCCACAAGCACCGGCATCAAAAGTACTGTTTGCCGTCCAATACAGTTGGTTTGCGACCGTGAATATTTCAAAGCCCTTACGTACATTCCAACCCGATTTGTTCGCTAAAAGGTAAAAGGCGCGGTTGTAAACACCGCTAGATAAGTGAACGTTCAAACCATCGTAGTATTGAGAGGCATGATCAATCGAGCGACCATCTTTTGAAGGTTGATCAAAGTAACGCAAACCACCTTCAGACTTGAATATATCGCTACCGACCACCCAATCCACATTGCCACGCAAGTAGTATTCAGCCGCTTCGCCCGCAATGTCTGAGAAGGCTTCATTCATACCGCCTGACATATTTCGGTACACAAGACCGGAGTTTTGCTCGGTGAACCCGTGGCTGACTTCGTGAGCACTCACGTTAATATCGACCAATGGGTAAAAGGTATTTTTGCCATCTCCAAAAGTCATTGATGTACCATTCCAGAAGGCATTTTCATAATCCGTGCTGTAATGAACTCGCATCGTCAGCTGGAAAGTTAAAGGCGACGTATTCATCCACTCTTTGTACATATCAAACACGACATTACCAAAGTAGTGCGCATCGTTGAGAGGCGAGTAGGCCCCGTTAATGTATTTATGATCGGTGTAGTTGGTTCCGTCGGCACAGTTGTAGCTGTAGGCTGCGCTGCCGGACGTTCCGTTCCTCAAATCGACGGTCTTAACGGATTCATTTTCTAACGTACACGTCGTGCCTGTTTTGTCGATGGGAAAGCTAGGAAAGTCACTGCCATATTCATATCGAGTGGTTTTGAGGTTGCCACCTGGGCCAGTACCTAATGCTTTAGCGTGGTTTAGCCCATTCCATTTTTGGAGCACATCACCAGTCGTGGCATCAATAAAGTAGAAAGGGCGCTCTGGCATAGAGGATGCGATAAAGAAATCGACCAGATACACCACTTGGGCGACTTGGTTCTCATCCAATTTCACCATCAGTTTCGCGTTTTTATTTTCAATCGACTTTTTGCCGACAGTAAACGTGCGGTGAGAGGATATCGCAGCTTCAATCGCTTGTTCCTGATTCAGCTTTGGCGCGATGCTGGATAAGTCTCCACTGATGCCTTGTGCCATTGAGCCAAATACCTGAGTGGGTTGATTCTTGGAGAGGGTGGCCACGACCGAAGTATCAAAGACGGGTAAACCTAGGTGAGTTTGTTGGTAGCGGACTTTCGTTTTTCCATTGGGCAGTACCACCCGTTTAACTTCAGAAAAACCTAATTCAAGTGGAGCAACACTCTTTGACTGCGCGACGAGGCTTTGTTGTAGCAGTGTATCATTATCGACTCTGACCATTTCTGCAGCGTGTGCATTAAAGCCAAAAGATGTACCTAGAATAGCTGCTATTTTCCAGCTTAGTTGACGTTGTTGGTTCATTTTTCGTTCCTGATTTTAATATAAACTCCTTCTTCCCAACGGCTTTATAGGAAGTCTATATGCAACACGTTAATGCCATGCGTTGCGAATCAAGATTGGAAGAGCATTTGGAGTTATGACAAGTTTATCAGGGAGATTTATTTTTAGAGTATGTAATTCAAAGTTTACAAAATCTCTTATTGATCAAATTGTTTTTATAAAATTTAACTTTATTATTTATCATAAACATATGAAGGGTCGGGAGTTATTGAAATCCGATTTGTTTTAATTTTTAGAATGAAAATATCTTAGTTAATTTCGATATTTCTCTGTTTTTATCTTAATTACAAATGAGTAAATAACCGAGTTTTTGAAGTGGCAATATTGTCTTTATTATCAATAGTAATCTTATTTTAACAATACCACTGAGCACAGATCTCATCTTTTCTACATTTAGTCCTGTTAGATAGAAAAATTCTACATTTTCTTGCTCAATTACAAACTAATAATGATAAGTCATTGTTATTAAAGAGGTAAGTGGCTTAAGATAGGCAACATAAGAAACTAGACAGAAAAATTCTGCATTGAAGTACAGGATTTGTCTGTCTCATAGCTGTTAGCTCACTTATTTACATTGGAGTCCAAATTTTGTCGGGACGATCTAAAGGTACAGTTTATGCTCATGCATATTTCTCTGCTTCAGTAGAAAGAACGTTACAAGCTGATAATTTCGGAGATATATTCGCAGGTTTAACTAGTGTTGCTTTGACTGCATTTATGGTTGAAAGTTATATAAATTATCTTTGTGAAAAAATATTTGATTATGAGTCCAGAGCTGATTTGTTTTTAGATGATAGCAATCATTTAGAAATTGATAAAAAGCTTAAGGAACTACCAAAGAATGATTTATCTCTTCACGTTAATTTAGCTGAAAACCTAGGTTACAAAAACCAAACAGAAACAATGATGAAGTCATTAATTTCTTCTTTAAGAAAGTCAAACCGTGAAAACTTTTAAATTGATTTTAATGAAGGTATGTCGTTTTACGAATTAGAAAAAAAGTACAAGTTATCAACTAAAAACAAGTTAAAAGCTTTATTAAAAGCCTCTAATACAGAGCCGACTAAACGCGATAAATTTTTACAACAATTTACGCAACTATTTATTGCTAGAAATGCTCTTGCTCATGGCAGAACCGAAAATGTTTCTGAATCTTTTACCAAAGAACTTGATAGTGATATTTCAAAGTCAGTTCCTACAGTTACTGCAAGTTGGCAAGAGAGCTGTTCGATTGAAAAAGCACGCGAAATGTACAGTTCATCAAAGGAGCTTGTATCGTATTTTAATGAGGAATTCTTAAAAGAGTTATCTCCATTAACCAACTTGAGTTCTCAAATATCAGCAGTGAGCTAACAAGCACTTTAAACGGAACAAAAACAGTTGGCTGTTTCGCTCCGCTACACAATTTTTGTCCGCTTAAGTGGGCGTTAGCGCGCAAGAGGAAATAACTAAGTAATTTATGAAAAAGAATATACCTGCTCCGGTTATTGCGGTGATCGCCGATAACCTTCCAACATTTGAAAGTCATGCGTCGATTGATAATTTATTCTTGTTTGCCGATGCTCCATCAGATCCGCCTGAGGGATCTAAGCCAATTAAGGTCAACGCTTGGTTAAGACAAATCAATAAAGAATGTGATCATCCATTAATCATTCTTGGAAAGATAATAGAGCCTTACATGGAGTTGCCAGAGCCTGCTGAGTCTCTGAGTTTCTTTGGTACACAGCTTCAAGTCACAGATCCAAAACAAGTATTCAAAACACAACTCGAAAAAGTACTGACGAGATGTAACCTTGTTTATATCTCTGGTGGTATTGTTTCGGACGGTACATCACCAACAAGTAAAGCTCTATCTGAACTAATAAAAGGTCGTGACATTCCTTCAATTGATGCTGAGTTTGAAAGGGCACTAAGCAATGTAAACACTGAACCTAGAGAAGCGGTGTCTGCTGCTTGTAATATTCTAGAGTCAATTTTTAAGGTTTATATTGAAGATGAAGAACTAGAAAAGCCCCAGAAACAAGATTTACAAAATGTGTGGAAAGTGGTTCGCAATGACCTTGGCTTCAATACGAATACTCTAGAGGACAACGATCTTAAAAAGATCATGTCTGGTATTTTATCGGTGGTTGATGGTATCGGCGCGTTTCGAACTCATGCGAGTTCAGCACATGGATCTGGGCGAAAAGTATATAACCTAAAACCACGCCATGCTCGGTTAGCAATTCATTCTGCGCATACTATAGCGCTGTTTGTTCTTGAAACATGGGATGAGCGCAAGTCGAAAAAATCACGTTAACAAATTGCTTAAGAATGACGGCTAACCTTAAGTATTTCTGGTTCGGTTGGTTTTAGTGATTACGGTCGCTTGCTTGGGCTTTGTGGTAGTTAGCCGTACCTTAGCAAGGTGTCAGTTTTTCCGAGGGTTACAATGAGTATTAAGTTAAAAAAACATGAGCCACCGATGAAGTCTTTGTGTCTCTGTGGCTCTAGTGAGAAGTTCAAACATTGTTGTTATGGGAAACATCTATCAATTTTAGGGCGATCTTCGTCGAAGATCATTGGATTGATTAACGAAGATAAGTTACAAGAAGCGCTTCGTATGACTCGGGAGTATATTACGTTTTATACTCTTTGCCATAAAACCAATACAGAACCTTTCTTGAAGTCAATTAATGAAGGGGTATCTTCTCTCCTAGAAATTGATATAAAGGCTTTAGATGAGTTAGTTAATTTACTTTTTGAGTGCTATAGAAAGTTAGATCAAGTTGAACGCTTTGAAAATGTTTGCGAACACTTGAGGAGAAATATACTAGATCATAGATGGCAGAAGAGAGTTTCGTACTATCAAGTTTTATCTAAGCTAGAGGCTAATAATTGGTCAAATAGTATAGGGAAGAAAGAAGTCACGAAATTTGAGCCTATTTTGGATGAAATTGATCCTGAAATTATCCAAGTTTACCTCCATTTTAAGAGTGAACAGTTACCCCTAATGAAAAGGGTAAGTCTATATGAACACTTAATATCCCTTCTAGAAGATAAAGGACACATACTTCAATATCGTATGGCAATAGCTATAAGTTATTTATACGTATGTGATGAGGAAACAACCTTGAAATTGGTCTCGGATGCAATGGATCAGTATACAGAGGAAGAATGTGACTCATTGTATAGCAAGTTGATTTATGCAAGGTGCCTAAGTCTACGTGGTGATTTAAGTAAAAACGGTAACTTAAAAAAATTAGCATCTGAGAAGTTTGAAGAGATTTTATTGTGTGAACACTTGACGGATATTGGAGCATCAGAGGTTTGTTGTGGAATAGCTGGCTGCCTGTTTCATTTGGCTAAATTTGATGAAGCAATAAAATTCTATCAGCGTGCATATGAAATTTCTGAAAAAGAAGTAATCAAAGTCTTCGTAGCACTTTGTATGGCCGAAAAATCAGATAAACAAGCCTTAGAAGTCTTGGATTCAGTTGATTCTTCATCCTTAAATAAGTCCGAGTTTTTTGACTTTGCTGTCAACTATTCTTATGCGGCAACTAAGTTCGAAAGTAAAGTGGGTATTCAGTCTAGTATGGAGTTGCTTAGGTCGATAGCTTGCGCTGAACCTGTTTTTGAACAGCGTAGACTAAAATTAATTTGTGAACTGAACGATCTATTAGTAACAGGAAAGTATTCAAAAAAGCAGTATTTATTAGACATGCTCAAAATACTAAATAGATATTTACTAATCCAGCCTAATGTTGCTGGTATAGGTTTAGACATTAATAAGATACTTAAAGGTCAAAAATCTAACAAAGTATTTAGACGTGATTCATAACACTTGGTATTTTTTGTTCCATTTTTGGGTTCAGTGTTTAAAGTGGTCTGGTTGAGTTTAGTGGTCGCGTTACACATGCCTAATTTGCCTTTCAAAGATGCTAGTCATATAACAACCAAACCTATTCGGTCTTAGTTTCACGGAGGAAACATGACAAGCGACCAACTATTGGAAAAGGCACTTTATAGCAGTGCCAGTATCCATCAACCTCATTCTTTAAAAGCTTATTTGGCTGCGAACTATCTGAATGGTTATTTCACTAAATCATACAATGTGTGGCTTAAAACGAGTGAGCAGATAGACCAAACTGAGATTGAAGTTTTAGGCGAGTACTCTGCAACGGTGCAAGCGCCGAAGTTTACGGATCTCCCACGCAAAGGCGAACGTTTGCCTTTTGTTTCTCAGAATTTATTGCAACAGTAAATGACATACAAACGTAGAGGTAGCGCACAGAAACGAAAAAGGGGATATCGCGATTACGTAATCATTGATCTAGCCGATAGTGAGATAGTGATAAGAGGTCGATAATTCGTTGTCGGACTAAATTAGAACTGTAAATCTAATTTCTAAGTAGTTGTTATCTCAGGAAGAGTTTTTGTGCTATGCGCCCCTATATTAAATATATTATCCCTATTTTAATTCCTTTCATTATCCTCGTCATGCCGCTATCAGCGTTTCCATTCGAAGGTCTTACGATTATTCAACAACGCGTTATCGCGATCTTTTTATTAGCGGCATTGTGCTGGGTGTTCGAGCCTATCCCGATTTACGCGACGTCTGTTGTTATTATCGTTCTGCAATTGTTGATGTTGTCGGATAAAGGGCTGATCTTTTTAAGGTTTGATCATGGGCAGGAACATTTTGGTGAGTTGTTAAAATACAGCGATATCATGGCGACATTCGCCAGTCCAATCATCATGCTGTTTTTGGGTGGTTTCTTCTTAGCGATGGCCGCCACTAAGTATCGATTAGACGTAAACTTAGCCCGTGTATTATTGAAGCCATTTGGACAAGACCCGAAGTTTGTGATGCTCGGCTTAATGTTGATCACTGGTATCTTTTCGATGTTTATGTCTAACACGGCAACAACGGCAATGATGCTATCTATTTTAACGCCGGTACTGGCTGTGTTTGGTCCGAAAGACCCCGGTCGTATAGCGTTTGCGCTTTGTATTCCTGTTGCCGCTAACATCGGCGGAATTGGTACCCCAATCGGTACCCCTCCGAACGCTATCGCACTAAAATATTTAGTTGGCGATAATCTCATTACGTTCGGCGAATGGATGGCATTTGGTGTGCCGTTTGTCGTTATTATGATGGCGTTAGCGTGGTTTTTAATAGGCTTTATGTACAAAGCTGACCAAAAGAAAATCGAGCTAAGTATTAAAGGTAAATTCCTTAAAACGCCCAAAGCCATTGCGGTATACGTCACTTTTGCGCTGACCATCATTCTTTGGTTAATGGGCTCAAGCCATGGCATGAACTCTTATACCGTCGCTCTGATTCCTGTTGCTGTGTTCTCTCTCTCTGGGATCATTAATAAAGAAGACCTGAAGAAAATTTCTTGGGACGTATTGTGGCTTGTATCAGGTGGTATTGCGCTTGGTTTAGCTCTCGATAAAACTGGCTTAGCAAGGCTAGTGGTACACAGTATTCCGTTTGATACTTACTCACCCTATGTGGTGTTGTTCGGAGCGGCGTTCTTGTGTTTGGTAATGGCAAACTTTATGTCTCATACCGCAACGGCTAACTTGTTAATGCCCATTATGGCTGCATTAGGGTCGTCTATGGCTTCACTCACGCCACTAGGTGGTGAGTTAACGTTAATTCTGGTTGTGACTTTTGCCGCTTCATTAGGTATGTCGCTGCCAATCAGTACGCCACCCAATGCGTTAGCTCATGCCACTGGTCATGTGCAAAGTAATCAAATGGCCAGAATCGGTATTATTTTGGGTGTGGTTGGTGTGCTACTGAGTTTTGTTATGGTGTGGCTGCTACATTCAATTGGTCACATAGGATAACGATACGTGTATCAACAAAAGCTAGAAGCACTTATCGATCGTTATTTTAATCAGACAGAACGTAGGGTGACGTGCCGTGCTGGTAACACCATTATTGAACAATCAGCGTTAAACACACGTTTATATTATGTGTTTAGTGGAGAACTGGAAGGGTTTTATACCGATGCGAATACACCGCAAGTGCGAGTATTTAGCGCGGGTAGTGGGGCTTTTATAGGCGTTCATAGCTTCTTTTCAGGTAATTGGACAGCATCTTCAACGGTTGTTGCTAAAACCGATGTTGAGTTAGCGTGGATCGATAAAGACACGCCTGCAGAAGATGAACGTCAGTTTGGTCCTCTTACCGCACAGTTCACACCTGTGATTGTCAATGAGTTGTCGCGTCGTCAACGCCGCGCAACACAGGAAGCGATAGCGAAACAAAAAGCGCTAGAGAAGTTACATACTGCTGAGCAAATGACGACCTTGGGTCAATTGGCTGCAGGGATTGCTCATGAGCTTAACAACGCTATTGGTGTCGTAAATAGTAAATCTGGCCGACTTGAAACGGTCATAATGGATCTGCTTGAAGAAGTGCATCCAGAAGCCAGTCAATTTTTCGATTTTGGGTTAATGCATGGTCAGAAAACGTCGTCGTCAGAAGCACGAACACGTGGGCGACAATTTGAAAGAAAATTTGGTTTAGACAAAAACATTGCTCGCTCTCTTGCAAAGGCGATTCCAATTGACGCTTTATCTACAACAGACGTTATTTCAAAACATTGGCTGAAAAACCCAGAAGAAGCGATTCGCTTTTGGCAGATGGGCTGTGATTTACATGATTTACGCTTGGCATCTAGACACACTGTCGGCATTGTAAAATCGGTTAAACAACTTGGCAGAGTTGATATTGACACCGAAGAAGCGGTTGATATCAACGACTCTATTAACCATGCCTTATCATTGTTACAAAGTGAGTTACGTAGAGTGTCTGTGCGATTGAGCCCTGCAGATTTGCCGACTTTTAAAGGCTCGAAAACAGAGCTCGTTCAGATTTGGGTCAACATTGGGCTTTGTTGCGTAATTC
>NZ_MCZK01000023.1 GCF_002875945.1 Vibrio lentus
GAATTACGCAACAAAGCCGGTATCAGCTTCAACTTAGTATTCTGAAACTTCCCCTGAGCAATTTTTTTTGACCAAGCCTTTATTGCTCTATCGATATTGAGAGTATATTTGTCCAACGATAATAAATCTGCATACCAGTTATGGCTCCGGACAAACCCATCTGCTTTTTTCCAAGCTAGTCCCAACACGTACGGGTCATGCAAATGAGACGAGTGTGGTTGTAAATTATAGTACTTTCTATCTAACTGTTTCATTTTTTGCCAACTGACTTAGTAATATGATAAATCTGCATTAAGTGGTGATTTGTAAATTACAGCGGTTGTCCAACAATCGCGTCAGCAAACTGACGCACATTAAGGTACGTTCTTTCCACAGAGCTTATATACAGAGCAATAATGCTCGTTGCTAGTGTCAATAAGATCAAGTGAGTGCCAAACGGTTTCTAAATCGCTTTTAAAGTGCCACCATTTCAATAGGTGTAAATTAACTCATTGGTAGACCAAGTTTATCGAAGAATGCTTGGTTGCGTTGTTTAGCCATCTCTACTAATCGATCAAATGAAATCACCTCAATGTATGCCTTGTGACGCTTGTTGTAACCGAAGAAACCGCCATGGTCATGAGTTTCAATCAGGTCAGCATATTCACATCTATCAACCATCTTCTCTGTAAGGTCGGCAACGATATAACAATATGCTGGTAAATCAACACCGTTGCGGATTAATCGTCCATCTTTGGTTTTAACTTTACCTTCTCGTATGCGCTTCAAGTAACCAAGGGCTTGCTGAATAGGATCTTTATCCTCTCCCTCTTTAGCATCGTTGCGCATTGGCCGTTTTATCTCAACAATCGTTAACGAACCTTTTGGTAGATTGTCATCTGAAGTCAAAATTGGCTTGTCATAGTAATTAACAGCCAATAAATCGGGTTCTTTGGCGCTCTCGCTATTAGTGATAGGCATTGATTTCAGAGTTTTATCTGAAGCTAGGTAGTGATGGAACGCTAAGCGCTCATCTAATAGCCAAAGGTTACATGAGTCCAAAAAGACTTCATCCGAGTCTTTACGCATTGGCATAATAAGCTTATGAATAACTTCTTCTTTCGCATACTTGCCTTCATCATTGCTCTTAATCGATTTCTCAAGCAGTTCGATAATCACTTTACGATGAGATACATAATTCGCTAAGTCCGACTTCTTTAAGTCCTCAACCATCTTGAGGTAACCATCAACACGCTCTTTGTACTCATCTGTATGTACTTCAAGTGTCGGCTTGAGAATGTCATGCCCTTCAACAAGAAGCTTTCGCTCTACTTCATACCATCTTTCATGTAAGTGCAGCTCAACGTCTTTATCATTCTTGTCAGGGTCGATGATTAAGTCTTCTTCATCAATATAGCCAGTAATAGGTCTATATCTTGGTGCGCTATCGGCAATGTAGTTTTCGATTCGAGCTTTACCAGCTCTAACATTGCTTTCTAAAATATCTCCTAGGTATGCTTCTGTTCTCTCTAGTACCTTTTCACGAATCAGCTTTAGTGAAAGCTCCTCACCCGCAAACAGCCCATCAAAGTTCTCAGCGATATCAAAAGATGTTCGTTCTTGTCGAACATTCTCATCCAGATACTTGGAAGACACATAACAGGTATAGATAAACTCGCCGTTGTCATCAGATATCTTCGCATACAACCCCGACAGCTTTCCTTGAATGTTCTCTTCTTTAACTAAGCGGTTAGCAGCACATAGCGCTAACTGATGCTTCTTATTTACTGATGCTCGGAATTTGATGTGTGTAATCTCAAATGTCTCATCATGAACAGTAAACTTTTCATACTTTGACCCCGAGATCATCTGACTATCATACAGTTGAGATAGGTAGTAGCTGTGTTCACCATCTTGAACATAGATATGTGGTACGCCAGTTTCTCGAACAAAGTACCAAAGACAGTGCTCTAGCAATGAGTTAGCGATTTTTTCTGAAGAGCTAGGAACAGAACTACGGTACTTTTCGTTAAAGCCATTTAGGGTAAGTGTCGAACCAGTTCTTTCTTGTTCCGAGTCAGTAACCATGTTGTCATGTACGTTGTCAGTATCGTTAAACTTAAAGGTGCGCTGCTTTAACTTTCCTAGCTCTAAGAAATCACTATTTACATCAACCGAATCAAAAGCTTTCAACCAAAGCAGTCGTCCAACACCTCGGCAGCCCTTGATAATCTTGTGGTCTGAGTCTAGCGTTTGGAAAGATTCAAAGTTTAGGTGGTCAAAGCCACAACCATTATCTGATACACGAAATCCGGTAATTGGAGCAAAAGACTTCTCATCGAAATCCATTTGCTCCTGACTCGCATTCCGAAGAATAGTTAGAGTAATTTTACCGTCTGTGACGTTTCCTTTCTCTTCAATAGAATGAATAGAGTTAACAATTGCTTCAAACACTGGCATCAAACCGTGATTCTTAGGTAAAGAGGTGTTGCGTAAACGACCTCTCAAGTTGGTGTGCAAACTCATCACTACCCCTTAGCCAATATATAATTTCATTAATATTACATTAGTAGCGCATGTTATTGCATAATTGCCTCGAGATTAAGTAGTAGTTTCATGTTTTGTGTCCTGCTTCTTAGTCTTCATTTCTCATTAAAATGAGACAGTCACTTCGCACCAAAGTATATAAAATTTATGATCTAACACGAACAGGGGCAATAACGTGTTGGGTGAACATCTAACAATGAAACAACTCATACGTCCCCATTGAATAGCGGTCCTTTTGTTTCATGTACTCGACTTCGATATATTACAAATAATGTTTTTATAAGTCCCAAACAAAAAAGAGCCGCTAAAAAGCGGCTCTTGATTTTCAAACTATTCGAACTCGTTCAGATTACTCTTTACCGAACACGTTGTTCTCTTGCTCTTGTACTCGGATGAAAGTCGTACGCTTAGTTAGCTCTTTAAGCTTTGCTGCGCCTACGTATGTACAAGTTGAACGTACACCGCCAAGGATGTCAGAAATTGTGTTGTGAACTGAACCACGGTATGGAAGTAAAACAGTTTTACCTTCCGCAGCACGGTACTTAGCAACACCACCTGAGTGCTTGTCCATAGCCGACTGTGAAGACATGCCGTAGAACTTCATGTATTGCTTGCCGTCTTGCTCTACTACTTCGCCGCCTGACTCAGAGTGACCAGCTAGCATGCCGCCTAGCATTACGAAGTCAGCACCGCCGCCGAACGCTTTAGATACGTCACCTGCACATGAACAACCACCGTCACCGATGATCATGCCGCCAAGGCCGTGTGCCGCGTCGCCACACTCGATGATTGCAGAAAGTTGAGGGTAACCTACGCCTGTTTTAACACGTGTAGTACAAACAGAACCAGGGCCGATACCAACCTTAACGATGTCTGCGCCCGCTAGGATTAGCTCTTCAACCATGTCACCTGTTACAACGTTACCTGCAGAGATAACTTTAGTTGGGAATTCAGCACGTACTTTCTGTACGAACTCAACAAGGTGCTCTGAGTAGCCGTTAGCGATATCGATACAGATGAATACGAACTCTTCGCTAAGCGCCATGATCTTCTTAACTTTCTCGAACTCAGCTTCAGAAGTACCTGTTGATACAAAAACGTTGTTCAGAGTTTTCTTGTCTGCTGTTTTAGCAAACTCAGCCCACTGCTCTACTGTGTAGTGCTTGTGTACTGCAGTCATAACACCGTGCTCTGCTAGAGCGGCTGCCATTTCAAAGCTTGCTACCGAATCCATGTTCGCTGCAATTACTGGAGTACCAGACCATTGACGACCGCTATGCTTGAATGTAAAATCGCGGGTTAATTCAACTTGAGAACGGCTTTTAAGGGTAGAACGCTTCGGACGGAAGAGTACATCTTTGAAACCTAACTTAAGTTCTTGTTCGATACGCATGGTGTTTTCCTTGATTCATAAAATTATGTGTCTCTCGCGAAATGCGTAGTAAAACCGTTGGCAGACGAGTTTACTTTTCTTCGGACACAAAAAAACCGGAGCGTTGGCAGACGCTCCGGTTTTCAGCATTATAGGTTGTGATTTACTAACAGCAAGTCTGATATTTCACTTTTTTTTATGCTATCCTCTCAAAGATTCCATATCTGCTACAAACCCCTCAGCTTTACTTTTCCACTAAATTCTTACTAATTAATAACTTAGCGAACTATTCACGCAAACGCTGTCGGTTTATTGCGCAATCGTTTTCCTCCCTATTTCGCTCAATATCACCCTCATTAAGCAATAATGTGAAGAAAGTGCCTCTAAATCACATAAAAATCACACTTTTCTCCAACAAAAAAATGTCTTTTTTCTTAAATAAATTCGATTTTTTCCCAAATTTTCTTTGTTTTCGACCAAATCCGGCAATCTCATCACCTTGTCAGTTCGCCTCCATTTGAAAAAGCGCTGTGTAATGGGGTCGATTTAGAGGTCGAGATTCACTTAGTTTCGATTATCCAAAGTGTGCGCTCCATCAAATGCTCTCCTCAAGACTCAACTTTATAAACTGATCGCATGCAAAAAAGCGCTACTTTATGGCCGTGTTGTTCATTCAATCGGGGGGATTCAGTAAAGAGGCACGAACAAAGTGGGTTGGCTTACGTGAAAAACGGCGTAAATATGAGGTGTAAAAAGTGAGTAGGCTAAAAACCTAAAGAATAGAAAACAAAAAAATGGCTAAGGTGATTCACCTTAGCCATTTTTATTTGATGTTTGGATTGTTGTTTCCAAGCTATTGAGTCGTCAAATTAAGACAGGTTCTAGCCCTTATTCGACATTAACGCTTCTGCAGTCGCATCTTGAATAGACAAGAACAGCGAAGTCACTTGGCCTGTTGGCGAACGCATCGGGTTCAGCGTCACGTTCTGATACATGAAGTCAGCTTGTTGAGTTACAGGCCTAACGTTACGACACTTAAACAGATAAGGCCTTTGTTGCCAAGTAATGAAGCTGCGACAGCCTAGATCGTAGACTGGCTTGGTTTTGAGCCTAAACCACTCTTCAGGGATTTCAGGGAACAGTTCAAAGATCGACTTACCGATCGCATCATGCGATTGCTTACCGCTATGGTGCGTCATGAAGCCATTCCAAACTTGTACCTGAAAGTCACGGTTAATGACCACCAGCCCCATATCGACGTTTTGAACCATGTCTACCATCCAGTGGAACTGTTCAAATTCAGCAGGAAGATTCAACATATTAAAACTCCTCCATTAGGTAGGCCAATTTGTTATCTAGAAGAGGCAGAGACTCATCAACGAACATAAACAGAAGATCACAACGGATTGAAGTGCCATCAATGTTGTAGCTGACTTCGAACGTCATGGTCTTCTTAAATGAGCCACTGGTATTTTCGATGACAGAATCAATCGAGATGTGTTGCCCAAGCAGAACCGGTGAGCTTTGGAAAAAACGAACTTCTGACTGCTCCCCTAACCCATTCAAGAACGAGCCAACAAGGATATTTGAAACATCCATCAGCAGTTCTAACTCTTCGAGCTGTTCGCTTTCGGTTGGCACCTTCATGAGCTTTTTAAGATCGCTCACGCTGGAATCACTCAGTAAGACTAATGCTTCACCCGCAATGCCTTCTCCGCTGAAGCCTTGGCAAACACCCGACACTTGGTCGTTGTCTGCTAGGTCACGAAGTGCCATGTGCAATTCACTCACTTCGAAGATGTTGACGTTCGGCAGAGGTAAATGGACAAATACATTAAAGTGACGCGCCAGTGCATCGGCTGCGCGACCTATCGCAACGTTCGCGACTTCCATATAGATATCGCGTCTGCGCAGGATCGGCAGCTCTAATGGGCTAGGAATAACGAGTTGTGGCTGTTTTGGTGGCTCAACATGCTCACGTAAAATCGTTTTTAGCGCTTCTTTATCAATCGGCTTTTGTAGAAAGGCTTTCGCCCCAAGCTCCATGACTTTCTGTTGAGCTTTTGGCTGGATATCACCAGAAACGACAACCACAGGCGTTGGGTCGCCCAGTCGCTTCATCTCTTCCAAAGTGCCATACCCATCTAACTCAGGCATGGTGAGGTCGAGGAACATCAATTGAAATTTCTGTTGTGCTAGCTTTTCAAGCGCATCTAGCCCGTGGACAGCAAAAGTTATATCCGCATTAAGAGAAGCGGGCAGTGAGCGCGCCATCTGCTTCCTTGCTAACGCAGAATCATCACATATAAGAACTGGGAACGACATAAATGCACCACCGACAAATTAAAGCTAATTCGGACGAGTGTAACAGAACATTATGGTATCAGGTACGGGGTGAATGGATTTATATGTAGATTATTAGTAAGAATGATGAAACAAGCAGGTAAGCTATTATCTCGCATTATTCTTTATGAAAAACAATATGCTACAAAGATAATAACAACTCAATATTTTGGAGTATTAACACTATTTTATTAAATCAAAGCCCTAATAAGTCGGTTTATTAAGGCTCGGTTTACTCATGCATTTATCGCTTCTATATATCCAATACAAGAGAGCGAATTCAAGATGTCTTATGCATCAAAGCAAATGCAAACAAGTTAGAACTGGTATGACGGCCAAAAGATCAGTAATGCGAAACGAATAACCACAGCAAACACCAATAAAGCGATGCCTAAACGGTACCATTTGTATTCGGCAATATTCATCGGGATACGCTTATAAAACATAGTAATCACGCCCTTCCAATCACTACTGCGTCTTCCGTACTGCATCATGCTCGTCAAAACAAACAGTGCGCCAAGCACTAGCATCCCTTTTTCAGCCCAGAACAATCCAACTTCCATTTGTGTATTCCTTGATAAAACGGTGAGCAACTCAAATCATTCTAGTCACCTTTGCGCTCGGTTTCTGTAAGACCAAGGTCTAACTCGTTCTGTGGCTACGAGGACGTAACCTGATGAACGTAACTTTTTGAATATAGATTTCTGAATATAGTTTTCTGAACATAAGCAGTTGGACGCACTAAACTGAACAGCGTGTTCATTTCGAGTTCAGCTCCGCCGTCTATACTCTTGTTTCCACTAACAGGAGAAACTCAATGAAATCACTGAAAAAGTCGCTTTGTGTATTAACTGCTTCAGCTTTACTCGTTACCGCTCCGTTTGTGAGTGCTTCAACACCACAACAACCGCCGCAGCCAGCGCTTAGCCCACTGCAAATGGTCATTGCTTCTTTGAATCTAACCGAAGAGCAACAAGCGGAAGTGTTCTCTCTTGTTGAAGATTATCAATCCGATCGAACAGAGATTGATATGGATAAAGCGATAGAGCTTAAGAAGAAACAGATCTCCTTAGTAACTCAGCCAGAATTTGATGAAGCTGAGATGGAAAAGGTCATAGACACGGTTCAAGCAACCGAGAAGTCGATGGTGATGCAAGAAATGCGTCTTAAGAACAACATCTATAACGTGTTGACTGAAGAGCAGAAAGAGCAATTCAAAACGATGATGAAATCAGCACTGACGGGTGGAAAACCGCCTGTTGCAAAACAATAGTCAGCCCTGCCCTGATATAGATCCCCTTTCCCCCAATAATAAAAGGGATCGAAATAGACAACAAAAAGCCGCAGTCACCTTAATGACTGCGGCTTTTTATCGAAGGCTTTTTATAGAAGTTTCTTCATCAACAGCAGAGACATCTTATCCATTCATCTATGTGTCTTATCAATCCATCTGCTTAAAAATAAATCAGCCTCTCAACTTGTTTACGTGTAAGCGTGATTAGACAGATCCGGAGAATTGCTGTTCTTTTGAATGACACGCATCAATTGGATGAGCAGCAAAATACCTGTCACACCTAAACCAACACCGATCCCGCCCCAAATACCTGCCAATTCAAATTTTGGCATCAAATACCAAGCAGCAGGTAGGCCAAACGCCCAATAGCCTATGGCTGTCATCACGGTTGGCATAGAGACGATTTTCATCCCTCTTAGCAAGTTAATCGCCAATAATTGCCAAGCATCAACAATAAAGCACAGAGCAACAACCCAAATCACAGAAGCCAGTAGCGACGTCATCGCGCCAGTGCCATCGTCTAACTTGAAGATAGAAGCGATCATTTCAGGCCATATGATGAACACGGCAGACAACGCAACGCTCAACACTGACACCAAAATAAAACTTAGAATCGAGGTTCTTTTGATTCCTTCATAGTTACCCGCGCCGAAATCACGACCAACCAAAATAGCGGCAGCTTGTGAGAAACCAAAGTTGAAGTTCCAAGTAAAGCTTAAACATTGAAGCAGAATTTGGTGCAGAGCTAACGAAGCAATACTGATCGTACCCGCCATTAAGGTGCCGCCGTAAATCAAACCATGCTCAAGTAACGCTGCCAATCCGATAGGTAAACCCATCATTAGCAAAGGGCTCATCAGCTTAATGGAATACTCTTCAGTATTTAACCAAGGGGCGAATTGTTTGAACTCGTCACGCTTGAACACCCAAACCGTGTATCCAACCATCACGATAAATGCTGCGATAGCCGTACCTAAGCCCAAGCCTGTTAAGCCCATATCGAGTTGGAACGTGAGGAAGTAGCTCACAGGCACATTAAGAATCACGGTGATAACAGACATCACGAGAATTGAGCGCACATTGCCAAACGCACTGGTTAAGCCACGAAGCACCAACAAGATAAGCGAAGGCAACATCACCCATTTCAAGGCGTGTACATATTCCATGGCTAAGGTGATCACTTCTGGCGGCTGTTTTGCTGCTTCCAATACCAACGGAGCAAACCAGAAGCTGGCCATTAGGGTCACGCTGAGCACGAATGCCAACATGGTTGCGCCTTTCACCGCCAATCTGATTTGGGTATTACCAAACTCTGGGCGAGCGACTCGTTGACCATAAGCGATAGCAATCAAGTTCGCGACACACCCGACAGTGCTGCTCGCGATAATGAAGATGAAGAAGTAAATAGAGGCACCTAAGCCACCAGCCGCAAGGGCTGACACGCTGATTCGCGACATCATCCAAACATCAGTAAGGACTAAAGCCATGGATATCAGCTGTGAAATGATCAAAGGGAATGCAAGAGTGAGTATTTTTTTCATGAGCGCCTCAGTTAATTTCGCCCAAAATACGATCGATGAAGCTGGCGTTCAATTGATAAATTTGCGACTCTAACATTCCATAAACTCATGCGAACGAATTATGACCCCATATCCTAGCTTGCCATCCTCACATAATGGCTTAAAAGCCTTCGAAGCGGCTGCAAGGCTGATGAGCTTTACGTTGGCTGCTGATGAACTCAACGTGACACAGAGTGCAATCAGCCGTCAGATCAAACAGCTTGAAGATGAGCTGAACGCATCGCTGATCATTCGTAAGCATCGAGCCATAGAATTAACGGTACAAGGTCATGATTTGTATGTGGCTTTGCGTGAAAGCTACGGCGATATCGAATCGGTGATCGCCTCTTGGAGTGAGCCAAAGCAGAAGCGTATTGTGATTAAAGCGACTTTGAGCTTTGCTACGCGCGTGTTGATCTCCAAGGTTCGAGAGTTAAACGAGCGTTACTCTGATTACGAGATCGTGATCGTTCCTGTGATTGAAGAGGATGAAGCGATCAACAGCAGCGAGTACGACTTGTTAATCTTCCATACTCGGTTCAAAAAACGATACGACAACACACCTGACATCACTTTCTTGCGTGAAGAGTTTATGGCGCCAGTCTGCTCCACAAGCTTAACCACTCAAGACACAGACCTCGATTCGATCTTAACCATGCCAAGGCTTCACCCGACCTTAGATCACCATGACTGGAAAGTATGGTTAGCCGATGTCGAATCACCTCCGAAAAAGCCCGTCAGAAATACCAGCTTCTTATCTTTAGATATGGCGCTCAGTGCTTGCTTATCTGGTGAAGGCGTTACAGTGACAGATCTGCTGTTGGTCTTGCAGGATCTACAACGCGGTTTCTTGTATTGCCCAAAGAATGCGAAGATCCAGAACAGTGCGTGGACTTATTTCATCCACCAGCGCACTCACTCGCCTGTGATCAACGATCTCATTGATTGGCTTAAAGGAGAGACTGCAAAAGAGATCGAATTGTTGAAAGCGCTCTCCCATCAAAATCATTGGTCTGGTGTGATTGAGGATCAGTAATTGCCTAAGTTAGAAACGAAATAAGCCACAGTGTCTACTGTGGCTTATATTTAACTCGATTATCTGTATGTCATATGAGCGAGCTAAGTACTACAACTTAAACATACGCGCACTGCGTGGTGGTAAGTTGAAGGTGTGATAACGAGAGGTCACGGTTTCTGTCGCGCTGCTTAATACGTCTTTGTATTGAACATTCCAATTGAACTCATGCTGGTAAGTATCGACTGTCACGCCACGCATTTCGCCACACTTGTTAATACCAACAACCCCTTCTTTGCCACGCTTGAACAGCAAAGTACATTGGTCGCTCGAAATCATCGTCATTGATTTGCCTTGCATCGCGTTGTGGAAGCTCAACATGTTCTTCATTGTCGAACTGTTCCAAACATTACCCCAACGACCGTTATCCTTATCTTCAGAATCAGGAAGATCATCGCTGTAGATCAACGGCGTGCCACCATCTTTACCAAGGATATAAGCGTAAGCGAGCTGCTCATCTTGTGGATCCATGATCTGATAACGGAAGCCGTCATTAGTGGGAATATCATGCGTGATCGCGAAGGTGATCGAGCGATTGTCATCCAATGCCTGACCGTACGCTTGTGGATCATGCAGCTGGTTCATACCGCCGTTCATTGAAAATGCCGTTCGAATCGAAGCAAACAATGGGAAGTCATACGCAGAGTGATTGGTGTTGTTTAAGTATGGCGCTAAGAATGACTCATAGCCGCTGTTCCCTGCCCCGCCACTGGTAATCACCTCACCAAACACATGCATGTTCGCTGTAATTTCAGACGTAAACACTTGATCGATTTGGTACTGGCTCATGTGTTTCACTGCATCAATGCGGAAACCTTTGATGCCCATGCCCTTCAACGCTTTCAGGTATAAACGCTGTTGTGACACTACCCAGTTGTTTGGATCTAGATCTGGAAGCCCCACATCACCATCGGCACCACATAAACGCCAATATTGGACATGGCCAGGATCGTTCCAATCTGAAATACAGCCTGCGGCATGGAAATCGTTAGCCGAGACAAAACCTTGTGCTAAGTTGCCAAACAGAGTCTGCTCGGCATAGTAGCTTGAACGGCTGGCATAATCGTTTAGCACTTCAATGCCAGGGTAATCCAAGTCACTTCGCTTCCAGCTTTCATTCGCCATATGATTCAGTACTACATCGGCGTAAACATCGACGCCCACAGCTTTGAGTGCGGTGATCATTGCGGCCAAATCTTGTTTATTGCCCAAAGGAGAATCAATGGTACGCAGATCTTGAGGCTGGTAACGTGCCCACCATTGGCTGCCACTGGATTTCATTGCCGGAGCAACCAGTACTTTCTTATAACCGGCTTGAGCAATTTGGTTGGCATTGGTTGTTACATCTGAGTACTTCCAGTTGAAAGCATGCAGGATGGTGTCGGCATAAGTGGCTGAACTAAAAGAGCAAAGCGCGAGCGTGGATATGAGTAGGGTATTTATTGGTTTCATAGAACATATCTCTCATTATAAATTCATAAGAATGATATGAGTGATAAAGACAATTTAAACGGCGGATAAATCAGAGTTGAATTAGCGTCACCTTCTGTTGATATTGATTTTATAAATTTGAGTGATAACCGATCTTATGTGAGGAAAATAGGATGCTCGTTTAAGGATCTTTTCAACGAATTAAATACCCCAACAAGATGTGACGTGCTCACAACAGAGTGCAACATTAAGCTTTAATCTATTGTGCGCCAAAAGAGAAATGAGAAATGAGAAATGAGAAATGAGAAATGAGAAATGAGAATTAATTGAATCAAGTTGACGAGAACAAGACAAAGACTTTGGTCGGCTCTCCTAAACTACGCTATGATTCCTTTTCCCTCAGCCTATTGATATTTTTATGTCTTCTTTCTCTTTTTCACAAATCCCTGTTGGGGTTCGATTCATGATCCTCTCCGCTTTTGGATTCGCACTGATGTCAGCTTGTGTGAAATACATCAGCAATTACGGCATTCCTGTATTTGAAATCGTTGCAGCAAGGGCGTTGGTGTCTTTGATCATCAGCTACATCGACGTAAAACGAAAAGGCATTTCGATCTGGGGTAATAACAAACCTTTGTTGTTCGTTCGTGGCGCAGTCGGTACCGCAGCACTGATGTGTGTTTACTACGCTGTAACCACTCTTCCATTAGCAGAAGCGACCATTCTACAATACGTACATCCCGTATTTACCGCGTTGCTCGGTGTGTTGTTCCTGAAAGAACGCGTCCAGAAATCGACCATGATCTGCATTGCATTCTGCCTAGCGGGATTATTGGTGATGGTTCAGCCAAGCATGAACAGCGGTGCGAGCAGCGAATTACCACTATTCAGCATTATGGTGGCGCTATGTGGCGCGTTTGGTAGCTCAATTGCTTATGTGATTGTGAGAAAGCTGAGCCAGACGGAAGACAGCTCTGTCATCATCTTCTACTTCCCTCTGGTTGCCCTGCCAATATCGACAGTCCTTATCTGGAACGACTTTGTATGGCCGAGCCTATTCCTTACCGTGATGCTTGTGCTAGTCGGGATCTTCACTCAAATAGGTCAATACGGTTTAACCAAAGCGATGCAGACTCAAGCGGCGGGTAAGGCTTCGGCTTACTCATACGTTCAGATTGTCTTCTCGGCACTGTTAGGCGTGTGGATCTTTAATGAAATTCCATCGGTTTGGACTTATCTAGGCGGTGGCCTAATCGTGACTGGCGCGCTGATTAATGTGTTTGGAAAACAACTGTTGGTGCCGTTTAAGGCTAAATAGATAACCGAACGAAAGATCAGTTAGCTAATCAGCTAATCAAACTAAAAGGGCATTGCGGAATATTCCACAATGCCCTTTTTGATAATTACTCCAGCCTATTTTCGACTAGCTAACTCATGGTATTACATAGCTATCTAGTCCTATACAACTAGCTTGTCGCATTGCGCTGTTTGGGATCATCGCTCTGGTATTCAACGAACTCGATTTCAAAGCCTGCTGGATCTACAAAGTAGACATTTTTTCGATAAGGTTCTTCAGCGCCGGGTTTAGCAATCGGGAAGCCCGCATCAATAAGACGTTGAGTGACGCTTTCGATATTATTGGTCACATAAGCGAAGTGCGCGAGGCCGACAGAGTGCCCAGCCAAATCTCGATTTTCACCCTCACCGTGATCGCTCAGTGCGATGTATTGGTATTCGTCACCAAAATGCAGCCAATTACGTGGCTTGCCTGACCATTCGCCTTTTCCTTCATCACGGACATACCAATGAGGGAACGCCGCTTTGTAGAAAGTCAGCATTTCAGGGATGTCTTTGACGACTAAATTCACATGTTCAAGTTGGATCATTCTTCTCTCCTTAAAGTATTCTCGTAAGCAACGTTGCACATACTAATAGCTCAAGTTAAGTTGAGGTAAAGCATTAATTTGCATTTATTTCGAGAACGTTCTTAGAGCCTAAATCATCTTATTTTGATGCCATACAAATCTAAGTTTAGACGACCTCTGCCAATGTGACTTCGTTGAAATACAGAATAGCCAAGAGACAAGCCATTATGACTTGGGCCGATTGACCTCAACATCAAGTGGCGCTCTGCTCTTCAAGCTAAAACACTTCTTCCATTTAATCGGCATCATAGGAATAACGATGAGGCTAATGCCAACCAGCGTTAGGATGTCTGGAATCTCATCAAACCACATCACGCCAAATAGCGTCACAAACACCAATCCTGAATACTCTGCGAGTGCAATTTGGTTTGCCGGTGCTTTTTTATATGCCACAACCACCAGTGCATGATACCCAAGTACGAACAAGTTGATTGCCATTATCCAACCAATATGACGCCATTCAATCGCAGACCATGTTGGCAATGCAAACACCAACGCGAGTGGCAGGGTCATAATGCTGGTCCAGAACAGAGTAGAGATAATGTGTTGCTCTGCGTTCAGACGCTTGATCAAGATGTTACCCACTCCCATTGCTAGCGCGCTGCCTAAGCCTGCAATCGCCGCCCAATGAAATTGCTCTGGGCGTAAAACGATCAATACGCCGACAAAGCCAATCAGTGTCGCAATCACTTTTGATGATGTCGGTCTTTCTTTCAACAGTACTATCGATAAAGGCAACATGAGTATTGGTCCAACATAGAACATCGCGTTTGCTGTCGCCAAAGTAAGGTGCGTGATGGCTATCATCGCGCAACCACTTCCCACTAAGATAAATTGAGCTCGTAAGAAGTTAATGCGACAGCCACCTCGCATACGCGTCTCTCTCGGTAACTTTAACCAAAATGGAAGTAACAAGATCACGCTCAATACCTGACGGATAAACACATACTGGAACGTGGGAACTTCACCATTCAGTATCTTTAACGATACGTCTGAAAAGGACGCAAGTAGGTTTGCGAACACCAAAAGCAAAATGGCGTGGTTAACAGCTTTATTCATACGGAAGCAAGGCTACATATTTGTCATACAATTATGGGCGCACATCATACATGAGAATTTAAAATAAGTAAGAACAAAGTTATTGAGATTGGATTAATGCAATTTTGGATTAAGATTCAACGACTAAATCACCGCTCTCAGCCCTACACTCCCCAGTATTAATATTCCCTTATTGACTGATACATCAAGTTACAAATCGCTCTCATAGTAACCAAGAATACTGATCTGGGTTAATAAACTTGTTTCACAATAACCTTACTTTTAATGAGGTCAGATAATTACAAAAAAGGAAGTTACAGTGAAAAAATTATTAGCACTTGGTATTGCGGCAGCAATCTCGGTTCCAGCAGTAGCCGACCACAATACAATCAATGGTATGGATTTCGGTCCATTGGCAAAGTTAGTCGGCACATGGAAATCGGTCGAAACTGGCGGCGTTGATATTTCACCGGGTCAAGAAGGGACTGATGTGGGTGCGGGTGGCCCAGCAGTCACACCATTTTATGAAGTGATGACGTTTGAGGTAGCTGCAGATGCCACCAACGCAAGCGACCAATATCTTGTTGCTCTGTACTACAAGCAGGAAGTATTCAGAAAGACTGACGATTCTAAATTCCACGATCAACGTGGTTACTTCATCTACGACCAAAAGAATCAGATCGTATACAACTCTTACTGTGTGCCACGCACCACATGCGTCACCGCAGAAGGCCCTGCTGGCGATACAATGACGCTTGTCGCCTCTAAACGTGGTATCGCTGAGTCTGAATACATGACAGACAACGCAACCACTACGGGTTTCACGATGAACATCAGTATTTCAGACGACACGCTGACTTACTCTCAAACAACAGGTCTAGAGATCTACGACAACGCTTTTGCTCACACCGATTCAAGTACATTGGTTAAAGTGGAATAAGCTAATCGTAGAGAATTGATAAAACCCTAAATTCGCATAGCTCGCAAACCGCCTTTCACCACTAAGTGAAGGGCGGTTTTCTTTATGACGAGCTGAAAATTCATTCAATGAGCGGTTGTTAACCTGCCTCTTAAAGATTGGCTTACTATTAAATTGGTCTTCGAGGAATTGACAGTATTTTTACGCCACCATCGTAAATCGATGGCTTCACATGGTTAAGCTCTCAGCCTTAATACCTTAATGCCGTGAGCAATAGTCAGCTATATTCTTATCAAAGTCATAGCACTACGATCAACGTGCACCAGTAAATCATTGGTAACTAAAGATTTAGAAGGGGTTCAATGTGGCTGAACTGTTTACATTTTTTATGATTGCGCTCGTTTTGGTTATCTCGCCAGGCGCTAACCTCGTTCTGTTGCTAAAAACAGTGTCAACTAAGGGGCGAAATGCGGGTCTTTTAAACGTGAGTGGGTTTGTTCTAGCGGCTTTCATTCATGGAACGCTCGCAATTTTAGGCTTATCTCAAGTGATTGTTAAATCTGCAGAGTTGTTCTTTGTTGTAAAAGCGATCGGTTCGATTTATTTAGCCTACCTTGGCGCAAAAATGATCTATCAAACTTTTATCGTTAAGGATCTCAACACATCGACAACAGCGATTTATCAGGGTGAGCAGAATTCATTCAAAAGTTTCAGCGAGGGTTTCTTAACACAGATGCTAAACCCTAAAGGGACTCTGTTTTACATTTCTGTGTTTCCGCAGTTCATCAACTTTGATTCATTTGTATACGCAGATGCGTTCACGTTGATTTCAATTCATGCGGCGCTAATGATTGCTTGGTTTGGCGCGGTTTGTTTTATGATTTCTAAGATTAAAAATTTGGGTCAAGGCGCAATAGGCCGTTGGGTTCAGCGTTGCTGTGGTAGTGCCCTCTTGGTATTTAGCGCACTATTATTGAGACCAACAACTTAAAACTCATAACCAAAAAAGCGAGCCAGAAATGAATAACTGACTCGCTTCTTTTATATTGGTTCGATTGAATTAGATCAATTGCTTTAGCTCGATTACATTAATTCGTTCGCAGTTCAACCTTGGCGTAACGATTAGCTAGCACCGCACAGTAAAAGATCTGAATCGGGTGATAGAGCATGATTGGCAGTAATATCATCCCTAGATTAGGGTTGTGAGCAAAGATCACCTTAGCCATAGGAATACCAGCCGCCAAGGTCTTCTTGGTACCACAGAACACAGCTGCAACCTCGTCTTGATGATTGAACCCAACCTTGCGAGCACTCCATTGAATACCGTGGACCATCACCATCAATATCACGAAACAAATCACCGCAGACACCAACAGCAACATCGGTGAGAAGTCGCTCCAAATACCGTGTTCTATGGAGTCACAGAAAGCACTGTAAACAATCAGAAGTATCACGTATTTGTCTAACTTATTGACCACTGACTTGTGTTTCTGAGTCCACTCAAAAAGCAATGGACGCATCAACTGACCGACGATCATTGGCAGCAATAGCATTTTAGATATCGAGATCACCGACTCCATCAGGTTTAGCTCTGCACCTTCCAATCCCATAAAGAGCTGAATCAGAAGTGGCGTAATGAAAACCCCTAAGATACTAGAGAGCGATGCATTGAATATCGCACCCGGTAGGTTCCCTTTGCCAATCACCGTCATCGCAACCGAAGACGAAATCGTACTCGGTAAAACGAAGAGGTAACAGAAACCAAAGGCCAGAGCTGCTGGCATATAAGCGACAAAGCCTTGCCCGAATATCACCCAAAGCAGCGGGTAAACTAAGAAGGTCGCACTTTGTACAAAAACGTGCAGCTTCCAATTCGAAAGCCCCTCAAGAATGGCTTTGGGAGACAAACCCAAACCATGTAAGAAAAACACCAAGGCGATACCGAGAACGGTAACCGTATCTAGATGAAGTACCCCACCCGACTTCCCCCAATCTGGCGTAAAAACAGCAACGACCATGGCCACCACCATCCCTACCAGAAACCATTCCTTTTTCAGTTTTTCTATCATGTTGACACGCACTTTCTGTAGATTCCATTTCAGCCAATAACCCGGCTCCGATGCTATTTATCCTATCGACTCTAATTTTAATTAACCACCATAAACGCAAATTAAGCTCGTCTTTATCTTGAGGGTTAACATCGTTATTCGAGTTTGTTACGCCCGTTTTTCTCAGGATTGAGTAGATGTATGGAATGACGATGAAAATATTAGAAAACAGCGGTTTATCGAGAAGATAAGACCCTTTCAGTGATCGGGACACAGAGGTAAGCCGTAAGGATATGAAAGAAAGACGTAGTTAATCTAAACACCAAAGATCAGCCTATTCTCAAAGATGACTCAGCGGGAGTAACACATGGACAACAGAATCACCATTATTGAATTTCTCAGAGTGTTTGAGTGCATTCGCACCTCTGGCGAACAACTGGACAACAAATATCAAGTTGGCGAAATGACGGCTTGGCATGATTACGATGGTTATACCTGTTGGCTAAGCTATAAAGACGTAACCGTGACGCTGATGTTTCATGGATCTCTGAAAATTGAGTACGACAACGCTTCAAACTACTCTGAATTCATCGAGCATTGTCTGGGTATGCTCGCCACTGAACCTTCTCCATAAAACGCGAACAGATTCATCACTACCAACGGCTAACGGCTAACGGCTAACGGCTAACGGCTAACGGAGAAAATCATGAGCGAAACGGCTTTTAAAACGCATTCATTACTTAAGCACAGACAGCCTTTGTGGCTAGTACTCAGCCTCTCTTTTTTATGGTCTCAGGGATCGGTAGCAGGAACAGAAATGATTGATTTCACACAAGAGAATGAACACCAGAATTGGACAGCGACCAACGACAATGTCATGGGCGGAATCTCAACAGGCAGGCTTGTTTATGAAGGCGAGACGAGTCAATTTAAGGGCGAGTTGTCATTAGAGAACAATGGTGGCTTCAGTTCAATCAACCGCTCTATAGAGTCTCTAGGCTCTGAGATGGACAGCGTAGAACTGACGTTTGTAGGTGATGGTCGTACTTACCAATTAAGGCTCACGACATGGATAGATGGAAACAGAACTAACTACAAGCACAGCTTTGAGACAATCAAAGGCGAGCAACTCAAGACAGTCTTCCAATTAAAGGACTTTCAAGCCGTATTCAGAGGTCGATTACTCAGTGGTGCGCCAAGACTTGAAGCCCAAGACATCAAACAGATCGGCTTTTTGATTGCAGATAAACAACCTTTGCCCTTCGAGCTAAACCTCATTCAGGTTCAATTCAAAACCTCGCAAGAAACGGAGTAAAGCTTTATTGGAATAAACACAGTAAATCACTTAATAAAAACAAGCCCCTGATACCTTACTGATTCACGATAAGTATCAGGGGCTTTCTATTCAAGCGTTCAAGCTGCTCAAACTGTTCAAATAAGCAACGGCTCAAACCGTCAAAGTTCTAAATCATTAACTATTAATATTTGATGGCTGTTTTACCAATCGACGCGCTGCTTTCAATACGTTGGTGCGCATCTTTCAGTGTCTCAACACTAAAGCCATTCAATGTGGTGGTAAGTGTCGACTTAATACGGCCAGCATCAATCAGGTTCGCTGCTTGGAACAGGATATCTTGTTGTTTCTGAATATCGTCTGTGTTGAACAGTGAACGTGTGAACATCAGCTCCCACACAAAACCTGCAGACTTGCCTTGCAGTGCAGAAAGATCTATTCCGCCATCGAACTCAACAATAGAGCTGATCATGCCTTGAGGTGCAATAAGCTCGACCATCGATTCCCAGTGCCCTTTGGTATCAGCGACATTGAAGATGTAATCGACATGCTGGATGCCTTGCTCTCGCACAGACTCAACCAAGTTACGGTGATTCACCACATGGTCTGCCCCCATATCCCTTACCCACTGTTCAGTTTCAGGTCTTGAAGCCGTCGCAATAACCGTCAGGTTCGTCAGTTGGCTCGCCAATTGAATCGTGATTGAACCAACGCCACCAGCACCACCAATGATAAGAATGGATTTTTTCTCTTCTGGACGCACACGTAGGCGATCAAACAACGCTTCCCACGCAGTCAGTGTTGCTAGCGGCATAACAGCAGCAGCTTCATCAGAAAGGCTCTTCGGTGCTTTAGCCGTAATACGGTAGTCAACGGCTTGGTATTCTGCATTAGCGCCCATACGAGTTACGTCACCTGCATAATAGACACGGTCGCCTAGTTCAAAGCCTTCAACGTCTGTACCTTTACCGACGACTTCACCAACCGCGTCATAACCAAGTACTTTTGGTTGCTCGAGAGTTTTATCTTGAGCACTGCGAATTCGAATTTTCGCGTCTGCTGGATTGATAGACGTAGCGCTCACTTTCACAAGCAGATCATGTTCTTTTAGTTCTGGAAGATTCGTTTCAAACTCAACTAGACTGTTTTGCTCTGCAATCGCAAGTGACTGAGTAAATCCGATAGCTTTCATTTTTGATGGTACTGACATTGTGCTTTCTCCTTGAATTAGACAAGTTAATCTTAGTTGACTCTCAATTTAGATAAACCGCCTAATGTTTGAATCATATTCAATTATTTTTTGATAATCGTGTTGCCACTGATTGAGCAACACGAACAAGTAACTTTGCAATCAATGGTATAGGGATCAGATCAGACCTTGCTCAATCAACCAGTCACGCGTTACTTCGTCTTGCGGCTTACCTTCACGGCAAACTTTATAATCTAGCTCTGCGATAATATCGTTCGAGAATCGTAATGAATCTAACGTCTGGATCTGTTGTTCACTGAACAAGTGCTTCTTGTCATCTCTTAAAAGAAGTACCGCTCTATCCACAATCCCTAGCAAGCCTTTTGGCTCTTTGAGCTCTCGAATGTCATAGCGATAGTGCAAGAATTGAGGTTTCCACAGCGGCACAACAACCCACTCCTTGTTCGCCACAGCGCTTTCAAAGGCAGCAAAACAATCGTCTTCGCTACCTGGGAAAAACTCGTAACCCACATCGCTCAGGCCGTACTCTTTCATCATCTGAATAGAGAAGCGTGTGATACCGGCACCGGGGTTAATGCCCTGAATGGTAGAATTCATTTTCTCGACAACTTCAGGTTTTAATAGATCAGCAACCTCAGAAACAGCCTCTTCAGGAACATAATCAGGCACACCCCACAACGCGTAAGGTTCATAGTGAAGACCAAGCTCGATAAGTGGCTCAACTTCCTCAACACCCGCTTTGTAAATACCGTGGCTTGATGGCAACCAAGCCGAAGAAAGCATGTCTACTTCACCCGCTTTTAGCTTTTCGAAATTTTCTTGATGAGGAGAAAAGACACGCTCGACCTCGAAGCCCATTGTGGTTAATACATTGGAAACTAATGATGCAGTAGTGCGGTGAAACGACAAATCTGTTACGCCAATTGTGATTTTATTAGTCATGTTGTTATCCCCTTTTGTTCGGCTTGATAGAGATAGTACATGGCTAAAAAACAGTGAAAAACAGCCTAATATTTGAATGATTTTCAAATATATTTTGGTAATTGAGCGTATAAAGTTAGCTTAAAAGGGGGTAAGTCAGGATTAAGCCGCTTTGTGATTAGCAAAGATTTCAATACAATGTTTAGAACATTATCAAACACAGGTAGATAAAATGCTTCTTGAAGACTTGCGGGTCATCTTAAAGGTGGCGGAGTTTCGTAGTATCACCGCAGCAGCCACCAACCTAGACATGCGCACCGCAACTGCGAGCGCAGCCGTCAAACGTGTTGAAGCCGCACTGGGTGCTGAATTGTTTGTAAGAACCACTCGCCACCTAAGGCTCTCTTCTGCTGGCGAACGCTATTTACCTGAGTGTGAACAAGCTTTGAAGATATTAGAGCAAGCAAAGCTCAACATGCGTGAAGAGCTTGGTATCTTGGATGGAGAAATCCGCATAGCGCTTTCTTCGGATTTAGGACGTAACCTCATCACTCCTTGGCTTGATGAATTTCTGCTTGAATACCCAAAGGCGACACTTCGCACTAGCATTAGCGACAGCAATATTGATTTTTATCGTGATTCTGTTGATATGGCGCTGCGTTACGGCTCTCCGAATGATGCCAACATGTATGGCTTCAAGATCTGCGATGTGCCGAGAATATTGTGCGCAGCCCCTGAATATTTAACTGAGATGGGAACGCCAAGCCAAACGAGCGACTTAGCTGAGCACAACGGTTTGCTTTATCAGCTGCATGATATGTTGCAAGACGAATGGGTGTTTAATGATGGCAAGCAAGATCATAAAGTGAAGCTAAAAGGGAATCGCGCCTCAAACGATGCTGACCTTGTTAGACGCTGGTGTGTAGCTGGAAAAGGTGTGGCAATAAAGTCTTGTTTAGATATGTCGAACCATTTGCTCTCTGGCGAAGTGGTTAAAGTCATGCCTGAATTTAAGCCAACCCCAACCGAGCTGTGGTTAGTGTGCCCTAGTCGTCAGTCCATCACCCCGACCGTTCGCTTATTGAGAGATCTATTCCGCGAAAAAACCGCAGAGATCCTTTCTCAACTGAGCGAGCAAGGCATTATAGCGACTCAAAAATCTTAACGACCTAGAGATAAAAAAGGCGTTAGCGAACTTCAATTCGCTAACGCCTTTAATCATCTGAAACATCACACTGTATTAATGGATATATCTACATCAATACGAGCACTCGAATACAAATGCTTAGTTTGACTCTTCTTCAACATCACAGTCAGCACAGCACTGAAGCGCAATTTCATGTTCGAAGGTGATTGTGTCTTTACCTTCTTCCAATAGCTCTGCGATTTCATCCGCGACTTCTTTTTCGTCATCCGCTTCGATGTCGCTTGCTAGCTCTTCTTCTGAATAGCCGAAGAAGTTCAGCAATAAGTACTCGCGAGCTTCATCTTTAGTACAAACCACGTTTGCAGAAAGATCTGGCGTAACCTCACCTTGTGCAAGAGTCGCTGTCAGTTGAGCGATAGCATCCTCTTTCATCGCAGGCGTCAACCAACCAAGATCAGTACTTACCGTCGTTTTTTTACAGTCGAAGCAAGGCAGTTGGTGAAAGTAGTATTGAAAGCTAGTCATAGGTAATTTCTTCTTTAAATGTTGTATAGCGAGATTATGCGCGTTTTGTAGCAAAATACTATCTCAATCACAACCTGAGACTGATTCGAGAGGGTTATTTTTACGAACACAAAACCAGATAATACCTAATGCACAGAAAAATGCCGAAATACCAATTGCTGACTTACCACTCCCAATGGTTTGATAACCTCCTAAATCGCTACACACATTGGCGTATTTGAAATAGGGTCACGGAACACGCTCGCCTTGAGATCAAATACATCTCTAAGCATGGTTTCTGTCATTACCTCATCAGGCGAACCTTGAGCCACCAAACAGCCTTTTTCCAAAACCACTAAATGATCGCAGTAACGACTGGCTTGGTTAAGATCATGCAACACAACCACCACCGTTTTTCCTTTAACATTCATCTGCTGCATCAAGTTCATCAACTCGACTTGGTGAGACATATCAAGGTATGTGGTCGGCTCATCTAACATCACTAAATCTGTGTCTTGTGCTATCACCATCGCAATCCACGCTCGTTGTCTTTGACCACCAGACAGTGACTCAACTGGTTTATCGGCAAACTCGAGCACACCAGTATCACGCATTGCTTGTTCGACAATCACTTGGTCTTCTTGCCCTAACCTTCCCCAATGAGAGATATAAGGCGAACGCCCATATTCGACGAGCTTTCTTACTGTGATACCTTCCGGGCTGACCAAAATTTGTGGCAACAGTGATAACGAACGCGCAAGCGCCTTATCGCCATAACTTGATAGTGGTTTGTCTTCAAACAACACCTCTCCTGTCGCTGGTTTGTTGATTCTCACTAACGTCTTTAACAAGGTGGATTTACCACACCCGTTGGGTCCAATTAGGGCGGTAATTTTACCCTTAGGGATCGAAACCGAAAGGTTCGGTATGATCGTTTGTTTGCCGTACGCGACGGAAAGATTCTGCGTTTTAAGCATGGTTACCAACCTCGATAACGATAGAGAAGAAAAATGAAATAAGGCGCGCCGATCACAGAAGTAAGAACCCCTGCTGGCAGTTCAATCGGCGGTTGTAGACCTCTTGCCAAGCCATCGGCACAAGTAACCAGAATCGCGCCCACTAATGCTGACGCTGGTATTAACAACTTATGATTATGTCCAAACAACAAGCGAGCTAAGTGAGGAGCTAATAAACCTACAAAACTGATCGTTCCTGCAACTGAAACACTGATGCTGGCAAGCAATACTGCAGCCAACAGCGCGAGAGCCTGAATCTGTTTTGGCTTAGTACCCAATGTGGTGGCACTTTCCTCGCCAAGTCCCATCACATCTAATCGCCAAGCGAGCCATAATGCCATTGGCAATAACAAGAGTAGCGCACTCCAAATAAAGGGCACTTGTTGCCAGTTTCTGCCCCAGAGACTGCCTGTTAGCCAAACCATGGCCGTATTGATCTCGATAGGGTTGGTCACAAGTAGGAAATCTATGCAACTGGCTAAGAACGCGCTCACCGCAATACCAATCAACGCCAATTTGGCGGGTGTTGGCCTTGACCACCATGCCAATAGTGCAATCAATCCAGCAGCGAAAATTCCACCGAACATAGCCACCAGCGGAAGCACACTGACCGGCGCATTAGGAAACCAAACTAAACTCGCTGTCGCGGCAAGCCCGGCACCTGCACTAATACCCATAAGATCTGGCGATGCCAAAGGGTTACGTATCACACCTTGTACCAATACGCCGGACAACCCTAATCCAGCTCCCACACTTATCGCGAGCAACATACGAGGCAGCCGATATTGATGGATAACAAAATCGTCACTAGAAAACGCGACCAAATGTTCGGTCACTTGAGAAACAGAAAGCGAAGCTGCGCCGACAAACAAACCTGCGGATGCAACAATAACAAGCAGCCCAAATAACAGAAAAACCTTCGTGCGGTGGTGCATTAAGATCTCCTCGTCGCAATCAAGATAAAGCAAGGCGTCCCGACCAAAGCCGTAATAACACCGACGGGCGTTTCAGTCGGAAAAGCAATTGCTCGTGATAATGCATCTGACCAAGAGACTAATACTGCGCCAGCCAATGCGGAAATAGGAATGAGTAGATGGTAATTGTGCCCTATCATAGGCCTAACCAAGTGAGGCACTAACAAACCAACAAAGCCAATTGGCCCTGCGATAGCGACACTTGACCCGGCAAGCAACACAATCGTCAGTCCACTAATCAGACGAGTAAGCCTGATGTTACTGCCCAACCCCACGGCAACTTCTTCGCCAAGTGCCAGTAAGTTGAGGTTGCGAGCGAGGCTCATTGCCAACACCAAACCAATCACAACAGGCGGCCAAAGTTGTTGCCATTGCCCATCATCCACACTAGACAAGGATCCTGTAAGCCAATGCAATACGCTATAAGCCATATCGTCAGCGAGGATCAGCGCCGCGCGGGTCAATCCAATCAACAATGCGGTAATGGCAATACCCGCCAAAACCAAACGTAATGGATGAGAGCGAGCAGAGAAAAAGCCACCAAGAAGCATCACGGCACCGCCACTGAGGAACGCACCAAGAACGGCATTGAGAATTGGATTTAACTCGCTGACCACAGGGATGCCTATTGCAGCTAACGCCATAAAACAGGTAGCGCCAGCGTTAATGCCAAGAATCGATGGAGACGCGAGTGGGTTGCGCGTTAAGCCTTGCATCAATAACCCAGCGACAGCCAGACTCGCACCAATCAAAAGCCCTGCGTAAGTTCTTGGTGCTCTTAATGTCGCCAATATTTGATGAGTCATATTGCTTTCATCAAACGTAAACCAATAATCAACCAAGTCACTCAATGTTAGAGAGAAATTAGACCACCCCACCATTGACGCTACATAACCAGACAGAGCCAAACACGATACCAAGATCGTAAACAGCGTCGCTCGCCACGACAGTATTGACAGATATCGCTTGCCTGTAGAAAACAACATCGTACTCATGATGGTTCCAGAATCTGCTCTAGATTTTTCGCTATTTGCTCTGCGGCTACCATGCCTCGATTCAATGACCAAAGCGCTGGTGATACTTCTACCACTTGCTGACGTTTCGCTGATGACAGTACGCTAAATAACGGGTTTTTCTGCCAATCATTAATAATATTCGGGTGAGAGTAAGCACCAATCAGCAACCAATCCGGATTAGTTTTCAATAACAACTCAAAGCTGGTTGGCAAATACGCCTTCTCTGTTTCTTTAGCAATAGGGCTAGCAATACCTAATGTAGTGAGCACTCCTCCGGCATAAGATGCAGGGCTATGTAACCACATACCTTTATCCGACACGACAGCAAATTGGACGGTTTGTTTAAGGGTAAAATGACTTTTGAAATCAGACATGACTTGCTGATGTTGCTGAATTCGTAGCTCCATTGCCGATTGCTTATTGAGCGCGATACCCACCTTGAGTGCTGATTCCAAATTCTCTTGATAAGTCTCGCCGCGGCTTTTCAACAACAGAGTTGGCGCGATTCGTTGCAGATCTTGATAAACAGTTCGGTGGCGCTCAGCGTCGGCAATGATCAAATCGGGCTTTAATATCGCAATGGCTTCTAGGCTTGGCTGAGAGCGCATACCAACCGATTCCCATGGTTGAACCAATTCACGCACAGCCGGAATCACTCGAGAAGCATCATTGTCGTCGGCTACACCAACCGGAGAAACGCCCACCGCAGCTAACGCATCTACAAATGAGAACTCCAACACCACAATACGTTGCGGAGTAGTCGCTATCTCAAACTGACCCTGCTCATCTTGTATGACCCTGGTTTGTGCTGAACTGGAGAATGAAAACAAGCTTAAAACCAGCAAAGCTAAGGTTATCGCTATCCTGCTGAATAAAAACTGCTTATTGAGTGACAGCAGTCCGTTCGACAGCTGCAATGGATTCGAAAACAAGAGTCGAGAGCTGTTTTCCATATTTAATTTTCCTTAAACGCTAGAACCGTGAAAGTCGCCAAGAGTATTGGCGACTTTTATTCGTTATTACTTTCAATAAATTACGTATTAGAACTGATAATTCAGATCCAAAGTGTAAGAACGTCCTGGTGCTGGATAACGACCAACGGGGCTGGTATCAATACCGCGGAAGTAATAGTCCTCATCAAACAAGTTGTTCACCGCAAAGTTCATGCGCAGCTTACTGTTTTCATCCTTGTACAAATCCGAACCTAGGTTAAAGTTCCAGACCATGTAGGCAGGCACTTTACCTGTCGCGCCCGTTGCATCTTCGGCACTTGTATTCGCATTGTCAGAGTAAGACTCACTGAAATAGTAACCAGACAAGGTGGTATCTAGCTTGCTAAACGCGTAGGTCGCATCCCAGCTAAATTGATGCTTGGACGTGTAAGGAAGTTGGTTACCCTTATTTGCGCCCTCTTCCTCTAACGTTGCATCTAAGTAGTTATAGCCAGCGCCCAAACTCAGAGCTTGCATCGCTTGAGGAGTATAACGACCAGAGAGTTCAACACCTTGATGAAGGGTTTTACCAATATTGTCGAAAGTTTGAGTAGCACTTTGCCATTGCAGCTGATCTTCAAAGTCAATACGGTAAAGTGCAATGTTAAAGCTAGTTGAATCTTGATTGTAGCGAGCGCCCAACTCGTAGTTCCATGCTAGCTCACTGCCCTCTTCACCCTTGCCTCGAATATAAGCAATTTGTGGTGCACGCAAAGATTTCTGTGCATTGGTGTAACCAACCCATTGCTCCGTAAGATGGTATGCCACGGTTAAGCCCGGCAACCACTCAGTCACTTTGTTGTCGGTATTCTCCGCTTTACCCAAATCATTAAATGCCATGTCTATTGATTCGTAGCGAATACCAGGAGTCACCTTTAATACATCATTAAACAAGCCAATTTCATTGCTGATATAGCCTGCGAAAGCGTCGGTATCCAAATGCCAATCGCGCGGCGTTGTTGTTACTCCACTAGAAATTGATGTTTGAGTGAGCTTGTAATCGATATCTTCATTGACGTAGCGCGCACCCACAATGACATTTTGTGTCACGGTATTACCGTCAAAATACATCGCGATTTTAGGCTCAACGCCATAAACAGAAAACTCACGTGGAGAAGTGCGAATATCGGTTGATGGTAATGCCGGATCCGCCCAGTGACCGCCCGCGCTATTAAAGCCCCATTGGAAGAAGCGCTCAGAGCGGTGACCAAATGTTAGTATCTCTAGCTCTGCACTATCGGCAATGTTCAGATCATGCAAATACTTTAGGCTCCAACGCGTCGATTTACCCTGGTATTCATCATATGGACGCTTCGATTGGGTACGATCATTCTTGTAATCTTCTGGCGATAAAGCACCCGGCATTTGCGTGTCTGCATCATAACGCTGCACGAAAGCTTGTAACTCTTGAGTATCACTCAGTAACCACTGCAACTTCGCTTGGAAGTTTTTGACATCGGTATCTGAATGTTCACGGAAGCTTTCACCTTTTAGAAAATTACCTTCGACTTGAAGCGCTAGCGTATCGGTTAACCAGCCACCAGTGCGCAGGTAAAAATCATTCAGTGGCGTATCGCCATCTTCGAATACAGTAAAGCGATTACTGATTTCTGTTTGCCACTCGTGCGGAATAGGCTTAGTCACCAAGTTGATAACGCCACCCACGTTGTTTGGCCCGTACTGCACAGCAGTGCCACCACGTACGATATCAATTCGGTCAAGCATCGACAGAGTTGCAGGGAAAATAGATTGTCCGGTATGACCATAAGGCGCAAGTGTCAGAGGCACACCGTCCATTAGAAATTGAGCATGACCACTGCGGCTAGCTTTTAAGCCACGCACCGAGATGTTAGGCAGCACACCCGTGCCCGTTTCGTCTTGAACCTTAATGCCCGGAACACTTTGGAAGGCCGAATCAATCGAAAGTGCGCCAGTCTTTTTAATTTGTTCGTTAGTCAGAACGGTACGCGCTCCCGGATACTCTTTCACATCCTCTAGCTCCGAATTACCGATTAAGCTACCCGTCACGACAACCGTTTCCATGGTCGTTGTTTGAGGATCAGACGCAGCAAATGCGCCCATGGAAGTCACTGAAGCGATGGCGACCGCAAGTGTACTTAAACGCAGCTGTGCTTTGTTTTGTATTGGCTCTTGCAGTTGCTTATGTAGCTGCAATTGAGGTTTACCATCCAAATTCTGGTAAGACATGAAAATCTCCTAAATAGACAGGTTAGGGTCAAAGGCTGTATTTCCCGGTGATGCCTGCACTTTGACCCTATGGGCTAAACGGCCTCAAAATGAGGCCAACTGTTCACTCATTCGTAGCGAACAAATCAATCGTTTTTGGAGTTGAAATAGCTCTTAGAAATGAACTAACTCCTAGAACTGAACTAGCTCTTAGAACATAATTAGCTTTTAAAACTGATAACCGTAGCTGAGCATGAATTCAGCAGGAGCACCGTAGCCAATCTGGTTTGTGCCAGACGTGCCGTTGGTTGCTCCCAGAATGTATTCCTCGTTCAACACGTTGTAAGCGTTCGCTTGGACTTTGTGACGACCCGTGGTGTACGCTGCCATCAAATCAACTGTGGTGTAATCGCCTAGTGCAACGGCTTCGTCATTACCTGCATAACGGTCGCCAACGTATTTCACACCACCACCTAAACGCCAGTTGTTGTCTAGCTGGTAAGTACTCCAAAGTGAGAACAGGTGGTCAGACACATCGTTTGGCTTTTTACCTGTCTCTTTGTCTTCCGCATCGAGATAGCTATATCCAACCGAAATGTCCCATTGCTCTGTTATCTGACCGCGAGCTTCCAGTTCAATACCTTGGTGACGCGCTTCAATCTTGTTGACCACGTCTCCGTCTGTATTGGTTTCTGGCTGCTCTTGATCGATTTGGAAGATCGCTGCATTCAGCATCAAAGCGTTATCTAATAGGTAAGCTTTTGCGCCAATTTCCTTTAGATCGGTGTGGAAGAATTCAGCTAATTTAGGGTTGATGTAGATACCTGAGTAAGGCAGTTGCCATGAACGAGCTAAGCTTGCGTACACGGACATATCGTTGTTGATTCGGTAGACCAACCCACCGCGGTAGCTCACTTTGTTATCGTCGAGGTTCTCTTTTGCTGAGCCCGCTTTTTGCTGCTCAAGCTCCATCGAGTCGTAACGCACATTGCCGATCACTGAAAGATCACCAAAGGTGTAAACGTCTTGAATGTAGACGCCAGTGGTCGTTGTCGTATTATCACGGAAAGGTTTGAAACCCGGATCAGGTGTTGGACCTGCAACAGGATTATAGATATCTTTCGAAGGTAAGGTTTTGTCGCTTGCGAGAGTGAGATCGATATTGATCTGGTTGTAATCGGCACCAATCATCATTTGGTTAGAATCGGTTTCCCAAACCAACTCAGACTGTAGTGTTGTCGTGGTACGAGGATCATAGCCGAAGTTGTTCACGGTTTGAGATACTTGATCTCCTGTTACCGTGCCTTGACGCGTGCCTTTTTGTTCAAGCTCGATATGGTTATACGCTGCGCGGTTTGTCCATGCCCATTCGCTGTTCAAACGCCACTCATAGTCAACGCCCACACGAATGCTGTCTGACTCTTGATAATCGTTGGTGCCACCGTAGAAAGTACTCTCGGAGACATCAACAGGTTTGCCATTCTTGGACGGAACACCACGATATGGCACCAGTTCTTGGTGAGAATATTCAACATCGAGATCGATAATGTGTCCATCAGAAGGCATCACTCGAATTGTTGGGGCAATAAAGAAATCATTGGAATCAACATGATCGACGTAAGAGTCCGCTTGTCGATGTTCCACGTTGATACGGCCATTAACCTTATCTGAAAACGCCATCGAGCTGTCAACTTGGCCCACAAACTGACTGTTGCTGCCTACACTGCCATTTACGTTGGTGAAGTTGTCACCGTTAGCGCGTTTCGTTACCAAGTTGATGATACCGCCCGCAGAACCTCGGCCATAAAGTGCACCGGCTGGGCCTTTTACCACTTCAACACGCTCAATATTGGCTAGGCTGCGATACGACTGCAACGTTCCATCGTCACGCATCCCATCGCGATACATGTCATTTAGCGAATCAAAGCCACGAATCACGAATTGGTCTCGGCTACCTTCACCGAGGGTATTGTTCACCCCTGCGACACCATCAAGTGCATCCACTAAACGCACAGCACCACGGTCTTCCATTTCTGTCTTTGTAACCACAGATACCGCTTGCGGTACATCTAACCACTCAACATCCGTTTTGGTTCCTGACTGAGGCATGTGCTCTGCGTAACCTTCGTATTGATGGCCAATAATTTGCACCGTTTCATCTACAGTGACTTGTTCTTCCGCCACTGCAGTTGACACACTAGCCACCGCCGTCAAGGCTCCGCCAATTGCCAAAGCAAGAGGGGACAAGGTCAATCTCATGTTCATTTTCTAATTCCGTTTTAGTTTATAAAATTACATTATTGCGAATAAGAACAAATATCATTTATATTTGCAATATATATTTTTTGATCTATATTTGCCTAGCAATATGCAACACAGCTAATGACAGAACGGTCAATAAAAACAATAAGATAGCAAAAGTCTCTTTCCTAAAAGACAGAAAGAGACCACTTGAAAGCGAGTTGTGAGCAGGCGACAACAACGTTTTAAAATTAGGAAAGCCCCATGAAATCTACGATTATTATCGTAAGTCATGTCGTGAATGACGCAGTCACTCACGGCTTCGTACCTACCGCAAAGGCGATGGGTCTTCACGTCATTTTGATCACAGATCACAAGCTCAATCACCTAAGACTGAGCAGTGATGATGACCGATTTAGCCCTGACGCAATTCTTGAATGTGATGTGTTTAACCCCCTTGAGCTTATCGAGACCATCACAGAGCAAGACCTAAAACCCACCGCTGTTTTTAGCAACAGTGATCACTTGCAAACCTCCACTGCAATATGTGCTCAATTTTTTGGTGTACCAGCGAAAGACTGGACAGTGGCGCTAAAAGCAAAGAACAAACACTTAACGCGCCAGGTTCTCACCGAAAAGTCACTGCCTAATACACAAAGCAAATTACTGGATCCGGGCACCTCTCCTGAATCTGACTTCACTTTTCCGGTGGTAGCCAAACCTAAGGAAGGCGTAGCAAGCTTGGACGTTCAACGTTGCAATTCTAAAACTGAGCTTGATAGCTATTGCGAACGCTTTTGGCAAAAACACCCCACGAGCCCTATCTTGGTCGAAGCTTTTTTACAGGGCCCGCTTATCACAGTTGAAACCTTGGGGGACGGGGAGAGTTTGACGGCACTTGGTGGGTTTGATGTGGAACTCTCTGAACCACCTTACTTTATTGAAACCGCAGCACGTTGGAATGGCACTAACAGCGTCCAATACAGAGACGAGTGTGTAAGGCAACTACAGGAATTTGGGGTAGGTTTTGGTGTTTGTCATAGTGAATTCATCATCACCGAGTCCGGACCAGTATTAGTCGAAATCAACTATCGAAGTATTGGTGATGGCCGAGAATTTTTACTCAATAACCTCAGTGGAGGAAAGTGGTTCAGCACTATTCTAAACCTCCACCTCGGTAACAAAATCGATCCCACACTTCAAATGAATGGCAATGCGAATGTTCACTATGTGGTTGCAGACCAGAACGGCATCATTGAAGGTTCATCAACATCGTTCATTCACCAAGATGGCGATATTGTCACGCAGCAACAAGTACTTAAACAAGCAGGTGATACTTTCCAGCAAAGCTTCTCAAACAAAGATTACTTAGCAAGGATTTCAATCGTATCTCCCTCCGGCGAACCTTTAGAACCAGCGCTTCAACGAGCGATCTCTCGATTTAACCTCACATCTGTCAACGAGGTAACAGCATGAACGACAACGCTTTATATCTAACTCAACGCCTTGTAGACACCTGCCTTCGTGAAGACCTCTTTGGATTAGTATCTCAAAGCCAATTTAATACTGAGCTCCCTGCGACACTCAGTCTATCGCCTTACCCTAGTGAGCAAGTGTGGGCTATTTTTGTGCATGCGGATTGCACTCTCTATTTGCCAGTCACGCCAAGTTATTACATGCAACGCTGGGGTTACGGCTCTTCAAATGGGAGGGGGGGCAATGGCTGGCTAATCGAAAAAAATGGTCAGGTTGAACTTCAGCAGCACTATAGCGATTGGATTAAATTGCTGAAAGCGTGTGCTCACGACAGCTCGCATTCGTTATTGGATGGTTACTTGCAAGAACTTGAATGTGCAGAAAAGCACAAAGTACTTTGTGATTCAGCGTTCAATCAACACTCTGAATCGTTAATGCAGCCGATTTCTCAGCTAGAACATTGGAGCCAAAAACTCCTACGCGCCGCAAATCGCATCATACCTTGACCATCCTTACTACCCAACCGCTCGCGCTAAATTCGGTTTGAACGATGAAGACCTCGCACAATACGCACCAGAATTCGCACAAAGCTTTGCTCTACGCTGGCTCGCGATTGATAAATCACTGGTTACCTTAACCAGTTCACAGCCGCAATGCTGGCCAACCATGGAACAAGTCGGCCTACCCGCTGACTTTGCTCAGAGCCATGAGTTATTCCCGGCGCATCCATTAACACTAAGAAGTCTTGATGGACTTCCTGACGGTGTCATTGAAGCTCCTTCGCCATACCTTGATGTTACCCCTACCTTATCGGTACGTACTGTAGTCGTGAATCAAACACCCCACATTCACATCAAAGTACCGCTGATCATGCGCTCATTAGGCACCAAAAACATTCGCCTCATCAAGCCTTCAACGCTGTATGATGGACACTGGTTTGAACGCTTACTAACGCACTTAGAACAGAGTGATTCAGACCTACAAGGCACGCTTTTTCATTGCAATGAGAAACACGGCGGCCACGTTGGAGATGACAAAACGTTCGCCTATATCGTGCGTGAATATCCGCTAAGCCATTCGCTAGACAAAGCACTTGTGCCTGTTGCCGCCCTTGCCAGCCCGATGCCTGATGGACGCTTATTCTTAGAGCATCTTGCAGATCAGTATTACGAGCAGGACACCTTAGCTTGGTTCAAAGATTACGTTGACCTGTTATCTAAAGTGCACCTCACTTTATGGATTCGCTACGGTATCGCTTTGGAATCAAACCAACAGAACGCCATTATTGCCTTCGATGAACAAGGAAAAATGACCTTGGCCATGAAAGACAATGATGCCGCACGGATTTGGCCTGAACGTTTTGAAGCATTTGAACAACACTCCCTAATCAAATGCGACCAACTGTTAGATCAACGTATTAAGGTCGATGATGAACTGGCTCTCGGGCAGATGTTTACCACCATCACGTTGCAACTAGACATTGCTGCGATTGTCGAAGCAATGGCGAAACGAGGTGTTGCTACATCGGCTGAGCTCTACAAAACAGTTGCAGCTAGCCTTTCACAGCAACTTGACCAACTATCCAGACAAGGTCACGACATTACATTGGCCAAAGAGATGCTGCTCGATTCACCAAACCTCTATGCAAAGTACTTATTGAGCTCAGGCAGTTTGTTATCAAAAGAAGCGTCGGGCGCGAGCGATATCAACAAGTTCTATGGGTTATCCGCACCAAACTTCTTACTGCTGACCAGTGAAGAAGCACAGCATGCTTACCTCGAATCCGTCAAACAGAGCATAAGCTAATTCACTATGACCAAACTCATATACTGCGTGCTGCTGTGCCACTTTATAGCGGCATTTGCAGCCTTAGGGATGCCTTTGTTTCTACCTATGGTATTACCCACACTTGGCGCACATATTGACTCTGATTGGGCAGGAGTATTATTTATTCTACCCACCTTTTGTACTGCTTTGGCTGCGCGTTTTTGGGGACAATTTGCCGATAGATATGGCAGACGTCGCTCTCTATTACGTGCCCAACTAGGGCTTGCAACCGGTTTTGCGCTGTGTGGTTTGGCAGATAACCTAACCATGTTTGTGTTTGGTCTTATCGTTCAAGGAACCTTTGGCGGCACCATGGCTGCCTCAAATAGCTATTTATCTAGCCAGATTAAAGATGCAAAAACCCTCGGAAACTCACTCAATAAGACTCAGCTTTCTGCCCGCTTGGCGTTGATCATCGCGCCAATTGGGCTCGGCTGGGGTCTATCAGATACAAATCCATTGAATGCATACCTATGGTTATCCGTTTTACCTTTGTTGGCAATGGCGATCACTTTAACGCTGCCAACGGATAAGGCAGAGAAATCAGATACTTTAGATGACATAGAAAGCCAAACAGTGAATAAAACAAAGCACACCAAACCGTCATTGCGTTCCCTTTATTGGGTGTTCAGTGCGCAATTTTGCTTTGCTTTCGCCATGGTCGTCACGTTTCCCTATTTCTCACCTTTCGTGCAGCAATACGGCGTGACAAATCAAGCTTGGATAGGTTTTTTGTATGCCCTTCCACACGGTGTCTACTTGCTCTTCGCAGGGAAGGTTCATCTTTTCTCTGAAAAGGTCAACCGCCACCCGCTCAATACGCTGTGGCTAGGTTTTGGTTTACTTTCGCTCAGTACGCTATTGCATCTGATGCCTTATCAGGCGGTGTTGATACTTGCTCGTATTCTGTTTGGCTTTGGCATGGTCTGTTGCTATCAAGGGCTACACCAAGCTTTAGCAAGCCAAATCGACCGACAACAAAGTGGCAAAATATTCTCACGCTTTGATGCTATGTCTAAATGGGGTGGCGTTGTAGCCGGGTTAAGCGCGTCTTTTATCTCAAACTTGGGTTGGCTTGAGGTTCCTTTCTTACTTTCTACTTTGGTCAGCGCGAGTACTGCTATAGCGATGATCATACTTTCAAAATTTGGACGTCTACATGTTAAACAGTCAATCATCACTCACTGAGAACTTAGTCGAAAATACAGAGCTGTTAAATCGTAACAAGGTTCAGCTTAACCATGAAAAAGCCCAGCTTAATACCATCATGGGCGTAATGAATTGCTACCTGCGTGAATACGCTATACCCAACAAACAAGTCGAATGGTGCTTTAGCTCTGCTTCTCTGCCACAAACCTTAAAGAGAAACTATGCCGCTGAGCAGCGTGTCGCGATTCATCTACCTCAGCAAAACCGAACTGAAGAAAGTGACTTGTTGGTTTTGCCCATTCAATACATGAGTAAACTGGGAAAGGTAAAACTCTGTGATATGCCTTGGGCAAGAACGTCGGGGGCGGGCTGGTGTAAACTTGACGCAACTCAGACTCTGACACTGTTACTCAACTATCTCAAACAGGTGCTGGTGATCCCATTCAATCACGAGTTGGTTGAGCAAATGGAAAACAGCTTGTTGATCACCGAGCAGTTTCTTAACGTAGACACTGCGCCTCAGCACCACAATGCATTTATCGCCTCAGAACAGTCCTTGTTATGGGGTCACACCTTTCATCCAACACCGAAGAGTCGTTCTGGTGTCAGCATGGATGATTTGCTCGCTTGCTCCCCTGAAGTAGGCGCAAAGGTGCCCCTGTATTGGTTTAAAGTCGACTCCTCGCTGCTTGACGTACTATGCTCAGACAATCGAAAGCAGCCACAGACTATGCTTGAGCAACTCGCCCCAGAAAAAAACGATTCAGCATCAACGATGCTTTACCCCTGCCACCCTTGGGAAAGTTATACCCTTTTGCAGAACCCAATAGTCAAACGTGCCATTGAACAAGGAAAAATTACACCGTTAGGCTTAGGTGGAGACAAACTCTTACCCACGTCATCAGTGCGTACTCTTTATCACCCAGATATGGATTGGTTTGCTAAGTTTTCTATCAATGTACGTTTAACTAACTGTGTTCGTAAAAACGCGTGGTATGAACTTGATAGTGCCGTTCAATTAACCTCTATTCTGCGTCCAATAAAGGAAAGCGAACAGCTTCATAATCCTGTATTCAAGGTAATGACCGAACCTTACGCGACCACATTGAATCTAGAGTCGGTCGCTGAGCAGGAACAAGCTGATGTTATTAAAGCTCGCGAGTCGTTTGGTATTTTATATCGAGAGAATTTCACCTTAAGCGAAACCGATATTTTGCAACCGACTCTGGCCGGAGCACTCTTTGCTTACGACCGAGACGGAAACAGTTGTATCGCGACTCAACTCAAACAAAAAGCGAAAGCCACACAAAACCAGTATGAAAGTATCGCAACACTGTGGTTCGAGCGCTACTTACATTGCTTGATCCCTGGCGTATTTAACTACTACTTCAAACACGGGGTTGCGTTTGAACCTCATTTACAAAACACGCTGATTGGCTTTGAAAAAGACATGCCATGCTGTGTTTGGATTCGAGATTTAGAAGGTACAAAGTTACTACCTGAATTTTGGTCTCCAGACACGTTACATCAGTTATCAGAACGAGCTCGTCAATCGGTTTACTACAGTCGTAAACAAGGTTGGAATCGTATAGGCTACTGTACCTTCATTAACAACATCAGCGAGGCTGTTTTCTTTATCGCTGAAGGGAACTCAGTACTTGAAGAGGCATTATGGGCCACATTACAAGATGCTATCTCTCGCTGGCAGTCAATCAATGGCAAACAGCCTGAGTTGATTGATCTGCTCAATGGCGGACACTTCCCAAGCAAAAACAATTTCACAACTCGTTTAATGCAGAGTGCCGATAAGGAATCAAGCTACACCCAAGTTGCAACGCCTTGGGCAAATCAAAGCAAAGGAGCTACTCATGCCTAATTCATCTCAGCTTCCTTTGCATATAGAGCAAGAAGTAAAACACCTCGCCCAACAACAAGATCAACCACTGTGTGCTTATCTTTATGATCTTAAGGCTCTGGAGCAACACATAAAGCAGATGCGTCATGTGTTACCTAACAACGTTGAACTGTTTTATGCCGCAAAAGCCAATCCTTCAGCACCTATACTGCGTACTTTAGCGCCTTATATTGATGGTTTTGAAGCGGCTTCCGGCGGAGAACTTAATCACCTTCACCAGCAACAACTCAACAAACCACTGATCTTTGGTGGCCCCGGTAAAATGCCGAGTGAGTTAGAGCAAGCCGTTCAACTCGATGTTGATGCGATTCATGTTGAAAGCATCACTGAGTTACAGCGCATTGGGGCATTAACGAAAAAATTAGATAAGCCTGCTTCGATCTTCTTGCGCATGAACATCGACATTGGAGACATCACACTTAGCAAATTAGCCATGGGTGGAAAGCCCACCCCATTTGGTTTAGATGAAAGTGAGCTAAACAACGCATTGATGTATTTGCGTGATTTCCCGTTAATCAAACTGAAAGGCTTTCACTTCCATTTGATGTCACACCAACTTGAAGTCGGTCGACACTTAGCTTTGATGGAACGTTATTTCCAAGTAGTGAAGGGGTGGAAAGAGAAATACTCACTTGAAGATCTTACGATCAACTTGGGTGGCGGTATGGGAATAAATTACCAAGATCAGGAACAACATTTTCCATGGGTAGAGTTTTGTGACAAGTTAGAATTCTTGATCGCCAAAGAACAACTACAAGATTGGACACTGCGTTTTGAATGCGGGCGCTACATCTCAGCACCTTGTGGCTACTACGTGATGGAAGTGTTGGACATTAAACAAAACCTCGGTGAAAACTTTGTGATTGCTCGCGGAGGCACGCATCACTTCAGGACGCCTGCTGCACAGGGACATGACCATCCTTTCGCAATCATGAAAAATAAGCAGTCCCCTACTATTTCAAACCCGATAGACCAGACTAAAGCCACGCTGGTTGGTCAGTTGTGCACACCAAAAGATGTCCTTGCACGGAATCAAAATATCGACCACATCGACATCGGCGATTATGTGGTGTTCACCTTAGCGGGGGCTTATGCTTGGAACATCTCGCATCAGAATTTCTTAATGCATGAACCTCCGGTGTTCCATTATTTCTAGGCATCCGGCTGTGCTCCATGATTTGTTAGCTTACGTTTGAGTTGAAACTCCATGGGGCTAGCTAAAAACACAAAATAGAAAGGCACTAAATAAAAAGACACCAAATGAAAAAGGCGTTAGTAAGCTCAGGCCTACCAACGCCTTTCTTATGTTTACCTTACTCCTTTTGCCAAGCAACTACGGTGATTGAGTACTCGACTACTCAGCGAGAGCAACACATACAAAACCGAATCAGTATTATTGAGTTTCTCAGAGTGTTTGAATGCTGTTTTTCCAATCGAAGCACTGCTTTCAATACGTTAGTGCGCATCTTTCAGTGTCTCAACACTAAAGCCATTCAATGTGGTGGTAAGCGTCGACTTAATACAGCCAGCATCAAACAAATTTGCAGCTTAGAATAGTGCGCGTTCGTAGCAAAATACTATCTCAATCACAACCTGAGACTGATTCGTAGGGATTATTTGTACCAAGTATTGAGCCCCATGATGACTACTGATCAATTTAAGGCTTAGCTCACTAGGAACATCATCTCATTACGACATTAGACGTTGACGACCATGCTGCCATCTTCCGCTTGATAACGAGCCAAAAATTGAGAAAGGTTTTCTTTATTAAGCTGGATCTCTTTTTCTTTCAGGAACGTTTCGTTGTGCAGCTTCGAGTACGAACGCTCAGCAAGGTCACAGCTAAATGTAACGATGGTTTTCCCTTTCCCCATTCTAGCCGCAGCGTATAGCGCTCCTGCTACGTTCAATGATGAACTGCTTCCTAGAAGAATACCGTCATGCTCCGCAACAAGGCGGGATATCGTAACCAAATCCTGATCGGGAAGCGTGATTGCACGATTGATTCTTGCCTGCCTGAAATTTTCAACCGTTCGCATGATCCCTATGCCTTCTGTGAACGAGCTTCCCGTTGATTGATACTGCCCATTACGTAGGAACGAATAAATACCAGACCCATTTGGGTCAACTAACCAAGTTTCGAGATTGGGTTGCTGCTCAGATAGGTAGTGTGAGTTTCCGGCAATGGTTCCTCCAGTCCCAACCACTGAAACTAGAGCATCAATATTACCTTGTGTTTGCTGCCAGATCTCCGGTCCAGTATTTAAATAGTGCGCTCGATAATTACTGAGATTTTCGAACTGATCTGCCCACCAATAATTCTCATTTTCGACACCAATCCGCTTGGCCGTGTGATAAAAGTGTTCAGGATTTGCAAAAGGACAAGGGTCGACCAATAACAATTCAGCGTTATAAAGCGAGATCATGCGCTCTTTCTCTTGTGCTTGCCCTTTTGGCATCACCACCAACATTTTATAACCGAGGGATTTAGCCACTAGAGCAAGGCCAATCCCCGTATTTCCCGCAGTACCTTCGACGATTGTCATTCCCGGCTTAAGTTTGCCAGCTTCTACTGCATCCTTAACAAGCTGAAGAGCCGCTCTATCTTTAATCGAACCACCCGGGTTCTGGTGTTCGCACTTAATAAGAATCTCACAACCTGAAATCTCTGAAAGACTGTTGATTCTAACAAGATCGGTATCGCCAATGAGTTCACTGAGATTATTTGCAACGTGGACAGATGACATCGCGACTCCATTTATTTGCTGAGGATGAGTTTGTTCATCGATTGGATTGTCGATGACCATAAGCGTAGCTCTGAGGTTTGCTTAGTCAAGGAGCGTAGGAATTGAAAAGACTCTCATTTTCTAAATAACAATTATAATTAGGGGGGCTCTTCTCCGCTTAG
>NZ_MCZK01000024.1 GCF_002875945.1 Vibrio lentus
GTTAAAGGTGGTGGAATGGGTTATTGCTGGTGTATGGGGAGTGTGGGGCATGAGACAGTACCTATGGCTAGTTGAATGACATAAGTACTGCTTGTGGTGTAATTTTTTAGGTTATCGACGACTGCAACCAAAACTCATACTACGGTTATCGCCGTGTTTGGTGGTGGGCTTCGCGAGACGACTCATTCGATAGAAGAACTCGTTTAGCTGGAGCGGGAACATTTCTGTGTCGGATAAAAGCTCAAAACCTTCATTGTTAGGGGAATACGCTAATCCTGAGCATCGTTGGTTAGAGTGTTCTTCCACCACCCTATCCCATGTCTTTCTTACTTTTTTGTAGAGAAAACGCCCCCAACTATCTCGACCAGTTCCTAAGCTTTGGAAGAGCTCTCTATCAAAGAGCAAGATAAGATGATACTGGCTAGTGGAGTCACACTCCCTCGCCCAGATATAGCGGAACACCGTTCGTGGATGTTGATAGGTGTTATTGGTGTATTTGTCCTTACAGAGTTCATTAGTCTCCGATTCGAGAGTCCGAAGGAAATGGGCAAACACCGTTAGGTAATCGCCCCTGAAGTGAATCGGTAGATTTAGGTTGAGGTGAACAGCAAAGAGTCTCGGATATTGATTTAGTGCTTCAGTCAGTACTTGATCGATATCCTCCAAATACTCAAGGATAAGACCACCCTCGTGGTAGTAGAGTGGCTTTTCATTAAACGTTCGGTCATGACTGACGGTGAGGTGGTTAGACGCTTCTGAGTGATGTTGAGTGGCGTTGAGTTGGTTTGGCATTCTAGTATCCTGTGGTTTGTTGTTAATCCCACAGGAACTGTCACTACCGTAATTTTTAAACTACTTATGACTATGGCCGAAGTTCCGTCTACCGCTACCAAAGTGTTTCGTGTCTTCTTTGGCTAAATAACTAATGTGCTTAAATAGCTCATCAAACACGTCGTCAAAGTCATCAGAGTTACGGTTCAAGCGATGAATAACCACGCTGTCACTATTCTTTCTCTTTGAGAAATGTACTAATCCATTTGCCTCTTCATAATCAACACCGACGACTCTCGCCCATGCCTCCACGATAAAGGAGCCTAAATTATCATTTGGCGTTTGAGTTTGTCCCAACCAGTTAAATCTGTCCTTATTGAACATGAGTAATAAGTGATAGTGATCATTCATTGAGGTAGAGCGCTCTCTAACCCACACATTTCGAACTTTGCAGGGATGAACCCTACCACCCTCTTGTCTTTTTTTTCGCTTGCCAGAGTAAGCTATCTGAGACTGTAACGAGCGGATAAAATCGGTGATGACATTACCGCATTCTTCATTGGCTCTTAGCTTTGGAAATCTCAAATCTACACGGATAGCCATAAGACGAGGATAGTCATCTAATGCTCGTTCAATGGTGGCGTGCATTATTTCTAAGTAGTCGAGGTACAGTGGACCGTGTGCCGTCTGGATAGGATGACCAAGAAAGGTTTTCTTAATGGTGAGTCTAAGGTTTTTGTTTTTTCGAGAACGTACATTCATTGCTATCTATTCCTATGTTGAGGTTCATAGATAGGTCGATGCCGTTATTTATAATGGTGTACTGTGAGTCACTTGGTGTGACTCAGGGATACGTGATGATGTAGTCGTGTACTAGGTATGGTAGATGTTTAGTTATTAACGTAATAATACTAACCAGACAGACAATGCAAAAAACCTTTACGTATACATTTCCTGTCCGTATGGCGGAACAAATACTAGTTAACCATCAACGCCTAGGCACTGAACTGTGGAAAATCGATATCAGCTCACTCACTCTCGAATCCAAGTCAGTTACAAGTTAAATGACAGTTTGTTGAGCTAGTTAATGAAGAGAGATCTCGATAAGGCACACTACTTCAAAAACAATCCATCACGCCAAAACGACTCAACGCATCCTCATTCATTGTCAAAAACCACGGTTCATACATTTTTATTTCTGGAATTTACTCACATAAAAGGTGAAAATAAAAAACCGATAATTACCTACTAATCATCGGATTACGGTTACAAGCAAGTTAAGTGAGAGAAATAAAATGA
>NZ_MCZK01000025.1 GCF_002875945.1 Vibrio lentus
CACGTTGATGGTGTTTCGTAGGTAACTGTCACTGTAATGCAGTGACAGTTACTTGAAGTCTCAATATCTATTGGTTTCAAAAGGTGTTTTGAAACGGGACGGCGCAGTGATGGACCATCAAATTGATGATTAGCGGGATTCGCATTTTGTGCTACAAGCTCCAAAATCCCCGATCTACGATGTGACTCAGCGAGGCTTAGGGTTGTTTTCTGACGCACTCACTTCGTTCGATTGTCGGATCGTTCTTCCTCATGAAAGGACTTCGCCCATTTCACGAGAAATCACGATCTCATGAGTAAAGTTTCAGTTATGAGCGTTACGGTGTGATTTTGGGGTGAGTTCAAAAGATGTTAATTCGCACTGTGAAGCCTTCAGGTAGTGAAATTAACTTTCAATGCGGATTTGTGTAATTGTGGGTGGTTTTGGCTCTTAAAATGGCTTACAGGCTGCTTGAGGGGTTTCTAAGAGGTGTTTTCGATAGAAAAGTTGTGGATTTACCATAATAGGAATA
>NZ_MCZK01000026.1 GCF_002875945.1 Vibrio lentus
TGAAGAGGCAAATGGATTAGTGCATTTCTCAAAGAAGAAGAATAGTGACAGCGTGGTTATTCATCGCTTGAATCGTAACTCTGATGACTTTGACGATGCATTTGATGAGCTATTTAAGCACATTAGTTATTTAGCCAAAGAAGATACAAAACACTTTGGTAGCGGTAGACGGAATTTCGGCCATAGTCATAAGTAGTTTAAAAATTACGGTAGTGACAGTTCCTGTGGGATTAACAACAAACCACAGGATACTAGAATGCCAAACCAACTCAACATCACTCAACATCACTCAGAAGCGTCTAACTACCTCACCGTCAGTCATGACCGAACGTTTAATGGAAAGCCACTCTACTACCACGAGGGTGGTCTTATCCTTGAGTATTTGGAGGATATCGATCAAGTACTGACTGAAGCACTAAATCAATATCCGAGACTCTTTGCTGTTCACCTCAACCTCAATCTACCGAGTCACTTCAGGGGCGATTACCTAACGGTGTTTGCCCATTTCTTTCATACTTTAGAATTAGAGACTAATGAACTCTGTAAGAACAAATACACCAATAACACCTATCAACATCCGCAAACGGTGATCCGCTATATCTGGGCGAGGGAGTGTGACTCCACTAGCCAGTATCATCTTATCTTGCTCTTTGATCGAGAGCTCTTCCAAAGCTTAGGAACGGGTCGAGATAGTTGGGGCGTTTTCTCTACAAAAAAGTAAGAAAGACATGGGATAGGGTGATGGAAGCTCATTCTAACCAACGATGCTCAGGGTTAGCGTATTCCCCTAACAATGAAGGCTTTGAGCTTTCTTCCGACACAGAAACGTTCCCGTTACAGCTAAACGAGTTCTTCTATCGAATGAGTCGTCTCGCGAAGCCCACCACCAAACACGATGATAACCGCAGCACGAGTTTTGATTGCAGTCGTAGCTAACCTAAAAAATCACACCACAAGCAGTACCTATGTCATTCAACTATCAATAGGTACTGTTCCATGTCCAATAATCCGAATTCCCCGACTATCACCCATTCCACCACCTTTAACGATTATCCCGTGATCTACAGTGAGTACGGGCTGTATGAATCCGCCCTTACGAGTATGACCAACCTCTTTGAACAGGCACTAGAGCAGTTTGAGTTCACGTTAGTCATGCATTTGGGGCTATACCTTCCTAAAGACCACCCAGACACAGATTTAACCATCATCAATGACTACATCCACCAGCTTAAAAAGAAACTAAATACAGACTCACTCTATTACTCGTGGCGTAAGCGAGCCGATAAATCCCCCTCACACAATTACCAAGTCATACTCTTGTTTGATTACAACCAGTACTTTGGCTCCGCTATCTGTTGGGATAAACGTAATCAATTAGCCAACCACCTTAAAGAGGCATGGCAAGAGGCTGTACAGAGCCACTACGAAGGCAAAGAGCGTTCATTGGTGTTATTTAACGACCGAGGTAACTACGGCTTAGGGACGCGCTGCAAGAGCAAAAGTAGCGCAGTAAAGAACAGTGTATTCCACCGCATGAGCCGTCTAGCTGAGGCATGGGTAGAAGAGCATGACTGTTTTGGCTCTAGCGAGGATTAACCCCACCGCACTTTTTTACAGCGGTGGCTTATCTCATGGGTATATACAAAATACAGGAGACCATTCCCAATGAGATTTCTAAAGTTAAAAGAAGTGATGGAGAAAACGGCTTTAAGTCGTTCAGCGATTTACCGAAAAATGAATAACGGTAACTTTCCATTATCAGTCAACCTTGGAGATAGAGCTGTTGCTTGGGTTGATGGTGAGATTGATGATTGGATGGAATCATGCTTGGGATTACGAGAGAGCCAAGAATAATCCAATTTACAGCAAACATACTGACCACATCAACAGGGAGCCCACGAAGGCTCCCTTTTCAATTAGAGAGAGAAATAAAATGAGTTATTCAATTTACGTAGATGGCGCGGCACCGAACAATCAACACGGATGCACACAGGGTGGAATTGGTATTGCAGCCTTTAATGAGCACGGCGAACTGGAGTATCAAGATAGCATCACTATTAGACGCAGTACCACCAATGCAGAATTAGAGCTAATGGCCTTAATCGAAGGTCTAGAGTATGCGCAGGATGGCGATGTCATTTACTCAGACAGTGATTTTTGTGTAAAAGGCTACAACGGTTGGTTAGATAACTGGAAGGATAAAGGTTGGCGTAAATCAGATAAGAAGCCAGTAAAGAACCGTCATCTATGGCAACAAATCGACGAATTGCGTTCAAAGAAATACGTAGAGGTGTTTAAGGTCAAAGCCCATTCAGGTGATAAGGGTAATGACATGGCAGACTTGTTAGCTGTTGAAGCGGCAGAAGCCGATTAAGAAGATGGTGCACAGCTTGTTGGAAGACCGCTAGCAGGCTGTGCGGTCTTATCCCTTGTCTTTAGGGTAGCGTTAAGCGTTTTTATAGATAACATATATCTGTAGGCTGATGCGATTTAGGGAGAGATCTAGTGGTCGTTCTGCTAAATGTGAGTTGATTCCCACGGGCATACACAGGCAGGGTTTGCACTTTTTTTCAAATCGAAGATTATTGTTTATATCGTTTTACTGTAGATATCCGTACCGCTCCAGTTGAATTGCAGCAGATGGCTTACGAGAACTGTTTAATTCCATTTATGCCCAAATAACATTTGGGAAGACGAGCTCATCGAGTCTTACAACGCGTTCTCTGGTTGGCCTGATGCAGCTCCTCATTAAGCTGGGTGTATTAAAATATGGGCTTGATGTGTCTTTGCGTTCCACTCTTTCATTTCAGCAAGGAACAGGCCGTGAGCGTTAATCGTATTGATGAGCTTTGGTGCGCGTTCTAGTTTGATGAGCATCGATAGCGGTATTATTTGGTTGTGTTCTTGGTCAAAGCCGTGTTCGACTTGCTCTTCTAACATGTAAAGAATACCAAGCTCCGCTTCGTTGCATTCTTCAAACAATCGAGACTCAATACCTTCTTCATCATAAAGGTGTATGAGTAGATTATAGAGCTTTTCAGCACCGACGAGTTTCGTTTGATTCGATTGAGAATTGAGTTGATGCAGTTTCATTTCTAAGTTCCCCCTTTTTTTTCTCGCTACGCTGAGCATCAGTTTGATGTCTTTTTTAATATTCGACAATGACTTATCGCTGAGCTTCGGCTTGAGGTGTTTTATCAAAATTTCATTACGCGTTGTGACTGGCACAAAGCGGGGAGATGCTGACACTTTACACAACAAGTGGAGTAAGGCGTGGGTAATGACGTTGTGTAGGTTGTGGTAGTAGTCAAAGTCTCGTTTGATTTGCATAGCCAAGGTAAAGTTGTTGTTTGGTTGTTAGGATATGGGGGCTCGCTGCTCTTTATCAATCACAATACTGACTCAGGGAGAGATTTTCCATAACGGATCATCGTTCATAAATTGCTAATTTAGTGGAGCAACTGAGCTGGAAATGTTCAAAAGTGTTTTAGTAGGGAAGCTGGTATACAGAAGCAAAAAAATGGGGAGCGTGATTGCTCCCCATTGTCAGTTTTAGTCTTGGCTGGTGGCATTACTTTTCTTTGATAGCTTCACAGCCTTTAGGTATCGCAACCGACGATACCTGTTTACCTGCGTTTAGAGCCGCTTTCACATCCAGCTTGTATTGAGTGCATTTGCCTATACTGACGTTAACCGCTTCCGTTTCTACCGATGGATTACCTCCAAGCGAACCACCACCTTGAGCCAAAACAAAAGGTGATACTAGGGTAGCCAGTAGAACAAGTGTGTTTATTGTGATGTTTTTCATAGTTGATCCTTATTGGTAGTTATAAATAGATGAGTTGTTTTGTATTGCTTTTGGTTTAGAAGGTGTAAACAAAGGTGCCAGCCGTTGAAGTGACTTCAATTTCTTTCACGTTGTCTACGGTGCAGTTGTTGCTGTATCCCGTGTAGGTTTCCCCGAACTTCAATGACACGTTTCTAGATAGCTCTGAGGCCGTACCAGCAGGAATACGACAATTACCTCGGTTAATCACAACGTCGGTGATGAAGGTGTTATCGGTAATGGCTTGTAGGTCAAAGACTAAGCTTCCCCAATGAGAGTTGGTGGAGATCGATACTTCTATATCCGCAACGGCTTCAGGAGACTCTTCCTGCTCAGTGCATCCTGTTGCTCCAATAAACAGGGCCATCGTGACTGCGTATCGAACCGATTGGTTTAGTCGATGTTTTAGTTTGGTCATGGGTTTACTCTCCTCATTGGTGAGTGAAATTCTGGGTAGCCGGCTCCTTCGTGAGCCAGCATGAACTGCTCAACATTGAAGTCAGAGGGATAGGTAAATGAAAATGTCGATACACTGGCCTCATCAATGAGTGGTAAGGCAACGGTGTGTATTGGATGTTGGTCGGATAGCCGAAAGAGCAGCAAGAGCGCGTCGCACTGAACCGAGAGTCCCAGTGGTTCAATGAGCGTTCGCTCTTGCTGCAAAGCTTGGCTAGAGACCTTTAGCATTCGGTTGTTAAGTAATGCTTCATGGACTGACCCTAAGACTTGTTGCTGCTTGTTAGTCCAGCTTCTCGTATTAGGTAGATTGAGGTGTACTTTTCTTAGCCAAAGTCGTTCTTTTGAAATGACTGAAGCCTTATCCTGTAAGGGTTTGTCTCTCTCCGAGGGCCGACCCAGTCCATAATTCAGCGCATCAGGAATAAGCGGCTGTAAGTACTTGTTGGTCAGTTGCCAATAGAGCATTTCTTGCTTATTTAGCTTCAGTAATTGCTCGGATGTTTTTCGGTAAATATGGGGCATGCTCATCGAATCACACTCCACGTTAAACACGTCCACAATGACTTCATCGAGGTAGCGTTTAATGCTGCGCGTGGTGCGGTGGATATTAAGTTGGGCCAACTGCTGCTGCAACTCCCTAACGGTGACCCATCGATGTTGAGGAATAAGCATCAGCGTGTGCAGCAAAGCAGATAAGCCTTCAATGCTGGTTTTATTGCTCATGACTACTCTCTCAATACATAGCGCTCCACACCGGAGTCGGACATTTAATGTCGGGAGAATAGAGGTGGGTTCGACACATAATGTCCAACGGTTAAAGCGCCATCAATCGGCTTAGCGAAAGCGTGAGTCGATTAACATTATC
>NZ_MCZK01000027.1 GCF_002875945.1 Vibrio lentus
TGAAATCGAAGAATGGATGGAACAACGTCTAGCACTGCGAGAGAGCCAAGAATAATCCAAGTAGCAGAAAACACACTGACCACATCAACAGGGAGCCATTGAGCTCCCTTTTCAATTAGAGAGAGAAATAAAATGAGTTTTTCAATTTACGTAGATGGCGCGGCACCGAACAATCAACACGGATGCACACAGGGTGGAATTGGTATCGCAGCCTTTAATGAGCACGGTGAGGTAGAGTATCAAGATAGCATCACTATCAGACGCAGTACCACCAATGCTGAATTAGAGCTAATGGCCTTAATCGAAGGTCTAGAGTACGCGCAGGATGGCGATGTCATCTACTCAGACAGTGATTTCTGTGTAAAGGGCTACAACGGTTGGTTAGATAACTGGAAGGATAAAGGTTGGCGTAAGTCAGACAAAAAGCCAGTAAAGAACCGCCATCTATGGCAACAAATCGACGAACTGCGTTCACAGAAATACGTAGAGGTAAGAAAGGTCAAAGCTCATTCAGGTAATAAGGGTAATGACATGGCAGACTTGTTAGCCGTTGAAGCGGCAGAAGCCGAGTAAGAAGATAGAGCACAGTTTGTTGGCAGACCGCTAGCAGGCTGTGCCCTGTTTTGTTTGTTGGGATAAACCTGCTGCATTACAGAGTAGTATATTAATTTAATGATGAAGTGGTTATTAAGGTGGGTGGGTTCAGTGAATGAAAATCACAATTTCTGTAATTGATAGACCTAACCCATGGTTAGAAATCCTGCACCTCCCATCACTTCGGTAGAATAAGTCACATTGAAAATGGTTGGGGGATTTGATTGTGGGTTATCGAGTGGTACGGCTAACCGAACTGATGACATATGAGTTTGGACAGGTCGAAGGTGATATCGAAAGGCTGGACGAGAGAGCTTTAGGCTCTGCGCTCCCTCTGGGGATGAGCTATTCCAGCTTTATGGA
>NZ_MCZK01000028.1 GCF_002875945.1 Vibrio lentus
GCGTTGCTCACACCTTAATGCGGCTACATGGATTCCCCCCAGGTTGTCAAACATCCGCTAAACTTATGTTGATGGGTTTTGGACTGCCGCTCTACATTCGGCCTACTTATCGACGATTCGCATACGTCGTGGCCCTGATGACTTGCGCGACTGCGGTGCCTTATTCGTTAGATGACATCTAGTGTGTCCGCCGCATTAACAGGCTCTCCGCAAGTGGTCTTAACCTATCTCCATCATTAGCGTCTGCAATGACCCGGTGGGTTTAACTCTTTATGCTGCTTAAGTTTTTACTTAAGCAGCATAGTTTTCATATTCTGTTTGATTGTGTAAAAGCGACCATATAATTCGTGCGTTCTTCGCGGCAAGTGCCACTATTGCTCGGTTCATTCCTCTCCGCTCTAGAACGCCTCGACACCACTGGCTTAACTTATCTTGCTTGTCGCCAAGGTTGGCAATCACGGTCCTTGCTCCGTGAACTAATAGCGTTCGTAAATATTTATCACCGTGTTTGGTTATTCGCCCTAACCGAGGTTTTCCTCCTGTGGAATATTGCTTTGGTACTAGTCCTAGCCAAGCAGAAAAATCACGGCTTTTATCAAATTGAGAACCATTGCCTATCGAAGCAAGTATCGCAGTAGCGGTTTGCGGCCCAATACCTCGAACTTTCATCACTCGTTGGACATTAGCGCTGACCTTAGTAAAAGAATCGAAGACTTGTTCAGTATCGGCGATACGTTGATTCAATTCTCCAAGGTGGTGATAAGCATCGGCAATCACCGTTCTTGCAAGGTGTGGCAGTTCATTTTCTGCGTCTTCCAGCATTAAGGGAACGTGTTTCATTAACGAAGAGCGGCCAACAGGAATGATCAACCCGAATTCAGAGAGTAGGGCACGCATGCGATTCACAAGCGCGGTGCGCTCACGAACCCAATGCTCTCTCATTCTATGTACCGATAGGATGGCTTGTTGCTCGGGGGATTTTACGGGTACAAAGCGAGTTGATGGACGCTGAACAGCTTCGCATATGGCAACAGCATCATTAAGGTCGTTCTTTCCCTTAGTTCGATAAGGAACTACGTATTTAACGGCCATAATACGGGCGTCGTGACCCAGTTTATTGAGTGTTCTTGCCCAATAATGTGCACCACCACACGCTTCAACGCCTATACGCATGAGTGGCATATTTGCTATTGTAGTCAGTAGTTTAGAGCGGGTTACTGACTTATGAAGTATGACCTTACCATTTTGGTCTACGGCATGAAGACTAAAGTGGTTTTTAGCTAGGTCGATACCGCAGAAATAAGAATAATCAGACATGGTGCCTCCGATGCATTTAAGTACCACATAAGTGTGGCAGATCCTCGGTAGGGGGAATCCATGTCATTCGTTA
>NZ_MCZK01000029.1 GCF_002875945.1 Vibrio lentus
GGGAATCCATGTCATTCGTTATGTGCTTTAATTGGTTAGCTTTAATAATGAAGTCGAATGTTAAGTTGAAATTTTAAAAAGAAATTGCATGGAAAAATTCAATTAATTCATGTGATTATTTTTATTTGCTGTGACACTTAGCATAAAGTGTAGTGTATGCGTTGCTCACCACTTAATGCGGCGTTATACTATTGATAAGTTTTAATAGATCATTTGGAGGGTGGTTATGAGAGTACAAACACTGTCATCGTACAGATTAAAATCTAAAGCCGTCTCTATTAACAAAACTTTTATTGCTGATAATGGAGTTGCTTTTAGTATCTTTGTTTCCAAAGGTACTGGATCTGTATCACAGTACTACATTATTGAGTCTAAATGGGAGAATGCTCCATCTCCTAAAGTTATTCCTCTAGCGCATTTGCAGGTTAGCAAAATTAGCGGAAACATTAAGTTCGCAGCTTTTCAACCAGAAAACTGGAACTTAAAAACTGATTCATTTGAATTTGTTAGAGCTCTAAGTAGATTCATTCCAGAAATATCTAAATCTCATAATATTTCTGTTGCACATTAGAGCTAAAATGAAATAATGGGGACATGAGTTTTAACGGCTATCATGCGCAATGTCCCCAGCAATCATTTCTGAACCTCACGATAAAATCCCTTTAAGCGCTTCTGAACTGCGCGATTTCGACATCGACAATACCCTTGAAGTTATATTCCTATCTGACGTTGGTCCAGATTCACTAAACGTTCGCCTATCCTTAGTTGAAGGGGGTAATGAAGGCTGCGTTACAGTAGAAATCATGAGTGGAGATACTGTTTCTAGCACGGCAGGGAACGTAGACTTCAATAAATTGGATGCTGACGGCACTTGCCTAGAGGGCGGCGTTCAGATAAAAAGTGCTTATTTCAGTACTGATTACCAAGGTTTAGGCTTGGGCTTTGCTGCATATCAATTAATTACAAAGCATCATTTGCTGGTTAGTGATACAACTCAAACTCACGATGGCTCCGCATTTTGGAAGTTTAAGCTTGGTGACCATGATGAGATTGAAATTAATATTGTAGTCACTCCCTCTGAAGGGCAGCCTTTTACTGTCTGCGATGAAGAGTCTTCGCAACCAGTTATATACCACTACACTAAAGAAGAACTTGAGCCAATGATATGGGGGCTTGAGTTCCCTAACGACGAGCCTCACCCGGGTATCAATGCATCTCCAACGCTCCGTAGAGAAGATGTTGTTTTAGTCGCTATCCGACGCACATAACAAAGCATTTAAGAGTGATTCCTCACGCTTGGCAGTTTCGCTTCGCTCAAGTATAGCCAAGCGTGCATCACACCTTAATGCGGCTACATGGATTCCCCCGGTTGTCAAACATCCGCTAAACTTATGTTGATGGGTTTTGGACTGCCGCTCTACATTCGGCCTACTTATCGACGATTCGCATACGTCGTGGGCCTGATGACTTGCGCGACTGCGGTGTCTTATTCGTTAGATGACATCTAGTGTGTCCGCCGCATTAACAGGCTCTCCGCAAGTGGTCTTAACCTATCTCCATCATTAGCGTCTGCAATGACCCGGTGGGTTTAACTCTTTATGCTGCTTAAGTTTTTACTTAGGCAGCATAGTTTTCATATTCTGTTTGATTGTGTAAAAGCGACCATATAATTCGTGCGTTCTTCGCGGCAAGTACCACTATTGCTCGGTTCATTCCTCTTCGTTCCAGAACGCCTCTGCACCACTGACTTAACTTATCTTGCTTGTCGCCAAGGTTGGCAATCACGGTCCTTGCACCGTGAACTAATAGTGTTCGTAAGTATTTGTCGCCGTGTTTGGTTATCCGACCTAACCGAGGTTTTCCTCCTGTGGAATATTGCTTTGGTACTAGTCCTAGCCAAGCAGAGAAATCACGGCTTTTATCAAATTGAGAACCATTGCCTATCGAAGCAAGTATTGCAGTAGCGGTTTGCGGCCCAATACCTCGAACTTTCATCACTCGTTGAACATTAGCGCTGACCTTAGCAAAAGAGTCAAAGACTTGCTCTGTATCGGCGATACGTTGATTCAATTCACCAAGGTGGTGATAAGCATCGGCAATGACTGTTCTTGCGAGGTGTGGCAGTTCATTTTCTGCATCTTCGAGCATTATGGGAACGTGTTTCAGCAATGAAGAGCGACCAACAGGAATGATTAATCCGAATTCAGAAAGCAGGGCACGCATGCGATTCATAAGCGCGGTGCGTTCACGAACCCAATGCTCTGTTATTCTATGTACCGATAGGATGGCTTGTTGCTCGGGTGATTTTATGGGCACAAAGCGAGTCGATGGACGCTGAACAGTTTCGCAGATAGCTACTGCATCATTAAGGTCGTTCTTTCCCTTAGTTCGATAAGGAACTACGTATTTAACGGCCATAATACGGGCGTCGTGACCCAGTTTATTGAGTGTTCTTGCCCAATAATGTGCACCACCACACGCTTCAACTCCTATACGCATGAGTGGCATATTTGCTATTGTAGTCAGTAGTTTAGAGCGGGTTACTGACTTATGAAGTATGACCTTACCATTTTGGTCTATGGCATGAAGACTAAAGTGGTTTTTAGCTAGGTCGATACCGCAGAAATAAGAGTAATCAGACATGGTGCCTCCGATGCATTTAAGTACCACATAAGTGTGGCAGATCCTCGGTAAGGGGAATCCATGTCATTCGTTAGCATTTATTTAGGATTAGGTATGAAGCCAGAACTATTACAAACTATTTTCAATATAATTATGCTAGTTGGGGCTCTTATGGCTGCAATCGGTGGATTTGGAGCCCAATACTTTGGTGGTAAGGCTTCTGAAATAGCGAGTAAAAAAGCACAAGTACAATTAAATTCGACAGTTTTGGAGCAATCTCAGCAAATCAAAGATTTGGGTAACCAAAATATTGAACTAACCAAGCTAAATTCAGAGATGTCGATGGCAATACAAGCTCAAACAGAAGAGTTGACGTCTAAAGGTAGTTATCCTTTTGCTCAAGTTACGGGAGGAGCGAATAATGGTAACCAAAGCCAGATAACTGTTAATCTAATCGGTAAGTATGCAATCCCTAATTTAACAATAAGGGTTGCGGTGATACCCAATTATTCCTCTGTTAGTGGCTTAGATCTACGAGTTACGGGGGTTAATGCGGAAACTATTGGTATCGATACCTTGAGACCTCTTGAGTCCAAGTGGTTCATGGTGGATACAAGTTCCAGTGAAACTGCGGTTATTTTATACTTTTCATCAAATAACAATAAGTGGACGCAATCCTTGAGGCTAGTAAAAACTGATAAAGGCAGAAAGGTTCTTTCATATGTTGCAGGCGGTAATGGGGAACGGCTAAAGAGCGTTGTTGATCCTGATTTTCCAATTCGGGATGGCAAGTATGTTATTTGGTCCAATGTAACTAAAACTCTTGAGGAAATATAAATGCTAACAAAGCGTTTAAGACAGATTCCCAACGCTTGGCATTTTTAGTTCGATTTGAGTTTTATGATTACGGTGCAATGGTTTAGGTGCGGTGGTGGCGTTGCTCACTCCTTAATTGTGCGTTAGGAATGTGGTGATTAGATGTCCTCAGATAATATGGTTAGCGAAGTACAAAGAAAGATTGGTAGAAATATCCTCCTTTTCCAACAGCTTGAATACGTATTAAAATATGTTATTGCCAATGGGCAGTTATCGGGATATTCCAGTGATATAGAGCAAATTATTGCGTCGAAAAGAGAATCTGTAAATAGACAAACAATGGGACAATTAGTTGGGCAGTTTGTTGAAAATTATAATCCCACAAGAGGTGAATCTTCATATGAGCTTGAAGAATTAAAGGAAGCACACTTTTCATTCGATTTTCGAGTTGAAACGGATGAAAAAAGTTATGAAAATCAAAAAGAAGCCCTTGCTCGGTTAGTTTTAGAGAGAAATAAACTGGTTCACCATTTTTTACCTGAGTTTGATCCTAATTCTTATGAAAGCTGTAGCAAAGTTGAAAAGAAACTCGATGACCAAGCCGACAGGGTACGAATTGAAGTTGAAAATATTCTCAACTTCGCACAAAAACTTTCAGATATGAGAAAAGAAATATCTGATTTCTTATCCTCTGAAGATGGTAAGAAAGAACTATTACTTTCCTTTTTACGACAAGATAGGTTAGTTATTTTACTAGCTGAAATTTCGAGTCAAGTAGCAAGAGAAGATGGTTGGACTTTAATGAGTACTGCTGGGCAGTTAGTTAAACAGCATGCTCCTGATGAGTTAGAATTATTACATAAAGGTAGTGAGCATAAATCATTAAAGTCTTTAATGCTTAAAACTGAAATGTTTGAATTTATCGAAGAGAGTACAGATAAAGGCGGTGTTAGAGTGTTATATAAATTGAAAAAAGAGCACCAAAACTTATATTTTTAACAAACAACGGATGTTGGCTGTCCACCGAAGGTTATTGTGACCAAATTACTATTAGTTATTGATATGCAGGAGGACTTTTTTCAGCATGGGAGGCTTGCTGAGAAAAGAACTGAATTTACTCATTCGTTGAACGAGTTGGTGCAAGCATTTCGTAGAGAAAACCAGAAGATTATTTGGGTGCTTCAAGTCTTCAAAGAAGATTTGTCAGATACATATTTGGCGTTACGACAATCTAGTCAAAAATGGACTATTCAAGGTACTCGTGGTTGCGAGCTACTAAGTGAGTTAGTTCGATATCCAGATGAACATGAGATTATCAAAAAGCGTTATAGTGCTTTCTTTGGAACAGAGCTTGATGCGATCTTAAACGAAATGTTACCTAGTGAAATTGTGATTGCAGGTGTAAATACTCATGCATGTGTGAGAGTCACTGCTATCGATGCTTACCAACGTGATTACCATTTATTATTGGCTAAAGAGTGTATTGATTCATACGATCAAGGTTGTCATGATGAATCATTTGGATACATGGTTAATAGTGGAATCGGAGTTCCTTTATCCAATACTGAGATCATCGATAGAATGAAAACTTAAGTGTGATTTTCTACGCTTGACATTTCAATTCCAGGTTGGGTTTCGTGCTTATAGTGCAATGGTTTAAGTAGTAGTGTTGCTCAGTACTTAACGCGACTTAAGTGGAATTAGCTAAGGAATTTAGATGTACAAAGGAAGTTGTTTGTGTGGCTCACTTCAGTTCGAATTGGATGGAGGTGTTACTGATATCATTCACTGTCATTGCTCTTTGTGCCGTAAGGCAAGCGGAAGTGCCTATGCCACTAATGGCTTCATTAATGCTGAAGATATCAAGTTAACAGACAAAAATAATACACTTACCTTTTACGAAAGCAGTGAGGGCAAACGTAAGTACTTTTGTAAAACTTGTGGAAGTCCAATCTATAGTTCAAATTCACAATCCCCGAAAAGGCTTCGCCTTCGTTTAGGTATATTGGATACAGAAATATCGGAACGTCCTATTTCTCATAATTTTGTTACATCAAAGGGGCTTTGTTGCGTAATTCA
>NZ_MCZK01000030.1 GCF_002875945.1 Vibrio lentus
CTAAGCGGAGAAGAGCCTCTGAAGTAAGGCTAGCTATTTGTAATAAACTGCTTTCTCAATTGTTCAATTTCATCACGCTTCTGTGCCGCCAATTCAAACTCCAAGTTCTGAGCATGTTGATACATCGCCGCTTCAAGCTTACTGATCTCTTTATCAAGCTCTTGCGGTGTAAGTACTGCATAACTTTCAGAAGGCTCAGCAACCTTAGATAGCGGAACTTGCTTAGATTGTCTCTGTTGCTTGGATTTAGTCAGGTCACCCAGCTCCATAATATCTTTGATATTACGTTTAAGCGCTTGTGGCGTGATACCTTGCTCTTCGTTGTAAGCTTGTTGTTTTTCTCTACGACGATCAGTCTCATCAATCGCTTTTCTCATTGATTTGGTGATCGAGTCACCATACAAGATAGCTCGACCTTCCAGGTTACGCGCCGCACGGCCAATGGTTTGAATCAGAGAACGCTCAGAACGTAAGAAGCCTTCTTTGTCTGCATCAAGAATAGCCACCAGCGATACTTCAGGCATATCCAAACCTTCTCGAAGTAAGTTAATGCCCACTAACACGTCAAACTCGCCCAGTCGAAGATCTCGAATGATCTCTACACGCTCAACAGTATCGATATCTGAGTGCAAGTAACGAACCTTAACACCATGCTCACTAAGGTATTCTGTTAAGTCTTCTGCCATTCGTTTAGTTAGTGTCGTGACAAGCACGCGCTCTTCTTTCACTGAACGTACTCTGATTTCAGACAGTAAGTCATCAACCTGAGTCGCAACCGGACGTACCTCAATAATAGGATCAAGTAAGCCAGTCGGACGAACCACTTGATCAGCAATCTCGCCGTCTGATTTTTCAATCTCGTAATTACCCGGCGTTGCTGAAACGAATATCGTCTGCGGAGCGATAGATTCAAACTCTTCAAACTTCATCGGACGGTTATCTAACGCAGAAGGCAGTCTAAAACCAAACTCAACCAAGGTTTCCTTCCGAGAACGGTCACCTTTATACATCGCCCCTATCTGAGGAACCGTCACGTGTGACTCATCGATAATCAACAGGCCATCATTTGGCAGGTAATCAAATAAGGTTGGAGGCGCTTCTCCCTCATTACGTCCACTCAAATAACGAGAGTAGTTTTCAATACCTGAGCAGAAACCCAGCTCCGTCATCATCTCAATATCAAACTGAGTTCTTTGGGAGATACGCTGTTCTTCGAGAAGCTTGTTGTTGTCTTTTAAATATTGCGCCCTATCGCGTAACTCATCCTTAATCTTTTCAATCGCTTCAAGGATTTTCTCTCTTGGCGTGACATAGTGAGTTTTTGGATAAACCGTAAAACGCGGTAAGTCTCTCTGTTTAATAGCACCAGTCAGAGGATCAAAAATACTGATACAGTCAACTTCATCATCGAACATTTCGATTCGAACTGCGTCTTGGTCAGATTCTGCAGGGAAGATATCAATCACTTCACCACGGACACGGAACTGACCACGTTCAAACGCAACGTCATTTCTTGAATATTGCAGCTCAGCTAAGCGGCGTAAAATATCACGCTGATCCATCACCTCACCACGACTCAGGTGGAGCATCATTTTCAAATAAGACTTAGGATCACCAAGACCATAGATAGCCGATACAGACGCTACGATGATAGCGTCTTTTCTTTCTAACAAGGCTTTGGTCGCTGATAGCCTCATTTGTTCAATATGGGCATTCACAGACGCATCTTTCTCGATGAATGTGTCAGTGGTCGGAACGTAAGCTTCTGGTTGGTAGTAATCGTAGTAAGAAACGAAGTACTCGACGGCATTATTTGGAAAGAAAGATTTCATCTCACCATAAAGCTGAGCAGCCAACGTCTTGTTTGGTGCTAACAGAATGGCAGGTCTTTGCGATTGGGAAATGACATTGGCAAGAGTAAAGGTTTTACCTGAGCCCGTTACCCCTAATAGAGTTTGATGTGCCAAACCAGAATCTAATCCATCTAGTAATCTGGTTATCGCTGTCGGCTGGTCACCGGACGGGCTGTAGTCCGATACCAAATCAAAGAGTTTGCTCATAGGTTGCCATTTCCATACTGTGTTTTTAATCAGGTCATTGTCACTCTAGGAGCCATCTCGTTGCAACTATTATCTAGAGAAATGCGCCTTAAGATTGAATATCAGTGATAGCTTTTATTTTTAGAACTTGGTATTATCCGTGCCCCTGCAAAGTTTCCTCAGCTAAATTACTCGAATTTTAATCCACTACTTTTCCCCAAAAAATCTAAAAATACCGCTTGTTTTACTGTTCACTTTATAATCTGAAAAAGTTATACAATCGTGATATTTTGGTACTATTCCTTTAAATACATCACGTTAGCTATAATTTTTACATTTTCAGATTTACCCCAATTATTGTTGTTAAAGTTTCGCACACACACTTATCCACAATTTTGGTGGATAACTAAAGCAAAGCTAAATCCGATAAGGCGTCCAAGAAAGTAAAGTTTTTTATCTTATTTTTTTCTGCTATTTTTTGTTGACAGAAAATAGGTCTCTTATTAGAATTCGCGTCGCTAACAAGCAATTCCCCTTTAGTTCAGTTGGTAGAACGGCGGACTGTTAATCCGTATGTCGCAAGTTCAAGTCTTGCAAGGGGAGCCAAATTCAGAAAAAAGCTCAATCGAAAGATTGGGCTTTTTTCGTATATAACTGCGACTAACTTGCTCCAAGTGAATATCACACCCGAATCGTCGGACCGTGCTACCCGCCCGCGTTCAAGTCTCGACAAGGGGGCCAAATTAAAGAAACCGCATCACTCGATGCGGCTTTTTGCGTTTTGAAGCGACTGGTTTGTACCAAACCGATGTCTCAGCCGAAGCATCGGCCTGCACTAAGCCTTGTGTTCTAGGGCGATCAAAAAAGCCACGAACGAATCCGTGGCTCACTTAACTTTTGAGACTACAAACTACCCGAGAAGTAATGGGTATCCCGTAGAATCCATTTATATTGTATTATAGGTGACGAGCGATCGTGTCCGTCAAAACCGCAGCTACCTTATCATCGCCAGCTTGATCGCCTTTGCTGTAGGTATTGATCTGACGCTTCGATGAATCGTGGATATTAGTGATGGCTACCACTTCTCTCTCGATACCAAATCCAACCAACTTAATCATCAATTCTTTATTTTTGAATGAGTCGCCAACGATCACGATAGAGTTAAAATCTTTCAGTAGCTCTTTAGTCAGATCTTCAACTTGAACATCATTACTATTAATAAAAAAGATATCCGCAGACTTCGCAGAGCTTCGCTCTCCAGCAGACTTCAGTTGGATTTGCTGCATCTCATTGAACACACCATTATCTTGCGTTCCAATGGTAGATAGGCTCGCAGCATTAGAAGCCAAAGACAATAGCAGTGTACTAGCAAAAACAGTACTTTTAACAAAATTCATTCTCTTTACCCTCTAATAACTAAAGAATTGTTTCTTTCATAATGCGGAAAGTTTGGCCTTTATCGTCAATAGTGCAATCAGTATCGATCGTAATACCGTAGTTAGAATCTCTTTGGTATAAAGTTGACTCATTCTCATTAATTGACCAACTGCTGCCATACATGTTCAGATAAGCGCGCGAAACCGTCACCGCATTGCCGAATACCAGTTTTTGGTCACGACAAGTATTCTGATCCGCAGTGTAGTTTTCTTGCCACGTCTCATAGCTCTTTAGGTCGTAAACTCGGTACAGGTCTTCACCCCAAATTTCAGCAGCATTCTTTACATGCCAAAATTCTTCAGATGGAGCATCTCTGTAATACCCAGCTTCTCCCACAGCTTTTGTATTAATAGTCTGGACAACCGAGTGACCGATATCATTGCCTTCATCAACCGAGGTGTAATTCAACATACTGTGTGTCTGGCTCGATTCTTTGGTTTGGCTAAAACCAAAGCCTACTCCGAGACCAGCAGACGGACCATCTGATTTACTCGCTTCAAAAGAGCCAGTAATATCAAAGCTATAAGACGTACTCTCAGCTAACGAAATCTCTTTGTTCACATTACTCGAACTTGGAAAGCTCTGCTGGTTCACAAACAGATTTCCATGTCGGCTTTGAGGGAGACAGTAATCGTTGTTTTTATCGTTTTCACACTCTTCAGACAAGTACTTCCAAGTCAGCCTTGATTGCTCTTCCGCATTATTAGGAGCCTCATCAACGGCTTTCTTGTGAGCCCAATTGTAAGCATTTTCACCTGACATGAAATTAAATTGAGAATTACCATGGAAGATCTGACCTAAGTATCCTTCTCGGTAATAAAAGTGGGGAGCAACTTTCTCATCTTCCCACTCTAAAAAATAGCCTCCGTCGGCAAGGGTTTGACGTGTGACATTCATACTGCCGTCAACCGCCATAATATAGTTAGTCTTATTTGACTGAGAAAACATCAACACATCGATGGTACGTGCAACATCAACCTGTTCATGAATTTTGTACTTCTCCTTACCATAGCTATAAGCACCATTCTGAGAAGTGATAATAAATTGCTCTTCAATTTGGCCATCTTCTATTCTTGCATGCTGACAGAGGTTCGCAATTTTTCCAGGTAAACCCTGCTGCTCTAGATGATTATTAATGTATTCTACTTTGGCATTAAAGATATCACAGGCTGTTGCCGGATCATCGTAAGCAACATACTCATCAGCCCCTTTGAAGTAGGCATCATCAATCCCAGGGATAGGAGATGCATTAGCATAGCCAGATAACATAGAGACTGTTATCAAGCTTAAACTGAAGCGTTTTAATTTCATCACTCGTTCCTTTTAACTGCATTTGCACCAATATCGATGCCTTTTAAAATTAGCGAGTCAAAAGAATATAATCACAATTAAGTTGTAATAAAAAAGTCTATTTTGTTTTTGAAATTATCTGAATAATAGTGAAATCACTATTTTATTTATATATCACCGAAAAAGTTAAGATCGATAATTTTAGAATCTTCGTCCTTAAACCTTCTATAACAATGTGAAATAAGCCGACCTTGCTCTGTCCGAAATGAAAGACCGGAGTGTCCTATGTTAATTCTCTTTCGCCATACTAGTAGGTCTTCTAGCGAATCGACCTTCTCTATTTGAATTTGTATTTTTTCAAAGTATCCATCAAAGTTCATAATTAAACATCTTACTAAAGCCAAAAACCTTTAAAACTATTTTTTATAATTCAAGTCTTTATTAAAACCAATTTTCAACACACTATGATTATCGAAAATTCAGTCAATCATTAACTGACCAATCGATAAATAAGTACATTGTTTTTATATTGTAAAAAGCCACATTATTGTGGCTTTTATTTTAACGATTAGTGGCAGTAGAAGAGCGGAGCCGGCTAACCGCACTACCCTCCACCTTCACTGAACACACTCTAATGTTTGACTATTTACAATAAACCAAATGAGTCAAATAGTACTGAAAATCAAGTGATTTCAAGAAAAATCAATATTTAGAATATGTTCATTTATAAGTTAGACTCAATTCCCAGTCAGAGAATTCAAAATTATCCATCTCAATAATGAACAGCCCATTTTCGCTAACTGGCAGCTCCTTAGTCGCTTTGATGTACGTATTTATAGGCTCAAGATATTTGTCCGCTGATGTCCACAAATGATGTGCATGATCATAAATATATACGACATCACCATTTTGGATGCAGCTTTCGGATTCTGTTAGGCGGCTGATCTTCATGAAGTCAGAAGAGTCGTGATCTTCGGTGTAATACGTATTACTGCTATAGGTCCAGTAGTAATCTTTATAATCATCTTTTCTTGAGATCTGTACATAGTCATGGTCGTGAATACAAGTACCATTATATGGATGCCAGTTGTCTAACTTAAACTTAGCGTTGGATTGCTCTCCATCGCGACCATAGGTAAGCCAGCCATTAGGCACATTTGGATCCGCGTAAACATATTCTCCAGTCGATCGATGCTTTAGCCTGATTGAGTTATATGGCTTATTGATTGGACGCACACTATGAATTGGCGTGCTTTCATCTGCATACTCAAACGCAGCGACAGGGAAATGGTCTGAATACTCATAAAAATAATACGGCTCTTGTGTGCCAGGTAAAGCAACTCTATCCGATGCGATATCTAGCACTTGGTTGTGCCAATTTTTGGGTTGCTTGTGACCACGCTCGACCAGAACATAGTCAAGTAATTGCCCTTTTATATCAGAATAGTTTGCGTGTGCTAAACCATTTACTGCAGGGTCCCATGAGTAAGGCGCACCAGCGTAATTGGTCGGCTCTGATACATTTAAGGTCTCGAGCATTGAAGAAAACTCTTGTGAATCCTTTGCTACATTTAAATCACCAGCAATAAAAAACATTTCGTCAGCTGAGCGGTTTGCCCCGAAAATATAGCTCTCTATTTGTGCAAACTGGTCTTGTCTAACCACAGAAGGAGGAGTGTTGCAGGTATCATCATCAGCTTGAACGTGAGTGCCGATAATATTGTATCTCTCTCCACCTTTATTAATAACAGTGTGTATAAAACCTTTTTGAGATGCCCAGTCTGCACCGCACCCATCTCTGAAGATCACTTGTGACTTGTACTCAATCGGATATTTGCTGAATACAATCACCCCGCCATCATCAAGAGATGTCGATCGCCAACCTTCAGTGTGATCCCAGCCATTTTTTGTACGGCCCAAGACGGGAGTTAGATATCCAAACTTCTGAGCTAGCGCATCGATAAGTATTTGGCTCGCTTGGTTGTCGAACACTTCGTTAAATATAACCACATCGGTATCATCAAAAACCGAAGAGTTCGCCAATAACTGTGCTCGTTTATTTGGATTAGTCCCACCAACGAAAACGCCGAGACGATGATCCAGCATATAAACGTTATAGTTCATTATCTTGGGGGGTGAGCTGGTCTCCTCAGCTCGCAAAGTAAGAGTGATCAGTATGAGCAAGACTGATATTAGATATTTAGTCATGGTTAGTGCATCTCCTATTAAACTGAGATGCATCCTCCCATAATGACACTATTGATAATAATGAAATAGACCTAAAAAAAATATCAAACCATAGTTAAAATATTAATAGTCATCATAAAAGTCTTCAATTGGTAAAGCCTCAACTTTTACAGCTACCATTTTCTTTACAGGACTATTTGAAATGATAAGCATATATTGGTTCGGCAACTCTTCAACAACTTGAACCGATTTAAAAAACGATAGCTTTTTTCGCGCTTCAATATATTTATCATAAACGAGCATGTCGTCATCATGTTCAAAATCAATGTCTCCATGATCAACGCGTTCTTCACGCAAGCTTACATTAAATAGCCCATTACTCTTGCGAATGAATTTTCCTTTTGTGTGAATATCTAAGGTGTTATTGAGTCCAGCTTCTTTTATAACCGTAACCGCCTCAAAATTTTCATCACTGATCACGACGTCCATGTGCTCCGTTGCCATATAGTCACCATCTATTGTCATATAAAGGGTCGTAGAGTTGACCAAAACATTATTTTTCGAACGTAGATTATATGCAATGGAAACCAGCATTAAACAAAGACAAAACAGAAGAAAGTAAACGCTTTTATTTTTAGTAAACATAGCGACTAAGCTCCGCTTTAACCATACCAACCAGATCATCCGTTGATTGAGGAGATTCAAACAAAACCACTAAATTGACAGGCGGTGCCAATGGCTTGAGTATTACAATAGATAGGCTTTCTTGAGAATGAGCAAGGATCAATCGGCTTAACCTACCTTGTTTAACTTCTTGAGAAACCAAAAGCTTAACGCCTTTTGCAACCAATTTGGCCTCTTCTTCATTATCACAATAGACAGTTAAAGCTTCGCTAGAAAACATTTTAGTCAGTGGCAGCCAGCTCGTTAACTTAGGGGTTTTTGTAGTGAATACCAATGGAAACAATGCCGCAATCGCTATGAATACGCAGCCTAGAACAATATAGATTTGATTACGTCCGAATGTGAATCGTGTTTTTTTTTCGGAACTCTCTTCAAAGCTCTCAGTCTTACCGCTTGGCTCCCCAGCTAATAAGTTGTCTTGGTTATCTGATTTATCATCATCGTCTTCTAGCCACGACACCGCCTCACTCTCTAATTTGTAACCAACCTTAGCGACCGTTTTTAGATACTTTTGTTGCTTCCCATTATCCTCAAGCAAAGTACGTATCGCGCTGATCGATTGTGTCAGTGAGCCTTCAGAGACATGTTTTCCTGGCCAAGCTCTTTTCAACAAATCTTCTTTAGTATTAATTTTTCCAGCGTTTTCACACAACATTAGAATCACAAGATGATCGTGATAGCCGATACGCTTTTCTTCATTTTTGAGTAAATCAGTCACTAACGGGTGGTCTAAGTGAATTAACCAATTATTTACTTTGTACATAAATTAGCCTTGAAAAATGAATAACCATAATATTTATACAAATATAATTTTCATGGATAAATATTAGGTTTATTTAAAATAATTTTTATCTGTCACTTGATTCATTCAACCATTTACCACTAACCGAACGTTAACGGGATTAATTAAATGGTTATTTAAAAAGGCAAAATAAGTAACTTTTTTGTAAACGCAACTATATATAAAAAAAGCGTCGCCATGAAACAAAAAAAACTAAAATACATATATTCCAAACTTGATAACTATTTCATAAAAAAAAGAGATTGGATTTCATTCAATTATTAAAGAATATTACAATTTAACTCAAAAATTGACTTACAATTACAAGAAATGTAAGTGTTTTTTTGTTCTTACAAAAAAAAACCTCTAGCTACACGTTCGCTCAAAATCTCATTTACAACAAACTAATCTCCGCGGATTAAGTTTTTGCTTATGTCAGACTCATTTTGGGTAAATGATTTTGCTCTTCCCCTCCAATCCTCAATGATGAAACGGTTTTCTAAACCTGATACGTACAATTGTTCAACAAGAGGGCGCCTCCTAGGCCTGTTACTAGAAATTTTTGACAGTACCCTCGTTAAAATCGTCAATTCTATACTCAAAAAAACCACGTATAAAAGCCCAAACACGTCCATAATATGTGTGTCATTCTTACGCTTTAGAACAACTGATTTGTTGCAATGAGATCTGCTATCCTCTTATTAAGCGTATAAATTTCCATCAGACATACAAAACCACACCGTTCACTGGTTGTTATTAGGTGAGCAAAGCAGGATAATATCGGGATCGGAATCTCAAGAATCAATCCATTATGACCGAATACCTTTTGTTGTTGGTTGGCACAGTGCTGGTCAATAACTTTGTGCTAGTGAAGTTTTTAGGGCTATGTCCTTTCATGGGAGTCTCCAAGAAACTGGAGACTGCGATTGGCATGGGCCTCGCGACGACTTTCGTTCTGACGTTAGCGTCGGTATCTGCATACCTAGTAGAAACCTACATCCTTACCCCTCTGGGTATTGAATACCTGCGTACCATGAGCTTCATCTTGGTTATCGCGGTGGTCGTTCAATTTACGGAAATGGTCGTTCACAAAACCAGCCCGACTCTATATCGCCTGTTGGGTATCTTCCTGCCTCTTATCACTACCAACTGCGCGGTGTTAGGTGTGGCACTTTTGAACATCAATGAAAACCACAACTTCATTCAGTCGATCATCTATGGTTTCGGCGCGGCTGTTGGTTTCTCTCTTGTTCTGATCCTATTTGCTGCGATGCGTGAGCGTATTGCGGTTGCTGATGTCCCAATGCCATTTAAAGGCGCATCAATTGCGATGATCACAGCAGGCCTAATGTCTCTAGCATTTATGGGCTTTACTGGGTTGGTGAAATAAGCATGAGTACCATTTTAATTGCGATCATTGCGCTAGCCGTTTTAGCCGCTGTTTTTGGCGCTATTTTGGGCTTTGCTTCTATCCGCTTTAAAGTAGAAGCCGATCCTATCGTTGATCAAATCGATACCATTTTACCGCAAACTCAATGTGGCCAGTGTGGTTACCCTGGTTGTCGCCCATACGCAGAGGCGATCGCTAACGGAGACAAGATCAACAAGTGTCCTCCCGGTGGCCAAGCAACCATTGAGAAGCTAGCAGACTTGATGGGCGTAGAAGTTGAAGACTCCGCTCATGACTTAGATAACAAAGTAAAAACCGTTGCCTTCATTCATGAAGATATGTGTATTGGCTGTACCAAATGCATTCAAGCCTGCCCTGTCGACGCCATTGTTGGTGGCACCAAGGCACTTCACACAGTAATCAAAGATGAATGTACAGGTTGTGATCTATGTGTCGCACCGTGCCCTACTGACTGTATCGAAATGATTCCAGTGGCAACAACGACTGAAAATTGGAAATGGCAGATGAACATCATTCCTGTTACTGATATCACTAACCAAGCGACTGATGCGACTGCGTCAGAGCCTAAGGCGTAGGGTTAGTATGATCTCTTTAATTGAACAAATTCGCACGGGTTCTATTTGGAACTTCCCGGGCGGCGTGCACCCTGCTGAAAACAAGAAACAGTCCAATACCACTGACATCGTGCATGCAAGACTTCCTGAAGAAATCGTTCTTCCGGTAAAACAGCACATCGGTAAGCCTGGTAACTTGGTGGTTTCTATCGGTGACACTGTACTAAAAGGCCAACAACTGACGGCCTTAGAGACTGGTTTTACTTTGCCAGTACATGCACCAACATCGGGTGTAATTACCGCTATCGAACCACGAACCACTGCTCACCCTTCAGGCTTGAGCGACGTGTGCGTGGTTATTAAACCTGATGGCCTAGACGCTTGGGTTGCAAAACACCCGGTTGAAGATTTTTCTACAAAGACATCCGATGAACTGCTTGATGTAATTCGCCAAGCTGGTATCTCAGGCATGGGTGGCGCAGGCTTCCCTACCGCGAAAAAGCTTCAATCAGGCTTAGGCCGCACTGATATTTTGATCATCAACGCTGCGGAGTGTGAACCTTACATCACCTCCGATGACAAATTGCTTCAAGAACATGCCGAAGAAGTATTAAAAGGCATCGAAGTGGTTGAACACATCCTTCAACCAAAGCTGACGGTTATCGGCATTGAAGACAACAAGCCAGACGCGATAAAAGCACTTGAGATTGCGGCGAAAGACAAAGATATCGTTATTCGTGTTATCCCAACTAAATACCCTTCCGGTGGCGAGAAGCAACTGATCAAGATCCTCACCAATAAAGAGGTTCCAGCTGGCGGTATTCCTGCAGATATTGGTGTTTTGGTTCAGAACGTCGGTTCTCTTTATTCTATTAAGCGAGCGGTAATTGACGGTGAACCTGTGGTTAACCGTGTGGTGACTTTAACCGGTAAGACCTTTAAGCAACCTCGTAACGTTTGGGCGCTACTAGGCACACCAGTACATGAGTTACTTGAAGAGTTTGGCTACAAAGCCGATAAAAAACTGCCGCGCTTGATTTTGGGCGGCCCTATGATGGGCTTCACCTTGCCACATGCCAATGTGCCAATTACCAAAACATCGAACTGTATTTTAGCGCCAACGCGCCGTGAGATTTCACCAAGCACTTATGAAATGGAATGTATTCGATGCAGTGCTTGTGCCGAAGCTTGTCCTGCCTCTCTGCTACCTCAACAGCTGCAATGGCACGCAAAAGCTAATGAGCTAGACAAGTGTGAAGAGCTAAATATTAAAGACTGTATTGAATGTGGTGCTTGTGCGTTTGTTTGCCCAAGTGAAATTCCTCTTGTTCAGTACTATCGCCAAGCGAAAGCCGAAATCAAAACAAGAAAAGACGAAGCGACGGCCGCAGAACGCGCCAAGATTCGTTTCGAAGAGAAAAACGCTCGTATGGAGCGTGACAAAGCAGAACGCGAAAACCGCTTCAAGAAAGCCGCGGATAATCGTCGTAAAGACATGAAATCGGCCGACGGTGACGACGCAATTGCTGCGGCTATTGCACGTGTTAAAGCTCAAAAAGCAACGGCAAACCAAGATACAGCCGCGGAGCCAACCGTAAAACCTGCAGTTGCTGCTGCCATTGCTCGTGCTAAAGCAAAGCAGGCTGCAGCTCAGAAAGAGAGTAATTCTGAACCTGATAACTCTGAAATGTCGAAACTACGTGAAGAACGTAAACGACAAGCTCGAGAGCGCAAGGCACAACAAGCAGCTACTGATAATCCAACAGAAAGCTCTGGTGATGGCAAGAAAGATGCTGTCGCTGCAGCTATAGCTCGCGCTAAAGCCAAGAAAGCACAGCAAACAGAGTCAGCTTCTNNATCAGGTGACGCTAAGAAAGATGCAGTTGCTGCTGCAATAGCTCGCGCTAAAGCCAAGAAAGCTCAACAAACAGAGTCAGCTTCTGACGCTCCAGCTGAAAGCTCTGGTGACTCTAAGAAAGATGCAGTTGCTGCTGCAATAGCTCGCGCTAAAGCCAAGAAAGCTCAACAAACAGAGTCAGCTTCTGACGCTCCGGCTGAAAGCTCTGGCGATGCTAAGAAAGACGCGGTTGCTGCAGCTATTGCTCGTGCTAAAGCCAAGAAAGCACAGCAAACAGAATCAGCTTCTGAAGCTCCGGTTGAAAAATCAGGTGACGCTAAGAAAGATGCTGTTGCTGCAGCCATTGCTCGTGCTAAACCGAAAAAAGCTCAGCAAGCTGAAGCAGCCTCTGATACTCCAGCTGAAAGTTCTGGCGACGCCAAGAAAGACGCGGTTGCTGCAGCTATCGCTCGTGCTAAAGCTAAGAAAGCTCAGCAAGCGGAATCGGCTATTCAAACAGAAAATGAAGCTCCGACTAAAAGCTCTGGCGATGCTAAAAAAGACGCCGTTGCTGCTGCAATAGCCCGTGCTAAGGCCAAGAAGGCGAAACAAGCTAAGCAAGACGAAACCGCAGAAGCTCCTAAGCCAGTGATTGAAGTTGAAGCTGAAACTCAACAAGAGTCAGTCGACCCTAAAAAAGCTGCCGTGGCCGCTGCAATAGCTCGCGCCAAAGCAAAGAAAGCACAGCAAGCGAAACAGGCCGAGACAGAAGAAACACCGGAGCCTGTGACCGACATTAAGACTGAGACTCAACAAGAACCAGTCGACCCTAAAAAAGCAGCGGTTGCTGTAGCGATTGCTCGTGCTAAAGCAAGAAAGGCGCAGCAAGAGCAAGACAAAAAGAATAATGAGGAGAAAGAGTAGTGGCCTTCTTTATCGCCAGCTCACCGCACGCGCACAATCGTAGAAGCACCCCTGATCTCATGAAATGGGTCGCTATTTGTGCATTGCCAGGTCTACTAGCTCAAACCTACTTCTTTGGATGGGGTACGCTCATCCAGTTAGTATTTGCTATTGCACTTGCTGTTACCTTTGAAGCCGCTGTAATGCTGCTAAGAAAACGTCCGCCAGTGATGGCATTGCGTGATTACAGTGCTGTTGTGACCGCTTGGCTACTCAGTGTCGCGATTCCCCCACACTCTCCGTGGTGGATTCTAGTCATCGGTATGTTCTTCGCTATCATCATCGCAAAACATCTTTATGGCGGCCTTGGACAAAACCCATTTAATCCCGCGATGGTGGCTTACGTTGTTTTGCTGATCTCATTCCCAGTTCAAATGACCAGTTGGAATGCACCGACCAGCTTAACAGCTGAAGCAACGAGCTTTGTTGACTCATTTTTGATGATCTTTACGGGTTTCAATAACGAAGGTTTGTCTCTTCAACAAGCGCGTCTTGGTATTGATGGCACCACAATGGCGACGCCACTTGATGCCTTCAAGACCGCCTTAACGGCAGGCAACACCGCTTCTGAAGCTCTGTCTCAGCCGCAATTCAGCTGGTTAGCTGGCGTGGGTTGGGAATGGGTTAACCTTGCCTACCTAGTCGGCGGTTTGGTGCTCATCAAGCAACGCGTGATTCAGTGGCATATTCCGGTCGCTTTTATTGCTAGCCTTGCGCTGTTTAGCTTAGTGTTCTTAGTGCTGACGCCTGGTGAAACCGCATCTCCAACCATTCATCTATTGTCTGGCGCAACCATGCTTGGTGCATTCTTCATTGCAACCGATCCGGTTTCAGCCTCGACGACAGTGAAAGGTCGCTTGGTATTTGGTGCCCTGATTGGCGGGTTAGTCTTTATTATCCGCAGTTGGGGTGGCTTCCCTGATGGCGTGGCGTTTGCTGTATTGTTAGCCAACATGTGTGTTCCACTGATTGACTACTACACCAAACCTCGTACATACGGCCACTAAGGAGCGGATACCATGCTAAATGCAATTAAGAAAAACGGCCTTGTACTCGCAATTTTTGCGTGTGCTTCGACAGGTTTGGTCGCGGTAACTCACTACCTGACCAAAGACCAGATTAAGCAGCAAGAACAGGCTCAGTTACTGTCTGTTCTAAACCAAGTTATCCCGCACGATCTGCACGATAATGAACTATTTTCAGCCTGTACTCTGGTTCAAGCAGAAGAGCTGGGGACTGAACAAGCGATGCCAGCTTACATTGCTAAACTCAATGGTGAGCCAAGTGCGATTGCGATCGAAGCGATTGCACCCGATGGCTACAACGGAGCGATTAAGGTCATTGTTGGGATGAAAATCGACGGTACCATTTTAGGTACTCGCGTTCTTTCCCACCAAGAAACTCCGGGATTGGGTGATAAGATTGATCTTCGTGTGAGTGATTGGATTCTCTCATTTGCTGGTAAGCAAGTGACGGATTCTAATCTTGACCGTTGGAAGGTTCGTAAAGATGGTGGTGACTTTGACCAGTTCACTGGCGCAACCATTACACCAAGAGCTGTCGTTAAGTCAGTTAAGCAAGCGGTGCAATACGTTAACCAAAACAACCAAGCATTGCTTGCTCAACCTCTAAATTGTGGTGGTGAATAATGAGTGACCATAAAACACTAATTAAAAATGGCATGTGGGCCAACAACCCTGCCCTAGTGCAACTCCTTGGCTTATGTCCGCTGTTGGCTGTCTCTTCGACTGTGACTAACGCTCTTGGATTAGGTATCGCTACCTTGCTTGTACTAGTCGGCTCGAACGTGTCTGTCTCTTTGGTTCGAAACCATGTGCCAAAAGAAGTGCGTATTCCAGTATTCGTGATGATCATTGCTTCACTGGTAACCTGTGTTCAACTTCTGATGAACGCTTACGCTTATGGCCTTTACCTCTCTTTGGGTATCTTCATCCCACTGATCGTAACCAACTGTATCATCATTGGCCGAGCTGAAGCCTTCGCGTCTAAAAACGAAGTTTTACCCGCTGCTCAAGATGGTTTCTGGATGGGTCTTGGCATGACATCAGTACTGGTTGTATTGGGTGCGATGCGTGAGGTTATTGGTAACGGCACCCTATTTGATGGCGCAGACCTGCTCCTTGGTGATTGGGCTTCGGTATTACGAATCCAGATATTTGAATTTGATAACAGCTTCTTGTTAGCTCTGCTTCCACCGGGTGCCTTCATTGGTGTTGGTTTCTTGATTGCTTTGAAAAACATCATCGACAACCAAGCGAAAGCTAAGCAGCCCAAACAAGAAAAACCAGCCATTGAACGCGCTCGCGTTACCAATGCCTGATAAGTTACAGTAGCTTAAATCCTGCTGAGTAGCTCAACCGCTTAGCAGGTAAATAGACTGACCAAGTACACATAATAATGACGCTCATAAGAGCGCGTAACCGATGATAAAGCCTGAACCATTGCGGAACTTGTTATTTTGAAACGAGTAGTTTGAAAGAACTTCGCCGGAACTCAAGCCCTAACTATTTGAAAGTAATGTCGCTATGAACAATGTAAAACGAGTAGAAATACTTGAGCGTTTAAGAGAAAACAATCCAAAGCCAGAAACCGAGCTTAACTGGAACAGCCCTTTCGAGTTGCTGATCGCCGTGCTCTTATCTGCGCAAGCAACCGATGTCAGCGTCAACAAAGCCACTGATAAGCTTTATCCAGTTGCTAATACGCCACAGGCTATTTTCGACCTAGGTGTCGATGGCCTAAAAGAGTACATCAAGACCATCGGCCTGTTTAATTCGAAAGCAGAAAACACCATCAAAACGTGTCGTATGCTGCTTGACCTACACAATGGTGAAGTACCGGAAGATCGCGCTGCATTAGAAGCCCTTCCCGGCGTTGGCCGTAAGACTGCCAACGTAGTATTGAATACCGCTTTCGGTTGGCCAACTATTGCCGTTGATACTCATATCTATCGTGTATCAAACCGCACTAAGTTAGCGATGGGAAAAACGGTCGACGATGTTGAAGCTAAGCTGCTCAAAGTCATTCCAAAAGAATTCAAACTGGATGTCCACCACTGGCTCATTCTTCATGGACGTTACACCTGTGTTGCGCGTAAACCACGCTGTGGCAGCTGTATCATTGAAGACCTATGTGAGTTTAAAGAGAAGACGGACGTCTAGGCTCATAAGCTGTTAGCCCTAAGCGAGAGAAGCTAACTGGCCTATTGGCGAAAAAGCGCCGCGTTTTTCTAACGGCATAAAACAGAATTACAAAAACGTATACATAGTTAAAGCTAGGAGCAAATCATGTCAAACGGTCGTATTTTACACACCATGCTACGCGTTGGTGATCTAGACAAGTCTATCGAGTTCTACACTAATGTAATGGGCATGCAGCTATTACGTAAGAACGAAAACAAAGAGTACGAATACACGCTGGCTTTCGTTGGCTTCGGTGATGAATCTCAAGGTGCTGTGATTGAGCTGACTTACAACTGGGGTACGACTGAATATGACCTTGGCTCAGCTTTTGGTCACGTTGCGATCGGTGTGGATGACATCTACACAACGTGTGACGCGATTAAAGCAGCAGGCGGTAATGTGACACGTGAAGCGGGCCCTGTAAAAGGCGGCTCTACACACATCGCATTCGTTAAAGATCCTGATGGCTACATGATTGAGCTTATTCAGAACAAACAAGCAAGTGCCGGTCTAGAAGGTTAATTCCTAACAAACCGCTATGAAGCTTGGCTTTGAAAATAAAAGCCTGAACCAATACAAAAAAAGCGAGCACTATGCTCGCTTCTTTTTTATGTTTCCACGCATGAACAATACCCTTCACCAATTATTATTAACAATCTCACCAATGAAACTTTACATGATAATGATTATCATTTAAATTAACCACCTATTGATTAGTGAGGTAATACAATGATTAGCGAATGGGAAAAACACACGTTACTTGCCGATACTGCATTGCAGCTCGACGATCCTGTACGAAGTATTCTTCACTATCAGCAAGCGTTAAACTTAAGCGAAGAAATTACTGAACGCACCGATATTCAGGCTGATGAGCGTTTACTGATTTCGGTTATCTCTTGCCACAATCTCGCACAGTTTTGGCGATGGGCTGGTGATACAGACTACGAACTAAAGTACCTTCAGCTTGCTTCAGAAAAAGTACTGACACTGATTCCGCAGTGCCCGAATACACAATGCTCCAGCTTTATAGATTCTATTGGTTGCTGCAAAAAAGCCCTTATCGATTTCATGAAACGCCATCCAAACCCTAAAATTGCCTCTATGGTGGAAAAAATCGATACCGCGACTAACTGTGAAATGATTGCTCGCTTCCGCCTGAACTAAACGAGTTACGTTTAGATAACAGACCCAAATTTGAAACACAAAAAACCCGTCACTTCGACGGGCTTTTTGATTGGAGCTTTCGATTTAATTCAAGTTAAACCTGCGTTCGACCCAATGAGATAACCACGCGGCGGTTTTGATCTTTACCGATTGGCGAGTTGTTGTCAGCAATTGGACGACGCTTACCATAACCTTGCACTTGAATGCGGTCTTCCGGTAAACCGAGTGACTTAAAGTATTCTCTTAGCGACTCTGCTCTTCGCTCTGAAAGATTCTGGCTAATGCCTTTGCTGTCGGCAGAATCGGTATACGTGGCCACCAGCACCAGATCAATGTCTTGGTTATAGCGAACATAATCAGCAATTTGGCTTAGCCTTTTTCGTGAAGACTTATTCAGCTGATCGCTGTTGCGGTCGTAGTGCAAGATAGTGAAAGAGATGTCTTCGAAGCTATAAGGCAGCAAGTTAGCAACACAATCACTGAACACATTGTATTTTTCTTGGAATAACACCGATGACAGCGACACTTCGATACGCTGATCTCGGCTCTGCCACTCTTGGTAACTGAATGTCGGGTAGCGCCCTTTCTCCAATTCACTCAAGATCCCCCAAGCCGTTTGACCGCCAACATAACCATCAAATTGTTGGAAGAACTTAATGGTAGTCATGCGATCGGCACTTTCGCCCGGACGCCAAGGTGGTGGCATAGAGATCAAGCTGACATTGCGCGTTGCACCCATTGGGCGGCGCATTTTAAGCTCAAAGTCCAAAATGATTTTTTTACTCGCGCGAGATGAGAACTCTGCATCACCAAAATTTGGGATTGGATGCACTAAGCGACATTCTAGTGGCGTGTTGGCCACCATCTCCCATGTCGACTGTTGAGGAGATGCTCCGTAACGCTTTTCTTGCGCCAAAACCGATGGCGACATAAGTAGCGAAAATAGCATTGAACCTGTTATGAGTTGTTTCTTCATAAAGTGGAGTATCTCTTAAGCAATTCGTTTAACAATGCAGCCAATTGCCGCATTTTTCTCTCACGTTTAAATATGCAATTATCAAGCCGAGATGGGACGGCTAATTTATGATTTATTGCCCTTTCCTAGTTTTTATCACCGCTATTATCTGCAATAATGCAGCCTTAATCACACTTATTTGGGCTAACATGACTGTAGAAAACGAAGCTCTGACCCTAAAAAAACGCTTTCGCGGCTATTTTCCAGTGGTCATCGACGTGGAAACCGCAGGGTTTAACGCTGAAACCGATGCATTATTAGAAATCTGTGCCATTACATTAAAAATGGATGAGAACGGAGATCTGCACCCTGCATCAACGCTTCATTTTCACATTGAGCCTTTTGAAGGCGCAAATATAGAGCAGGCAGCATTAGACTTTAACGGAATTAAAGACCCATTTAGCCCATTACGTGGTGCTGTGTCTGAACAAGAAGCCCTTAAAGAAATCTACAAGCTCGTGAGAAAAGAACAAAAAGCTTCAGATTGCAGTCGCGCAATCATGGTCGCTCACAATGCTACGTTCGATTTAAACTTCGTTAATGCAGCAAGTGAGCGTTGTAAGCTTAAACGCGTCCCTTTCCATCCATTTGCAACTTTTGACACAGCTGCCCTGAGTGGCCTTGCCTACGGCCAAACCGTTTTGGCTAAAGCTTGCCGCACTGCTGGGATGGAATTTGACAACAAAGAAGCACACTCTGCTTTGTATGATACGCAAAAAACCACAGAGTTATTTTGCGGCATAGTAAACAAATGGAAAGCCCTTGGTGGTTGGCCTCTTGTTGACGAAGAATAAAAAATAGAGTCGGTAAACGTTCGTTCGTATTGCCTTCATAAAAAACACAACATCCCGAGAAAAATATGAATCCTGTTGTAATTTCAGTTTGCATCATGCTTGTTTTAGCTTTGATGCGCGTAAACGTTGTCGTTGCTCTTACGTTCAGCGCAATTATCGGTGGCGTAGCCTCTGGTATGAGCTTGAACGACGCAGTCGCGGCTTTCGAAAGTGGATTAGGTGGCGGTGCAACTATCGCACTTAGCTACGCAATGCTTGGTACCTTTGCTGTTGCTATCTCTCGTTCTGGTATCACAGATCTCCTTGCTCAAAGCGTGATTAAGCGTATTCACGGCAAAGAGAACAGTGCGGCATCTAATGGTCTAAAATACGGCATCCTTGCGTCTTTGATCTTAGTGACCATGTCTTCGCAAAACGTGATTCCTGTGCATATCGCCTTCATCCCAATTTTAATCCCACCTCTATTAGGCGTATTCGCAAAAATGAACCTAGACCGTCGTCTGGTTGCGTGTGTGCTTACTTTTGGTCTGATTACTCCGTATATGGTTCTACCTATCGGTTTTGGTGGCATCTTCCTAAACAACATCCTGCTTAAAAACCTTCACGACAACGGTCTTGAAAACGTAGTAGCAAGCCAAGTACCAATGGCGATGTTGTTACCGGCTGCTGGCATGATCTTTGGCCTTCTTACGGCAGTATTCTTTACTTACCGTAAGCCGCGCCAATACAAAGAAACGTCTCATACTGTTGTTTCAACCGAAGTGAAAGAGATCAACAAGAAGCACATCCTTGTGGCTGCTGCTGGTATTGTTGCTGCGCTAACGGTTCAACTATCGACAGGTTCTATGATCATCGGTGCTTTGGCTGGTTTCATGGTATTCACCTTCGGTGGTGTAATCGCTTGGAAAGAGACACACGATGTCTTCACTAAGGGCGTTCACATGATGGCAATGATTGGTTTCATCATGATTGCAGCGGCAGGCTTTGCGGCAGTAATGAAGCAAACAGGTGGCGTTGAGTCTCTGGTTGAAGCGCTTTCAACAAGCATTGGTGACAACAAGCCTTTAGCAGCACTGCTTATGCTCATCGTTGGTCTATTGGTAACAATGGGTATCGGTTCTTCGTTCTCTACGATTCCAATCCTTGCGACTATCTACGTTCCTCTAGCGGCAGCATTTGGTTTCTCGCCAATGGCAACCATCGCACTAGTGGGTACAGCGGCAGCGCTAGGTGACGCAGGTTCTCCTGCTTCTGACTCAACATTAGGTCCAACATCGGGTCTTAATGCTGATGGCCAACACGAGCACGTATGGGAAACCGTAGTACCAACGTTCTTGCACTACAACATCCCACTGATCGTATTCGGTTGGGTTGCAGCCATGGTTCTGTAATTAGGTTCTGTAGTTAAAGAGTCCTATGCTCATTTTTATAAAGACCGCCTTGTGCGGTCTTTTTTGTATCTAGCCTCATTCCCTTCTTAAGTCCTTAATTTTTAGACAAACTCCCCTCTGAACCAACATCACTTTCTATACATTATTCCGTGCGCATTGATATGCAACCTATGGCTATTCGTAATATTCACTTCTACACTTAAGTGTTTAATAAATAAGCCGCTAATTCATAGAAGAAAGGCGGCAATGGCTCAATACGTCAGAAGGCTAATATATGGATATACTCGCCCGATCGCGCTATCTCATCATTGATGACAGCAGCGTTATTCAAAGTGCAACCCGTGCTCTGCTTATCAAGTTAGGTGTGCCGAACAACAATGTGATTAGCGCATCCAATGCACAAAATGCGATTGAGGCTTGTCGCGCACATCGATTCGATATCTTATTGATTGATCATGATTTAGGGTCAGGAAGTAATGGCTTACAGTTGCTGGAGTTTCTGCAGCAGAAAGAACTAATCAAACCTCAAACCCTTGTCTTTATAGTAACTGGCAACGATAGCCAAGATATCTTCTTTGGTTATGCTCATTTCGAACCTGACGGCTATTTGATTAAGCCAATACGAGCCGATGACATCATCAAGCGCGTCACATCTGCATTGTCTCGACAGCAGTATTTCTCAACATTAGAACAGACTTATCTCAAGCATGGCCTCAACGCGGTAAAGCCACTCTTTGGTAAGGCCCCTGACCCTTCGACTTTAAAAGATGCCATTATCTATATGGCGAACGTTCTAATAAAAAACCAGAAATTCGATGAAGCACAAGCGATGTTGAATGGGCTTTTACAGCTCCATGATTACCTACCCGCTAAGGTTAAACTCATTGAAATCCACATCGCCAAACAGCATTATCATGATGCACTCAGTCAAATAGATGGCTTGATAGAAAGCAACCCTCGCAATATCAAACTTCAGCAACTTAAGGTCAAGATCTGCCTCAATACCAGTGACTTCGAGTCCGCTAACAACCTGATTGATCAAGTGCTCACCGTGAATGGCAGTAATATTGAGTTAACCAACACCATGGTTTGGCTGCAACTGTTAGATAAAAACATCGAGCAAGCGACCCAACACCTCAAATCGCTTGCCCAGCTCATTCCCCACTCAATTTGGGATTCAACAGGTAAGCGAGCACTTATATTATGGGCAGACAGTTTAACGCTCACCCCAAAAGAACGAGCACTTTGGAAGCCTGAAGCCGCTTGGCAGAGGCTCTCTCGCTCTGAAAAGTCCTACGCACTGAGTAAGCCACTGCTGAAGCTTTGTCGCACCTTACAACTGATTCAGCTCGAGCAACACGAAGTTGCGAAAGAGCGCATTGAGAGTATTTCGATAAACGAGTTTTCAGACAATGATGTCGAAGCCTTCTTCTTGTTAGCACTGTGCTATCAAGCCTTAGGATTACAAGACAAAGTCGATCAAATAAAGCGCCAAATTGAGAACCACCTAAAAGCAGACCACACCAGCCTCGCCCTTTTGCAGCGTATGGCGTTACAGCAAGCAGACAATTTTGCATTACCCACACTAACCAAAGCGCCTTTGGCCGCCGTTAGTTAAGGGTGCCGTCACTCCCATATCAGTAAGCAAACGACAGGATGTCTTTATGCAAAACCGTGCTTCAAAAACGAAAACGTGGTGTGTCGCCTTTTTATTGAGTTATTTTTCGCTGTTGATGTGGCCTCTACATGGCTTCGCTGAAAACATACCACCAGCTAGCTCCTTACCAACAAGCACATCACAGGATAAGAATGAGAATTCATCGAATAACCAAGTCGTATTGCGGGTCGGTCTGCCTTCTTACGACATGGTTCTCTACAGCTACCAACATAAGACTCCCTCAGGCAACATCGTGTCTGAAGGCCTACTCATCAGTATGTTGGATCAGGTATCAGCAAACGCGGGCTTCAAATATCAGATTGAACTGTACCCAACATTTAGTGACGTACTCAGTGCATTTGAAAGAGGTGAATTAGATCTGTTGGTCGGTGTCTCTTCGACCAAAGAGCGCCAAGATTACATGGCCTTTAGTGAGCCGATGTTCTCTATTCGACGAGCGGTGATTACTCAAAACCGAAAAATAAACGATTTGAGTGAGCTTGCGACGGCAAACCTAGCGCTGGAGAAAGGGTTTGCGCTCAATGACCTTCTTCCTAGTCTGCTTCCAGAGAGTCGAATTACAACGCTCGATAGCACGCAAGCAGCTTTCACAGCAATTCAGGAGAATAGCGTAGATGCGTACATAGGCGATGCACTGGCACTTTCTGCATTATTGCGAGAGCAACCAAAAGACTCACTTACACTATCTGTGCGGCTCTTCTCCGCTT
>NZ_MCZK01000031.1 GCF_002875945.1 Vibrio lentus
AATTACGCAACAAAGCCATCTTTAATACCAAAAATAAAAGAGGATTGGTAAAGCAGCTCACCTTGCGACCAGCGCTCTTCATAACTTGTAGCAGCAGTTCCCATCGAGTATCAGTTAACATTGTTCTTGGCACGGCTTGAAATCGTGTTTTTTGGGCGAATGAAATTATAATTCTTTGTCATTTCGTTCGAAAAATAATCACGAAAGATCAACGCGCCCTAAAAAGGGCCATTTATAGTGGTCTTACCTTACCCGGTTCGTGTGAGCATAGCTTTTGACTTGGAAGGAAAGTGTGATTACAATCACAAATGTATCAGAGCTGAATTGTAATGCAGAAATTTAGATTCGTATTTGTTATAGACGTAGAGCTGGTTATTTTTTATTAAAGGAGAATGTGTTGCCGAGGTTTCTATTAGTAAAAGTCAAAGAAAAGTCAGTCAAAAATTTCCATATTTTTAGTTTAGTGATGTTATTAACATGGGTTAGTTACTTAGGTTATATTACTTTACAAAGCTTTAAACATCCAAAACATGTTTATGGCCATTGGTTAGAGGTTGATGTCCCTCCTTATTTAGCAGAAGAATTAATTTTTAGTCCTGAGGGCGTATACAGAAATGACCGTTTAATTACGACACATTTTGGTTTTGATGGAGAAGAGGTGCAAATACAGACTGGGCAAGGACTTTTTGTGTTTACTTTGGTTATTAAAGACAGTTCATCTAGACTGATACAGATTCATCCCAGTTTCCCTATCAAAACATTTGCACTAACAAATTTGTGATTTGTGTGGCTAATACGTGTCTTTTAAAGCATACATAGTCGCCCCAACGTTCCAAGTACTCACTCTCTAGAAAATCAAATGGGTTAAGATTGCTGTCATAGATCCGGACTTAGTTAGGTATACTTACCGCTATCCCTAAAGGATTTCGCTGACTCAATTCTGAGCATTAGTGTTTTCATTATGTCATGTTAAGTTCAGGCTCATTGCGTCACGGCCTTACCTTGCATATTTCGGATCATTCCGATCTGTCATTTCGGGATTATCCGATCACTTTTAGCCTAACTCCGAAATCGGTGATCGGAATAGCGAAAACCGCGATCGTAATGGCCGAAACCCTTCCTTTTTCTCTTTTAAATCAATAGCTCGCTATTCTTTACTTCTTAAACAAGAAGGAAAGGAAGCGACAATGGCCAAAAAGAGAACTCCAATGAACAAAATCAAAGAGGTATTACGCCTTAAATACGACGGCGGTCTCTCAAATCGTGGTATCGCTTCTTGCCTTAAACTCGGCCCGTCCACCATATCGGAACTCCTTACTCGCTTTAAACAAAGCCAACTTGGTTGGCCTCTACCCGCCAGTTGCAGCGATGCAGAACTCAGACGTAAAGGCATGACTAAAATGTTGCTCTGGCAGGAGTATCATGAGCAATATCAAGAACAAGCTTACGCTTACACTCAGTTCTGTGAGCACTTCACTCGCTGGTTCAAAACCCAAAAACGCAGTATGCGCCAGCTTCATGTTGCAGGTGATAAACTGTTTATCGATTACTGTGGGCCTCGGCTTCAGGTGGTCAATCCTGACACTGGCGAAGAGCGCGAAGCGGAGGTGTTCGTCGCGACTTTAGGCGCGTCCAATTACACTTATGTTGAAGCCTTCCCCAGCCAAGGGAAGCCCTACTGGTTAGAGGCGCATGCGAATGCGTTCGAACACTTCGGTGGCGTACCACAACTCTTAGTTCCCGATAACCTACGCAGCGCAGTCACCAAAGCCAATCGTTATGAACCGAGGCTGAACGACAGCTATCAAAAACTGGCGAATCACTATCAAACCGCTGTGATGCCAGCTCGCCCCTACAAACCGAAAGGCAAAGCCAAGGCAGAGAATGCCGCACTCCTAGTGGAGCGCTAGATCATGATGCGGCTGCGACACCAAACCTTCCATACCTTCAAAGAGTTGAATCTCGCTATCCGCGAACTTATGAATGAGTTAAATCAGCGTTACCTGTATACCGAAACGAAGCGAGCCAAAGTGGGCCCTGACTATCACATCGAATATCGCAGTCAGTACTACTCGGTTCCCCATCAACTTGTTGGTCACCATGTCGAGTTGGAAGCCTCTAATCGCCTGGTGCAGATCTTCCATCAAGATAACTTGGTAGCCCAGCATCCAAGTAGCCAAAGAGAGCGAGGAAACAGCACCCAACCAGAGCACTTGCTTGGCTGGGGAGCCAATATCGGCCCAGCGACACGAGAAGTCGTCAATAAGATACTGAACTCCAAGCCTCATCCAGAGCAGTCTTATCGTTCCTGTCTTGGCTTGCTCAGCCTCAGTAAAACCTATGGCGAATCACGCCTAGAGCAAGCCTGTAAAGATGCGCTGATGCTGACAAAATCCAATTACACCTTCATCAGCAATTTGCTGAAAAACAATCGTGAAGGACAACTGAGTAAAGACAATACGAGTACGCCAAACCTTGTTCATAGCAATGTTCGTGGCCCGAACAGTTATCACTAGGAGAAAGGATATGAATGCACTGAACGATCAACTCAAAACCCTACGCTTGAGCCATGCAGCGAAATCTTGAATCGCAATCAGAGTAAAATCCAACGCTTAAAACGACAAGCCAAGCTGAGAGTAGATGCGCAGCCTAGCCAACTCATCTATAAGGAGGGACGAAACCTCAATCGTAAACAGATGAGCGAACTTCTGACGGGCAGTTATCTATACAAACACCAGAACATATTGGTTACAGGCCCAACAGGCGCAGGAAAAACGTATCTTGCCTGCGCACTGGCAACCAGCGCCTGTGACCAACAACAAACGGTTAGGTACTACCGATTAACTCGCTTGCTTGACGACCTGACAGCTGGTCGTCTGGATGGTAGCTATCAAAAGCAACTCCAATCGCTGGCTAAGAAAGCCTTACTGATCCTCGACTATTGAGGGATGGAAAAACTCACTCAAGAGCATGCGGGGCACTTATTAGAAGTGCTGGAAGAGCGTTATCAAAACAGCAGCACAATCGTCATCAGTCAGTTACCTGTAAAGGAGTGGTACAACATGATCAGCAACGCCACCGTCGCGGACGCGCTAAGGTTCGGCTAGTACACAATAGTCATCGACTAGAACTGGGAGGTGAGTCAATGAGAAAACTGGCGCAATCCGATCACTTAGAGTAAAAATAAGAAGAGAGAAAAACGGTAGGATCAGGTGATCGGAATAAACCGAAACAACCGATCGCAATCACCGAAATACGCACTTACCTAAGAGGGAATCATGTACATGCCCATATTTAAGACTGTAGTTAGCTTGCTAAGAGTGAAATGATTGCCATTGACGGTAACTCTTATGATGATTTTCGTGGTCTTAGTGCTATTCATGTGGTGAACGCTTTTGCGACCGAAAATGGTGTCAGTCTTGGGTAACATAGAGTTTATCGAAAATCTAATGAGATCTCAGCTATCCTAGAGTAGCTCAAACTGCTTGATATATCAGGTTCCTTTGTGACTATTGATGCCATGGGATGAAAAAAATTGCCCATAAAATACTTGATAAGAGTGTCGATTACTTACTGGTGATTAAAGGTAATCAGGGGCGTTTAGAGCAAGCATTCAATAATTATTTCGATATGAGTATGCTGTAAAGCACGATGGTGATTCGTATAACACGCAGAAAAGTCTCGCGACCGCCAGGAAACGAGGCTAGCTTTAACAAATAGTGATTTGAGTGTTTTAGGGGCTTTGTTACGTGATTCAGTTTAGAAATAGAGTCACCCCATTCCGCATGCTTTTGGGGCAATACGACAAGTTGTTGGCACACCTAACTCAGCAATTTATCATCGCGTAAGTTTCCCCCACCTGTACATGGTAATTTCTTAAGCTCAATCACCCTCCTAACAACTGTTTGACTCAATACATCGCTGTTTCTGATAGTGAACGTCTGTGGTATCCATGCCGCTTTTTCCAATACTTATTTGAGCCGTATAGCTTCTGGCAACTCATTGCGTCTAGCGTGATAATACGGTTTTCAATATCAAGCAGTGTGAGTAATCTTAGGATAGCGGATGCCTCGTTACTCTTCTCATCAACCGTGACTTGCCCGAGAGCGAGCTGATGTTGACTACCCCAAGCGCTGACCACATGGAGTAAATTACGCCTCTCACGTGTATCAAAATTAACCATCGATGGCTATGACATAACTCCCTGCAGGCTCAATAAGACAGCTCATCCAACCTTGAAACGCTCTCTCAATTTCTTTTGGCTTAAAGCAATGGTGTCATGATGCAAGGTAGCGTAGAGCTCTTATCTTTTGCTTTTTGTGATTGGTCGACCTATTATTTGCATACATCAACAAAAATACCGTACTAATGAAACCATTAAACTCAGAGATGAGAAACAAACGACTCCGTATAACCTATGAAAGTCGAATCACGACTGCGAATCAGCTTGAAGATTTGCTGGGAAGGTATCGTCTCAGCGGTAAGCATAGTCAAGACAGGTTGTCCATCAAAGTCGAAAGAGGAGTGTTGGTTAAGCACTCTTATATCAATAATAAAAAGTTAGGGGAAGAATGAAGGGTATATCGCCGTCGATAGAGTCTTTTAAGAATGCTAATTTTTCCCGATTCATGTTATGTCATGAAAGTCGCATCAAAAAGGCACTAAGCCTTGAAGAGCTCGCCAAGCGCCGACGGTTTGGTATGCCTTACCGTGCCAAGACCGTCAGTTATCAATTAAAAGAGGGCTTTTTAACTGAAATTACTTATTGGCACTGCAACTCAAAAGAAAAGTAAGGCTGACTAAATTTCTTATTATCATTTTCTGCGCTTGAGCTAATATATACCCTTTCAACTTGAAGATGCAGGTATCAGTACCTGAAAATTATCTGTAATTCTGGATACAAGTGAGCCTGCAACTTCTGGTAACGTCACATCGAAAAACTTTTTGATAGCAGAGGTGAATGCTGTTTTGGAGGGAAAATAGACATTGTTCCTCACATGCTCATTCATTACTTTCCAAAGCCGCTCTATTGGATTTAAGTTTGGGCTGTATGGGGTAAGTAATGAAGTGATCTGCTCCAGCCAGACTGAACAGCGCATTAAGCGACATAATTAACTGTTCCTGGACAATTTGAAACAATCATCTACTTTCTGTTGATGGTGTTTGCCTCGCCTATTCATTAAGTTTCTCTGTCTTGAATCTAGGCTCATGTGTGCTCGTTGGTGTTGTACCAAATAGAAATCAGTTGACCTCAGGTGGTGAAATGAGTGATAAGGACGACATCCATGACCGATGTGGTTGAATAAATGATGATGAATAGTATATTATATGGTTGTTTATGGGGCTGTATTCGTAAGCAATAAGTTGCAAGGTGCTCCCTAATTTGCCGAATTAATAGAGATGTTATGTTTCAGACGTTCTTTCCAAAATTCAAACAAAACAAGATAGAAAATCAAATACTGCCATCAAAGATTTATAGCTGCGAACCCAATTCTCTTCCAACGTTTGCAGAGATTAAGAAAGATATCCAGAACCCAAGTTTATGCTTAGCGTATGTTGCTCATACTACCGACACCACGTTAGTTGACCGTGTTTGTAAAAGCTTACAGCTGCTATTCAGCGGGACTAACTGTACACAAGTCTCTATCATGTCTTCCGGCAACCTGTTGAGCGAAGCGCGTAACGTGTACCAAGCTGGTTCGGTAGTTCTTCATATCTTCGATAAAACACTTATTGCTGAAGTAGAGCCTTGCATTGTTGATTTACCCAAACATACCAAACCTGAAGATATTGATGCTCACATCAATAAAATGCGTGTGAGCATTTCATCACATCGTTGGAAGTTACAACAAAACCACTTCAATACATTCTGCTATGTAACTTTCGATGGCCATTCCATGTTAGAAGGGCAACTTCTAAGTGCTGCATACGCTTCAGGTAATATCGATGTGCCAATCATTGGTGGTAGTGCTGGTGGTGTTCTATTTAGCCGAGCGGCGTGGGGCATTAACGGTCAAATGCATGATGGTAAGGCTTTGATGCTCATGACACAGATCGGAGATGCTTACTCTTACGCATTCAGATCCACCCACTCAGTCACAGGTTCATCAAATATCAAGATGACGGTTGCTAAATGTGATAATTCAACACGAACGTTGCAAAAGGTTGTCGATGAACGAGGAGAGATTAAATCTACTCTGAGTACATTGCAGACAAAATGGGGTGCTCTATTTTAGACGCGGCTAAGAAGATCACAGGCGGTCATTTATGCGTTGACACTGGTGTAGGAGAAACCTTTGTACGTAGTATTGCTGATGTTGATGTAGAGAATAAATCTATCGTGTTGTTTTCAGACCTGAAATTTGGTGAAACTATCACTCTTACTGAGTCGCAAAGTTTTGCTTCAAACACAAATGCAAGTCTTGATGCGTTCAATAAGGATATTGATGGTGAAGTAGTAACAAGTATCATGGTTGATTGTATTCTTCGTCGCTTAGGAGCATCGGATTCTGACAAGAGTGCCGTCAGGTTCCCATTTGAAGCTGCAGGCTATTCATCCTTCGGTGAAACAAACTTCCTCCACTCTAACTGTACTAATGTAGCAATAGCATTTCACAAACGCGGTAAGAATGTTCATAAATCTATAAGAACATTTCCATCGACCTTGGCGCGTATGATTAACTATCATGGTCAAACTGAAGTAAATGCTATTAAGTATCTGAGCAAGCACCAAATGGAAATGCTTGAAAATACTTCTAAGTTTACAGGAATGATAAACAATGTGACATCATCATTGGAATCTCTCGCTTCAATTTCAATCCAGGTTCAGTCTGAACACCGTCAAATGTCATCAAGCATGGGTGGCATATTCAATCACACGAAGGAACAAACGGAGAAACTTAAACTGTTACAGACATCAATAGAAACCCTGAATAATTGCACATCTGAAATCATGGAATCTTTTTGTGCTATCAAGGGCATAGCTGACCAGACAAACTTACTTGCACTTAATGCCGCGATTGAGGCGGCTAGAGCTGGTGAAATGGGACGTGGATTTGCTGTTGTTGCTGATGAAGTTCGTAATTTAGCGAGTCGAAGCAAGGAAACTGTTGAGCGAAATAGCGATATCATAGCTCGACTTAATGATGAATCATGCGCTATCGGTACTTTGGTTGAACGTATTCAAGAGTCAGGTAAGCAACAATTTCAAGACATTAAAAATGCTAACGATAGAAGTCTGGTCATTTCGCAAGTGTCAAAACAAGCTGAAGCTGCTGCCAACAGTTCTTTAGAAGTTGTAGCTGATTCTAACGAACAAATGAACGAACTTTACGAGCAAATTCAACAGATTCAGACCTTAGCTAATTAACACGATGACAACTTTCCAGTCGCCTGGTTTACTGGTTCGCATGGATATCATGGAGTCTGTAGTGGTATTGTGGATTTGTTGTGTTGGTGAAAAATTTACAAGGTGGAGAGCTTTGTCTTTAAACTGAATTATGTAATACATTTTAATTGATAGGATATTAAGAATAATGAAAACAATATCGAGAAAAATTCTGTATCGGTCATTTTATGTCGTCCTAATTTGGATCGCTTTCGTTCTAGTTAAAGGGGTGTTCTATGATTACCCCCGAGAGAAAGTTGAGATAGAGAAGGGTATCTATCGAAATATGGGTGAGTTATCAACGTTAATCTCTAGTTGGGAGGCAAGTGGAAAGGCCACTCTTGAGTCATTGGTTAATATTGATAGTCATCGAGGCTTTTTACCTGCCCTAAAGCAGGCAAGGGATTCTTCTGAGTTTTCAAATGTTTTCGTTGTATTTCAAGATGGGGCACAAAAAAATGCCAATGAGATAGTCATATCTGATTCAGAAGATCTTCGAATTGGAGCTGCATGGTACCAACATGCTTTGAATAACCCAGGGGAGGTGGTCGTCGAAAACCCTTCAATAGCAGCTGCAACAGGAGAGCCGGTATTGTCCTTTGGTGTTGCTCAGAAAGTGGCTGGAAGTTCGGTCGTTTTTGGAGCTGATATATCAATACAATCTCTTGTCGAAGCTGTGGCTTCTTATAATTTCCTTGGTGAGGAATCATTTTTTATTAAGAATGAGAATGACATTATAGTTGCTCATGAAAATAAAAGTTTGGTTGGAAGCTCATTTATTGGTACTGGACAATATATAATGAAAATAGATGATAGTGACTTATCGTTAGTTTTAATTGTTTCTCCCAGCACTTTGAAAAGACATATTATGTTGGATGTTGTTAAGAATTCCACTTTTTATGCTGCTCTCATTATGGCTATGGCCGTTTTTCTTTCTATGATTGTTAATTATGAACTGAAGGGACTTGTAGATTTAAATTTATATGTAAAAAAACTATCAGAAGGGGATCTTAGACTCTTGAGCTTTTCCCAAAAAGGTAATGAATTAGATGGTATCTTTTTGGGGGTATCCGGTCTGTCTTCAGAGCTCTCGCAGGTGTTGGGCAAAAGTAAAAACGTCTTAGCATTACTTTCCCAAAAACAAGCAGAGACAGCGAGAGTTATTGGTGATAATAAGAGGTCATCTTTTAAGTTTTTATCATTTGTTGAGCAAGTCGCAACGGCTTCTACAGAGCTGTCTTCAACTGCAAGAGATGTCGCTGATAATGCACAAAGGGCAGAGCAATCTGCAATAGAAGCCAATGAAATCATTCTACAGAGCCAAAGCTCCCTTAAAAATGCCATTGATAGTACTGAGAAAATATCTCAATCAATATCTGAA
>NZ_MCZK01000032.1 GCF_002875945.1 Vibrio lentus
AATTACGCAACAAAGCCGCTCCGATGTCGTCACCTACTGGTGAAACGAAAGGTGTACCTGATGTAAAAGGCATGCTCCATATCATTGAAGAAACGTTAAATTCTATGCCAGATCTAGCTGACTTCTATTATGAAGAAGTTCCTGAGACTTTATCTGATACAGAAAGATACCAGAGGTCGTTTACATTTCTTTTGCAAAACACTAGCCAAGATGTCATTAACGATGTCATCAGGAAAGCCGTTCTAAAATCAACTCTAAGTGATGAAATTAGTGATGTTAGAGATATTACTTATCTTGAAAATCTACAGAAGAACACTGATGCTTGGGTGATTCCTCCTGCCATTGATGCTTTAGCTAAGATCATTAGCAGTGATAATAAAATATCGGGACCAATACTTACCACAAATTTTGATCCGCTAATGTCAGTGGCATTAAATAAACTAAGTGTAATTAATAGTAGGTTTTTATTACATGGTGATTGCAATATTAATGCACTAGATACCGATGCCGTTCAAGTCGTCCATTTACATGGTTTTTGGACAAATACGGACACATTACATACACCAGACCAGCTAGAATTTGATAGGCCAAAGCTTAGGGCTTCATTAAACTCAATTCTAAATAATAAAACATTGTTAGTGATAGGTTATGGTGGGTGGAGTGATGTATTTACGCGAACTCTTTTCGAATTGATTCAAGATGATCGTTCTAAGATAGATATTATTTGGTGTTTCTATGGTGAAAATGAAGAAAGAGTCAATGAAAGTTATCAAAGTTTAATTGAAAGTGTTGGCCCTGCTATACAACGAGGAAGGTTCCGAGCATATGGTGGAATTGATTGCCACAAATATTTACCTGAGCTTGAAAGTTATATTTTCAATGGAAATAAAGAGGTTGATATAAAGGATAAGTCAAATTTTGAGATTAAAGAGAAGACTGAAAGTTGCGAAGGTCAACTAAATACATTAATAGAAATTGACAATTCATGTTTGCCTCAGTGGAGTATTATAAAAAAATCTGGGCATAGCCATATTCGAGAGTCTGAAAGATCACAAGTCATAGAGTTGTTTCGAGATTATAACTGTGTAAATTTAGTATCAGAGTGGGGGTTGAGTCGCGATGAATTTGTATCGACAATTGTAGAAGATGAATCTAATAGTTACTTCAATGTCCCAATATTTAGAGTGGATATGGAAGGGATTCGATCTAATGAAGAACTAACAGAGTCTATAGAGTCATATTATAGCGTTAAGCTAACCACCTTCATAAATTCATTGCCTGATAGTAATGCTTTAATATATATGGACAATTTTGGTCTTACTTCTAGTTTCGATGAGTATGAATTAGTAGTGGATGAAGTTTTAAAGCTGATTGAAGTTATATCAGATTATAAAGAAAATATCAGGTTTTTGATTGCAAGTGCTAAGCCAGTAAATAATGAAATTCCATACGTTGAAATTAAAAATCTAGAAGAATACGACATTAGGAAGTACATTTCTTACTATAAGAAATCAACAGAAGAGTTTAATGAAAGAGTTTTAGACGGATTAATCCAGTTGTCAAAAGGCGTTCCGGTATTACTTGATAAGTATATAGATGAATTGGAATATTTATCAATTGATGATGTAATAGAATCACATTACTCTCCGGAGTCCTATTCTTCTGATAATGACTATAATAGTGACAGTAAGTTTACTAAAGAGCTAGTTAATAGGGTTAATCTACTAAAAGAAAGTAGTGATCAAGAATCTTTGAGAAGCTATGAGTTACTGAAAATACTGTCAGTATTAGAGCATGGTGATGCATTCAGTAATATTAAGCGCGCACATTCAAAATATGCTTTTAAGCCGGTGCATATTCAAAGACTATATAAACTAGACTTGGTTGATGCAATTTCATCAAGTAATGAAATGTTTAAAAAACATAATGATGATGGTGGTAATAAAGTTTATGTTCTCCCGACTCTAGTGAGAGAGTATGTCTATAGTAATCTCACTACTGAAGATGTTTATGAGATAGCGAATAGCTTAGCAGATATCCACTTAGGTAAACGTTGGAAAGAAGGACGGATAAATTTAAACTCTATCGTAAAAGATCAGTTGAAAAATAATGGGAAGTTGGTAGGTAGTACCAATGTAATACTATTAAATCTATTGAAATGTTCGATAGATCTTGATTCTTCTAGAGGTATTACACAAGCGTTTAACATATCAATCGCTTATTGTAAGAGTTTATCAACGATGAATAAGCACGTAGAGCTATCTAGATTTTGTAGTGACTTAAAGTCATTATCGAAAGATGCTTATCAAATTACCTCCTTTACAATATTACACGTTTATGAAGGTAAGTCGTTGAGGATGCAAGGGAAATATAGTCGCTCTGAGATCCAGCTTAATAAAGCATATGAAGAAATTGAACTATTATCTAAATACGAACAGGCAAATTTATTAATCAATATGACTTATTTGTTTGAAGTTCAGGAAAAGTATGATGAGGCTTTAGATAAAGCAAGGCAAATATTAGATATAGATCCAAGTCACACATTAGCATTGATTTATGTTGCTGAGTATGAAGATAAGGGAGAGGCTTTGTTGCGTAATTC
>NZ_MCZK01000033.1 GCF_002875945.1 Vibrio lentus
AATTACGCAACAAAGCCATTAAAGATAGTAAAGGTAGACTTCAGAGGGGGGATTGGGAAGATTAGTGAAAGTTTGGATGATAATACTATTTTTATTTGTTATTTGTTATTTGTTAGGACAGTCATTTATTTAATGGTACTTAATCCGTACCTAAATCAGACCTTATATACCCGTGATCATTGAAGATGCTTGATTTTCAATGAAATCAGGATCATGCTACTCACCATGAAAATGGTACTAACTCCTGAGCAAAAACAACAACTCGAACAGATGCACAATACTGAGCGTGATCGTCGAGTATGCGACCGTATAAAAGCTGTCTTGCTAGCTTCCGAAGGTTGGAGCCCGACTATGATCTCTCAAGCTCTTCGTATCCATGAATCTACAGTTGCTCGTCATCTTAGTGATTATGCTCTATCTGAAAAACTTAAACCTGAGAATGGCGGGAGCCAGAGTCTACTTTCTGATACTCAGACGATGCAGCTCATCGAGCATTTGACTGAGAAAACCTATTTTCATACGCGTCAAATCATTACTTACGTCGAAGCTGAATTCGGTGTGAGCTACACCGTTTCTGGGATTAATAAGTGGTTACATCACCACGGTTTTTCATACAAAAAGCCCAAAGGTGTACCACATAAGCTAAAGCCTGAAGAGCAGCAAGTATTTATCGAGTATTACAACGAGGCACTTAAGCCCAAGGATGCGCCTGTACTTTTCATGGACGCCGTTCATCCAACTCAGTCAACAAAACTTAGCTGTGGCTGGATCCGTAAGGGGCAGGATAAGCTAATTGAAACGACAGGTAGCCGTACTCGAGTGAATCTAATCGGTGCTCTGTCATTGAAAAATATCAGCGCGACGATCACAGATACTTATGAAACGATAGATAGCGAGAGTCTTGTTCGCTTCTTTTGGAAACTCAAGAAAGAGCATTATCCACTAGAGCAAACCGTGCATATTGTGCTTGATGGTGCAGCCTACCATCGTTCAGAAATGGTTAGGAATGCGGCAAAAGTACTCAATATAGAGCTTCATTACTTACCCCCATACAGCCCAAACTTAAATCCAATAGAGCGGCTTTGGAAAGTAATGAATGAGCATGTGAGGAACAATGTCTATTTTCCCTCCAAAACAGCATTCACCTCTGCTATCAAAAAGTTTTTCGATGTGACGTTACCAGAAGTTGCAGGCTCACTTGTATCCAGAATTACAGATAATTTTCAGGTACTGATACCTGCATCTTCAAGTTGAAAGGGTATAGCTAGTATAGCTACCTATCTACTTCCTCATTTCAGCTACCGACTAAGAGTGTAGACGGTAGGTGGGAATATATCCATATCGTTAACAACGCCAATCTAGCCTAGATATAATCTGACAGGCACCAACTCGAAAAGTGGGTAACTGTCAGATTAGGTCTGAATTAGTACAACTAAGCATAAAAACTGAAGCCTGTGGGCTTTAAGTTTATATTTAATTCAACCTCACTCTGACTATCTGATTGAGCACTATTACTTCTAGGTCGATGAGTATCTTCATCGCTTCCTCTTTGATTGCTTTGTTCGTGCTCTTGTCCTTGCTTTGGAGATTGGTGCTGAACTGATGAATTTTCTAATTCTACACCTTGTTGTGATAGCATTTCTCGCAAGCGGGGTAAGGTTTGTTCTATCATATCTCGAGCTTGAGCACTACTAACTGAAAAATGAATGCTTGCTATATCATTGTTAATTGCCATTCGAATTTTCATGCTTCCTAACTCTGGAGGATCTAATCGAATATCTACACCTTTTAAATTTTTGGACATCATCATCTGAATTTTTTCCATAACTTGTTCATTTGCGAGTTCTTTTGTTAACTGAAGAGGAGCTCCCTGGAGTGTTTGTATCTCTCTTCGACCTACACTTTCGTCAGTTGATTTATTAAATAACATTGTCTGTTGATAATCTAAATTTGATTCTTGCTCATCTTTTGATAGTGATTCAAGTAGACTTGCGGACAATACCTTCTTTCTATCTTCAGCACTTTCATCTATTCCTTCATGGTTTAAGATACTAGACTCCAAATTTAAGTATTTAAAAGGTTTCACCGACTCTAATGTGGACTCCTTCGTATCTAGCACATGCTCATCTGTGATGTTAGATGAAAGAATTTTGTTAGCATCAATAAGCTCGTTTAAGAGCTTCCCCCCCTCTTTTATGACAGTAGATGTATTTATCTTATTGCTATCGAAAGTTACTTTTGTCTCTCCTTTTGAAGGTTCAATATTTATTGTCCCTTCCTTGAGTGATGCCCTCTCTATAGTATTGCCATCTAAATGAACGACTTCTACTTCTTCTACTTCTTCTAGTTCTTCTACTTCTTCTAGTTCTTCTACTTCTTCTACTTCTTCTACTTCTTTTGCAACTCCAACGTTCTTTTCAATTGAAGTCTCGGAATGAACTAAATGGTTTAAAGTCTCTAAAAAAGTAGAGTTGAGTTCATCATTTTCCACATTGTTTTCTAGTTGTTCATTTTTTACTAATGGGCCTGTTTTATTGTCAACAAAAGAAAAAGAGGTATTAATAGTCATAATTACTCCTATTATTAAGGTTATTCACATTATTGAATGTATGCTTTGTTAGTCCAGAAAAAGCCATGTATTGAGCGACAATTAGATTGGCCGGTTAATCTGCTACATTCTGAGCAAACCCTCTACCGGAAAACGTTGTGCCAGGGAAAACGAATTACAGATCAACAAATAAGGCATACATGGCTAATCGAAAAGATAAAACACAAACCACCTCCGCCGCTAAAGCCGGTTTCTCTGAGTGTTTTGCTCGTCGAATTGAATCAGTACAGCGACAATTAGGCCCAATTAAGACTAGAGGTTATCGAACAAGAACTGCCCCCTCGAATCGGTCTGGAACTCAGTTGTTCTTCCACTCCTTGAACGCTCAGTGTCAATTACCTCTGTCGGTATTTTTGACCATCTTTGTGAAGAGCATGGCGATAGTTTTTCACCTAACCATCGACGCACACTAGAACGTCGAGTCCGTCAGTGGCGCCTATTACACGGAGAAGAGCCCTACATGTATGGCAATTACTTGTGAATAGCTAATGCGATGAGTAACATCGCATCAGAAAAAATGTTGGTTGCATTTGTTTGTAGGTGCGCACTAAGTGCAATTACGTTAAACAAACGACTGACCTAACAAATAAGAATCAAGGACGGCATTGTCCTTCAAAGCCTCACTAATATTCTCAATTCCCGACCGAAGTCTGCCTTTACTATCTTTAATACCAAGAATAAAAGAAGATTGAGAAATAAGCTCCCTCACTCCTCTTTTTTTATAATTTAAGCGAAGGAAATTAAGGTGCTCTTTACCATTATCAAAATCAAACATCACAATACTCTTCAGCTCTCGAACCTCCTCAATTTTATCCTCAAGCATCAACTTTAAAAGACTTTGCAGCAAGAATGGGATCGGTAATTTTTTTATGTTTTGGTGTATGAACTTAACAAATCGATAATCTTTTACTTTCAAAGCAAGAAGAGTGCATGCAACAACCCCGTCATCATCGAAATGGAAGATCGAATCAAACTTTCTTTTCAATAAACACTCATTAACAGATTTCATATTAAAATCAGGGATGTGGTGTAAAAAAATAGGGGAACTAGGTATTGTCAGATTAAAATCTTCGATTAACCTTTTATCCACATCAACACCAAACGCCATCAACAAAAACAGGTATGCAGGATTATCAGAGAAATGTTTAACGTTTTGTTTGAGAGTCGTTATCAGGCTACTTCTCGAACCTCCATAGATTAACCCCTGAAGAGATTTTACTTTAGAGTGGTAAGGTATTTTTTCAGTCTTGTAGTACAGCGCTACAATATCTTCAGCTTTGGTTAGCTCCCCCTGAATTAGTAAAGACTCATATGAATATAACAAATCAGCTTCACATTCAAATCCATCAGAGATGTTAGATATAACTCCCTCGAAGTTGCCAGCCTCAAAGTCCTTTTTTTTCCTTAAAGTATTAAGGAATGGTTTTTTAGGCTTAGATATTATTTCTTGTAAATCTTTCGGAGAAAAAGGGAAAATAGCCACGTCATCACACAAATGAACATCAATACTTCGATACACCTCATAGTCGTGACTGGGTAAAATTCCGATAATGACACTTGCCAAACGCCTAACACGAGCCAACTCATCATTAAATATGGCCTTAATTCCTTCATACTCAGAAAGGTCTATAATTAAAACCCCAACCGGATTCACTTCCAAATTCAAGTTGCCAGAGTTAATTACCCTTACATTTAGAGCGGGAACCCTTCGAGCAATGTCACTAACTAAAAACTTATTTGAAACAACAACACAATCGACCATAATCCACCATAATCCACCATAATCCACCATAATCAAATCACAAGCAAAGACTCACTATACGATATTACAACATCACGAGCCATACTGATTTCTGGGATATGGAAGAGAAAGAAAGTTGCGGTGTTGTTCTCCCCAGAACGATTAACAGAGAGGTACGCCGCATGACTGATAATACTGCTGTTTCATTGAATACACCACAAGACCCGTTTACAGAACTAATACATCAAGGGGATATCTACGGGCGATCTACCGCCTGTTTTGGAACCTTTGCTTGATTAGGGTGCGAAAAGCTTGCTAACCAACAGCAGCTGGCGCCGAAGCTCGCCAGCAGAGATGACGCGTTTGGCTTCTGGAAAGCAGTTGCTAAGTGCTGGCCTCAAAGCTCAGCAACGGTGCTAGGTACATAAGACAGCAAATGTGCTTAATAACGCGCTCAAAAGTGCACGGCCACAAATGAGGAAGCACGGCAAGATATCTGGATGGTAGGAACTAGAATGATGCTTATCACGCCTTCTCAACATTCAAAATGCTTTAAAACTAAGTATCCAAAGACAACCACCCCAATAGAATCGATGCTCTCGCCACAGTACGTTGATGCACGAACAAGACGAAGAACTTTGGAAGCAGAAAGACTATGTTGATGATGGCCTACAAGTTAATGCTCAGCACTGAGACGAAGTGGCGTCTACGAGACTTTAAACTACTCGCTGATGTAGTGAAAGATATTCGCTTCATTGACGGAGTGAAATAAATGGAGACTCATCAACAGGCTACTGCATGAACCCCATACACCACATTTGACAATAGCTCTATAACTACCACCAGCTCTCCTCCTACATCACATCAGCCTACCGGCATTTTCTGCTACGTGAGCCTTGTCATAAATAAGAGAAAATTACGGCAATCAAAGCTCACACTCACGGCCCACTCAGAAAGTCATCTAGATTGATAATTACGCTATTTGAAAAAGATATCTGCTTCATATTTTTTCTACTAGCCCTCAAGAAGTACGCATTCAGCCATTTATCCTCATTTAACAAGGCAAATGTGCAATGAATACTTACATCTTTTAAACAAAAAACATCAGTCTCAATAATATCAACCAAGCTGTCTACATGGCGGCAGATATATGTTTCGGGCATATAAAATCCTCATCTGGGGCGGGGAGTCAATTACCTCCTTCTGTGGAAGGTAGCTTTGTGTGAGCCACCTAAAAGGGGCCTTTGTTTAGTCCTGCACTAATTTTTGCTGTTCCACGCACTCCTTCCTCTCCTGATACCTAACATAACGTCGAATGATTTCTTCCTTATTTCCTACGCTATCAACAAAATAGCTTCTTTACAAAAAAACAGTTGCCCCAAAGCTTATTTCCCTTCAAATATGAACGCTTACTGAAGAGCTTTAAGGCTACTTTTCCTTTCAATACGCCTACACGATGTGATATTACCATTTCCAAAATATGTGGGAAGCTTGATTGCATCGACTCATGTTATTTATCCTCTTTGACTTCGCTAAAAATCAAGGAAGCATTTAACATGGGCTGAACTACAGGCAAACCCTAACAAAATGAAAGCCACCTACTGAATTTGGTGGTTTAGAGCTAAATATTAAAATTTGGTCAATGATTTTTTTAGAGACCTATCATCATAATTACGAGAAGCCAGGACAATAGCAACAGGCCACCTCTTGATATGCATACTCTCCATTAGCACTTCTGTTTTCTCTAATTGGTCCTGTGCGAATTGACGATAAGGAGCTAGGTCATTAGGTGCAATGTTCAGCTCCATTAAAAGTTCATGATGATTTTTAATGCCTTTCATCATCTCATGATGGTAGTGAATGTATAGATCCGGTTTGTAATAAAACAAAGCAAGACCATTCAACTCCCCCTCTCTCTCGATAGTATTATCCGAAGCCATTATCTTAATGATAACTTTACCTTCCGAGTTATTGTTAACAAACTGCTCTAACCTTACGTTCATTATAGCACACGTATCACAGTGATATTTGGTAAAGAATACCACAACATGTCGGCCTTTGGGGTTGCCTAAAAAAGGGGATAGATTGTCATCATATAACCCTTCTTTAAGGGTTTCAGGCTGAAATCGAGAAGTAGACAACATGACAGCATTATGCTTACTCTCATTATAGGTCTCACCTTGCGGCTCGCTATAGTTTAATAGTAAGTCCTTCTGAATCTCATCGGTAATCACTTTGACTCGTCTTGTTTCTCTAGCTTTTTTATCCAAGAACGTCAAGCCAAGAGCAACAAGAATAACAAACAGTGCTACACCGATATAAGTTGTGAGCTTTTCTTTATTTAACATGAAGGTATATCATTTTGCTTATTCAATAATAATGCATCAACCTTTGAGCAATAACGACCACGATGAACACCTAGCATTTTAGCGGCTTTTGTTTTATTTGAAGTATGTTCAGACATAACTAAAAACAACTCTTCTACAACCAAGGGCATGATCCAAGAGACATCAGGTAATACTGTAGCATCACTCCAAACTCCATTCATCACGACTTGCTTAATCAGCATAGATATCGAGTCTTTATCCAAAACTGCTCCGTTTGATTCCGATTTATTCTTCAGATTTATTCTCACTCTCGCTCTCAACACTGAGGAGCAGAAATTAATATTTCAACCTATTTTTAAACATTTGCCGAACCACTTTCAATAACATTCATTCTAATTAAAACATCCCACACAATCCTAACAGGTTAAACGTAAAAGAAACAACACAGCCTGCTAGCGGCCTGCCAACAAACTGTGCTCAATCTTCTTACTCAGCCTCTGCCGCTTCAACGGCTAACAAACCTGCCATGTCATTACCCTTATTACCTGAATGAGCTTTAACCTTAAACACCTCAACGTATTTCTTAGAACGTAATTCATCGATTTGTTGCCATAGATGGCGGTTCTTAACTGGCTTTTTGTCTGACTTACGCCAACCTCGCTCTTTCCAGTTATCTAACCAATCGTTGTAGCCCTTTACACAGAAGTCACTGTCTGAGTAGATAACGTCGCCATCTTGGGCATACTCTAAACCTTCGATTAATGCCATTAGCTCTAACTCGGCATTGGTAGTATTACGCTTAATGGTGATGCTATCTTGGTGCTCTAATTCACCCTGTTCGTTAAAAGCTGCGATACCAATGCCACCTTGTGTGCATCCGTGTTGATTGTTTGGTGCTGCGCCGTCTACGTAAATTGAATAACTCATTTTTTATCTCTCTCTAATTGAAAAGGGAGCCTTCGTTGGCTCCCTGTTGATGTGTTAGGTGTGTGTTCTGCTACTTGGATTAGTCTTGGCTATCTCGCAGTGCTAGACGTTGCTCCATCCATTCTTCGATTTCA
>NZ_MCZK01000034.1 GCF_002875945.1 Vibrio lentus
CGTATTGGTCACTCAGTTCATTGAAATCAAGTTTGTTACCGAAGTAACTGTCATTACCTAAGTAATAACGTTTTGATATTCATCAACGAGTGCCCACACAGATTGATAGGTTTAAATTGTTAAAGAGCTTCACTTGTTGAGCGTTCCTTTTAAGTAAGGAGCCTCTCTAAGTGGACGGCCATTCTAGCGAATTAACATTCAGTGTCAAACACTTTTTGAAAATTAATTTTTGTCGCTTTCCGTCTAACTGATTATTGCTGAAGCCTTGTGGCGTCTGCCGTCTCAGTGGTGTCGCATTATAGGGAACCCACTCAGCTTAGCAACTACTTTTTCATGAAAAATGAATAAATAGAGGTTAAGTGCCTAATAGTTCACCTAAACGGAAAAAAGAGAGCATTTCTGCTCTCTTTTTGCTCTAAATCTAAAAGTATTCTTAGATAAATGCGTAAGCATCTGCGTACATATGGTCACGCTTTGCTTCTTTATTCTGAGTAAACAAGTCTCTTGCAGCACCTGCCATTTCGAAACGACCCGCAATGTAGATATCGAAATCAGCTAATGATTCGAAACTTTGCGTGATTGCTTCAAGTACATTACCAGTTTGGCCGTGCCAAACTTCAGGTGCTTCTTCTACTACTGGTACAAAATGTACATTGCTGTGTTTTGCTGCAATGTCGACAAGCTCTTCTTTCGCATACAGCTGACACTCATCTTTTGCGCCCCAGTATAGATGAATCTCTTTTTTACTGTTCTGCGCGATGCAGTGATCGAGAATAGAGCGCACGTAGCTAAAGCCAGTACCACCAGCAATGAGTAACAGAGGACGATCGCTTTCTTCTTTAACCCATGCATCACCGTGCGGAGCATCAATAGCTATGTCGCCATCTTCAGCTTGCGCTTTCTTCATTGCCTCAACAACTTCTGAAGCGTAAGCATTGTGCTCAGCGGCACCAATGTGTAACTCAAGCTCGCCTTCATGGCGACAAGGGCTGCTTGCAATCGAAAATGGACGCTTATCTTTTTCACCCATTTCAACCATCAAGTATTGACCCGCTTTAAAAGCTACTGGCGTTTCTGGGTGAAGTAGGATTTGGTAAGTGTTACAAGCTAATGGCTCGATAGACTTCACTTTACATTTAATAGTCATGTTCTTCCTCTCACTAACCCTTAATCGGCAAAGGTTAGAACTAAATTACTTTCTGCAAATGCTTGGCAAGCAAAAATCCAACCTTGTAGCTGCTCTTTCTCTGTAAGCATGGGTTCAAGGTGGTAACTCACTTGGCCTTCTAATTTTTTGCACATACACATAGCGCATGCACCAACTTGGCAGCGGTTTGGAAAATTGACATTGCTGTTGAGCGCAGCATCCAAAACCGTTTGCCCTTTTTCTACGGTAAAGCTGATATTTTCTGGGTATAAGACTACTTGGAAGCTCATGAGATTCCTAGTTGTTCCCAGATGCTATCAATTTTTTTAACGACGTCTGGGTTCTTAGTGATTGGAACACCCCACTCACGCAGGCACTCACCTTCAAACTTGTTCGTCGCATCTAGACCCATTTTTGAATGTCCAGTTTGGTTTTTCAGGAAGAACGTATCTCTTGCCGGATCCATTCTTGTAGTCACCGCCCAGATAGTGTCATTCCAGTCACTGACGTTAACGTCACTATCACACACGATGACAAACTTGTTCTCATCGAACTGAGACCAAACCGCTTCAATGATTTTCTTACCATTGCCTACCGCTTGTTTATCGATAGACACAACGACCATGCACGCATTATCATTCTGTAAGTGAATATCAATAATTTCAGGGAAGGTTTCGGTTAGCTCAGCTATGCAACCTTCAATATGCTGACTATCTATAGGTAAAGATTGAGCATCAGGTGATAGTGCCAGCTCCGCATCCCACTTCTTAGTAATGTCTAAACCCATTTTTGAGCCTAAACCTACCACTGGCGATGCAAAGTCTAGTGAATCGATAGGTGTGTTCTCTATCATCAGGCTGTCACGAGACGGATCCATATGTTCACACATGGCAGCAGTCACTTGAGACCAATCTCGAGCGTTAACATCCTCATCGCATACCAAGACAAATTTGGTGTACATGAATTGGCGTAGGAAAGACCATACACCCATCATCACGCGCTTAGCGTGACCTGGGTATTGCTTCTTCATGGTCACTACCGCCATTCGGTACGAACAACCTTCAGGTGGCAAGTAGAAGTCTTCTATCTCTGGGAATTGCTTTTGAAGAATAGGAACAAACACTTCATTTAACGCAACACCTAATACTGCGGGCTCATCAGGTGGACGGCCAGTATAGGTACTGTGATAGATCGGATTCTCGCGCATGGTTACATGAGTAATAGTAAACACATGATGCTTTTCTTTCTCGTTGTAGTAACCAGTATGGTCTCCGTATGGCCCTTCGTCTGCGAACTCATTCGGGTCGATGTAACCTTCCATTACGATTTCAGCACTCGCTGGCACTTCTAAGTCGTTACTGATTGATTTAACGACCTCAGTTTTACTACCACGCAATAAACCGGCAAACGCGTATTCCGATAAGGTATCTGGAACTGGCGTAACGGCACCAAGAATCGTGGCAGGATCTGCACCAAACGCTACCGATACAGGGAATGGCTTGCCTGGGTTGGTTTCCATCCAATCACGTAGATCAAGCGCGCCACCACGGTGGGCTAGCCAACGCATGATGACTTTATTCTTACCGATCTTTTGTTGGCGATAGATACCTAAGTTTTGGCGTTTCTTGTTCGGACCACGCGTAACGGTCAAACCCCATGTTAACAATGGTGCGACATCATCAGCCCAGCAACTCATCACCGGGATTTTATCAAGATCGACGTCATCACCCTGCCATACGATTTGTTGACAGGCCGCCTTACGAAGACGCTTAGCTGGCATGTTTAAGACTTGCTTAAACACAGGCAGCTTATCGATAGCGTCTTTAAAACCTTTCGGTGGCTCAGGTTCTTTTAAGTAAGCAAGCAACTTACCCACTTCGCGTAACTCTTTGACCTCTTGACGCCCCATACCAATGGCTACGCGATCAGGAGTACCGAATAGATTGGTCAAAACAGGCATGTCATAGCCTACAGGGTTTTCAAATAAAAGAGCCGGGCCACCAGCACGTAGAGTACGGTCGCTAATCTCGGTCATTTCATAGTCTGGGTCGACAGGGTGAGAAATGCGTTTCAACTGACCAATGCTTTCAAGATGGTCGACAAAATCACGTAAATCTTTAAAACTCATAGGGCTTCTACATGCTGATTATTCTGCGCTCAGTATATCAAAAAGGGCGACACTGAGATCCCCCTTTTTAGTAAGGTTATTAAGAGCCAAAATCCACTTTAAGGTAATGCTTGCTCGATCAAAGAACTCTTAACCTGAGGGTTATCATTCACAAGATCTTGCAACCAGCGAGTGTGACCTTGTTTTGCCAGTTCACGAGCAACTAATGAGGCTTCATCGGCTATCGCCATCCTAGAGACAAGAAACTGTTTCACCTCTTCTGAGAGCGGGTTCACCTTGGTCAATAACATGATGGCTTCATCTTTCAAGCGCGGGTTCTTGGTCGCAGCCATAACCTGTTCAAGCGCGAACGCTTGTTTGGTTTCAGCAAGACGTACCAGCTCTGCTTGGCTATGGTAGTCAGCCTTCATGCGCCATAAAATCTTGTAGACTTCAGGGTCTTCACTGACCTGTGCCAGTCGAACCACCACTTCTGTTGAGGGTAACCAGCTTACAATAGAAGAATTGGTCAGTTGCTTAGTCAGATAATCAACGGCTTCAGGAGACAAACTATCAAGCTCTCTGATTAACAGTGCTTCTCGAGTTTGGGCTTGATGCTCAGGGCCAGATAACCACTCTTTTAAATCGAGTTGTTGCTTCTCAGCATCTAACACAAAAACCAGTGTCTTTTGGTCTTGGCGCCATTGTTTGATTAATCGGTTAGCAATCGAAGGGTAATTAAAGGCAGGTACCGTAAACTCATAGCCATCGCCACGTTCCAATACTTGGTAAGTTGGCGTAATAGCAAGTTGCTGCTCAATGAAGATAGACATCTTAGGCGTGAGTACGACTTTTTGCTGTTCGAGCTTTTTCAAGAGTTGGTAACGAGCCACCTCTTGCTGAGGAAATGTCAGACGCTCGAGTGCGAAGCGCAGCGAATTGACTTCGTCACGTACGACAAATTCGAGTAATTCAGCAGTTTTCAGTTTTACTTGATCATTCTCAAGCCAAGACTCTACTGTAGTTGGAGACATCTCGGTGGCATAGCTCATACCGACCGGGGAAAGTAACAGTGAAGTAGACAGGAGTAATGATGACAACAGTCCATGTTGCATTTTAACTTCCTTGTAACACTTTTGGTCATTCTGCAAGCTGTCGCCACAAAATGCAAATAAAAAGCGCCACCCGAAGGCAGCGCTTTTTAATAACTATCAGCTAATCAAGACTACTGACGACGCATCGCGTCAAAGAACTCATCGTTCGTTTTAGTCATTGCTAGCTTATCGATAAGGAATTCCATTGCATCGATTTCGCCCATTGGGTGAACAATCTTACGCAGGATCCACATCTTCTGTAGTTCATCGTTCTTCGTAAGAAGCTCTTCACGACGAGTACCAGAGCGGTTGAAGTCAATCGCAGGGAATACACGCTTTTCAGCAATCTTACGGTTAAGGTGCAGTTCCATGTTACCTGTACCTTTGAATTCTTCGTAGATAACTTCATCCATCTTAGAACCAGTATCAACCAGTGCTGTTGCGATGATAGTTAAGCTACCGCCTTCTTCTACGTTACGTGCCGCACCGAAGAAACGCTTTGGACGATGTAGAGCATTCGCATCAACACCACCAGTAAGAACTTTACCTGATGAAGGAATCACAGTGTTGTAAGCACGAGCTAGACGAGTGATTGAGTCCAGTAGGATAACCACGTCTTTTTTGTGTTCAACAAGGCGCTTCGCCTTCTCGATTACCATTTCTGCTACTTGTACGTGGCGAGATGCTGGCTCATCAAAAGTCGATGCGATTACTTCGCCTTTAACTAGGCGCTGCATTTCTGTTACTTCTTCTGGACGCTCATCGATAAGTAGAACCATTAGTTCACACTCAGGATGGTTGCGTGCAATGCTTTGTGCAATATTTTGCAGAAGCATTGTTTTACCGGCTTTAGGCGGAGCAACAATCAGACCACGCTGACCTTTACCAATTGGTGAAGCAAGGTCAAGAATTCGAGCTGTGATATCTTCAGTCGCGCCGTTACCCGCTTCCATCACCATACGTTCGTTGGCGTGAAGAGGAGTCAGGTTTTCAAAAAGAATTTTGTTACGAGCGTTGTCTGGCTTGTCGTAGTTAACCGTGTTTACTTTAAGCAGTGCAAAGTAACGTTCGCCATCTTTAGGTGGACGGATTTTACCGCCAATCGAGTCACCTGTGCGAAGGTTAAAACGACGAATCTGGCTTGGTGATACGTAAATATCATCTGGTCCAGCAAGGTACGAGCTGTCGCCGCTACGCAGGAAACCAAAACCGTCTTGAAGAATTTCTAGAACACCATCACCAAAGATGTCTTCACCACTTTTTGCATGCGCTTTAAGGATGGAGAAGATAATGTCTTGTTTTCTTAGACGAGCTTGATTTTCAAGACCTAGGCTTTCGCTAAGTTTAACAAGTTCAGACACAGGTCTGTTCTTCAGTTCAGTAAGATTCATAGTGGTGGAAGTTTGTTTAGTCAAAATAGGATCTGTTTTCTTAAGTTAAGAAGGAGTTGGTCACAGGATCGACCAAGAAGAGAAATTCGTTCAATTAACGTGCGATAAATTAGCACTAAAACTAAGACTAGTCCATAGCTTAGAAAAAACAAAACCGCGCATTTGTTAACTGCGCGGTTTCTTTTCAAAGGCTCACCTAATTAAAGGTTAGCGTCTAGGAACTCTTTAAGTTGAGTTTTAGACAATGCACCAACTTTAGTTGCTGCTACGCCGCCATCTTTGAAAAGAAGTAGCGTCGGAATACCACGAATACCAAACTTTGGTGGAGTTCCAGCATTCTGGTCGATATTTAATTTACCGATAGTGAGTTTGCCTTCGTACTCGTCTGCGATTTCATCAAGAATCGGAGCAATCATTTTACATGGACCACACCATTCCGCCCAAAAATCAACAAGAACCGGGCCTGCAGCGTTGATCACATCGTTATCAAAACCGTCATCAGTTAGCTGCAAAATCTTATCACTCATCTTCCACTCCAATGTATTTTTTAGAACTGGTTGGATGATAACCAGTAAATAGATGCCCTATTGGAATGTATTTACTTTCGTATTGCAAGCTTAAGCTGATATTCTATACCAATGAAAAAGACGCATATCACAGAGCAAAAGTTCGCCGACTTGGATTTACTCCCGCAAGTCATTGAAGGATTGGAGAAAAAAGGGTTCGATTACTGTACCCCTATCCAAGCCTTGGCGCTCCCGGTACTGCTCACCGGCCAAGACATCGCAGGCCAGGCCCAAACGGGTACTGGTAAAACGCTAGCGTTTCTTACTGCTACATTCAACCACCTGCTAAAAACACCTGAGCATGAAGGCCGCAAGCCTAATCAGCCACGTGCGATTATTATGGCACCAACGCGTGAACTCGCGATTCAGATCTACAACGATGCTGACTCTCTGGTTGAAAGCACGGGTATCAAAGCAGCATTAGCTTACGGTGGCGAGAGCTACGACAAGCAGCTAGGTAAAATCGAAGAAGGCGCAGATATCTTAATTGGTACTACTGGTCGCATCATCGATTTCTACAAACAAAAGGTATTTAACCTTAACCACATTCAAGCTGTTGTTCTTGACGAAGCTGATCGCATGTTCGATCTTGGTTTCATCAAAGACATCCGCTTCTTGTTCCGTCGTATGCCAGAACCTAAAGATCGCCTGAACATGCTGTTCTCTGCGACGCTGTCTTACCGCGTACAAGAACTTGCGTTCGAACACATGCACAACCCAGAGCATGTCGTTGTTGAACCTGAGCGTAAAACTGGTCACCGTATTCAAGAAGAGCTTTTCTACCCTCCTAACGAACACAAAATGGCTCTTCTACAAACGTTAATCGAAGAAGAATGGCCAGATCGCGCAATCATCTTCGCTAACACTAAGCACAAATGTGAATCAGTTTGGGGCCACTTGGCTGCCGATGGTCACCGTGTTGGTTTGCTAACGGGTGATGTTCCTCAGAAGAAACGTGAAAAGATTCTTGAGCAATTCACTAAAGGTGATGTTGACCTGCTTGTCGCAACAGATGTTGCAGCACGTGGCCTACACATCCCTCAAGTAACACACGTATTCAACTTTGACCTACCTGACGATTGTGAAGATTACGTTCACCGTATCGGCCGTACAGGTCGTGCTGGTGAAAGCGGTCACTCGATCAGCTTTGCTTGTGAAGATTACGCAATCAACTTGCCACCAATCGAAGAATACATTGAGCACGCTATCCCAATGTCTGACTACGATGCTTCTGCACTACTGGAAGATCTGCCAGCACCGATGCGCTTACGTACACGTAACCCGCAACAACGTCGCTCAAACAACAATGGTCCACGCAACGGTAACCGTAAACCAAACCAGAACCGTCGCCCACGCCAACCGCGTCATAACAAGGAAGCTTAGTCGCTTATGAGTCAAACAGTGTCACCCCCGCTTTACGCTGCAATCGACCTCGGGTCGAACAGTTTTCATATGCTCGTTGTGCGTCATATCGATGGCAGCGTTCAAACCATGGCTAAGATTAAGCGCAAAGTGCGTTTAGCTGCAGGCTTAAATGAAAATAATGCGCTTAGTACAGAAGCTATGCAGCGCGGCTGGGACTGTTTGAGTCTCTTTGCAGAGCGACTGCAAGATATTCCAAAAGAAAATATCCGCATTGTCGGTACCGCTACCCTGCGTACCGCGACTAATGTGGATATCTTTCTAGAGAAAGCGAACCAGATACTCGGTTACGACATCAATGTTATCTCTGGTGAAGAAGAAGCTGCGACTATCTATAAAGGCGTAGCACACACTTCTGGTGGCAGCGGCCGCCGACTAGTGGTTGATATTGGTGGTGCAAGTACCGAGATGATCATCGGTGAAGGTTTCTCTGCCAAAGCCTTAACCAGCCTAAAGATGGGTTGCGTTACTTGGCTGGAACGCCACTTTAAAGATCGCCAATTAACCGCAACCAACTTTGACAACGCCATTGAAGCGGCTAAGTCTACGTTGGCTCCTATTCTTGATAGCTACACTGATATCGGATGGGATGTGTGTGTGGGTGCAAGTGGCACCGTTCAAGCACTGCAAGAAATCATGTTGGCGCAAGGCATGGATGAAGTGATTACTCATGCCAAACTTAAGCGTCTACAGAAACAAGCGATGATTACAGAGCGCTTAGAAGAGCTAGAGATAGAAGGCTTAACCCTTGAACGTGCACTCGTGTTCCCAAGTGGGCTTTCTATTCTTATCGCGATTTTTGAGCTGCTTGAAATTGATTCAATGACACTCGCTGGCGGCGCACTGCGTGAAGGCCTAGCCTACGAGATGGTTGACGAACTGCGCCAAGAAGATATCCGTGCACGTACCGTGACAAGCGTTCAATCTCGCTACCAAATGGACGTGAACTATGGTGAGCAAGTGGCTGTACTCGCACAAACGTTGTTTGAACAAGCAGGAGCCGAAACTTGGGTTTCAGAACCTCAAGCTAGTGTATTGTTGCAAACTGCTGCGAAACTTCATGAAATCGGTTTAACCATTGATTTCAAAAAAGGCGGTGAGCACAGCGCTTACTTGCTACAGAACTTAGACTTGCCAGGCTTTACCCGAGCTCAAAAGCACTACTTGGGTGAATTAGCTCGTCGCTACCGTGAGCAATTAACCTCACTACCAGAGCAACACGCCGTTTCTGGTACGAGCAGCAAACGTATCTTACGTATTCTGCGTTTAGCTATTTTGCTTACCCATCGTCGTACCCCTGAACTGGAACCTAAAGTTCAACTGACGACAGAAGGCGACAATCTGACACTTACGATCTCCAAGCAATGGCTGCAAGACAACCCTCTCACAGCCGCAGAGCTAGAAATCGAATCCAATAGACAAACTGATATTGGTTGGCCACTCATTATCGCGGAGCAATAACCCTTCGCTGCATAATTTGCCCATAAGTAAGTAGCCCACAAGCATTCAAATCTAAAAAGCTCTCAACCTTGAGAGCTTTTTTTCGTCAATAACAAACCCGTGCGACTTCATTTACCGTTTCAAATACTAAGCCTGTCACGTACATCTCAAAATCCACTAGATAATTACAACAAATTCATTACATTATGTAATAGAGTTAATAAGGTGGTGATAAAACACAGGGAGTGTTGTTGGTATGCAGGAGAAGGATATGCTGGAGAAGAACTCGTGCTTTAGTGTTGATGAGTGGCTATTCATACCCAATGAAGGTCAGATTCTGTTTGCCAACAAAACGGTCACGATCGATAAGCGATTAACCAAGCTACTGGAATTCCTTTGCCTTAATCCTGGGCAAACCCATACCCGAGACGAACTCATCGATAACGTCTGGAGCGGTATGATTCTCACCGATCAAGTCGTGACACAAGCCGTGTTTGAACTCCGCAAAGTTCTCAAGCAGAACTCCGAACACCACAATAGCTACATCATTACCGTACCGAAACGTGGCTATAAGTTCGAAGCCGATGTTATCCAAAGCAAAATCGAAACCGAACAAGCCGCCGAGCCAATCAGTATCGACAATAGTGCACAATCCTCACCATCAGCCGCTGTGCCTACTCCTGAAATACCAACAAAAGAAACCCAACCCAACAAACGAAACCTGATGATTGGTTTATTGCTTGGCACCATTGTTGTTTTAGAATCTGGCTATATCCTCTACTCCGCCTCGAACAAGGCTGGCAGTATAGACAGCCCCCCAACAACACAACTCCGACATTATGAGTTTCGTTATGTCGTTTTGGAGATCAGCGATGATGTCAGAAACGATCCGGTACTTTACGGCACCGTCACCAAGTTCATTGAATATGTCAGCGCGTACAGTGGTATTCGCATCGTACACAGTGAACCCTTACAGAAGATTGCTGCGATCAAGCTGACCTTCGGCACAAGCCCAAGTCGAGACGGTAAACACACCCGACTCACGATGCGTTATCACAACAACATATCGGATAGATCGCACCTCAACCGTCGTTACCCAACAGAGCTGCCAGAGCTTCATCACACGCTTTATCGCATGGTAGATGACGTCTTAGATTCTCTGTACATCAAAGTGCCCAAGGAAGAGATTACAGAAAGTATTAGCCAACTACCGACAGAACCCGAAGCTCTCAAGTACACACTCAGCGGCTTAGGTGTTTTGTATAACCGTGCAGAACTGCCAATGGTGATGGATTACTTCGAAAAAGCGCAGGAATTAGACCCTAGTAATGATTTTGTGTTCGTGGCGAACTACATCGGTAAGATAATGAATACCTTTTACGCTTCATCAGGCAGTAAAAAGCAGGCCATTGCCCAACTGAACCAAGATGCGAAGCCAAGGCTAGAGCGCTTATTGGCTGAAGGTAAGTTGGCGCGCGCCTATGATGCCAACGCCATCATCGCCCTTTCTGAGGACGACCCAGAAAAAGCGATGAAGATCTTATTGTCGATGCTGAAGTGGCATAGTGAATT
>NZ_MCZK01000035.1 GCF_002875945.1 Vibrio lentus
TTGTTACCGAAGTAACTGTTACTACCTAAGTAATAACGTTTTGATATTCATCAACGAGTGCCCACACAGATTGATAGGTTTAAATTGTTAAAGAGCGCTAGCGTTTTGTGATTTACATCTCAGTCGCTAGGGGTGCGTACTATACCTGCACCACTTAGAGAGTCAAGGGTTATTTTCAACTCCTTTTTCTCTACCGATTTCGCTGTGTGACTTTCATCTCACTCCGTGTCGGTGAGGCGGCATTATAGAGAGATCGACATAGAGCACAAGGGCTTTTTTGAATAAAAATTTTGTTCGCCTAAAAAGCCACCAGATCCGCATTTTTCGAATAAAAACTAAACATTTGAGACGTATCACAGCAATACATTGGCAAAATGGAAACCATGAACGTAAGATTCATGTATCTATTTTGTTAAGAGTAGATGAGTCTATTTCGTTTATTAATATGTAGTATTCCGATATGAACTCAAAAAAATCGATGTTGTTAATTGTCGCACTAGCTGTTCTAGGTGGCATTGTTTTCTCTCAGGTAGATATATCGCCTGCAATTACCTTTATCCTTGGTGTCTTGGCTTCCGCTTTTGTTGTTAACTTTTCAAGCACCGACTCAAAATCAGATTCAGAACCTAAGGCATCAACAAAAACACTTTATGTAGGTAACCTTCCATACAAAGCGAATGAATCACACGTACGTGAATTATTCTCAGAGTATGGTGAAGTATTTGCAGTACGCTTAATGAAAGACAAACGTACTGGGAAAAGAAGAGGCTTTGGATTTGTCGTAATGGCTAGCAATGATGTGAATCATGCTATTTCAGAACTTAACGATAAAGATTACATGCAACGAACTTTAAAAGTGCGAGTTGCAAATGATCCTAAACATCCAGAAACGGACGAAGCTGAACTGAGCTAAATCCTAACTGCTTCAACATGCTATTTAGTGCACTTTCTTTCTTAGGAAGTGCACTACAAAAAACCTCACGCACTCCCCCTTCTTTATCACTACTCTCCAAATCCAATAAATCTTGAACTCGCTTCGCAATCGCTTTACCAGAATCAACCAATAAAACACTCTTACCTAGGACTTGTTGAATCTCTGATTTTATCAGCGGGAAATGTGTGCATCCTAAAACGGCTACATCAATTGTATTGATCATCGGTTGAAGGATGAGTTGCAGCTCTTCAAGGTCAATAGTCTCCCCCCTGAGTTTATCTTCGGCCATATCCACCAGCCGAGTGGAGCCTAAAAGTTCGACTCTTTTATTACTTGAGAAGTTTTTGATGAGCTCGTGTGTGTATTCACGAGTAATCGTTGCAGGAGTAGCAATCAGACCCACTGCTTTATTGGCAAGTAGGGATGCCGGCTTGATTGCCGGAACAACGCCAACAATTGGGATTAGATTATTAGCACGGAGTGTAGGTAAGACAATCGTACTTGCGGTATTACAGGCTATTACTACGATATCAATAGCGTGACTTGCCACAAAGCTGGCGACGATGCTTTGGACTCTGCGCACAAGGACTTGTTGATCGAGTTCACCGTATGGGTAAGCCTCGTTATCGAATACATAAGTATAGTTATGATTCGGTAGTAACTGGCTTATCTCCTTATATACAGATAGGCCACCCACTCCAGAATCAAAGACCAATATATTTTTTTGCAGACTATCCGACACAACAATTACCTATAATAAGTTCCGCTGCAATGATACTCCTTCGCTTAGTTTTCGCCAATCCTCACTCTATATAATGCAAGCTTGATAACGTTGATGAACAAAGCGCTCACCTTGCTCTACATTTTCTAGCTCTATCTTGAGCTTACCTTTAAAGCATGGCGCTGATGTCACTAAGGTATGGAACTCGCCATCTTCGCCACATGGATCGACATGACTCGGTAAGCTGCCTATTAGCTCAAGTGTGTATTCCTTCCCGCAATAGCTCATGTCTAATGCATCGCTATCGACCGTGACGAGAAAGGTTTCGATTCCTCTGTCTATTATTTCACTCGCAAGTGCCTGACTGCTCTCTCCCATTAGGGGAAACACACACTCCCAACCCGCTGGTTCTATATAGCTTCTTCGATAATCGGCAATGCCATTACAGAACATATCTCCAAACGCGACTGCGTCGATTGATAAGCCAGAACCTTTAAGCGCCGAGACAATAGTACTTTGATAAATCTCATTACTAGGAAACACTTCTGGAAGCTCAATCGTGATTAATGGCAAACCTATTAATTGCGCCTGCATGGCAACAACATCAATCGGAGTCACTTGGAAAGGAACCTCATCTCCAACATATGTCGTATAGAGAGCGACAACTTCATATTCGGAGCTTTCAAGTAGACGCTCTAGCGTTAATGTCGAGTCTTTACCATTATGTGCAAGCTTTATTCTATTATTAACAACAAAGGCAACCATGAACTCTTTGAGCAGAAGACTTTTAAAAAACATCCGCCCTTACAAAATCAAGTGTATGTGTCAACACTAGGTTGTATTAGTTATAATACTTGGCAGTCATCATCTCTTGCTTTAACACTTTCTAAGGATGTAACTCCTATTCTTTGAATAGTAACAACCAGAAAAAACACAAATAGAACTCAAAAATCACCCGAAGAAATTAACAATCTAGTTTACTCAACTTCCACATCGCAACCTGCGAATCGCAACCTGCGCATCGCAACTTGCGAAGTGGTGGAGGTACACATGCTATTAGAAAGACCTAGTGAATAAACATACTAACTTAAGCTACTGCAAGTGACGCAACCTGCTGGAATATCTGAAACAGAATATTGCCACTAACACCATACATAGTACCTTCCAATGCGCCTTGCAGCTTATCAAACGTACTTGGAGATTCTCGTTGAATCACAGTCAGCGCCTCCTTTGCCTCAACTTGGTCAACAGACTCCGTGTTAACCATATTGTTCAACTTACTAAGCGCTTGATACAATATTACATTTTGACAGTTCGATTCAGCTAAAGATTTTAAAGTTATCTTTTGATTTTCTATGTGTGCCAGTGACACAGCTTTCTCTCTTTCACACTGCATCCCAATAAGGTTATGAGCTTTATGTGTAAGCTGCATCTGATCCTTTATACTATTTCGCATGAACTCTATCTCTTGTTCGAGGCTACCTACTCTTTCTTTGTAAGTTGAATCCGCAATCATCATAAAGTCTCGAGTATTACGTACTTCCATCTCCGCTATATCTAGCTTCATTTTAAGTTTATGGATCTGAAGTTTGTCTTCTAAGAGAGATTCAGGTGGTATTTCTTTTGCGAGTACGAGCGTGTAATTATTCAGAGCTTCTTCCACAACTTCCTGGCTACCATCAGGCGCATCTACTGTCATCCTAACCTTGTGGCCATCTTGCTCTATTTTAACTTTTGCCTCTACATCAGGATATTTTTGCTGCAAGATTTCACTAAAGTAAGAGAGGATGCCGACTCCTGCTTGGTAATGTTCAGGAGAAAACTCCAAAGATCGCTCAATCGATGCTCCAACTAATGGGTTATCCAATTCAATTAATTCAGTCGAACTAGAATTTTCTGAAATACCTAAAACCACAAGTGGTCTATCGTGATAAAGGGGAATTAAATTTTGCTTTATATGCTGGAGAGACTTTTCAAACTGACCGCCATTGCGATCTAAATCATTATGTTGAGGCGAATGAAGCCAATCAGGAACGTGATCGAAAATTACTAGTACTGACACGTCACAATGTTTCGCCATTTGAGCTCTCTCTGTTTCTACTAATGCCCATTTATCTATAGCGTTTATACAAGCTAAATCAAAAGATAAAGCTCCATCAAAAGACACTTCATTATTAAATAAACGTTCACGCTTTCTTTTTGTAGAGACAGCTCTTTTCGCACTCGCAAGTGATGACTTTCTAATAAATTTGGCCAAAGTCATTTGACGAATTTTTCCCTGAGGAACCGCCTTCGCCTTTTCCAACCTCTCAAGCGCTTCAAACTTAATTGAACTAACAACGCTTTCAACAGAGTCAAATGCTGCTTGATTTGAACACAACACACCCCAACCGTCATTAATACTAATTGCTTTAGTTATATACATTGGACTTTCCTAAATTTAGATTGTTTGTGAGGAGTGCTTGATCTAGGGCCTAGCTTCCTCAAGTGAGAGAAAGGTACTGAAATAGCGGTTAAATCTTCTAACAGAACATCGTTACTTAACTATCATTATCCATATCATCCCAAAAGTCAGAATCAAGCTCTTTGATTTCAACTATTCGAGCCGTTTGCATGCCTACGCTGTACTCGTAAATATATTTAGCCAACTGGATACCATCAATCAATACAAGATTGGTACTGCCATTCAACTCTTGAGCATAACGGCTAGCGTGCTCAGTAAAACGAGAAGTCGTGATAAACACACCCTTGTTTGACTGCGCAACAGCAAGTGCACCTACAAATTTCTGGATCTCTTCTCGACTGATCGAATTATCTCTAGCGTACCTTTTCGCTTGAATGTAGATACGTCCAAAACCTAGAACATCTTCTCTGATAACTCCGTCGATCCCGCCGTCGTGACTTCCCTGAGTTACAGTAGCCGCGTTTTCAAGCTGCCCCCCATAACCCATTTTACTCAGTAATTTAGCAACTAAATGCTCAAATTCTCGCGGTGTTTTGGAAAGGATGGTATCTAAGACCTGATCATATCTTTCAGATAGTATCTCTTGATAAGCATTTTCTAACGCTTCTGCCGGTGTTTTTCCTGCTGCGTCTTCTATCTGTTCAGAAGAAACGCTCGCACTTTCACTATTTCTTTCAAGCCTACGCTGAGCTACCTTATCTTTCACATACGGGTAGATATCGTGGGCTTTACCTAAAAAAGAACGTCCAACGTCAGTGATTTGATATACACCTCGAGATGGTCTCTCTAGTAAGCCTCCTGTGGTTAACCCACTTAGTGCCCAACTAATTCGGTCTAAAAAAATCTTACCATTACCAGATTCATATTCGATCTGAACTTCTTCTTCTGACACATTCATAGCATTAGCTAAAGGGACTTCAATAACACGCCACTTTTGAGCACCATGCTCATCAAAATATGACAGAGCAAATGGCATGATTTCATTAAATTTAGGTAAACTCATAATAATCCTTTAAAACCCACCAATAAACGTATCAACAAACCCTTTGAACTTCTCAGTCAACCGGCCAACAATCTTCTTACGTTGCAGTATCGTAGGCTTGGTTTGCAGTGTTCCTGCAAAGTCATCACGTAGTGGCATCTCTTCGCTAAGCTCATAACGGTTAACCAAGATCTCTAGCTTGTCTGTATCTAGGTTTTCTTCAGTTGCCATGCTTTCTAAAGCTTCACGTTTCTCTTTTTCCCAGAAGAATTCAAACTCTTCTTCAACATCAGCGTGAGCAGGAATTCCATCAAGATGGTCATTCATGAACTTCTCGATTAGAGCTTTCTTACTGAGTAACGTAGGGTCAGAAGCAATCAAGTTCGCGATAACCTGGCGCTTACGCTCTTTCTCGTCAGTGCTCTCTTCTTCATGTAGCTCACGCAGTAAGTGAAGAATGTAACCAACATTGACTTCATCTCGGTGCATTAGCTCAAGTTCAAAATCGACGTCATCAAGTATTGATACTTTCTCTTTGGTTGAGTTCTCACGTAACTGGCGATTTAAGTCGGCATATTTGCTGGTGAAGTCCTGAAACTCTTGATCGCTCATTGCAGTCGAGGCCATATCGAAATCAGCGAAATTACCCAACATATTTTTAAGACGCATCAACTCGCGGAACTGCCTAACAAACAGAGCTTGAGCCTCTTCATCAGGAAGGCTATCAACTGAATCAACTGTTGGTGTGATTGCCATTAACGCTTCATAAGCTTTATCAAAGTCTGCTAACAGGTCTTCAAATGGCGGTATAACAATAGATTCATTCGGCTGCTTGTTAGAGAACAACGTAAATGCATCATCTGCTGCTTTCTTCAGGTTGCGGAAACAGACCACATTACCGTGAGATTTAGTTTCATCTAACAAGCGGTTAGTTCGCGAGAATGCTTGAATGAGTCCGTGATTCTTTAGGTTCTTATCGACATATAACGTATTAAGCTTTGGCGCGTCAAAACCCGTCAAGAACATGTTTACGACAAGAAGAATATCGATCTCTTTGGCTTTCACTCGTTTAGAGATGTTCTTGTAGTAGTTATAGAAAGACTCGCTATCTTTGGTTGTATAGCTTGTGCCGAACATCTTGTTGTAGTCGCCTATGAAAGACTCAAGCTTATCTCGACTGTGCAGTTTTACTGCGTCACCGTCATTCAAATACTTTGCTGCAGCTTCTTGAATCTCTGCTTCGTCACCGTTGCCTAGCTCGTACTCTTCCTCTTCATTGGCTTCATAGCTAAAGATGGTCGCAACTTTAAGGTTGTGTTTACCTTCCGCTTTCTTCTTAATAAGCAGTTCATAGTACTGGACCAACTCAGGCACACCAGATACACAGAACATCGCATTGTAATCGCGGCTGTGCGTCTTTCTTCGGTGATGAGCAATAATGTAGTCGGTAATCTTATCGAGACGCGCTGGAGAGCTTAGAAGCTCTTTAGTGTCGATATCTTCTACTTCAATATCAAGGTTATTGTTAGAGCCATCTTTGTACTGATAACGCCCCACATACTCGATGGCAAACTTCAGAACGTTATTGTCACGAATCGCATCAACAATCACATAGGGGTGTAAGCATTCGCCAAAAAGGTCTTTAGTGGTTTTCTTTATGGATTTCTTAGCGACTGCGTTTTCAGCAAAGATTGGCGTGCCCGTAAAACCAAACAGCTGAGCCCCTTTGAAGAACTCGGTGATGTTCTGGTGCGTCTCACCAAACTGACTGCGGTGACACTCATCGAAGATAAAAACAATACGTTTATCTTGTAGCGCTTCCATCTCATTTAAGTAGCGCTTTTTAGTCACCACGTTATTGAGCTTTTGCAGTGTCGTAACGACAAGTTTGCTGTTACGGTTCTCGTTAATCTTTTTACCTTTAATTGGCTTATCGATTAACTGATGAAACAGCATATTGGTATTGTCTGTACTATCTACACAACCTTTGGCAAAAGCATTAAATTCTAACGCTGTTTGATAATCCAGATCTTTACGGTCAACAACAAAAACGACTTTATCGACTTCACTTAATGAAGTCATAATCTGCGCAGCTTTAAAAGACGTCAGCGTTTTACCAGAACCCGTGGTATGCCATATGTAGCCATTCAAGTCGGAAGTTTTGACTTGCTTAATGATCTCTTCCACCGCATAGAACTGATACGGGCGCAGCACCATCAAGAACTTACCTGTCTCGTTCAAAACAATGTACTTAGTCAGCATCGCAGTTAAGTGCGACGTTGTTAGGAAAGCACTAGCAAAGCTCGGAAGCTGGCTAATTCTCTTGTTATCAAAATCCGTCCAGTCAAAAGTCTGCTTAGCTGACATCTCGCTATTATTGGAGAAATATTGGGTATTTACACCATTAGAAATCACGAACAGTTGAATGTAATTGAACAGCCCATGGTTAGCGTGATACGAGTGCTTTTGGTAGCGCTTAACTTGATTAAACGCCTCTTTTAACTCAATACCACGGCGTTTAAGCTCAATTTGAATAAGAGGAAAACCATTCACCAATACCGTCACGTCATAACGGTTGGTATAGATACCCTTCACTGTAATTTGCTGGGCAACCTGAAACTTGTTTTTACTGGCATCATCAAACAACAACGTAAGGTGCCGGCTATCACCATCATCCAAAGTAACATCTAGCTGGTCGCGTAATGTTTTCGCCTTGGTGAAGATATTGCCTTTCTCTAGCTTACCCAGTACCTGACGAAACTCTATATCTGAAAGCGTACATTCATTCACTTTCTCAAGTTGAGTTTTTAGGTTCGCTTCAAGCCCAGTATTGTCTTTAAGCGCAATAACCTCAAACCCTTGAGTGCCAAGCTGAGCAATTAAGTTATCTTCTAATTGTTGTTCTGATTGATAAGCCATGTGACGATTTACTTTCCTTGAGTGCCTTTATGTAAAGCCCTAACTGATAGGGCTATGCATATAGAAGTTACACAAACATCTGTTGTAGTAAGCCTTTTTTGAACTGCATAGTTTGTTCGAGTTGCGTGGCAACACCTTCAATTTTACTATCGATAGATAGGAGGAACTGAGATATTTTCTGTTGTTCACCCAAACAGGGAAGGTGAACTTTGGTTTTCAACCAACTCTGTGTTTTGAAAAGCAACTTTTCAATATGGACACCATCACTATTAATGAAGAATGCTCTTCGCATAAGAGGTGTGGTAGCAAAGCGATTGAAATAGTCTATGTCTAAGAGCTCTTTAATTGGACGGAATACATTGTATTCATTTGAAACAATTGCCCCTTCTAGTTCTGAAGGGACTAGTCCACACGCGCCATGTACAATTTGTCGTTTCGAAATTACGAACTCACTTTCGTGAATAGTAAATTGATTCTTCACCAGAACATCTTTGCCTTTGAAGTAACCACGACTTGTCACACCACCAAAACCACGCTTAACAGTTATAAGCTCATAGGTTTCTTCATCACCCATATTTAATGAGTCTGACTGTAAGAGTAAGATTTCTTTTAATGCATACTCTTTCCACTCAGGAAATGCATTACCATCGCCATCTTTAAATCGGATCTGTTGACTGAAAACCTGCTGCATCACGCCTTTTTTGTACTCTTTGAGTAGGCGCTGCTTTTCAATTAATTGGCTGATTTTAGAGTCTACACAGGCAAAGGTGTCAGCGATTTTTTGTTGTTCTGCTAACTCAGGAATTACAGTTGGAATACTATAAATACCAGTTGTATTTAGACTTGGTACACCAGTAGCCTCATTATATTTCTTCCACTTTATTTTTTGAGCTAATGAGTAGACAAAGTAAGGGATACAATTACTTTTAATCTCTGTGTAAAAAAGAGTATCAACAGTCCAAAAAGGCTCTGATAAGAATCGTGGTTTGTCGATAGTTCCTTTTCGCCCTATCAATACGCTCGGCTTATCATATAGATACGAATTTACGTATCTCATAACCCCCCCAGAACCTAAAGCAGGATACCTACCATCAGGTAAAAGCTTATGATCTTTTCCATAGTGCAGAATAAACACATCTTTTAAGTTACATTTAGTCCACTTATCATTGAACTCTTTGAACCTCAACGATGGTAATGTATCGATCATCCTTTCACCTCAAACGGCGCTTTAATACCTAAGTCAGCACAGAAACCTGCAATGATTTTATCCGTATCAAGCATCGCTTCATCATTCACTACTAAAAGCTTTGAAACCTCGGCTAAATTAACCGCACTCTCTTCCTCAAAAGTATCCACATAACGTGGAATATTGAGGTTGTAATCATTCTCTTTTAAATCAGCAGACGTTGCAGCAAAGGCGAACTTATCAACAGCTTGGCGTTTAACTACGACCTCAAGGATTTTCTGCAAATCATCTTCACGCATAACATTGATGTTATTGCCTTTTTCAAAGTTACTACTAGCATCAATAAACAACACGTTATCATCTGATTTACGATTCTTCTTTAATACCAAAACAACTGTGGCTATTGCAGCTCCAAAGAAGATATTTGCAGGCAAACCAATCACCATATCAAGATAGTTTTTCTCTTTAATTAGGTGCTGACGAATATGCCCCTCTGCTGTACCACGAAATAGCACCCCGTGAGGTAACACCACTGCCATTGTGCCGTCATCATCAAGTTGATGAATCATATGCTGAATAAAGGCAAAATCAGCTCTAGATTTAGGTGCTAACTTGCCGTAATCAGAGAAACGCTCATTATTTAGGTGTAAAGGGTTTGCAGACCATGATGCAGAGAATGGGGGGTTGGCTACTACCGCACTAAAACGTTGTTCAATATGTGCAGGGGCTTCAAGGGTATCGTCATTTTGAATATCGAAACGATTGTAGTGAACATCGTGCATGATCATGTTCATACGAGCTAGGTTATAAGTACTTGGGTTTTGCTCTTGCCCGTAGAACTTTAAATCGGGGTTATTAGCTTCTTTGGCAACACGCAACAGCAATGAGCCAGAACCACACGTTGGGTCATAAACAGACTTTAGATTTGGGTTATCAAGCGTTACAAGCTTAGCTAACAGCTTAGAGACCATTTGTGGTGTATAAAATTCTCCAGCTTTTTTTCCGGCACCACTGGCGAACATACCAATGAGATACTCGTAAGCATCACCAAGAATATCAATTTCACTGTTTTCTAAGTGAAAATCGATGTTATCTAAGTGCTCAAGAACTTTAGCAATTAGTTTGTTACGAGCATCTGGCGTTTTACCTAGCTTGTTTGATGTTAGATCGAGCTCATCAAACAGGCCGTTAAAGTCATCAGCACTGTCAGCGCCCATGGTGCTTTGTTCGATGTCATTAAGAACATCGCGCACATCATCAAGAATGAACTCACCATTTGCACCAGCTTCAGCAACAACATGAAACAGCTCTGACGGCTTGAAGAAGTAACCTAGTTTATCTAACGCTTCTTCTTGAACCGCTTCTAAGTACTCTTGACCTTCTTCGCTCTTTTCATCGATTTGAGCGAACTGAATACCATCTTCTGACAGCAATTCATCAGCATAGCGGTTTAGCTTATCTGATAGGTATTTATAGAAGATTAGGCCAAGGATGTAATCACGGAAATCATCGGCAGACATATTGCCACGAAGGGTGTTCGCGATGTTCCAAAGCTGTTTCTTTAGTTCTTGTTGGTGTTGTTCGACCATGAGGAGTCCGTAATTAATGTAAGTTCTTAGATTCAAGCCACTTGAGATGATTGCTTAAACCATCTAGCCCAGGATAAATTGAAAATCTATTGATACCGTAGATAGATAGTTGTTTTTTTAAATCGCTTCTGAGTGCATTTGGAATGATAAATTTTATCATCTGTTTTGATTTATAGGCAGCCATAAGGTTCGTGTGAGCGGTAAAAAGGCCATTCTGTGCGATTATTCTTGGAGTGAGGTTATCGGGAATATATCTCCGAACATCATTGTGCGGCTTAAGGTCTAGAGGTGACACATGTTTTTCTATATCAAAAGGGTCTTTTCGGTCAATCAATACATAGATTGCTGAATCTGAATTTGTTTCTTCTTCAATAGCAAAATATAGTGCTATCAGTGGATTCTTCGACCAATCTAGAAGCCTTGTTGGTAAACCATGATGTTGTGCTAAAGCCAGCCACTCCCAATCATTTTTCGGGGTGTATTCTAAGTGAGGCAACGCCTGCTGCTTAAATGCTTTGAAAAGTCTTTTCTCAGCTTTAATCAACTCATTTTCATCACTATAACCTAACCGCATAATCGACGGCTCAAGCTTGAATTCGCTATCCTTAATTCCGCGATATACCGTATATTCTGCATTCAGTTTTTGCACCTCAGAATGGTAGTGCTCAAAGCTTTCCAAGGTAACTCGCTTTACCACATCGACATAATGGGGAATATTTAAGTTATAGTCTTGAGCAACTATGTCCTCTCGAGCTATCAACGTTGAAAATTTTTCTACCTCAAGACGATTCTCGGCTGATTCGATAATACTCTTCAAACCATCTTCAGATAATGTCGGCATTTGCTTAGATTTATCGACCTTCTGACTAGCATCTATAAATAAAATAGGGGCATCAACATTACGATTTTTTCTAAAAACCAAAACACAAGTCGGGATAGAAGTATAAGACAGTAAGTTCTCAGGCAAACCAATGACCATATCTAGAAGCCCCTCATCAACCAAATACTTACGTATTTCACCTTCAGAACCTCCTCTAAGTAAGGCGCCTAAAGTCGTAACGACTGCCATGGATCCAGTCTCATTTAACTGATAAATCATGTGTTGAATGAAAGCAAAATCAGCAGCCTTCTTGGGAGCAAGAAACCCAGACTCAGAAAATCTGGCGTCGTTCCGAAAACTTTCTCTTGCCGACCAAGGTATGCTAAATGGTGGATTAGCTACTACGGCATCAAATCGCTGATTGAGGTGATATGGTGATTCTAAAGTATCGCCATTTTTGATATCGAACCGGCTACACGGAATACCATGTATAAGCATGTTCATGCGAGCTAAGTTATAAGTATTTGAGTTCAGCTCTTGCCCATAAAACTTTAAGTTTGGGTTGTTTGTTTCTTTCGCTACACGCAGTAACAAAGAGCCAGAACCGCAAGTTGGGTCATATACTGATTCTATGTCTGGATTACCAAGAGTTACTAATTTAGCCAGTAACTTAGAGACCATTTGTGGTGTATAGAACTCACCAGTTTTTTTGCCCGTACTACTGGCAAGCATACCGATTAGGTATTCATAGGTATCCCCAAGAATATCAACTTCATTGTTGTCCAAATGGAAATCGATACCATCTAATCGCTCAAGTACTTGGGCAATCAGTTTGTTACGATCATCTACCGTTTGGCCTAGCTTGTTAGAGGTGAAGTCTAGCTCTTCGAACAGGCCCTTGAAGTTATCAGCACAACCTGCCCCCATGGTATTTTGTTCGATGTCATAAAGAACATCATGCACAGCATCAAGAATGAACTCACCGTTAGCTCCCGCTTTAGCAAGTACATGAAATAGCTCCGATGGCTTAAAGAAATAACCTAGCGTGTTTAAAGCTTCTTCTTTAATTGCTTCTAAATACTTTTGACCCTCTTCACTCATCTCATCAATTTGAGCGAATTGGATACCATCTTCCAAAAGCAATTCATTAGCGTAACGATTTAGCTTATCTGATAGATATTTGTAGAATATTAGACCACGGAGATAGTCGAGAAAATCATCTGCTAACATACTGCCACGAAGGGTGTTGACTATATTCCAAAGCTGCTTATTTAATTCTTGCTGACGTGGTTCAACCATGAGAGTTCAGTTACATATAGTTTAGTTAGCAGCATTGTAACTGAAATAAGCCTTGAACTAGAGTGCATAGATCATTTTTAAACTACGAAGCGGCTAGAAAGGCTGAGATGACGCGCTGCTTAAAAGCTCCCAATCGAAGTTCATCGAGCGTACTAAGAGATCCGGTTGAGTTAAGTTCGGTGCTGATAGCGCTACTCCAAACCAACTTTGAGTTCACTTCTTCTCGTTCTTCTAAGAGACCATGACCAGTTAGGCAAGTACGTTGAGATTCTGACTCAAACTCTATCAAGCTCTCTATTTTCGCAAACATGCAAGAGTCAGGAATATCTTGTTCAATCCGCTCTGAAAACTCTATGAGGCTTTGCTCTGCAAAAGTAAATAGCCACGCTTGTTGGTTTGCGGCCTCATTGACTCTAAGGATGCGTCCAAGGACCTGTCGAAAATAAAGCTCAGTTTTAACAGAGCTCATATGACAACAAACTTGAAGCCGAGGGATATCAGTTCCTTCGCTGATCATCCCTACACTGACAATCCATTGAACATCACTTTGACGATAACGTTCTATTTCAGTTAAAGGTTCTTCATGACGGTAAGTAACTATTGAGACTGTTTGATCGTACTTTTGAACGAGTATCTTCTGAATTGATTTCGCATGCTGAACGGATGAGGCAACAACTAAACCTCCTGCGCCTGGCGATTGGGTGCGGATTTCTGTGAGCTTTTTACAACCGAGCCCAAGTAGGTATTTCATCGCTTGTTGGTTGTGTATAACACTTTGGTATGAAGTTTTTGTTTGCTTAAGCATTTCTAAGATTGAAGAAAACGATTCAACTTTCTCATCACTGGTCACTGAAAGATGTTCGTTATCAACCAACACCAACTTTGGAGATCGGCAAACCTTATCGACAATTGCTTGCTGTAAGGTGTATTGATAATCAACGAGGATTTGACCTTCAGGGTCACTATATTCAGACATAACTATTGGTAAAGAGTCTGAACGCCATGGAGTACCAGACATAGCAAGTGTGTAGGTAGCGAGCCCTTGAACCTTCGTAAGTACTTGCTGACCCCAAACGTTCGCATTTTCAAGTTCAGACCCAGAGCAATGGTGGATCTCATCGAATACAACAAATACTCGATGGTTACGTAACGTCTTCCAAAAATCATCATTAAGGAATTGAATAGATTGATATGTTAACGACTGCCCAATCGAGCCTAATCCGCCATTAAAAGTACAATTCAGAATCTGAGAAAAGGTTCTTTTGATTCCATCAGAAACCGTTAAAGATGGAGAAAAGCACAATACAAGATCAACCAGACCTTCGTTAAGCAACCTTGATGCAACTGTTGCAGCGAGCACCGTTTTACCGGCGCCAGGAGTTGCTTGGCAGAAAAAGTGCTGTTGATTTGTCTTAAATTTCTGTAACGCTTTTTCAGAACATTCTACCTGCCACTGTCTTAACACGGTTGGTCGCCCTCTGAGAGAGTTTTCAGGACATTCTCCAATCCATTTACCTTTCCAAGCAACTGCGCTGAACGTTCTCTTGCTCGCTGTAACAGTGGAACTAGCCGGCTCTCAAGTTCAGGGAAGCGACATTTTAATGAATGGTATTCATCTATTTCACCAAGCACGATCTCCAATTCACCTTTGTATTCGTTGCTCTCTCGGAATAGCACAGAGTAATCCGATGTAGATTGCATTACCGAAACTTCACGTTCAGAATTTCTTCGAGGAAGCACTTCAAGTTCCAGAAATTGCTCGGTTTGAAAATACCTTTTGTTTCTTCCTTCACCTTCGCTTCGAAGCCAACCTCTTTGTTGATATTGCCATATTTGGCGATAAACCTTCTTCCGAGCTTCATCAAGGTTCTGTGTAGCACACCCACCATTTAATGAGACGTCCCTTGCCTCTATAACAGAAAAACCATCCATTCTTTTTTCAATCAACAACTTGTGCATTACTGCACTGATTTTTATAGAACGTTTCATGTACCAGTTATACCAATCAAAATACTAAGGATTGCTTAGTATACAGAAATCAGTAAAACTAAGAAAATCTTAGTCACATAGAGCCAATTAGTATGAATCATAAATGTCGATCGACAACCCTATTCCAATGCGGCTCAAAGAGGTACGCAAAAAAGCAAAGATCTCCCAAAAAGAATTGGGGGTGCGTATTGGTATCGATGAAAGTTCGGCTAGTGCGCGAATGAATCAGTACGAGAAAGGAAAGCATACGCCAGATATCAGTACATTAAAGAAAATGGCCAACGAGCTGGGTGTACCTTTAAGCTATTTTTTTTGCGAAGACGAGTGTTCTGCGAAGCTTGTTTGCTTGATTGCAGAAATGAGTGATAAGGAAAAAAGAGAGCTAATTGAAAAAATGGAAAGCTCCAAACCAGTTGCAGAATGAATCTATAATCTCTTTCCATTCTGTTAGAAATACCAAAACACTTTTCGCTTTAGAGCAACTAAGTGTTTTCTTCTCTAGGCTCCAAGAGCTGTCTCAAGCCCTGCCGACCAACGTTAGGCATTTCAGATGCATTTAAGAAAATTCGCTCAAGCGTTTCCAATTGCAAATCTCGCTCCTTTGTCAACTGTCTCACTTGGGCTTCCAGGCGCTCCACCTTATGAATCAGAGCTGCCTGATCTTTATCGACCAAATCCGAACGCGTCGTAACGATGCCTCTTAGCTCTTTCTTTTTTAAATCATATTCTTTTTTTATGCTGATATAACTTGAAAGAGATTGTCTTGATATATAAAAGCCGCACTCACGCTTGATGACTTCCACTAATCTCTGCCATGTCAATTTACTCTCCCACAAAGCAATGACACGACAAATATCATTTATTTGTTTGTTAGTTAAAGCTTCGTTTATATTTTTTTTCATAAATCAAACTCATCGAATAAGCGCTGTAACCCTGTCTCTTTTGTTGGCTGAACAACGACAGATGAATCTATCATTTCTTGTAATTTACGAGATGGATTACTTAAAGTAACCTCCCTTAATACGCGATTTTTATTCTTCAAATCAATGACAGAAAATCCTAGACTAGAACCTAACGGTCGGATTAACGATCCATCTGGTATCTCATCATTTTGCATCAAATCGATCAAAGCTTTATATCTCTCGACTTTTGAAAAATGGAGCTTAAACCAACGTTGTGAGATTAGGTTTATCGACAAGTTCTTATTCAAGGACGAGTCTGATAACCTTGCCTCTTGTATCAATAAATCCTTCTGCATTTTTATCAATGAAGATTGATCTCCCTTGCAATAGGCACTCTTGGAACACCCGATACAATTTTCCTCAAAATCATTAAAGAATGTACACGGACTCTCCGTTAAGCTCTGAAGGCAAAGGCCGACTCCAGTATCTGCAGCAGCTCGTCCAACCAAATTAGTATACTCAGCAGCAGTTATTACGTTAACTTCAAATGACGGCCCACCATGTAAGTCAACAATCTGAGCATGCCGTTCTTCTTCTGTTTGATGGTTATAAACTGCATTTGATGTGACATTTTTACGCCCAGAAAACTCCGCAATAATCTCATCAGACAACCCAACCTCTTGGCACATGGTATTCATAAAATGACGCGGTTGATGGGCTGTCATAGAGAAGCTTTCATCGTAACCGGACTTCGTAAAGTACTCATGCAAAAGGTAATTATACATTGAGCTCAGGTTATACGGCTCGATCATAAAGACACTATTCGACAAAGATTTCCCTGAAGATGAATAAACCTGAGCTCCCGTAAAAACAAAAAGAGCTTGAGCTAAATGCACAGAATTACCATTAAGATGCTGACGGTAAGGAAACTGCGGAACAACCCTCTTAACGTACCTAATAAAAGAACCTTGTAGTTGCTGCAGTGTTTGAGTGCCTCGCAACTCAACTGGAAGAGCCTTATCTATAGCAGTATTAGAGCTTGGATACTTACCTAGCTTTCTTTGCAAAAAAGATAACTTTTCTTCTAAGTTCAATATCCGATTTGGATCCATATGATAAGGAAAACCTTCAATATTTTGAATTTTCGACCTATTTCCTTGCTCAAACCTCTCATAAAACCCAAGTATTCCTCCAAGTTCCCATAAAGTCGTTGCTCGTTCTAAACATACAGGTTTACCCTTAACACTGTATTTACCTATGATTACTTTCAAGGGCGCTTGGGGGGCTTCAAAGAATCGGCACAAAATTCTTGCTGGCTCGCATGCTTTATTGAAGAAGTTTAACGTTCTTCTCAACATTGGAGCCATTTGATTAAACATGTGTTTTTGCCAATTTGAAAATCCTTTTGAACCTTGCCAATCCAACATATATACAGTTGTCTTTACCCCATCTCCCCCTTTAACAGGCTTTGATTTTAGCTCCTGATTAGCTAGATACAGCTGCTCAGCGGCTGCTCGGTTTGGTGATGAAAAGCTGATAGAAAGCATTCCAGCAACAAACTGCCTTCTGATATCTGTATAGCAATCAATCGCCCCTTTTTCGTTCGGTATTATCTCGTTAAAGATCCGCCCCGCTGCCAATACAGATTTTTTGTCTGGCAATCGACTTTTACTACGACTAACCGCATTTTCTATATTTTCCTTATAGTTCACATTAGGAAGTCTAAGACTTGGGGTGCAATGTTGTTCCTTTATCATCCACTCGAAACACCCTTTCATCATTGATTTGACTTTATCTGAGAGTTTGGAAACTTTCTCAAGATTGAAAAAGTCTCCAACCAGCTTGGTGCTTATATCAGAAACTAATAATTTTTCATTCTCTAGGAATGAAAGTATAAATCGAAAAGCAACAATCCAATTAGTGTTCGATTTAGGCTGACTTTCCCTCATCCCAAACTGCAATGCGACTGCCTTTAAATAATTCGAGTAATATTCAGACAAGTAATCATCATCACTAAATTTACTTGTTCGAGAAATTCGTTGGTCACCTATTTTTAAGGTATTAACAAATACAACAGCGAGATTCTCGAACACAAAGTATCTTCCCTCCCACTCAATAGCTCCATGCCGATCCTTCATAAACGTCAGAGGGATAGCTTTCTTCTGAGAGATAAAGTCTCGAATGTTACTTTCAAAACGGTTGATCATAATATATCCCCAATAGAAGCCTTAACGTCTTCGCATGCTTGTATAGTAGCCTTGATCGCTAAAATTCGATGGAATAAGGCCGACAGCACCTTAGCTGGAACCCCTTGTTCTATTTGAGCATCATATCTTGCTTGTACGGATAAAAGCTGAGACAAGTGGTCTGCATCAACAAGAGGACGAAAAGAAGGGCAACCATAACAACCAGTGGGGGGAGCCTTTTCACATGTGAGACAAACCTTTAACTCTGCGCTTTTACCTAACTGGCCACTTTCACTTTCAATTGCAATCTCATTGTTATCTATCGAAGACGTAATGTTTCCACTAAATGCATCAGCTAAAAAAGTATAATTAGATAAGTGAGAATCAATTTTCGCTCGAATCTCATCCGCCATGTCAATGTAAACTGAAGCTGCCTTAGGAGTATTACCTAGTGAAACCGCTATCTCATTTCGAGATAATCCATCTACTACCATTTTTACTGCTCGTGTATGCCTCAGACGATTATTGCCCAATGAAAAGGAACCTTGTGGAGCACGATCACTGCCTACATTGAGTAGTTTAAAAAACCGCCTAACCCTACCCTCTAAAGCTTCCGGTACATATACAAAGCCCTTACCATCTGTTGAAAACGATTCTATAAGGGTGCGGTTATCATAAATATATTCTTTAAAGTCAGTGCTATACATTGCTGTTGTTGGAATTAAAGGCAAACATGAAAATACTTGACTGAATTCCTCCTTAGACAAAGAATATCCTTGTCGCTCAAAGAGCTCTCTCATAAATTTTTGGTATTTTGAAAGGTAATTGGATAACTCAAATAGAAATCGGCCAGTAATCCTAATCGAACTGATTTCAAAACTACGCCTAAACAGATCTTCGTGCTGTTTTGCTGACGGTACTCTAACTGAAATTTCCGACTCACTAACGTCATCATTTATCCTCAAAGGCATAGTGACTCTCAGTTCTTCACCATCAATAAAGTCATCGACCCTAAGTTCAAAATCACCTACTTTTAATAAAACAACTTGCGCTAAGCGCTTTTGATAGAGCTGTTGAAATCGAGCCGTAATAAATACTGAGAGTTCAGATACTTGTGAATCCGAATGAAAAATAGCACTTGAATACTCATTCATTTTTATAGCGAAATCTGTAAACTCGTAATCAGTAAGAGCACCTTTGTCAGGGTCAAAAACCTTACGCGAATCATTACCAAAAGACTTATCTTTTAAGATCGTTAATAGTGGCTCATACTTATTATCAAAAGCAGCTAGCCTTTCTATTATCTTCTTAACTCGCTTCTTATAACTTAACGATAAATTGAAGAAAGCCGACTCAACATCCCCTACTCTTAGGCTACTTGCATTCAATTTCTTGATAGCTACGATTTTCCCCCTCACCGTAGATATCTTTCCGTAGGTGGCTTCTTGAGCTAAGCAATATCTGATAGCTAAGTTATCATCTACGTTAAGAAATAACTGATCTACCCAGCTCAATGAGGTATGACGACCTATCGCTAGTTCCCAAGAATTATCAAACATATTGAACGGCACGTTTTCGTAGGATGTAAACTCAGCTTTCCTTGCATATTCCCTTTTTAAATCTTCTAGATTGATTGCGAGAGAATGATTAAGAGTCATGGCTAATTACCGACAATAGTTTTTCTTGCAATTGATGCTGATATTCTTGTGCTTTTTTGATGATTTTATATCTGTTGTATAGCGCTGGCATCTGACTGTTTTCCGACCACCCCATTTGATACTTACGCACTTTCTCAAGGTAATCAGGTGAAACACTCTCATCCCCATCTTTGATATCATCTAATAATTCATTCCATTTGTGTCTAAGTTTATGAGGCGTAACTTGAAAACCAATGACCTCTGACAACCTTCTCAAAATATAATTCACAGACGAAATTGATAACGGATCCCCACTTTCTCCTTGTGTTGCCATTTCTGAGATAAAAACAAACTCGTGACGTTCTGCGCCAATATATGTTTTCCGTTTGTTTGCAATGTAACTTTTCAACTCCAACATCGTTTCTTTATCTACATATGCGGTGTGTTCTCGAGTCTTCTGACTAGGTTTATCTTTCCTTGGGTCAGTCAAATCATTAGGTGTTCTTCGTACATAAATTTTTGTACATGTACCTGTGAAATCACAATCTGATATTTTCAACTTTAGAATTGCTCCCTTTCTCTCACCGACTTGAGCTAGGAGAAGAACTATCAACGCATTACGCCACTGAGAGTGCTTAAAAGGATTATTGGGATGATTTGGTTGAATGATATCTAATAGTTTGTAGAAAGCCTTATCTGGAATGACAGATATTTCAGGATCACCATTCAATGTCCGAAGCTCCGTATCACGTCGAATACCAAGCAATATGACCGACTTCATATCAGAAAAGCGTTTTTCGATATAAGTTGGTACGTGTCCAGTACTGTGGTGCTCTAGGTATAGATACTCAAGAAAAGCAAGAGACCGGCGAATACGATTATTTGTCGTTGGAGGGACTACAATCGACGAAACCGTCTTAGTGGAATGAATAAGGTTATTAATCGCCTTGTTTGATAACCGGAAAGTAGCAACTTCTTTATGATCAGTTATGCCTTTGAAAGTAAACTTCGTACTTTGAGTAAAGCGTCTAACTTCTTCTGCCTGCAGCATCTCACCTGTAGATATTCGTTGTTCAATATCAATACCCTCATGATCTAACCACTCAAAGAAAAACCTTAAATCATGTGCGACTGATATTTGAGTGTTGATAGCGTCATTCCCGTAACTTTGATACAGATGATTACAAAGGGAGTAATCTGGAAGGTAACTACTATTAACAAGGGATACTCGGGTTTTCCCCCCTATTTGATATATATGGAGTTTTACTTGCATAATCTGCCTTTACAAAAAAAGTTTATACACATTAACTACTAGTACAGTTAGTCAGTAAAAACCAGTTAATGATATTAACTATCACTAAATGATTAAAGCATTGATACTTAATAGTTTAATGAAAATAATGTATTTACAGATTAAAGATTACACTTAATTACCTGACGACCAACTTATGACGACTTTCTTTTTCATTGATATACCCAATAAGAAAAAACCGCCCGGAGGCGGTTTAGATGTAAATTAGAATTGGTAAGCTAGATTCGCAAAGTACCTACGCTCAGGAGCATTATATCCTAGCGTTGTTTGGTATTTTTCATTCGTCAGGTTATCAACTCGACCACGAACAACCAACTCAGGAGAAATCCAATACCCTACAGAAACATCCCACAAGCTCACTGATGGCAAAATATTATCTGGATCGGTTGTTTCTTTTGGATTACCCGCTCTATCACCCGTGTATGTATAAGTCAGGTTCACATCAAAATCTTCATATGAAGCATCCATCAACCACTTATAGTTTTCATCAGCACGCTTCGCTAATTTGTTGCCCGCAGAGTCTTTATGATCTTTAAACTCAGCAACAACTGTGTGATGGATAAACCACGTGTCAAAATTACCTGTAATTTCTAAACCTTTAAGTTTTGCATCTACGTTTTGAGGATACCAAAATGGGCTACCTTCATACCAAATGATTAAGTTATCGACTTCATTATCGTATGCAGTCACATCCAGCTTGAATAAATCGAATTCACCGGTGTATCCAATTTCGCGATTTTCGGCTTCTTCAGGCTTTAGGTCTGAGTTTGTTGTCAGATCAGAATAGCTCGGAGCTTTAAATGATGTACCAGCTGCAGCTCTTAACGAGTGTTTCTCCGTTAGGTAATAGCGAGTACCTAAAGACCAAGTCGTATGATTGTCGTATGTATCGTGTTTATCGTTACGCACACTACCTACGATTTGAATATCACCGAATCTAAGTTCAGACGAAGCGTAAACACCCGTAGTATCGCGAGACTCACCAGCTAAAGCATCAGGAGATCCATATGACAAAGCATCATCATCAAGCTTTTCTCTACGCCAATCTGCGCCAGCACCAACAGAAACGTTCTCGTTGATGTAATACTGATTTAAGAACTGTAAGTTCGTTAGGTCTATTTTCTTTTTAGTACCAGCATTATCTTTACCCTGAGCTTGTGAATAGTCTAGGTTCTCGATCGCTTGTTGATTCGCCCTAAGAGTCGAGCTTAAGTTATCACCTTTATAATCAAGAGCAGCTGTAACACTCAGATTCTCAGAGTAGCCATAGTTCTTACCACCAGAATCGTACTCAGTTAAACTATCGAACCAGCGAACTGAAGCACTACCTGAAAAGGCCTCATTAATAGGTTGAGAATACGATACAAAAAGATTTTGGCTTTCATACCCATAATTAAGTCCAGTAGCAGGATCTTTGATATCGTAACCTTCAGTCTCATCAAAACCACCAGCGAGCTTTAATGTTCCGCCATTAGACAAATTACGGGTCGTTGAAAAGTTAGCTTCCTTTTGAGCGTCACTACCAGCTCCAACGGAAATCATTGTCGATTCAGTTGAACTACCAGAGGCTGTAATAACATTAATTACACCCGCTACAGCATCAGAACCATAAAGAGCTCCGCCAGAACCACGAATCACTTCAACTCTCTCAATAATGCCTACTGGGATATGATTAAAATTAATACCGCCAGCAGCAGAGTCAATACGGACACCATCAACTAGAAACAATACTTGATCACTATTGTAGCCGCGCATAAAAACAGATGCGCTATGTCCACGTCCGCCACTTTGAGAAACTTCAACGCCAGGTACTCGTTTCAATACATCCACTAGAGATTTAGCTTGGGTTTCTTCGATTTCTTGTTTAGAAACAACCGTTGTTGATGCAATAACATCACTTAAAGGCTGCTCAAAACGGTTAGCCGTAACCACCATGGTTTCGTCAGTAGATGCTTCTTGGGCGTGTAAATTGGAGATAGGTGAAAGCAGCGATGCTACAGCAACCGCTAAAAGGGATTTGTTCATGTTGTGATCCTAAATCGCGTAAATTCCTACCAAACCACATTGTGTAGTTTAGCTACTGGCAGGTATTCGGACTTAAGAGCACAACCTTATGGTTTACCTCATATTCGACTTCCCACAAAAAGCTATTTGCAGTGTCTTATGAATATTCGTTCTCTTTTACCGCTGCGCGTCAGTTCTGGATTCACACCAGATTCCCTCTTCAGCCATCTATACATCCAAATGGCACCAGCTTGCGGGAGATAGTATTAACCTATGAATCATTTGTCTAGTCTAAGATAGTTATAAGCTATAGTTTTCATGCTCGATTTACATTGAATGGCTCTCAACACTGGACAAGCGCCTGTGATTGAATAAAATCTGCGCTCTTGATTTAAAAGCACGACAGCAAAAAGGCATAACAATGGCGAATTTAGATGTAAACCCGCAACGCTACCAAGAACAACTAGCAGAAAAGACTGAGCGTCTTACTGAGATGTTCTCACAATACGATGTGCCTGAGTTGGAAGTGTATGAATCTCCAGAACAACACTACCGCATGCGTGCTGAATTTCGCGTGTGGCATGAAGGTGACGATATGTATTACGTCATGTTCAATCAAGAGACCAAAGAAAAATACCGTGTAGACCAGTTCCCAGCGGCTAGTCGTCTTATCAACGACTTAATGCCTCTATTAACAGATGCAATGAAAGACAACCACTCACTACGCCACAAGCTATTCCAAGTAGATTTTCTTTCTACGTTGAGTGGTGAGATTTTGGTATCACTGCTTTACCACCGTCAATTGGGTGAGCAATGGATTCAAGATGCTAAAGCACTGAAACAGCAATTGAATGATGAAGGTTTTAACCTAAACCTGATTGGTCGTGCGCGTAAGATGAAAATCGTCCTTGATCGTGACTACGTCATTGAAAAGCTAGACGTGAATGGTGACAGCTACATCTACCAACAAGTAGAGAACAGCTTTACTCAACCAAACGGTAAAGTAGCAGAGAAAATGCTTGAGTGGGCTGTCGACTGTACCCAAGACAGCAAAGGTGACTTGCTAGAACTTTACTGTGGTAACGGTAACTTCTCATTAGCACTGGCACAAAACTTTGAGCGTGTACTAGCAACTGAACTAGCGAAGCCATCTGTTGAGTCTGCTCAATACAACATTGCGGCGAACAAGATTGATAATGTTCAGATCATTCGTATGTCTGCGGAAGATTTTACCGTAGCAATGGAAGGTAAGCGTGAATTCCGCCGCCTACAACAAGCAAACATCGATCTGAAAAGCTACAACTGCAACACTATCTTTGTTGATCCACCACGTTCAGGCATGGATGTTGATACTTGTAAGATGGTGCAAGGCTACGAGCGCATCATGTACATCTCTTGTAACCCTGAGACATTGAAAGAGAACCTAGACATTCTAAGCGAAACACACGACATCACTCGTTTTGCTCTATTTGACCAGTTCCCTTATACGCACCACATGGAGGCTGGAGTCTTCTTAGAGCGCATTAAATAAGGGATAGTTACAAAACTTAATATCCAAGAAACCACTCTGGGTACGGCTCTGGGTACGGGGACGATTTGAATGCTCAAGATCCTGAACTAATAAAGAGCCCTCTGCTTACAGATTAAAGCCCGAAAAAAAACAAAGTTAAGTGGGCATATAGAAGAGGCTGCCTTTGGGCAGCCTTCTTGATTTATATAATTCCAAACTTCAATTTACCTTTCCAATGAGCTTTGATTGGAAAATTAATCACATCAAATGGTGTATTGATTGAGTTTAGAGGTACGAATAATACTTGCCCTATTACGAGAGATTTATCATCACATGCGCTCTTATAAACTTTAAAGTTATCAGGAAGTGCTTTTTTAAATTACAGAGCTAAACCTTTCCCCATCACGCCTACCGTATTTGCTGTATTGATGACAGCTGAACATACAAAATATTACCTGTCTGATAAGTGATCATAGTAACTCCTAGTACTAGCACTAAGACCGAACAACGAACTCTGACCTGAACTCTGCTACTAATAGCTCCAATCCTCATAAGCCAAAGGCAAGCTATTAAGTAAGTTTCTGCGCTCACGCCAGTCGGGCATATTTTTATCCATAATGGCTCTGAAGCGCTCGTTATGGTGGCGTTCAATCAAGTGGACTAGCTCATGCACCAATATGTACTCCATACACTCTGGTGGCTTTTTAGCTAGCTCTAGGTTAAGCCACAACCTTTTTGCTTGTATGTTGCAGCTTCCCCACTTGGTCTTCATCTTCTTAATGCCGATATCATTTGATTCAACACCTAGCTTCGTTTGCCAATGAGGGAGCAACTTAGCGATAGATTCTTGCATTCGCTTGCGATAAAAAACATTAAGCAACTTTAGACGATTATCAACACTGGTGTTTTTTGTAACTGCTAACTCTAATTTAGTTACGCCTTTTTCTGTCACGGTATGCTTACCCAAGGTATCAACAATGCTAAGTCGATAGCGTTTACCCCAAAGGTAATGACTTTCACCGCTCACCATTTCTCGACTTGATTGGCGAGGCTGAGCAGCAAAGTCTGCCTGCTGCTGCTTTATCCAAGCTAATTTATTAATAATGGCCAAACGGATTGCTTGATCACCAGTACCATGTGGTACTGACAAACGTACACGCCCTTGGGGAGGCAATACACTTAGGTGTAAGTTTTTAATCGCCTTACGATTGACTTGAACCTCTATACCGCCAATAAGAATATCTTCACTGCCTGTTACCGACATTAATGATATTCCTTCTGCGCTTTAACTCGCTCCATCACTTCCACAATATCAACGTCATAGCCTTTGGTTTCTTCGCGAATAGCGTTAGCTATTTCACGCTCTTTAAAGCGGTCACCTAACCAATCAGCTTTTTTTGTGTAACGTACAGCCGTATCAATTTTGGCTGTCAGCACTTCATCATTACCCAAGTTGTCATACAGTGATTGCTTAGCTGCTGTATCAACAGAATCAGGATAACTTGCGCTACGATTACCGCTAGGGTTTACCACTTTTTTAGCCAGCTCTCTGATCTGCTCAAGGTATTCTTGATAGTTCAGCGCTTTTTCGCGGCGCTGTCTAATAATCTCATCTAACAATGACGACATTTGATCGTAATATTTCGGGTTAATTGGGTTTTCATCCACAATCGTTTTACGCACATTGTTCTCAATAGCCTCAGCCATCGCTTCTTCATTCTCGCGTAGGTCTTTAGGTAATGAATCTAACCCTTCACCGTTGTTATTCACCACTAAATCAATGAGGCCTAATTCCTCAAAGTCCATGAGTAATTCACTATCATCAGCACGAATGTACATATCCAGAAGATGGCGCATAGCAGGTTCAAAGCGCTTCATTTCCAGCAAGTCACCACTGGCTAACTTAACCTCGTCACGTACCTTCTCAAAGTAGATAACTTCTTGTCGGATACTGTTGGCCTCAGTAGGTGAATAACCAGCTTGCTCCATCTCATTAGCCAAGTTGGCGTATGCCCTTAAAAGCTTAGCAACTGCTTGATACAAGGTTAAACGGAGTGCTTCTTTTTCTGATCGCTCATCGATATCAGTGGGTTCAACACCCGACTTTCCACAAAAGTAATGGATAAAATCTTTTGTATCACGTGGCGCTTTTACAGGTTCACACAAGGCACGAACCATTTCTAACGCATTGTCTAAATCTTCACGAGACTGCACTAGACGATCTTTAAGCAGACCTGCAACATCATCTTGGTCGTAACCATCAAACGCTTCTGCGGTGTAGTCTTTAATCGCTTTATCCAAAGAACGGAATAAATCTTTATAATCGATAATATAGCCGTATTCTTTATCTTCACCATCAAGACGGTTTACACGGCAAATAGCTTGGAACAGGTTGTGATCAGCCATGCTTTTGTCAATGTAAAGGTAGGTCGCTGAAGGCGCATCAAAACCAGTTAGCAGCTTATCTACAACTATAAGCAAACGCATTTGTCCGGGCTCTTTGATGAATCGGTTCTTCACCAATTTTTCAAACTCTTCTACACGTTTTGCTGCATCATCTTCACTTTGTTCAAAATAATCTGCCAACATTTTCCGGTAGGTGTCGTACTTAAATAGTTTCTCGGTTAAGCCTTCTCCCGACTCTTCACCTTTAATCGAGCCCGCTACTGGCTGATAGCTGGTAACAATGGCACACTTACCCGCTAAATCAGTTTTGCTAAATAAGTCATATACAACACAAGCTTGATGCACACTGGCACACACCAGCATTGCATTACCTCGACCATCCATTAGTCTTGGTTTTAACTCCATATCCATCAAGATATCGCTAACAATCTGCTCTAAGCGAGATTTACTCGACAGCACCTTTTGCATAGTCCCCCACTTCTGCTTAAGCTGCATTCTCGCGAGATTAGAAATACCTTTAGTCTTCGCTTCGAACCATTGGTCGACCTTTTTCTGTGAAGTTAAATACTGATCAATATCACGCGCTTCATAGCGTAGATCGAGTACCACACCATCTTCTACCGCTTCATTGAATTTATAGGTATGAATATAAGGACCAAACACCTCTAAAGACTTTTTCTTGTCCTTCTTCATCAGTGGTGTCCCCGTAAAACCAATAAACATCGCATCAGGTAAAATGGTTTTCATCGCACTATGCAGCTTGCCTGACTGGGTTCTGTGGCATTCATCAACAAACACAAACAACTTACCTTGAGCGGTAAAGTTACTCATCACACTACTAGATAACGATTCAATATATTCAGCCGTAGCTACTTCACTTTCTTCGTTATCGTCTTCACCATTACGACCAAATTTATGTACTAACGAACACAACAGCCATAGATTCGGCTCACCTAAGGTGGCAATGAGATCACGGCCACTTTTAGTACGATAGATTTCTTCATCAACGCCAAAGAATACCGTCTCAATCTGTTCATCAAGCTCAGTGCGGTCAGTAATAATGAGTACCCTTGAGTCACTCACGTTCTCTCTAATCCATTTAGCCAACCACACCATGGTTAAGCTTTTTCCTGAACCTTGGGTATGCCAAATAATCCCACCTTGTTTGTTAGCTGAGTGGGAGTTCACATGCTTTTTAGCGGCTTGAATTCCGAAAAACTGATTATGGCGACAAGTCTTTTTAACACCAGCATCAAACACAATAAAATCATGAATTAGCTGTAAGAAGCGCTTCTTGTCACACAGTTGTGCTAGATGAGTATCTAAGATGGTATCAGCCGTAATACCAGCCTGTGGTAGAGCGGTATCACTACTTGGTTCTTTCCACTCTAGATAGTATTTCTCTGTGGTTTCGATGGTGCCATAACGAATGCCTTGGGTATCGTTACCCGCCATGACTAGCTGCATGCTGGTAAAGAAGTTACGAATGAAGGCTTTTTTCTGGTTGTCGAGGTTTTGACGAATGCCTTCACTCACGGATACAGACGAACGCTTAAGCTCAATAACCCCCAAGGCAATACCATTTACATACAGTACAATGTCAGGCCGCTTTTTATGTTCGCCTTTTACGGTCACCTCTTCTGCTATGGCAAAGTCATTCGCTTCGATGTTTTCCCAGTCAATTAGCCATACGGTCTGGTTTAACTCACCAGCACCTTCTTTCTCTTTTACGCCATAACGGAGTAACCGATAGACTTCTTTATTGGCGTCGTAAAGCTTTTTACCTTCACCCAGTGCTGCGGCCATATCCAACTTACGTAAAGTACGTGCAATCAATGCTTCAGGTACTTCACGCTTTTTTAACCAACTGCTTAGTAGATTAGTTTCAACGTTGCGATTATTTTCGCGGTACTCCCAGTTACCTAGGTAGTCATACTTTAACTGGTCCCGAAAAAATCGAACCACGCGATCTTGGGTTGCACGCTCTTTTTGGCCGACAGTACTCATCCATTCATTCCTTTCTATCAAACCCTTTCTAGCAAATAGCTATCAAGCAACGATCAAGTAAATTACAACAATATAAATCAACCACTTGAGCAAGAATAAAGCAATTGACCGATAAGTTATTGTTATTTTATCAAACAACGATCAAGCAAATTAGCTCCAATGCGGTACATAGCGCATCGCTTTTGCTCCGGCTTCGGGATCATATGGCTTAACCAATCTGCTACTTACTGCATCTTTAATCACTCGACTCACCGTAGCGCTATTTTGAGTTTCTAACTGTTGTGGCGTCATATCAACGAACATAGCTAACTCCAATCGCGCTAGGCTGTGCCATACAGAGTTATAGCTAAGTTGCTCATTGAGTTTCCTTAAATTCATAAAGTTAGATGCGGCCCTAAATACGCCACATATATCCGCTTACTTGCTGAGTCAGCATAAAAATGCAGACGGTATCCATCAGGTAGTTTTACATGATTCTCGCAATAGACCTGCCGCCCATCATCTAACCAAAACATGCGCTCTTTCTTCTTTTTGGGATCACCATTTACGCTGTTAGATTCACCACTGACTTCAGCTGCCAAGCCCACGTCTCTTAAATACTCATGGCGGTACTCAACATACTCACCAGCAAGCCATTTCTCACCAAACGACTCCAGCACATTTAGCGCATCACGCGCCTTGAATAATACATCCGTTCTAGCAGACCAACCTTGCAAACTTGTACCTATTTGATTTGACAACAAAGTGATATGAGGAAACAATTCCTTTCTTTTCAGCCAAATATCCTTAGCGGTATTTAACAGCGCATTACGACGCTGTTTTAATTCATCACCATGCGCTTCTAAACTCGCAGAACCACTCAGATTTAAAAGTATTTCTTCTCTTTGATCTGGTGTCGCTTCTAGATCGAAAATCCAGACTTTAATGTGACCATTTGCCCAAGCGGCCAGAGCCGTGAAACTAGCAAGGAACGTTTCAAAATAAAACGCGGCTAATAGCACAGACTTGCCTGAATCCTCTCTAGGTAACCCAACTTCCACCGTATCACTAATACTTTCAAGATCCACGGTTTCAAAAAGTGGCTGTTTCGTTTCAAGGGATTTAAGAAAGCGGCACCAATCCGTAAGCTCCTCAATCTTGCTTGCCGAGGCAAACCAATTGCGTACAAAGTATCCATCCACCAGTTCTAGTCCCATTAGCGACTTATCTTGATCTTCATCGACCAACAAAATTTTCAGCCCAGCAGTTCGGCAAACTTTAAGCATTGTAAAAAAAGCCAATAATCCTTTATCTGCATCCTCTTTGCTGGCAAACGGCAGAGAGTGATGATTCAGCACAATTCCATTGCTCATAACAGCTGATCCAGTTCCTTATCCCATTGGTCAAAGAAACCTTCAGGCCAGCAGTCAATTCGACCTTCATCATCAATATTGGGATACATAACTTCTGAGGCATGAATGGGATTATGAACATCTCGCTGTAAGAAAAAGACTTTTACATCATCAGCAGCAATCACTTTCTGCTTAACAGCAACACGCATACCGTTGAGGAAGTGATCGGAATGGGATTCTACAATTAATTGCACACCATTATTTGCTGCGATGGCACACAGTTTACCCATCAATGATTGTCCAGCGGGGTGCAAGTGTGACTCAGGGTTTTCAATAATCAGCAAATCACCTTTTGCCGCACTTAAAATACTGGTCACAACAGGTAACACATAACTCAAGCCAAAGCCGACATTCTGCGGTTTAAACTCTTCGGTCGTTTCTTTACCTTGGTTGAAAGAGTAACTTAAGCTCGCCGAGTTAAACTGAGGTTGCGCCACTGCTTTGATTTTTAAACCGGGCGTAATATCCGACATCCACGCTTCAATATTGGCAAGCAAGGTTCCTGAAATAGCTTTGGGATGGCGTAAAGCTTCAACTCCCAGCTCTTTAGCGCCATTGACCGCGATAAAATGAACTGCAAACTCACCATGATGGCCAAGCGATTTCAAATCACGAATATGAAACTCAGACAATTGGTGATGACTTTGTGGGCTTAATCTATCGGCACATAAATACTGAAAATTAGAGTTGAATAAACTCAAAGACTCAGCATCTCCATCAATACCTGATTTGCGCAGCGGCAAAAGATCCGTGTCGTGTTGATAGTCGAATTCAATCCGTGTGGGTTGTTCTTTCTCGCTCCACTTCACGGTGAAAATAATCTCTTCTTCCTCACTAAAACTGGAAAGAGCGTCTTTCCCGGTGCCGATATTGACGTAATCGCCATTCAGAAGAAGCCCCTTAGTTTTAATGGTATTTCGTTCGTAAGACTGCCTGAGAAGCAATAAGCTCTGTACTAGAGTCGATTTGCCCATGCCATTAAGGCCTGAGAACAAATTCAGGTTCCTTAGTGGAAAGCTGGCATTCAACAAAGTTTTAAAATTCTGAATATTAATGAACTCAATCATTCAACACCTTCCTAATCAACGCATTGACTTTTTCATAGCGTATTTCGACATGCTCTTTGCGCTGAGTAGAGTAGCTAATAGCATTAATAAACTCAGCATCTTCTAATAAAGCTCGTGCTTTTTCTTGAAACTCAAATTGCCTACTAGCTAAGAGGCTAAATTCGATTTCAGTTAATTTCGCCAACATAATCATCCAAACTTCAAAAAGAGTGGCATTTTTTGACCGTCTTCTTGATTTAGGGTTTTTTTCAAATCCCTTTTCTCCCAAAAGTTGGTGACAGCGTTCAATCGCGGTTGAATATTTAGTTTTAAACTCTGCGCGGCATGCATCATCGCCTTTCTTGATGTCCTCCATGGCTTTATCTAAAAATGAAGCAATTTCTTTTTTGTTTTTAGGGTCTAAATAATCAAAGCGATAAAATGCCCAGAATCGCAATACTAGCTCCTGATCCTTCATACGCTTAGAAAGGTCACCTAGCATGGCTTTTGAGCATTCTGAACTGGCTAATTTTTCGAGCAGTTCTCTGTCTCGTGGCTTAGCGAGCGCATTACGAATCTCCTGATTATTGAGCGTTAAACCACCCGTATTGATACGGCGAAACACCGAATATTTAACATCCTCAGGCGTGCCCGGTTTAATCATGTACACAGTAACAGGGCATTCTTCAATACGGCGCTGATATTGGCGATGTAGCTTATCGAACGTTTTGCCATTGAGATCAGTTAAGAACTCCAACCCATTGAGGCGAAGCTTTTTATCTAATACAAATTTGCGAATAGTAGATAACCGCTGCAAGCCGTCAACAATCAGCCAATTATTTTCATCGGATGCATCAAAATAGAAAGCCGGTAATGGGAACCGAATCAAAATGGATTCGATTAAACGGCTCATCTTGCGGTTATCCCACAACTCTGCATGACGCTGAAAATCAGTATTCATATCGATTTCATTGTGATCAATTCGCTTAATCAAGGTATCCAATGACTTTGGCTCAGCGACGATATCAATATCTGTCGGGTTAAACGGGCGCATCACCTCATCAAGTAGTTCCGGCTCTTCCTCTTCCGTAACTGGAGCAATCAATTCTTCATCGAGCTCGGTTTCTTGATAATCAGTCATCTACTTCTCCTTGAATTAATCTTGTCTTACCCGTGAGCAGTTCTTGCATCATACCTTGTTTGATTTGGCGAGTTTTAGTTAGGCGCTGTTGTAATGCCTGAATTTCCTCGTCCATATCGGACAGGATGGTAGCAATAGTGGTTTGTTCTTGTTTTGTGGGAGGGCATTGAATTTTGTAATTTTGAATTGCAGATAAAGGAACTCTGCGATGTCCTGCACTACCAACCATTTCACCTTCAAGCTCTTTTCGTAGGCTTTCCCTTGTAGTCCAGAAATAAATAAAGTCGGAGTCAGCCGAACGTCTAGATCTCAATACGTGAAACTCCGTGCTGCCAAAGCCAATTTCTGTTCCTAGAGAATGCGTTTGAGCACCTTTACCATTTTCAAAACAAGGGGTAATTTTTGCAACAAGAACATCCCCTTTTTCAAAATAAGTAAATCCTGATTTAACATCACCGAAGGGTATCTGAGTTTGCATTTTTAGTTGAGCGCTTTCACTCACATCTTGCATTCCAACAAATGTTGTTAAATCAATAGTCTTAAGTTTTTTTCTGAGAATTGTTGGCTCGAATAATTCACCAAAATCAACAACATCCCAATCCTCTGGAATTTCACCTAGCTCGCTTGGTTTAGTACCTTTGATTTGCCCTTGCTTGTCGCCATCAGCGTAAATTGAAAACTGCGGTAAACGAGTCTTACCAGTCAGTAGTTGCTGCATGGTAGCGGTTTTAATCGCTTGTTTTTTAGCAATGAGTTTTGCTAACTCATCGAATAATGCATCGACGTCAGATAAAGCAGTGGCAATAGCGGTTTGTTCTTTTTCTGATGGTAAGCCTATCGGGTATGCTTTTAATGCAGGTAAATCAACTCCCGTCTGACCAGATGAACGTTGTGACAACGTGTCCATCAACTCGAAAAGTTGCTCATCTTTTAAAATGTAATAAAGAAACTCCCTATTAATACAGCTTGCTGGTATCGCCTTGATTAAGGCTACATTGTAGGCACCTTCAATACCCCTTAGAATTTGAAATATAGGCGGACCATATCTGCCTATCATGATGTCATTTTCATCACATTTTTTACGAGCTAACTTTTCTGGAATATAGACAGTATTTTTATCTGATTTGTAGTCTCGAATTTGAATAAGTCTAATATAGCCGGGCTGCTGCTTGTAACTAAAAGTACTCTTTTCAGGTTGCGATCCGCCTACAAAACAACATACATCATCAAGAGTTAGGGAAGCCCAATCATTAGGAATAATCCCAACTTCAGTTTGCTTATATCCATCAGGTACTACTTGGCTTGTGACTTGACTCATAGTGTCCACTCCAAACCCATTGCTTTCAGGTGGCCTGCTACTTTGTCACTCAAACCATCCACAGATTGAGTGAGTGTTGGCAGTGGTGCGCTGTAACGCTCTTCCAACTGTTTGACACGACTGGCCATTTGCTGGGTTACACGCTCAATCTCAGCAACAATATTAGTTTGTAGGATGGCGTGCCACTTATCTTCAACGATAAGAACTTTCACTTCATCAATGCTCAGTCTCGGGTATTGGTTGAAGACAGCTAAATCTAAGGCTTCTTGCGCAGTTTTTACCGCCTTCTTAGCGGCAGCATCGGCATTAAACAGTTTAGTCGCTTGCTTAAGGGCAGCCAGCTCTTCACTATCGGTTACGAGCTTGGTTCTTGCAGCTACGCTAGCTTTGGTGATTTTGTCTTTGTCATTAATAGCCTCAACCAATAAACCGTCTTCTGCTCCTTGTTCCTCTAGGTAACTTTCAAGCGCTTGGGTAGCAGCATCTTGCTTGGCTTGTAGTTCGTCAATCGCTGCTTGCTTATCGGCAAAGTAACGAGTCACAATTAAGCTTGGCGGGATAAGTTCAGCCTTGTATTTCTTCTTAGCAATGATGAGATCTGGTGTTTCTTTTAGTTTCTCGCCTTTAACGACCACCAGTTCACGCAGTACTTTACCCGCTTGCCAATCATCTTGTACCAGCACATACACATCATCTTGCAAGGTATAGGCCCAGTAATCCATGAGGATTTGGTAAATATCGTATTTACTCAGCAGTTCACTGTTGGCGTAAGCGGTTAGTAGTTGCTCTGAAATCTCATGGATAAGCTCTTTAGGGCTGTCACCTTGCTTTATCTCGCTAAGCTGTACCTGCTTAGACCATGCAGTAAAAGGCGACAAGCTACGGTTAGCGAAGTCTTTAAATTCTTGATGAGCAAGAATACTGCTTTTTACCTTGCTCGCTTCCACTAGACCGTGGCTATAACCTTCACGCGCTGCTTGACCTTGTTTCTCACCGAACAAAGTGGCTCGAATATTTGGGAACACTTGCCAGAAATGCTCAAGGGCATCGATATCTTTATTTGGGATACCGCCCTGTAGGTGAGCACTTAAATCATGTAGATCTTCTGGCTCACTTGAGTCGATATAACGGGGGATATTAAGGTTGTAGTCATTTTTAGCGATTTCATCAACGCTAACTAAGCGGCTAAAACGCTCTAGCACTAACCCCTTATTAAACACATCTACGATTTTGTGAATGTCTTGACTACGCAGACGGTTTTTATTGCCATCCTTAATGAAGCCCTTACTTGCATCAATCATAAAGATTGAGCGGCCTTGCATTGTCCCCTTTGGATCTGCGACCGCTTTTTGAGCATGCTCTTTATCGATAACAATAATACAAGCTGGAATGCCAGTACCGTAGAACAGGTTAGCAGGTAAACCAATAATGCCTTTTATGTAACCTTGCTTAATTAGGTTTTCACGAATATCAGATTCAGCATTACCACGGAATAACACCCCATGCGGCAAGATCACCGCACCTTTACCAGTGCTTTTTAGGCTGGTAAGGATATGCAGCAAGAAAGTGTAATCGCCATTTTTTTCTGGTGGAGTACCCCAAACAAAACGCTTAAAGAGATCGTCTTTTGGGTTTAGGCCACTGGTCCAGTTTTTATTAGAAAACGGAGGGTTAGCAACGGAGAAGTCGAATGTTTTCAACTTGTCTGCGGCGTCTTTCCACTGCGGATCAGCAAGGGTGTTACCTTTCCAGATTTTAGCCGTCGCATTGTTATGCAAAATCATGTTCATGCGTGCCAATGCGCTGGTGGCGTTATCCATCTCTTGACCAAAGATAGATAAGCCGCGTGGTGCTTCGTCACTGGCTTTTAATAGTAGCGAGCCTGAACCACAAGTAGGGTCATACACTGTCGCATCTTGTGGGGTGTCCTTAGTAATGCCTACTACTTTAGCTAGAATTTGAGATACTTCTGAAGGCGTATAGAACTGGCCCTTAGATTTACCCGATTCTGTCGCAAAGTGACGCATTAGATATTCGTAAGCATCACCTAGTAGATCATCACCATCAGCGCGGTTATCTGACAAGTCTAAGCCTTGGAAAATACCCACCAGCTTAGTTAGACGGTCAACCATCTCTTTGCCTTTGCCAAGTTTGTCTTCGTCGTTAAAGTCAGCTACGTCTATCACGCCTTTTAAGTCGTTTTCTTCGGCAAGGGCCGCAATGATTTTGTTAATTTTGTCGCCAATTTCTTTATCATTTTTAAGCGTAATCAGATCATCGAAGCTAGCACCTGTTGGCACCACCATCATGCCGTAAGGGTCACCTTTGTATTTGTCTGATACGTACTTCATGAACAACATTGTCAGTACGTAATCTTTGTATTGGCTGGCATCCATACCACCACGCAGTTCGTCACAGCTTGCCCAAAGGGATGAATAGAGTTCTGTTTTTTTAATGGCCATTGTTTTTGAAAACCTTGATGAGAGTTGGGCAGTTACAATTGTGTTGTGTTTAAGCCAGCCGCTTTTAAGCGAGTGGTTAGGTTGCGCATTTTTGAGAATTCAGTACCGAAGCTACCTTTTAAGCCCACGCCTTCGCAGAACTCTTTAGCTGTGATGCTTTTCAGATCATCAGCATACTTGATCATTTGCAGGTGCATTTCTGCGGTGTATTGATTACGAGGGGCATCATTTAAGGCTTGCTTGATGCTGTTGAAAATGGCTTGCTCGGTCATGTTATTGTGCCTTTGATTTGCATACGGTTACATACTTTTAGCTAATTTATATAAATTATCTAAAAAGCATGTTCAACGCAATAATCACATGATAAAAAAGAGCTTACGCTCCCACTTCACCAGCAGTATTATTAGGCTTTTACTTATTATCACTCCTTTGATTAGCGAATAATGGTGACTAGATAGCCTCCATCAATTCGTCCTTCCCTCCCTGCACCTAAAATCTAAATCTTTTCAAATATATTTCATCACTATGCATAACCCCATTGATAGAACAGGAACTACTTATGCACAGATCCCCCTTACCCACAACTTCATTCAACAAAACAGCTTTGCCTATCTCTCAGGCTCTTCTGGATACATTAAACAACGTTCTAAACAAACACACAGGACTCGCAGAGGGGCGTCACATCATCCATTTCAGTAACAAGCACTACTCCGCTGAACATGGAGGCTACCACCCTATTGATATTGCGCTGAAGAAAGACATTAACAACAAGTACACAATCCTTTGCATCACTGACCTCAGCTTCAATGGATACCCTTACCCGACACTTGAGCGAGACATTGAGTTTGATTTCACTCATGCCACAGTCTTCACTCGACACTCCGGTTTTAAGAATATGACTGCCCCCAACACCGACAAGCTATACACACTATGGGAATCCAAATTTATCGCTAATTTAGCCAAAGGAATCTACAACCCAATCAAGCTGCGTAGCCCCTAATACCAAAGCGCAATTGATAACCACCGCCACTCTCCCCTAGCTTCTAGTATCACCATGATTTTACTACCTTACTCTTTCAAAGGAGAAATACCTTATGTCCTATGACATTGTCTATGAACAGCTGGCACTGCGTGTACCAAAAGAAGACGTTATTCAGCAAGCCTGTACCTTCTTTAGAGAACACCTAAACCATACCGACACCCGAAGTACCGACGAACTCAAACAAGCCCTGTATGAACGTTACAGACTTAGGCTACGTGAAGATGACCTACTCATGCTCCACATGCTCATTGGCTCTAGCAATCTCTTTGACACCGAGACAAACAAACGAGCACGTAGCTGGCAGTTCTGTGGTGTAAACACATTCAACCAACTACTCGTGAAATACGGTTGTGACTGGTCAGCAGCCGCTGAATCAGGAGATGTCAAATTCAATGGTCGAGACACCAAAGCAGAAGGTTGGATACGTGCATTACGTAACACACTGAATCACGCTAAAGACTATGGCGTGATGCCGTATTGTCACACCCTAGAGGTATGGCTTAAAGCACCATTAGATACCTCGAAACAAACCCAACTAGATGAGTTAAAAACGCAACTAAGTGATTTAGATGCAACTTGGAAAGAACGGCAACGATTTGATGACGATGGCTTTGATGTCTCAATAAAACCCAAGTCTGCTTTTGAGATGTGGCTCTTTCAGCAGCTCATCAATGGCTACCAAGGCAAGTGCTGGATAAATGGCTCAGAGCCGCCCTATCACGCTGTAAAGAAGCATTCTATCTAATCCGTAATAGCTTAACGCCCCCAAAAACACGTTCACCCACCATCTATAGGCCATCTTGTTATCAAGGTGGTCCTTTTTATTTTATTCGTAAAAAGGAAACACTCATGCCATCAACAAACAAATCAGACTCATCATTTATGCCAGAGGCAAAAAAAATCAAACCACTCACGGTACTTGTCCACTGGTCTGAGTCTCGGGAATTCACTGAAGAGACACTCTATGACTTTAGTGAGTTCGAAAAGAAAGCTCTGGAGGTGAAGTGGCATAGTGAATTT